>CABRLN010000006.1 GCA_902471875.1 uncultured Clostridium sp.
AAAAGTTTATGGGTCAAGGGTGAAACCCTTGTGGGTTTTAAGGGCAACGCCCTTAACAAATCTTTTATCCCTGAAATACCGTCTTTGACGGTATTTCTAATAAAGACGGTTGCATTAAAGGGTTTCACCCTTTAAAATCCTGACAAGGGCTTTCGCCCTTGACCCAATTTGCCTTTGAAAAGGCAAAAGCGAAACTTTTAAATGTGTTGCCAACAGTTTGTACACTAAATTATAATTTATCTACCAACTGGTTTTTATTTGAGTTTAATGGTGTAGCTGAAAAGTTTAAAATATAACAATAATTCTTTCCATATTTATTCTTTTCCAATACACATTATTATAAGCCGCATTTATTATAGATTAATAAGGATTAGGAGGATTATATGTTTACATTACTTAAAAGTGTAAGAGAGTATAAGTGGGTATCAATAGTAACACCAATACTTAAAATCTTAGAAGTAGTTATGGAAGTACTTATACCACTGTATATGGCAGATCTTATTGACTACGGCATAGACAAGGGTGATATGAACTATGTTATGCGCATAGGACTAATGCTTGTAGGGCTAACTGTTCTTTCACTGGTTTTTGGTGTTGCAGGCGGTGTAACATCTGCCAAAGCTTCAACAGGTTTTGCTAAAAATCTGCGTAAAGATATGTTCTATAATGTTCAGAAATTTTCATTTTCTAACATTGACAAATTTTCGTCTTCAAGTATAGTAACGCGTTTAACTACTGATGTTACCAATATTCAAAATGCTTTTCAAATGCTATTGGTTATGGCGGTGCGTGCACCAATTATGTTTATTGTTGCCATAATAGCATCCTTTAGCATAAATGCACAGCTTGCATGGGTTTATGTTGCTTGTGTACCAATTATTGCTATTGCAATGGGACTTTTTATAAAAATAGTAAACCCTATTTTCCGAAAAGTATTCAAAACTTATGACAAGCTGAATAATGTTGTACAGGAAAATGTAAGAGGTATAAGAGTTGTAAAGTCATTTGTCAGAGAAGACTATGAAATTAAAAAGTTTAAAGGAATTTCAGGCAAAATTTTTAATGATTTTGCCAAGGCTGAAAAACTTATGTCAGCAACAATGCCTATAATGATGTTCTGCTTATATGGCAGTATTATTTTAATTTCATGGTTTGGTGCAAGAATGATTATAGCGTCGGGCAATGACCCGCAGGTTGGTTTTACTACAGGGCAACTAATGAGCTTAATAACATATGCAACGCAAATTCTTATGAGTTTAATGATGCTTTCAATGGTTATTGTAATGCTTACAATGTCAAAGGCATCTATTGAACGTACAACTGAAATACTTAAAGAGCAAAGCGATATTGTTTCACCGGAAAATCCTGTTATCAGTGTACGCAATGGTGACATTAGTTTTGAAAATGTTAACTTCAGTTACAAACAAGACAATAATAATTATTGTCTTAAAGATATTAATTTAGAAATTAAGTCCGGCGAAACAATTGGTATTATTGGCGGAACCGGTTCGTCAAAATCAAGCTTAATTCAACTTATTTCAAGACTTTACGATGTCAATACAGGTACAGTAAAAGTAGGAGATGTTGATGTAAGAAAATACGACCTGACCGTACTTCGTAATTCAGTTGCAGTTGTATTACAAAAGAATGTACTATTTTCAGGCACAATTAAGGAAAATTTGCGTTGGGGTAACGAAAACGCAACCGATGAAGAGTTGAAACATGCCTGCAAGCTGGCACAAGCAGATGAATTTGTTGAATCTTTTCCTGACAAATATGATACTTACATTGAACAAGGCGGAAGTAATGTTTCGGGCGGTCAAAAACAAAGACTATGTATTGCCAGAGCTTTACTTAAAAAGCCAAAGGTACTTATCCTTGACGACTCTACAAGTGCAGTTGATACTAAAACTGACTCATTAATAAGGCAGGCTTTTCTTGAAGAAATACCTGATACAACAAAAATTATTATTGCACAGCGTGTTTCGTCCGTACAAGATGCAGATAAGATTATTGTAATGGATAACGGTCATATAAATGCAATAGGTACTCATGAAGAGCTTGTTAAGTCTAATAAAATCTATAGTGAAGTTTATACTTCTCAAATGAAAGGAGCTGAAGTATAATGGCAAATTCACAAACAACTGCAAAAATGCCCCATAATAAAATACCCAAAGGTGTAAGAATACCCGGTCAAAAAATGAACGGCACTACAGTTAAAAGACTGCTTAGTTATTTGTTGAAACACAAAATTACACTTTTTGTAGTCGGAATTTGTATTATACTCAGCTCACTTACAAATGTTGCGGCATCGGTATTTCTACAAATATTAATTGATAATTATATTGTTCCTATATTAGGTTCTTCAAACCCTGTGTTTACCGGTATGGCAAGACTTATATTGGTTATGGCATGCATATTTATTGTGGGTATTGTAAGCGGATATTTATACAACCGTCTAATGGCTGTAATGAGTCAAAAGGTTCTGAAAGAAATTCGTGATGAAATGTTTGAAAAAATGCAAAGACTACCTATCAGATACTTTGATTCAAACACAAATGGCGATATTATGTCTCACTATACTAATGACACCGACACCTTAAGACAAATGCTATCACAAAGCTTGCCGCAAATGTTTTCTTCAATTATTACACTGGTTTCTATTCTAGTTACTATGATTGTTACCAGCTGGCTGTTAACACTGGTAGTTCTTATATTTTTAGTGCTTATGCTTTTTGCAGTAAAATTGGTAACAGGAAAAAGCGGCCGTTACTTTATAGCACAGCAAGAGTCACTGGGTGATGTAAACGGATATATTGAAGAACTAATTAATGGTCAAAAGGTTGTTAAGGTTTTCTGTCACGAAGAAAAAACAAAAGAAGAGTTCGACAAAAAGAACGAAGAGCTTGCCAATAACGCTTTTAAGGCAAACGCTTTTGCAAATTCACTTATGCCTATGATGGGTAACCTTGGCTATTTATTATATGTTGTTATAGCTATTGTAGGAGGTATTGCGTCTGTTGCTACAGGCAGCATAACCTTAGGTGCAATTGCATCTTTCTTAAATTTAAGCCGAGGTTTTATGCAGCCGATAAGTCAGGTTTCACAGCAAATAAATATGGTTATTATGGCTATGGCAGGTGCACAGCGTATCTTTGACCTTATGGACGAAAAACCCGAGGTTAACGATGGCTATGTAACACTTGTTCGTGCTAAAATGGTCAGTGACAAAATTGTAGAATGTAAAGAGCGTACCGGTACTTGGGCATGGAAACACCCTCACGGTGACGGTACCATAACATATACACCAATGAAAGGCGAAGTTGTACTAGATAACGTTGACTTTGGCTATGTAGCTGATAAAATTGTGCTTCATGATATTGACCTTTATGCAAAGCCTGGTCAAAAAATTGCTTTTGTTGGCTCAACAGGTGCAGGTAAAACAACTATAACCAATTTGATTAACCGTTTTTATGATATTGATGACGGTAAAATTCGTTATGACGGAATTAATATTAATAAAATTAATAAGGTAGATTTACGTCACTCTTTAGGTATTGTATTGCAGGACGTTAACCTATTTACCGGTACAATTATGGAGAATATAAGATATGGTAAGCTGGACGCTACAGACGAAGAGGTTATTGCAGCTGCTAAACTTGCGAATGCAGATGACTTTATAAGAATGCTTCCTGACGGATATAACACCATGATTTCAGGTGATGGTGGCAGACTGTCGCAAGGACAAAAACAGTTAATCTCTATTGCACGTGCTGCAGTTGCAGACCCGCCTGTTATGATACTTGATGAGGCAACATCTTCTATTGATACAAGAACAGAGGCAATAGTGCAGAACGGTATGGACAGTCTAATGAAAGGCAGAACCGTATTTGTAATTGCCCACAGACTTTCAACAGTTAAAAACAGCGATGTTATTATGGTGCTTGAACATGGCAGAATTATTGAACGAGGTACCCACCAACAGCTTATTGCTAAGCACGGCAAGTATTATCAACTATATACAGGTGCATTTGAGCTTGAATAAAGTATAATTAATAATAAACAAAGACTTTTGTCTAAAAAAAATCAGACATTGAAACCATATTCAATGTCTGATTTTTATATTGTGTTAATTTATTCAATCCAGTTTTCAAATACGGTTATCAGCTTATTAATATCAATAGGCTTAGTGATATGTTGATTCATGCCTGCCTGAAGAGCATGTTCACAATCACCCTCAAAAGCGTCAGCGGTTAGTGCAATAATTGGAATTTTTCGTAAATCCTTCCTGTCCAATTTTCTAATAGTTTGTGTTGCCTCATAACCATTCATAATAGGCATATTAACATCCATAAATACCAGTGAATAATAATATTTAGGTGCATTCATTAATTTTTCAACTGCCTCTTTGCCATTGTAGGCTTTTTCAACAAGTACACCCATTTCTTGAATAAGTTCTTCAATTATTTGCATATTTAACTCATTATCCTCTACAAGAAGTATATGCTTACCATGATAAACTTTTGAACGCAGTTTATTAATTACAACCTTTTCACATTGACTGAAAATATCTCTATTCTGAGCATCGCCATCTGCTATATAAGCATTATTGTCCATAGTTTTAAGATAAAATGTAACAGTAAATTTTGAGCCTTTGCGGTAAGTACTTTCAATTTTTATGTTACCATGCATCATGTGTACTAAATTTTTAACAATAGGCATACCAAGTCCAGTACCTTCAATATGTTCTATTAATGAATTATTGCCACGGTAAAAGGGCTCGAAAATTCGCTCAATTGTTTCTTTTGTCATACCAATTCCATTGTCCTCACAAACAAATTTGTAATATGATCTATCAGTATCGTTTAATACCGACTCGCTAAGTGTAATTGATATGTGTCCGCCAGATGGTGTAAACTTAATAGCATTACCTGCTATGTTAATAAATATCTGGTGCAAACGTTTGCTGTCACCAACAACCTGTTGATGCACAATACCGGAAGTATTAAGAGTAATTGTAATATCTTTTGCAACTGACTGTGGCTTAATCATATCAATAACGTTTTGAGAAGTTTCTCGAATATTAAATTCATCTTCATTTAAACTTTCTTTTCCGCTTTCTATTTTGCTCATATCAAGTACTTCGTTTATAAGCTTTAATAAATGACTGCTTGATATTGATATTTTATCAAGACAATCGGTTATACGCTGCGGATTATCAACATGCATTAATGCAATTGTGGTCATGCCCATAATTCCGTTCATAGGTGTACGCATATCATGTGACATTCTTGACAGAAACTCACTTTTAGCTTTGCTGGCAACTTCAGCAGCTTTAAAAGCTTCTTTTAAAGCTAAATGATTACGTTGCTGTTCTTCTTTAACTGCTGTAACATTTTGTCTAGTGTAAAGAAATTTAACAGGTACGTCTTCCTTTTCTTCAATGCATATAAGATTCAAATATTCCCATTGTGGTGAATTATGCATAATGCGATATTCATAACGAATATTTTTATTTTTTTCATTAATATCTTTGCAGACTTGCTCTTTGTTCAGAGAATAACGAATATGCTCTTTTTCTTCATTATCTATAATCATAGAAGTTAAGAAATCAGCCAGTTGATTATAATCACCTTTTGCGGGAATTTTATGAAACTGTGATTCATCATCTACCAAATATTGGTAGGTACAGGTTTGAAAATCTACCAAAACAAAACTATCAAACAATTGTGTTACACCATCAATAACATAAGACATTTCATTATTTTTATTTTGCAGTTTTTTCTTTTGGTTATTTGTTTGTATTAACACAGTAATAACGTAAACCAAAAATATAATAATAAGACCAATGTCGAACACCATAAACTTTAAGTCAGAATTATATAATATATTTGAAATAATGTCAGATGAAACAGTCTGTGCCAGTATCCAACTGCTATTGTCCACACTGGTAATGTAACCTATTGATTTAGTTCCTGTACCGTTAAAGGTAAAACTCATGGAAGTACCATTTTTAAAAGCCCTGTATATTTCCGGTGCAACATTGGAGCCAATATATCCGGTATTTTCAAAAATATTATCGGCATTTTCAGATGCTTCAAGCTGTGTTGCAGCATAAATTATGTCTCCGTTTTTCGTACATAAAAAGCTTTCAGAGTTTTCATTTAACAATGTATTTTCAAGTGCCTTATTAATACAATCCGTTTTTATGTAACCTAAAACAACTCCAATAATTTTCTCTTTATACTCTAGTGGAGTATAGAAAACTATAAGCGTTTCATTAATCACTTTAGAATTAAAAACTACATCAATACCTGACTTTCCTTTCATACCATTCAGAAAGTAATTTTGGGAAGAAATATTAAATTTCTTTCCCGAAGAAGTTAGACATATACCGTTTTTATCAGCAAATTCAAGATAATCAAAGCTTGAAGTGCTTTTTAATTTACTAAAATCTTTGTAGTTTACTTTATTTCCTGTCATTTTTAGTGAATATACGGCTGATATAGATTTAATATTGTTAAGTGAATATTCTAAAATATCATTAACTCTATCTGCTGTTTGAATTGTGCAATCTTGAATATATTTTTCATTTTGCAGCGTTACATAGTTGCTATTAACATTTATAAAGTAAAAAGATACAACAATAATTATTGTAATAATACCAATTAATGAAATTATTATTTTTATGCGACTGCGTTTATCTTTACGTATATTCACTATTAATTCACCTCTTAATAAAATCAGATTTATAAAAATATTATAAAATATAATAGCATTTTATGATGATTTTTGCAATATATTCGACATTATATGACAATATTTATAGAGCTTGAATTTTATAACTTAGAATTACCTTTATGCTAGAAAAATACCCAATTATTTTTTAATATTCAACTTTTATTATTTTAGTTTAATTATAATTATATTTTCAGTAATATACCATAAAAAATCGTGATATAACTTCCCCCCTCTAAAATAGAAATCATTCTACTTTAGAGGGGGGAGTGTTATATATTTTCATTGAATCTGTTCAATAGAAACATTTTATTTCCTTAACTATACTGAAATAAACGTGGACATATACCTCATTCCGTTATTGGCAATATACATATAATATAAAAAGTAACAGAAGTAACCAATATAACAACATGCTTTTACAAAGATTTTATCTTTATCTAAGAAACAGTATTTTATCAACCAAGGAAGCAGCACAAAATTAGCAAGAGAAAAATATATTGGCAATCGTCCTATTAAAATACCACTGGTAAAATTACCAACCAAGCTTATAGCAACAGTTATACACGACATATTTATTAATACCTGAATATATCTTGGCGGATCCATTGACATAATTACTTTTCGCTTCCAAAAAGCAATAATAACAGGTATCGCATAAAGTAAAGTGGTTACCGGGTTTACTCCATCATCTTCACTAAACTGCTTTGTTGCTTCACTATAATTTGTTTCTTTTAAACCAAATTCCAATAAATCTGTAAATTGATCTACAAATACTACGCAAACTATGGCAACACAAATTGAAATAATTACTTTTTTATTAAATGGTTTACCATGTACAACAAAGTAAAATACAAACCACATTATAGCTGTTGAATGGAATAACATTGCAATAAAAACAAAAATAAAAAATGGCACTATTTTTCTGTTGAACAAAAATTTCATTGCTAACAAAATAATACACACAGCAATAAACTGTCGCATGCCATTTATCATCCATACAAAAGAACCGCTTGCAATAAAAAGATAGCAGGAAAAATTAAAATCGGTGGAATACTTACTATAAAAATGTGCTATGGCAAAACCTTGAAATATTGCAATGAACATAAGCCAATACTGAAAATTAGAAGATATGCAGTTCTTAAAAAAAACTTTAAATACACTAAAAAGAATTCCCTTTTCATCCGAAAAAAACATACCCGGAATATCTGAAAGCGTTCTTGCTTCTTTTGTAAAAGATGAAATATATGACGACGTATCAGCTATATATGTTCTCATTCCGGCAAAATAAATAAGTAAAGCTAACGATACAAGTGCACCAATAATTCCTACCCTAGAATACATTTCTTCATTGGAATTAATACCGGCATAACTTCGGTTTCTATTCACAAAAACACAGAAATATGAAACCAATGTTGTATATATAAATATAGACCAATAAACAATCATTTTCTCACCCGGTTTTATTTTTATTTTTTATCAAGATACTTAATCCCCAACCTAAAGGCAAGCAACAAAATATCAACATTTTATGATTCAAATTTTTTATAAATATCTTCCTGTGTGCCAAAATACAACTTGAAACATAATGGATACATTGTTTGATAACAAATTTAAAAGGTGATTTTGGAAAAGACAGATAAAGTAATCGTGTATCTGCAAAGCTGTTAGGACTGGAATAATACTGCTTATAAATATATGTTGACATACCATCATTTTGATAATCTACTATACACAATTTTTCAGGATAGTATAAAAAAGGCTTTTCCATGCCAATTTGCAGTTGCATAAAGTGAGGATTAAAACATTTTTCACCCTCATATACCTTCATTGGTGCATATTTTTTAAATAAATCCGTACGAACTACATACTTTCTGTCACCTTGTTTTATATTATAAGTGTTAATTGTTAAATCAACAGGATTTATCGTTTTTACATTTGGTATCTCACCACCTATAAGATTACCGTTAGTGTCATAATCTAATCCTATAATACCTGCATAATCGTCACTGCCGTTTTCCTTCCAAAATTTTACAATTTTCTCTACCGAGTCCTCCGGCATATAATCATCAGAATCAATAGGCACCATCAATTCTGTTGTAGCATTAGCAATTGCGGTATTATAACCGGTATGTAAACCTCCATTTTCTTTATATATATACTTTATTTCAAAACTGTTACTCTCTTTAATCCAACCTTCCACAATATTGCGAGTATCATCAGTAGAACCATCATCAACAATTATCCACATAAAATCATTGCTTGTTTGTTGTTTTAACGAAACATATAATCTTTTTAACAGACCTGACCTGTTATAGGTAGGCGTAAATACTGTTAATGTAACCATTTTAATCTCCTATATATAAATTATTATAATGTTTTTCTAAATAATAATTCTCTAACCATTGAGCATTTGATTTAATATCAAAACCCGCCTCACAAATTTGCTTGTAAGTATTCTTTCTTTCATAATTGTCTGCAAAATCAATTATACTCTCTGCCCATGTATGTGCATCACTGTCCAACTGAACTATTTTTCCTAATTCTTTAATAAAAATAGATTGCTCCGGAACTTTGTCAGAAATTACACATTTTAAGCCGGACGCTTGTGCTTCCACCAATGTTACAGGCAATCCTTCGTAATGAGAGGGCATTACAAAAGCATCCATAACCTGCATAATATTATATATATCACTTCTATTGCCCATAAAAATAACATAATCTTCTATTCCTAATCTTTCTGCTTTATTTCTAACAGCTTCCTCAAGGTCACCTTTACCCACCAATATAAGTTTAGCTTTATTATTGGTCATTTTTAAAATTTCAGCAAAAATATCAATAAGGTAATCATGATTTTTTACCCAATTAAATCTTCCTACATGACCTATCACCAATTCATCATCTGCAAGCATTAAATCTTTCTTTAATTTATTCCTTACATTCTCATCAAAAACAAATTTTTCAGCATCAACTGCATTACTTAATATTTTATATGTACTTCCTCTAAACATCCAGTCACCTGCCATTTTACTGCAAGCAAACAGCTCTGTAGCATACTTTGGAATACTTCTCATATAGTATTTTTTTATAATATATTTAAAATTTCTGTCTTGATTAGAACTATGACTATGCCCTATACGAACCGGAACATTATTTCTTTTTGCCGATTTTAATGCAATCGAACTTAAACAATCTTGATGAACATGTACTATCTTATATTCAGGATGATCTTTAAAAAAATTATTTAGCTTTTTGTGGTAGTCAAAGCTAAAAGGATTTAATCTTGGTAAAGTAAATATTTTACCTCCTAATGATATTATTTCATCATCATAGACAGCCTTTTCTTTTCTGTGAACTAAAAAGTCAAATTGAACTTTTTCTCGATCTATATTTCTGTAATAATTCATAATTAGTGTTTCCAAGCCGCCCATTCTCATGTCTGTAACAACATGTAGAATTCTTATTGGATTACTCATATGATCTGTCCTCTCATATTAATAAACTCTTTTAAATTATTATAAATCACACTGAACAATCTCTCTATGTTTTTAGGTGATACAAAGGAGTTATGTGGTGAAATATACAGATTATCTATATTCCATAATTCACTTTGACTATCAAGAGGCTCATTTTCAAAAACATCTAACGCAGCAGCTTTAATTTTTTTCGTCTTTAAGCACTGCACTAAGCATTTTTCATCAATTATACCACCTCTGGACATATTTATAATTATGCTGTTAGGCTTCATACTAAATAACAATTCTCTATCAAATAAATTTTTAGTTAATTCAGTAAGCGGCAACGTAATTATAACAATATCACTTTTTTTTATTATATCTTCAATATTATCAATATGATAATATGCATCATAATAATGTGATAAAGGCTTTACAAGGTCAACAGCAGCTACACTGACATCAAATGCTTTTAGTCTTTTTGCCACCTGTGTTCCTATATCTCCAGCTCCTATAATTGCCGCACAACTTCCATTAAGTTCTAATAATTCTCTATTTTTCTCCCATGCACATTCATTTTGTTTGTCAAAAAAAAACTTGGTATTCTTATAAATATCAAGTATTTTAGTCATACACCATTCTGCCATTGGGACACTGTAAACACCCTTAGCATTTTTTAATATAATACTCTTTCGAGTTATATAATTTAGAGGAAGCCTATCTAAACCAGCACTTGTAGCTTGTATAAATTTTAAATTATTAAAATTATTTATGTGATTATACAAAAACAAACTGTTACACACAACTGCGTCAAAGATTGTACAGTCAATGTTTATAGGTTCTCTTTCATTCTGTACATAGGTTATGTTAAATCCAAGTGATTTTAAACTTTTTATTTGATCATCAGTGTATCTGAAAGCACCTGTCAATAATAAATTCATTCTTAAAATTCCTTATCCGTCCATAAAATCATGGATATTTATCAAAATTATAATAACATATAAACTACATCTTAGATTTCACATTACATAATCCTTTTACTTTTTATCTCATTAACAATATTGTTAATTATTAATGACATTGTTTCTCTGTTACTCGTAAAAAATGCTTCATCTTTAGCAGACAAAATATTTTCATAATTTCTAATTTCAGTAAGACCTGCCAGAAATCTTAACTTAAAATCTTCGATATTGTCATAATGGTTAAGATTAGAAAAACTGCGTGAAAGTATTGCTCCGGATGATCCCAACCTGTAATGTTCAGCAATAATATATTCTGCATTTAAAGTTCCTTTACCTAATGCAGCAATACCACCTATACCATAAGGTATTCCTTTTTTTGCAAAAGAACTGCATAGCCTTTCAACAACACCGTTAGTTAGTAATTCAAACATAAAATCTAAACCATAACCAATATGAAGATCATTCAAGCCTATATGTACTTCGTCTATACCATCTAATGATAAAATATAATCAACTATCTCAACTGCCTGTGGTGTTTCAAACAAAAGCATAGTTTTTACTCTGCCATTAACACACTTTAAAAAAACTTCAACTTCCTTAACCGTTTTAAAGTATGGCAACATTATAATGTCCGCACCGTCATGAACAATTTTGTCAATTTCATGTTGAGTACCATCATTTACAGGATTACATCTAACTAAAAGCTCTCCTTTTTTAATAACCTTTCTCAATTTTGCTACGTCATTTATTGAATGTTTTGAAATAACTGTATCTAAATGACCTTGACGCTCTTCTTTACCTATAATTTCTAAATCAAGAAATATTCTGTCAACTCCATATTCATCAATAATTTCGGCAACTTCAGGTTTATTGGTTATATACATTAACTTAAGCGCCATATACTTACCCTCCAAAATTTGTCATAACATCTATTATTATTATTAATTATAACACACCAATAATAATAAAATCAATATAACAAACTTATGTAATATATAACATATATCATGATTTTTTATACATTTTTTTTAGATAACAGCTAAAATATCTTATTATTTTATACCACTTATTATAAAATAATAAATATTTACAGCACAAAAGTATGTATAATACAAAAAGAGGATACCACGCTTGGTATCCTCTAAGTTTATATTTATAAATATAAATTACTGGTTAATATTATTGTTATTGCCAACATTATTTGATGTATTATTATTAGCTGTAGTATTCACATTGCCTGTACTGTAATTATTTGTGTTAAAATTATTAGGATTACCAGAATTGTAACCATTACTATTAAAATTATTAACACCATTATTATTTACATCGTTATTAAAATTGTTATTAGGTACATTATAGTTAACTGCTTCAGGCACAACAGTCTTAATAATTCTGATTTTACCAATAATTGGTAATTCATTTGCTCTACCCTTTACAGCATTGTAAATACCTAAAATCATATATCCCAATGGTAATACATAGCACACCAACCCTAGAAGAATGTTTAAAATAACACCTAAAATTGGAATAAAGCTAAAAATAATTGACAATATACCATCTGCAATGCCAAGTACAATAGCAAATAAGAAAAAAATTAATCCCTGATTAGCATGAAATCTGGCATATCTTGAATTTTTGCAAGCCAACAACGGAATTAAAAATAAAATTCCTATGTAAGCAAAAATACACATTGTTTTATTATCAGCAATATCCTGTGGACTAATGGCATCTTTTGCAACAGGTGTATTAATGATAAAATCCTTTACCTTATCTACAAAACCTTGTGCACCACCGCCCTGTTGATATTGATTATAATTTTGCTGACCATTTGGCTGCTGATACTGGTTAAAGTTTTGCTGACCATTTGGCTGTTGATACTGGTTAAAGTTTTGCTGACCATTTGGCTGCTGATACTGGTTAAAGTTTTGCTGACCATTTGGCTGCTGATATTGGTTAAAGTTTTGCTGACCATTTGGCTGCTGGTATTGGTTATTTTGATTATTATTCATAACATTCATTACCCCCTTCAAAAAATAAAAAACATGACAATCTCTATATAAATATATATAAGAAAAACTATCATACATTCATATGGAGTATATCACATAAACAGTATAATGTCAAGAAAAGAAATAATACTTTCTTGTATTACAAACTTTTTGTTCTCATTATTTATAATATCAAATTTCTATTAAATAATAGTTAGTATTAATCCACAACTAATTTTAAGTAACTTCTATCATATAAAGTGTGCGTACTTTTGCCATTTTAAATATAAAAAGAGAAAGCCAATAAAGGCTTTCTCCTCCATAATAAATGTGTTATGTAATCTTTTTTTAATAAATTATTTTAAAATCTTAATTTTGCCAATTAGAGGAAGTTCCTTAGCCTTACCGGTTACAGCATTTACAATTCCAATAATAACCAATACAAGCTCAGCAATAGACAAAACCCAACCAATAATTAGACCAACAATCGGAATAAGTCCTAAAATTGCAATTACAATATTTACAATGATTGCAAATATAAACAGAATTATACCTTGATTAGCATGGAAACGTGCATACCTTGAGTCTTTAGCAGCCAACAATGGAATTAAAAACAAAATTCCAATATATGAGAAAAGGCTGATAACTTTGTTGTTTTCAATATCTTGTGGATCCATTTGTGTTGTTTCGTCAACAACATTGTTTACAAAATTCTTGGCATTGTCAGCAAAGCCATTATTTGTTTGATTGTTTGGAGTTTGATTGTTGTTCATGTTCATACCTCTTTCTTTTCTTAAATTATATAGTATATAAATTATGTAAAATATTACTAGGAAATAATTACTTAATTATTTCCTTAATAATATTTTCTGCCGCCATAGCATCAGCCTTGCCTCTGCTGTTTTTCATTACATAACCTACAACCGCTTTAATAGCCTTTTCCTTGCCGTTTTTATAATCCGCAACAGCATTAGGATTAGCTTCTACCGCCTCTTGACACAGCTTTCTTGTAGCTTCTTCATCAAGACCACCCATATCATTTTCCGAAATAATCTCACTTACCATTTTACCAGTTTTCAGCATTTTGTCAAGAGTTGATTTTGCAAGATTCATTTTTATTTTTTTATCATCCAGTAATTTAATAAGTTCTCTTAAGCTTTCAGCAGATACTAAAATATTAAACTCTTCTTTAGCAGATTCATTTTCAATAGTTCTAAAAATTTGACCTATAATAAAATTAGCCGCTGTTCGCGGATTAACTGTATCCTTGCTTGCCTGTTCAAAATACTCGGCAACTTTTTTATACTTTACAAGCAGTTGTGCATCAGCTGCAGGAATACCCAATTCATCAATATATCTTTTCAACTTTTCGTCAGGAAGTTCAGGAATAGTCTTTTCAAGCTCTTCAACCTCTTGATCCGTTACATTTATTGTAACAAGGTCAGGGTCACGAAAATAACGGTAGTCGTTTGCATCTTCTTTGCCCCTCATACTTGAAGTTGTGTTGGTGACATCGTCATAACGCAAAGTTTCCTGCTGTACCTGTCCGCCGCTTTCAATAAGATCAATTTGTCTTTCCTGTTCATACTCAATAGCCTTAGCCATAAAAGCAATTGAGTTCATATTTTTAATTTCAGTTCTTGTGCCAAATGCTTCTTGACCCTGAGGACGTACAGAAATATTAACATCACACCTCATTGAACCTTCTTGCATTTTACAATCAGACACACCTACATATCTCATTATAAGCTGCAATTTTTCAACATATTCCTTAACCTCGTCAACTGAGCGAAAATCAGGCTCAGTAACAATTTCAATAAGAGGAACACCGCCGCGGTTATAGTCAACATATGTGTCACCCTTTTGGTGAATAAGCTTACCGGCGTCTTCTTCTATATGAATACGGTTCAGTCTTATTTTTCTGCCGTTGCTAAGCTCAATATATCCATTTTTACAAAGAGGCTTGTCATACTGCGAAATTTGGTAAGCCTTTGACAAGTCAGGATAGCAATAATTCTTTCTGTCCATTTTTGAAATTCTTGAAATTTCACAGTTGGTTGCCAAGCCGGCCCTTATGGCATACCTAACAACCTCATTATTAAGTTTAGGCAATGTACCAGGCAAGCCAATGCATATTGGACAGCAATGCGTATTAGGACTGCCGCCAAATTCTGTAGTACAGCCACAGAAAATTTTAGTTTTTGTACTTAACTCAACATGAGTTTCAAGTCCTGCAACAAGCTCGTATTTCATAGCTTAACCCCCATTTCTGCACTTTTAAACATCGTTGAATGTGTGGCATTTTCATAATGCCAAGCAGCATTCAATATAGATGCCTCATCAAAGGTATTGCCAATTAGCTGCATACCTATAGGCATACCATTAGAATTAAACCCACACGGTACAGACACTGCAGGCAAGCCTGCAATATTTATTGGAACAGTACAAATATCTGTAAGATAAGTTTCAATAGGGTCGCTTACAGCTTTACCAACCTCAAAGGCTGTCATTGGTACGGTAGGAGCTAAAATTATATCTATCTTTTCAAAAGCATTTTTAAAATTTTTAACTATTGTTCCTCGCAAATTTTGTGCCTTTTTATAATAAGCATCATAATAGCCTGCACTAAGCACATAAGTACCCAGCATAATTCTTCTTTTAACCTCGCTGCCAAAGCCCTCACTTCTTGTTTTGCAAATCATATCGTTTACATCATTATAGCTTGGAGTTTTGTAGCCGTATCTTATGCCATCGTATCTGCCTAAATTAGAAGAAGCCTCGGCACAAGCTAAAATATAATAAACAGGCAAAGCGTATTTCAAAGCAGGAAGGTCAAAGTAAACAATTTCTGCACCCAAGCTTTCGTAAACCTTACAGGCATTTAATACAGCTTCTTTTACATCATCACGAATACCCTCAAGATATTCTTTAGCAACACCAATTTTCATACCCTTAATATCCTTCTTAAGGGTATCGCAAGTGCTTACTCCCTTACTTCCCTGTGAGGTTGAATCCATAGGGTCATACTTTGAAATATTATCATATACAATAGCAGTATCCTCAACTGTTGTGGTTATAGGACCTATTTGGTCAAGGCTTGAGGCATATGCAATTAAGCCATATCTTGAAACGCTTCCGTATGTAGGCTTTAAACCTACAATGCCGCAAAAGCTGGCAGGCTGTCTTATTGAACCGCCAGTGTCTGAACCTAAACCGTAAACTGCAATGTTTCCGCCAACAGCCGAAGCAACACCGCCTGATGAGCCACCTGCAACATGGTTAATATTATGAGGGTTTTTAGCACCGCCAAACACCGATGTTTCGCAGGAAGAACCCATAGCGAATTCGTCCATATTCGTTTTTCCAAGTAGTACAGCATTTTCATTCTGCAAAATATTCCAAACTGTAGCATCATAAATTGGTTTATAACCTTGCAAAATTTTTGAACAGCAGGTGGTTTCAATGCCATTAGTCGAAATATTATCCTTTAATGTCATTGGTACACCCGCAAGAAGAGAAATATCCTCTCCCTTTGCAATTTTATCGTCAACAGCTTTAGCACCCTTGAGTGCAGTTTCAGCTGTAACATTTACATATGCATTTAAATCACCATTGGTATTGTTAATGGCATTTAAATATTGCTGTGTAAGCTCTGTACAAGAAATTTCTTTACTTGTAAGCATTTCGTTAATAGCCCTAATTTTGCTTTTAACCTCTGCCATCGGTATCAATCCCTTCTATTTCCGTATATTGCCTGCATAATTTATAGGCACAGGTACTGCAAACACACACTGCTTTTAAAGACAACGCTTTTTTACCAAAAAGCAGTCATCAGCCTTGTCGCCTGCATTTTCTAATATTTTTTCTGTAGGATATGACGCTGTTACTACATCTTCTCTGAATGCATTTGACAAATTGTTAATATTGTCAAACTCTTCCCCGTCGGTAGGTGCGTTATTTATAGCGTCTGCAAAGTCAACAATACTTTGCATTTCTTTTGTCATTGCGTCCAATTCGTCTTCTTTTACAGAAAGCTTTGCAAGACGAGCAATTTGTATTACATCTTCATGGGATACCACTTTTGTTACCTCCCTCGGTTATCTTAATTTAATGTGAACCTCTCTTAACTGCTGTTCAGAAACCTCGTTAGGTGCACCCATTAGAACGTCCTGTGCATTACTATTCATCGGGAATGCTATAACCTCACGAATATTTTCCTCTTCTGCCAACAACATCAACATACGGTCAACCCCCGGTGCCATACCTGCATGTGGTGGTGCACCATACTGGAATGCATTGTAAAGTGATGTAAATTTTTCTTTAAGGTCATCTTCTGTATAACCTGCAATTTTAAATGCCTCAATCATAATATCCATGTCATGATTACGAACAGCACCTGAAGAAAGTTCAACACCGTTGCAAACAATGTCATACTGGTAAGCAAGAACCTCTGTAGGATCTTTTTCTTTTAACGCTTGCATACCTCCCTGTGGCATTGAGAACGGATTGTGTGTAAATATTACTGCACCAGTGTCCTCGTCATGCTCAAACATTGGGAAGTCAACAATAAAGCACATTTCAAACCTGCTAGTATCAATAAGGTTAAGTCTTTTTGCAACCTCAGTTCTTATTTGTCCTGCAAGCTTTGGTGCATCTTCTTTACTGTCAGCAATAAAGTAAATTACATCGCCTGCTTTTGAACCGTTAATTTCAATAAGTTTTTCACGGTCACCCTCTTTTAAGAACTTGTCAATAGGACCGTCAAAGGTTAAATCTTCTCTTACCTTTACATAACCCAAACCCTTCATACCTATTGAAAGGGCAAACTCCTCCATATTTTTAAACCATTTTTTAGATTGTGCAGAAGCATTTGGAACATTTATTGAACGAACGGTTTTCTTTCTAAACGGAGCAAAGTCAGTTTCTTCAAACATGTTGCTTATATCCTGTATAATAAGCGGATTTCTAAGATCAGGCTTGTCTGTACCATATTTTAGCATTGACTCTGCATAAGGTATTCTTGCAAACGGAGGCTTCGAAACCTCTTTGTCGGAAAATTTTGTAAACACGCTGTACAATACCTCTTCTGCTACTGCAAAAACATCCTCTTGTGTAGCAAAAGCCATCTCAAAATCCAACTGATAAAATTCGCCCGGTGAACGGTCTGCTCTTGCGTCCTCATCTCTAAAGCAAGGTGCAATTTGGAAATATTTATCAAAACCCGAAACCATTAAAAGCTGTTTAAAAATTTGCGGTGCCTGCGGCAAAGCATAAAACTTACCCTTATGCTTTCTGCTTGGAATAAGATAATCTCTTGCACCTTCAGGTGAGCTTGCCGAAAGAATAGGTGTGTTAATTTCGTTAAAGCCCATTTCTGTCATTTTACTTCTTAAAAATGAAATAACCTGACTTCTCATTAAAATATTATTGTGAACCTTTTTATTACGAAGATCTAAAAAACGATATTTTAAACGGATATCTTCTTTAGTATCTGTTGAGCTTGGCACTTCAAAAGGAAGAACATTGCGGCACTTACCAAGTACTGTTAAAGATTGTGCGGTAACCTCTACCATGCCTGTTGCAATTTTAGTGTTAATCGTTTCTTCATCTCTTTTTACAACATCACCGCTTACGGTTATGGTACATTCTTTATTAACATCTTTAAGCATATTTTCATCATGAACCACTACCTGAACAACGCCGTACTGGTCACGAATATCTAAAAACATTACACCGCCATGGTCACGAATATTCTCAACCCAGCCCGCAACTCTAACCTTGCTTCCTATATGTGATTCTCTTAGCTCGCCGCACAAATGCGTACGATATATATTTGAGTTGGTCATTTTCACTATTCCTTTCAAACAGCATATTTATACATTTAAAGATTATACCATTAAATGCCTTTACTTTCAATATTTAAGGCATAATTTTTTACTTATTTTGCCCTTTTAAATTCCATATATTTATAGTATAATATACATTAAATAAAAAATAAAGGTGATATTTATGAATTCCACTATTAATACAACTATTGAAAACTTAAAAAAGAACAATATGGACGCTTATTTTTGCGCTGACGAGCAAGAAGTTATAAATACTGTAAAAAAGCTGATTAATAAAGGCGATGTTGTCAGCAGCGGTGGTTCTGTTACTTTAGTTGAAACAGGTGTTCTTAATTTGCTAAAATCAGGTAATTATACATATTTAGACAGAGCAAAAGATGGCATTAATAAAGATGAAATTGAACAGGTTTACCGCCAAACTTATAGTGCAGATGTCTACTTTGCCAGTGCTAATGCCATAACAGAAAGCGGATATATTTACAATGTTGACGGCAATTCGAATAGAGTGTCTGCCATTTTGTATGGTCCTAAAAGTGTTATTCTTATTGTTGGCAAAAATAAGATTGTTAAAACAATAGACGAGGCTGTACAGCGTGTTAAAACAACAGCTGCACCTAAAAATACTGTTCGTTTAGGTTTAACCACATATTGTTCAAAAAAAGGTAACTGTCTTTCACTTGACCAAAAGGGTGAAAATGCAGAAATTTGCGACGGATGTACAAGCAGTACACGAATTTGCTGCAACTATGTTTTAAGCGGATATCAAAGACATAAAAACAGGATAAAAGTCATTATTGTTGATAAAGAATTGGGGTATTGACTAATTCAATTTAATAATCACTTATAAAATTATGTAAGGTGGGTATCGGCAAAATCACCGATACCCACCTTTTACAATAAAAAATAGTAATCAGATTATCAGAAGTTATTGTTCTTATTTTTATTCTGGTTGTTTCTGTTATTCTGATTGTTATTTTGGTTATTGTTTTGATTATTGTTCTGGTTGTTTCTGTTATTCTGATTATTATTCTGATTGTTATTTTGGTTGTTGTTCTGGTTGTTGTTCTGGTTGTTATTCTGGTTGTTAAATCTGTTATTCATAAAAGACACCTCCTTTACGAAAATTATTATTAGCAAAAGCTTAATTTATATACATATTTATTTGAAAGGAATATTTTTAAAAAATGGAAAATCAACTTCCCGACAAATTTTTACATATAATGAAAAAAATTCTAAAAGATGAATATTTTCAATTTTTGACAGAATACAAAAAAAAGCCTTTAAAAGGCTTGCGTGTAAACACACTAAAATGCAGTACCGAAAAGCTGAAAAGACTGTTGGACATAAGCCTTACATCCTCGCCCTTTTCTCCGTTAAGCTTTTATATTAACGGCAATATTAAGCTTGGCAACCATCCTTTACACCATTGCGGTGCATTTTATTTACAAGAACCCTCTGCGTCAAGTGCGGTAACAGCACTTGATATTAAACAAGGCGACAAAGTTTTAGATTTGTGTGCCGCACCGGGAGGAAAATCAACACAAATTGCTGCTTTGCTAAACGGTTCTGGTCTTATATGGAGTAACGAAATAGTAAAAAAACGTGCAACAATTTTACTCTCAAACATTGAGCGTATGGGAATAAAAAACGCTGTAGTGTCATCTATGTCACCTGAAACACTTTGTCCACAGCTACAGGGGTATTTTGACAAGGTTATTGTAGATGCGCCCTGCTCAGGTGAGGGTATGTTCCGAAAAGACCCTCAAGCTATAAGCGAATGGTCAGTGGAGCACACAAAAGCCTGTATGGAAAGACAACTGCAAATATTGAACAGTGCGAAGTTGTGTCTTAAAGAAGGTGGTACACTGGTATATAGTACCTGTACATTCTCCCCCTATGAAAATGAGGGCACGGTTAAAGCTTTCTTAAAAAATAACCGTGACTTTAAATTAGAGAACTGTAATGTAAACTTTGGCAGAAGCGGAATTGATATGCCCCAAGTGCGTAGAATTTACCCAATGGACGGTGGTGAAGGTCACTTTGTAGCCAAGCTGATAAAACAAAGTGAAGCAACAGGCTATACACCGCAGGAATCAGACCGTTCTAATAAAATTGATAAAAACTCAGCAACTATAATCAAACAAGCACAGCAGCTATACAACGAAATTTTTAAAGACAATAATGTACCGCACTTTACCATTGTTAACGACAAAATTATAATACAACCGCAAAGCACTCCTGCACTTACAGGGCTTGGCGTTATAAGAAGCGGTATTCTGTTTGGTGAAATTAAGAAAAACCGAATTGAACCGTCCCACAATCTTTTTACAGCCTCACAAGCTAATACATTTAACAATATGGTAGATTTAGACATAAACTCACCTCAGGTTAATTCATATTTACTGGGTGAAGAAATAAGCGTAAACCACAGTATAAAAGGCTACACCGCGGTATGTGTAAACGGTATTACACTGGGCTTTGGCAAATGCTCAAACGGTCAATTAAAAAACAAATATCCAAAGGGTTTAAGAAAGGTTAAATAACGGTATAACATGGAACTCTCAAATATTGGAACAATTAAAGAAATATTAAATAAGCACGGCTTTACATTTTCAAAATCTTTAGGGCAAAATTTTCTTATAAACCCAAGTGTATGTCCACGAATGGCAGAATATGGCGGTGCTGAAAAAGGTGTAGGTGTCATTGAGGTTGGACCGGGCATTGGAGTGCTAACCTGCCAGCTTGCTATGCGTGCTGACAAAGTGGTTGCAGTTGAACTTGATAAACGGCTTTTGCCTGTACTGGAAGAAACTCTTTCTGAATATAACAATGTAAAAATTATCAATGATGATATTTTAAAAATAGATCTAAAAAAACTTATTGAAAATGAATTTAGCAATATGGAGGTTGTTGTGTGTGCCAACCTTCCTTACTATATTACATCGCCGGTTATAATGAAACTGCTTGAGGACAAGCTTCCAATAAAGGCTTTAACCGTAATGGTACAAAAAGAGGCAGCACAACGAATATGTGCCCAAGTAGGCACAAGACAAAGCGGTGCTGTTACTGTTGCAGTAAACTACTATGCAACACCACAAATGCTTTTTGGTGTTTCTGCAGGCAGTTTTATGCCTGCACCAAAGGTTGACTCAGCTGTAATAAGACTTGATATTCTTAATGAGCCTTGTGTTAAAGTTAAAAATGAAAAGTTGTTTTTTAAGGTAGTTAAATCTGCCTTTGGACAACGAAGAAAAACTCTGGCAAATTCTCTTTCAAGCGGGCTTTCTCTTTCAAAAACAGATATTTCAGCCGCTCTTGCAAAAGCAAATGTAATGTTTAACCTTCGTGCAGAGCAGCTTACAATGCAGCAGCTGGCTAACATTGCAAATGCTTTAGACGAAACAGTCGATATATAATATCTCTTAATAAAACAAGGTAATTGTTTTTTACAATAATTTCCTTGTTTTATTAATTTTATAGTTAATTATATTATTTAATGGTAAATTATGTAAAATAATATTATTTCAATTAGCACATTGACAAATACAATAAACCGCATATAATTAAGATGACTACAAATATTATATAGTAATTATAGTAATATTTTTTAACCTATAGTAATGAGAGGAGAATTTTAAAATGAAGAAAATTTTATCTTTTTGTTTAATGTTAACTATTTCTATAGCGATTTGTGCATGTTCAAACAAAAGCCAAAGTAATACATCTGCAACAGAAAACAACAGTCAAAGCAGTACCCAAGGCAGCACTTCAATAATGGAAGAAAACGAAGAACCTACACTCTCATACAAAAAAATCAGCTCTATAGAAGAGCTTAATCTTAATAACATAACCAAGGTAACGGCATATGTTCTTGATGAAGAAATTTCTACAGAAGATAAAGATATCATAGAACACCTTTGTAATACATTAAAAAAGTTAACACCAAATAACGATACAGAAGCCCCGATATTTTCTGACAAACATGAATACGAAGGATTTACAGAGGTTTTTGCATATAATGGTGACACTTTGATTTATGATTTTGTTCTTGTTGGCGAACAAAACAATCAAAAGTTACTTGTAAGTGATAATAAATCGTATTTCTATTGTAACATAAGCAGTGAAGTAGCAGATGAATTTTGTGAAACTTATAAATATCTTTATAAGTTGACAGATATACAAATTGACAATGTAACCGACGATGCTACGAATGAATAATAAAAAGATTTAAAAATGTAACCCCACATTATGTATGCTTAAACAGCACATATAATGTGGGATTTTCTTTTATATTTGTCTAAAATTTTAGAGAGGATTTTACGTTAGTCAAATACTATACTGAATAAAGGCTAGGACGTAAATATAGCACAAAAAAAGACTAAAAGCAATCCACTGCTTAATTAGTGTTTTGTATTAGACAAAATCCTCTACAAAAGTTTTATATTCACCGCCATATGCACAATATTGCTCTGCCTGTTCTAAAGTAGTAAATGTTTTTATGTTAGACTTAATGGTTTCATATTCTACATTATTGCTAAATTCCTTATCACTTTTTGCAGTCACGCCTGACGCACCAACTACTACATACGCCCACCCGGTATCATCTTCTCCTGCAAGCATAGGGTCTTTTACGGTATAATCCATACTTTGTTTACATTCAATGTAATTAGATAATTCATAAATTATAAAATACATATTTTGAGAAGAATCATTTTTATTCACATTATAAATCATTGTTATATCACAATAATTATAAGAATAATCACAGCTTCCGCTTTTGCTCCAGCCATTCCTGTCATGTTTACTTTCAAATTCCATATCAATATTTTCAATATTGTCATTAATATATGTATCAGCAGCACGGCGAATTGCTTTGTTTAGCTTGTCTTTATTATATTCTTCAATACTGCTCGGATAAAATTCTACACCTGTAACGGTATATTCCCTCTCTGTACAGGTTATATTGTATCCTGCCCTTGTGAAAAGAGGTTCATCATATTCTACCTTTATTTTAGCTTTACCTCCGTTTTTAAGGTTACCGTTGTTTTCACAAACAAAAGTGAAGTTGTCCTTAACAATTTCAGGACAGTTTAATGTATTTATTTCAACAAAGCCCTTATTCGGTTCGCCATAAAAGCTAACCTGCAATTCATAAAAAGGGTTAATATCGCTAGGCGTTTTATATTCTTTCACAGTTCCATCTGGAAAATAAATTGAGGCAGTTGTCAACACATCTTCTGCTTGATTATTACAAGCTGTAAGCGGAAAAATGCACATTGTAATTAGAAATCCCATTATTAATACCAATAACCTTTTCATCTGCCTCACCTCTTTTTTTCCAGCTACATCATTAGTATAACACAAAAACATATTAATTAAATATCTGCCTGACAATGTCAATAATTTCACTAAAAGTATTAATTGTATAGTCAGGACACTCTGCATTACCAAAGCCGTATTTAGCATATACAAAAGGAATACCTGCAAAGCGAGTTGCATTACAGTCGCCTTGTGTATCACCAACATAAACCGCTTTATCCAAGTTATTTCGTTTTAAAACCAGTTTTATATTTTCACCCTTTGATAAGCCTGTACCCTCGTGACATTCAATATCGTCAAAATATTTCTCCATTTTGTGTGCCTTAAGAAAGGTTTCTATATATCCGCATTCGCAGTTGCTTATTATATACAGATTAAAACCCATTTTCTTTAGTTTTATAATAGTTTCCTCCAACTGTGGAAACAGCTTTCCTCCGCGTTGTGCAAGGTAGACACGCTCCCTCTTGGCACACAGTGACATTAACTGCAACGCTCTTTCTTCAGAAAGAGTTGGAAAAAACACCTTAGATATCTCAGGTGCAGTTTTACCCATTTGCGATTTTAGAACTTCCTCTGTCAAAATATAGTCAGTGTCACTGTGCTGTTTTATTTCATCATTAAAGCCTTCAACTACAACAGCGGCTGAATCCCACAATGTTCCATCAAGGTCAAAAATTATTCCGTTTTTCATATTGCTTCTCCTAAAATATAATAGCCGACAAGATTCTTATGTCTTCTCGGCTATTATAACATATAATTATTAAATTTTACACATATAAAATTTACTCAACGTCAACAATGTGTTGTGGATATTGAGGAAGATTTAAAAGCAAGTCGCAAAAAAATTTTGGATAAGCATTATAGTTTTTATAATCGTTTAAAGGTATCCACTCAACATGTTCTTCTATATTGGAAGAAGTGTATCCTATTGCAGTAGGCATTTGCTTCCCTTGTGGTTTCATTAAGAAATAAAAAGAAACCTCATGGAATGGTAAACCCTCACTATTTGTAAAAAAGTTTTCGTGTACAGCCACAAGTCTGTCAACCTGATAATTTATTCCTGTTTCCTCCAGTACCTCACGCACAACAGCAGCTTTTGTAGTTTCGTTCTGCTTTATGGCACCTCCAACAGAATAGTAATAATCATCAGATGCATTTTTTGCCATTAAAACACAATCATCTTCTATAATAATTGCACATGCTCTTAACCTGAACTGACCTTTTATTGTAGTAAAACCACAATCCATATTACTCACCTAATGCTTGCTTTAGCTGACTTAACTTATCAAGCTTTTCCCAAGCTACATTCAGCTCTTCTCTGCCCATATGGCCGTATGCAGCTGTTGGTTTATACTTGGTATGACGAAGGTTTAAGTTTTCGATAATAGCAGCAGGACGTAAATCAAAAACAGTATTAACAGCATTTGCAAGCTGTTCGTTAGTATATTTTGAAGTACCAAATGAGTCAACAAAAACAGAAACAGGTTTAGCAACGCCAATAGCATAGGCAAGCTGAACCTCGCATTTTTTGGCGATACCCGCACCTACAATATTTTTTGCAACATATCTTGCGGCATAAGCAGCACTGCGGTCAACCTTTGTAGGGTCTTTACCGCTAAAAGCACCACCACCGTGCCTTGCAAAACCGCCGTATGTATCTACAATAATTTTTCTACCTGTTAATCCACTGTCACCAACAGGACCTCCAATAACAAACCTGCCTGTAGGATTAATGAAGATTTTTGTATTTTCATCAATTAAATTAGCAGGAACAACATAATTAATTACCTTTTCTTTAATATCTTCTCTAATTTTTTCAAGAGTTACATTGTCATCATGCTGTGTTGAAACAACAATTGCATCAATTCTAACAATTTGGTCGTCATTATATTCAACTGTTACCTGAGTTTTTCCGTCAGGACGAAGATACGGCAGAGTGCCGTTTTTACGCACAGCCGTAAGCTGTTTTGCCAACTTATGGGCATACGAAATAGCAGCAGGCATAAGCTCAGGAGTTTCATCACAAGCATAGCCAAACATCATACCCTGGTCACCTGCACCAATTTGGTTATAGGCATCCTCTTCTCCGTCTTTAAGCTCATAACTTTCATTAACACCCATTGCAATATCGGCTGATTGTGCGTCAAGAGATGTTAAAACAGCACAGTTATTACCGTCAAAACCGCATTCGCTACTGTTATAGCCAATTTCTTTTATTACATTTCTTGCAATATCTGTTACATCAACATTAGCCTTGGTTGAAATTTCACCCATAATATGAACCATACCTGTAGTAACCGTTGTTTCACAGGCAACACGAGAATTCTTGTCTTGTTCTAAAACAGCATCTAATATAGCATCTGAAATCTGGTCACAAACTTTGTCAGGGTGACCTTCAGTTACTGATTCAGAAGTAAAATAATGCTTAACCATTTAAACCAATCCTTTCTTTTTTCTTCACTTATAGTAAATAATTATTGTACTAAGTAAAAGTAATACTAAATATAACATTAAAAAGTTTCGATATATGGACTAAAAAAGCCTTTCGGTACAATACCGAAAGGCTAATACAATTCTCATCTCTCGGCTTAACCGCAGGATTTGGCACCTTACATAAGCAGGTTGCCGGACTTCACAGGGCCTGTTCCCTCCGTCACTCTTGATAAGTTGGTAGCTTATTTAATTTAAGATAATTATAAATATTTTGCAAAAGTTTGTCAATACCTTAGGCAATAATTCGCATATTGCACATTTTTGGTGTAATTAGGACGTTAGAATAAGTAATTATAACAAAACAAACTAGTGCACCCAAAAGTTAAAACACTATCCCTAATATATAAAAAAAGAAAATTACTCAAATCTGCATTCCTTTGTCTAGAAAATCAAAATATTACAATGTAGAACAGCATTAGACCATAAGATTTTCAAGCTGTTTTTTGGCACGAATCACAATCGGCAAATTTTTACCGTTATTAACTACATATTGAAAATTAGCATTAGCAAGCTGGATATTTCCAACACGTTTATAAATAAGAGCAAGATTATAGCGAAGTAAAATAATATTTAATGTGTTATAAAGACCTCGACGATAATAAGAATATCCAGAGTTTAACAATCTCTCAAAATAAAAATAATCGCTGTAAGTTTCATCAAAATTAATATAAAAAGTACGTTCCAGCAGGTCTGCATTAAATTGACAACCATTTCTTTTTTTATTACTCTTAATACTACCTACTAACCCCATAGCAAGATTCAAATAGTACTGGGCTAATTCTTTATTATTTAAAGCTATATAGCACTTGCAATAATCACTAGCCAAAAAGTAATACATATATTTATTTTCTTTATTAATGTATGTGTCCATTTTCTTAACAACTTCAAGTGCTTTATGATTTTGCTCAATAACTCGATAATATATAGCTGTATAATAATCCTTTTCAAAATCACTAAAAAGGAAATCAAGCTTTTTAACCTGTTCCATAAAACGTTCTGGTTCAAGGTCACAAAAGAAAATATTTATACATCTCTTTTTCTTATTAACTAGGATAAAATAGATAATAAGAAAAATTATTAATAATAAATTAAGCACGGAACATATTAAACTATCAAAAGGAGTTACCTCAACAAATTCAAATACCGTATTTATAGCTAAATAAACAGCGAAAAAAAGAAAATAAAAAAAACTAATCTTACTAATTTTTTTCATACAAATACCTCGAAAACAAAATTGGTCCGCCCGACAGGAATCGAACCCGTATTGCCAGAATCGGAATCTGGTGCATTATCCATTTTGCTACGGACGGATGTAAAATGAGTATTCATATTAAAATTAGTATAAATTTTATATTAAAAAGACAAAAACAGGCGACACTATAAGCATCGCCTGTAATAATTGCATCAAAAGATTATAGAAGCTCAATAATAGCCATCTCAGCTGCGTCACCACGGCGAGGTCCTAACTTTGTAATACGAGTATAACCACCGTTTTTATCTGCATACTTAGGTGCAATTTCTTTAAACAGCTTTACTGCAACATCTTCTTTAGTTACAAAAGACATAACCATACGTTTATTGTGCAGGCTGTCAACCTTAGCTATTGTAATCATTTTCTCTGCCATTGATCTTACTTCTTTAGCACGAGTTAATGTAGTTTCAATTTTTCCGTTCTCAAAAAGGAAAGTAACCATGCCTCTTAGCATTGCTATTCTATGAGAAGTAGCTCTTCCCAACTTTCTTGTACCTGGCATCGTAATTCACTCCTTTACAATTAATTTTATAGTGAGTTAATAATTATTCTTCTTCATTCTGTAGAGAGAAGCCTAAAGACTCTAACTTGTCAATAACTTCTTCTAAAGATTTACGTCCTAGGTTACGGACTTTCATCATATCGTCCTGAGATCTGTTAATAAGATCCTCAACTGTGTTAATACCTGCACGCTTTAGGCAATTGAACGAACGAACAGAAAGATCAAGCTCTTCAATAGTCATTTCAAGAACCTTTTCCTTACCCTTGTCGTCTTTTTCTACCATAATTTCAGTTGTTGAACCCTTATCAGAAAGGTCAACAAACAAGTTAAGGTGTTCAGTAAGAACCTTCGCTGCAAGTGAAACTGCCTCTTGAGCAGTAATAACACCGTTTGTCCAAACATCTAATGATAGCTTATCGTAGTCAGTAATCTGACCAACACGAGTGTTCTCAACTGTGTAGTTTACCTTTAATACAGGTGTATAAATTGAGTCAATAGGCAACATACCTATTACATTGTTGCTCATAAGAGCCTTATTACGCTCTCCCGGAACATAACCTCTGCCCTTATCAAGAGTAATCTCCATATATAGCTTTGCATCGTCATCAAGCGTAGCAATGTGCATTTCAGGATTAAGAATTTCTACTTCACTATCTGCTGAAATAGAAGCCGCAGTAACCTCGCAAGGACCTTCGGCATTAATTTCAACTGTCTTTTCACCGTTGCAGTGCAGTTTAGCAACCAAACCCTTCATATTAAGAACAATTTGTGTTACATCCTCTTTTACACCTGGAATTGTAGAAAACTCGTGCAATACGCCGTTAATTTTAATTGCTTTAACAGCTACACCCTCTAGTGAAGAAAGAAGAACTCTTCTAAGGCTGTTACCAAGTGTGTTGCCAAAGCCTCTTTCAAGGGGCTCAACAACAAATCTTCCGTAGGAACCGTCCTCGGATAAATTTTCAACATCTATTCTTGGCTTTTCAATTTCTATCATCAGTGAACCTCCTATATACATTCACAGCATAAAACTGCGTATGGGTGTAAACCTACAAAATATATAAATATTTCCGGTTCAGGATTACTTGGAGTACAACTCAACGATAAGATGCTCTTCAACTGGGAAGTCAATGTCTTCTCTTTCAGGAGCAGCAATAACTTTACCGCCTAGTAAATCAGCATCCTTCTCTAACCACTTTGGAGCAGCAATTGACTTTGTTTCGCCTTCAGCAATAGCCTTAAACCTATTTGTTGAGCGGCTCTTATCACTTACCTTAATTACATCTCCAACCTTTGTAAGGTAAGATGGAATATTAACCTTTTTACCGTTAACTGTAAAGTGAGCATGGTTAACAAGCTGTCTTGCCTCTCTTCTTGTAGAAGCAAGTCCCAGTCTGAAAACAACATTGTCAAGACGACGCTCAATAGTTGTTAACAAAACTGTACCTGTTTTGCCCTCTGCTTTAGCAGCTTGGTCATAATAATGACGGAACTGCTTCTCCATAATACCATATACAAATTTAACCTTTTGCTTTTCTGTAAGCTGTTGGCTATATTCACTTTTTTTTCTTCTTGCGTTGCCGTTAGGGTTTCTGTTAGAAGTTTTCTTGTTGTAACCCATAACTGAAGGCTCTATGCCAAGTGTTCTGCAACGCTTAGCGATTGGCTGCATATTCTTTGCCATAAGTATTTCCTCCTTATTCTGTTATACACGTCTTCTCTTTGGAGGACGACATCCGTTATGAGGAATTGGAGTAACATCTTTAATCATGTTTACTTCAAGACCTGCTGACTGTAAAGCTCTGATTGCAGCTTCTCTGCCTGCACCAGGTCCCTTTACATATACTTCAACTGTCTTCATACCATGCTCCATAGCTGCCTTAGCTGCTGTTTCTGCTGCTGACTGAGCCGCAAAAGGAGTAGATTTTCTTGAACCTCTGAAGCCTAATTCGCCGGCACTTGCCCATGAAATAGCATTGCCCTGAATATCAGTAATTGTTACGATTGTATTATTAAATGTTGACTGAATGTGTGCTGCACCACGCTCAATGTTCTTACGTTCACGACGTCTGCGCACTGCAGTCTTCTTACCCTTAGGTGCTGCCATAGGTTATTCCCCTCCTTACTTCTTCTTGTTAGCCATTGTTTTTCTTGGACCTTTACGAGTACGAGCGTTAGTCTTTGAACGCTGGCCTCTTACAGGCAAGCCTTTACGGTGACGAACACCACGATAACAGCCAATTTCAATTAATCTCTTAATATCAAAAGCAACGTCGCGTCTTAAATCACCTTCAACAATGCAGTTATGGTCAATATATTCTCTTAATTTAGAAACCTCATCCTCTGTCAAATCTCTGACACGAGTATCAGGATTAATACCTGTTGCAGCAATAATGTCACTTGCAGTTTTACGTCCAATACCAAAGATATATGTTAAACCAATTTCAACTCTTTTATCTCTTGGTAAGTCTACACCTGCTATACGAGCCATATGTTGCACCTCCATTATAATTAGTCAATATTTTTATTTTACTATAATTTTCCTGAATTGTCAACGGTTAAATTAACCCTGACGCTGTTTGTGCTTAGGGTTTTCGCAAATTACCATTACCTTACCCTTACGCTTAATAACTTTGCACTTATCACAAATTTTCTTTACTGAAGGTCTGACTTTCATTGTGTAATCATTCCTTTCTATATAACAAAAGTCTTAATTAATTATTTACTACGCCATGTAATTCGCCCACGTGTTAAATCATAAGGTGACATTTCAACAGTTACCTTATCACCAGGTAAAATTCTGATAAAATTCATTCTTAACTTACCTGAAATGTGAGCCAATATTATATGACCATTAGGTAGTTCTACCTTAAACTGAGCATTAGGCAGTGCCTCAGTTACTGTACCCTCAATTTCGATTACATCTTGCTTAGACATATTCTTACTCCTCCTTATGGAAGTTACTCATAATTAAATCGGTGTAAAACTCTTTTAAATTCTTTGTTTGTTTTTATTTCATCAAGATTAACAGTATAGTTAGTTTTGCTTAAATGAATTAACTTCTTTCGCTTTTGTTTTTCAACAGGTCTGTGTTTACCGTCACATATTACGGCATAACTGCCCTGAACACAAGTGATAACAAAGAAAGTGTTTTTATCTCTTCCTGCAATAGACCTAACGATTTGCCCCGCCTTCATAATAACACCCCTTAGTCAGGAATTGTCATAACAACAGGACCGTTTGGTGTAATTGCAATTGTATGCTCAAAGTGAGCTGCCAAACTTCCGTCAACCGTAACGGTAGTCCAGTCATCGTCCAGCACTTTTACCGCATACTTACCGGCTGTAATCATTGGCTCAATTGCAATGGTCATACCCGGCAGAAGACGTACACCTCTTCCCGGAGTACCATAGTTGGGTACACTAGGATCTTCATGTAATTTCGCACCTACGCCATGGCCGACAAAATCTCGTACCACCGAGTAGTTGCGAGCTTCGACATACCTTTGAACAGCATTTCCAATATCTCCCACTCTGTTACCTGCAACCGCAGCTTTAATACCTTCATAAAGGCTTTCTTTGGTTGCATCAAGCAAAGCCTGAGCCTCATTAGAAATATCACCGCAAGCAAATGTGTAAGCATTGTCACCGTGGAAGCCTTCGATAAATGCACCAACGTCAACACTAACAATATCGCCGCTTTTTAAAATCTGTTTTTTACTTGGTATGCCATGGATAACCACATCATTTACTGATATACAGGCACTTGCAGGAAATCCGCCGTATCCCAGGAACGAAGGTGTAGCACCTTGTTCCTGGATATATTTACGAACTATGTCATCTATTTCTTTAGTTGACACTCCGGGCTGAACTGCTTTACCCGCTTCCTTAAGTGCATTTGCAGAAATTCTGCAAGCTTCACGCATTAAATCTAATTCGCGTTTTGTCTTAAGTACTACCATTATATTAAACCTCTAACTCCTTAAGAACTAGTGCTGTCGTATCTGCAATCTCTTCTTGACCTTCTACAATAGCAAGCTTACCTTGCTTTTCGTAGTAATCCTTTAGAGGTTCTGTTTCCTCATGATAAACTTTAAGACGAGAAAGAACTGTATCTGGATGATCATCCTTACGCTGAACAAGGGCACCTGTACAAAGGTTGCACACGCCTTCTTTACTTGGTTTTTTATACTCAAGATGATAGCTTGCACCACACTTTTCACAAACACGGCGTCCGGACATTCTCTTTACGATGTTTTCGTCAGGTACTTCAATATCAATTACCTTATCAATTTGAACACCCATTGCATCCAGAGCCTCGGCCTGAGGGATGGTTCTTGGAAAACCGTCAAGAATAAAACCGTTTTGACAGTCATTTTCAGTAAGTCTTTCTTTAATAATGCCTATTACAACATCATCAGGAACAAGCTTACCGGCATCCATAAAGGATTTAGCCTTGAGTCCCATCTCTGTACCGCTCTTCAGCGCTGCACGGATAATATTACCCGTTGAAATAGTAGGAATATTAAGATATTCACAAATTTTCTCTGCCTGTGTGCCTTTTCCTGCACCAGGAGCACCTAATAAAATTATATTCATAATCTTCTCCTCCAATACATTAGTCAAGGAAGCCTTTATAATGACGCATCATCATCTGTGACTCCATTTGCTTAACTGTATCTAAGCATACACCAACAACGATGATAATTGAAGTACCACCCAGTGACATACTTGACATACCAGTTAAATTACCATAAATTATTGGAACCAATGCAATTACTGCTAAGAATAAAGCACCAATAAGTGTTATTCTTGACAAAATCTTTGCAATAAAGTCAGTTGTTGGCTTACCCGGACGAATACCAGGAATTGTACCATTGTTCTGACGAAGATTATTGGACATTTCTACAGGATTATACTGAATTGATGTATAGAAATAAGCAAACAGTATAATCAAAATAAAATATAGTACTGCATACAGCCAGCTTTTCTGACTAAACAGCTCAATAACGTCATTCCAAAAACCTGAAATACCAGGCCAAATTAACTTTATTGTAGCTGGAATAGAAAGAATAGAACTAGCAAAGATAATTGGAAGAACACCACCTAAACCAAGTTTTATTGGAAGGTGACTGCTCTGACCGCCATACATCTTTCTGCCTACCACTCTCTTTGCATACTGAATTGGAATTCTTCTTTCTGCATCTTGCATAAAAGTAATAACCCAAATAACTGCAAGAAATATAACAACAAACAGCGGAACAAGTACAAAGTACTGAGTACTGCCTGCCATAGCTGTATTCCAGAAGCCTGCAAGCTCTGAAACAATTAGTGGGAATCTGGCAACAATACCTGCAAACAAGAGGATTGAAATACCATTACCAATACCAAATTGGTTAATTTGTTCTCCAAGCCACATCATTAAAGCTGTACCTGCTGTAAACACAAGTACAATTACAACTGCCGCATAGAAGAAATCAAAGCCCTGTGTGTAGTCAAGAACATTGCTCTGCTTCAAGAATATAAAGTAAGCAAAGCCCTGAATCAAGCCCAAAATAACTGTTACATATCTTGTAATAGTTGCCAGCTTTTTTCGTCCTTCTTCGCCCTCTTTAGCCAAACGCTCAAGAGGAGGAATAGCAACTGTTAACAACTGAATGATAATAGAACTGTTGATGTATGGAGTAACACCCATTGCGAACAATGTAGCGTTTGAGAAAGCACCGCCAGACATTGTGTCTAAATAAGCAAACATTGAACCGTTGCTGGTTAAATCACCCATTGCCTGACTAAGCGCTGTCATATCCAGAAATGGAACAGGAATAACTGAACCAATTCTGAATACGATAATAATCAATAATGTGAATAAAAGTTTTTTACGAAGATCAGGAATTTGCCAAGCATTACGAATGGTTTTAAACATTAAACCACCTCTGCCTTTCCGCCTGCAGCTTCAATCTTCTCCTTTGCAGAAGCGGAATAAGCAGTAACCTTTACTTCTAATTTCTTAGTTAGATTACCATTGCCTAAAATCTTAATTCCGTCAAAAGAATTCTTAACAAGTCCTGCATTAATAAGTGCTTGTGTATCAACCACTGCACCGTCTTCAAACTTGTTTAGGCTGCCCACATTAACTGCTACAATTGTTTTAGCAAAAATGTTATTAAAGCCTCTTTTTGGCAATCTTCTTTGCATTGGCATTTGACCGCCTTCAAAGCCAGGTCTTACACCACCGCCAGATCTTGCCTTCTGACCTTTGTGTCCCTTACCTGCTGTTTTACCTTGTCCCGAACCGTGACCACGACCAATACGCTTTACGGCTTTTCTAGAACCTTCTACAGGTGAAAGTTCGTGCAACTTCATTTCTTAGCACCTCCTTGCTTACGCTTCACTTACCTCGATAAGGTGAGCTATTTTAGCAACCTTACCTTTTGTCTGAGGATTATCAGGCTGAGTTGTTACATCGCCAATTTTCTTCAGACCAAGTGCCTGGGCTGTTGCAATTTGGTCCTTTTTACAGCCTATAAGACTTCTTACAAGCTTAATATTTACATTTGCCATCTTGCTGCCCTCCTATTATAAAATCTCTTTAACTGATTTGCCGCGAATAGCAGCAATTTCCTCAGCTGAACGCAGAGAAGCCAAACCTGCCAGTGTAGCTCTTACTACGTTACAAGGATTGTTTGATCTTAAAGCCTTTGTTCTAATGTCCTTAATACCTACAGCCTCAATAACTGCACGAACAGGACCACCGGCAATAACACCAGTACCGGCAGCAGCAGGCTTCATTAATACTCTGCCTGCACCAAATTCACCGATAACCTCGTGAGGGATTGTTGTATCCTTTAATGAAACCTTAATAAGGTTCTTCTTGGCATCTTCAATGCCTTTACGGATAGCATCCGGAACTTCGCCGGCTTTACCAATACCAAAGCCTACAGTACCGTTGCCGTCACCTACTACTACAAGAGCAGCAAACTTAAAGATACGACCGCCCTTAACTGTTTTTGATACACGATTGATAGTAACAACGCGTTCTTGCAAATCTAAAGTTGATGCGTCAATAATAGCCAAAGTTAATTCCTCCCTTATTAGAACTTGAGGCCGCCCTGACGAGCGCCTTCGGCCAATTCCTTGACACGGCCGTGATAGATGTATCCACCGCGATCAAAAACAACCTCGGTGATGCCTTTGTCAGCAGCCTTTTTGGCAATAGCCTCGCCAACCTTAAATGCTGCCTCTTTGTTTCCGCCGTTGCCTTCTAACTCAAGAGAAGAAGCAGCAACCAAAGTAACACTGTTAACATCGTCAATAATCTGAGCATAAATGTTTGTGTTTGAGCGGAACACGTTTAGTCTTGGGCATTCTGCTGTACCGCTGATCTTACTGCGTACTCTTGTATGACGCTTTAAACGGGCTTTATTTTTATCTGCCTTTGATACCATAATGTTTCACTCCTTAATTACTTCTTGCCGCCCTTACCGGCTTTACCTTCTTTACGACGAATAACTTCGTCAGCGTACTTAATACCCTTGCCCTTATATGGCTCCGGTGGACGCTTTTCTCTTACCTCGGCAGCAAACTGACCAACCTTTTGCTTGTCTGGGCCTGAGATAATGATTGTATTAGCATCAGGTGCATCGATTTTAATATCGTCTGTTTCACTAACAATTACCTGGTGTGAATAACCAAGGTTCATTACAAGCTCCTTGCCCTTCTTCTGCACACGGTAACCAACACCTTTTACTTCAAGCTTCTTCTGGTAACCCTCTGTTACACCTGTAACCATATTAGCAACAAGTGAACGAGTAAGACCGTGAAGAGCTCTATTTTGCTTAATAGCCTTTGGTGACTTATCGTCAGGAACCTTAATAACAATAACACCGTCACTGATTTCAACAATCATATTAGGATGAATCTTTTGTGTCAATGTGCCTTTCGGTCCTTTAACAGTCAATACACCGTTGTCGAACTTAACATCGACACCAGCGGGAATATTTACAGGTTTTCTTCCAATTCGAGATAATTTGATTTCTGTCTCAGCCATTCTCGCACCTCCTTACCATACGAATGCAAGGACTTCGCCACCTACGTTTTCTTTGCGCGCCTGACGGTCTGTCATAACACCCTTAGAAGTTGATACGATAGCTACACCCAGGCCCTTAATAACCTTTGGCATATCCTCTACATTGCTATATCTACGCAAACCAGGCTTAGATACTCTGCGAAGACCTGTAATAACAGGCTTCTTACCCTCAAGATACTTAAGGGTAACAGTAATAACACCCTGCTTGCCATCTTCAACTACAGTAAAATCTTTAATGTAGCCTTCATCTAACAAAATTTGGCATATAGCCTTCTTCATATTTGAAGCAGGAATCTCTACAGAATCATGCTTCGCAGAACTTGCATTACGAATTCTTGTAAGTAAGTCTGCTATTGGATCAGTAATCTGCATAACATTAACCTCCTTCGTTTATTACCAGCTTGCCTTTTTAACGCCAGGAATTTCGCCCTTATAAGCTAATTCTCTAAAGCAAATACGACATACTCCGTATTTACGAAGATAAGCGTGTGGTCTGCCGCAGATTTTGCATCTGTTATATTCTCTTGTAGAAAACTTTTGAGTTCTCTGCTGCTTAACTTTCATTGCTGTTTTAGCCACGACAATCCCTCCTTATTTCGCAAACGGAGCACCCATAAGTGTTAGCAACTCACGAGCCTCTTCATCTGTCTTAGCGGTAGTAACAAAACAAATGTCCATACCCCTAACCTTGTCAATTTTATCATACTCAATTTCCGGGAAGATAAGCTGTTCCTTAATGCCCATATTGTAGTTACCGCGACCGTCAAAACCATTAGCATTAATGCCTCTGAAGTCACGAACTCTTGGCAGAGCTACATTGAACAATCTGTCCAGAAATTCATACATTCTTTCGCCTCTAAGTGTAACCTTAGCACCAATTGGCATACCCTCACGAAGCTTAAAGTTAGCTACTGACTTTTTAGCTTTACAAACATGAGGCTTTTGACCTGTAATTGCACCAAGATCTCTTAAAATAGCGTCGATAACCTTTGAGTTTTCTCTAGCCTCGCCGGCACCTACATTTACAACAATTTTATCCAGCTTTGGAATCTCCATTACACTTTTGTAGGAGAACTTGTTCATAAGTGCTGGTGCAACATCGCTTTTGTAAAAGTCTTTTAGTCTTGCCATTTCTTATATCCTCCTTACAAAATCTCGCCGCATTTTCTGCAAATACGGTTCTTTGTGCCATCTTCGTTCAGCTTGTGACCAATACGAGTAGGCTTTTTACAACGAGGGCAAACAATTTGAACCTTAGACGCATACATAGCGCCTTCGGCCTTTACAATGCCGCCTGCTTCACCCATTTTTCTAGGCTTAACATGCTTAGAAACCATGTTAACGTTTTCAACAATAACCTTGCCTTCTTTTGGGCTAACAGCCATAACCTTGCCTTTTTTACCCTTGTTCTTACCGCTTAGAACTACAACAGTGTCACCTGTTTTTACATGAACCTTTTTTATCATAAGTGAGCACCTCCATTAAAGAACTTCAGGAGCAAGGCTTAAGATCTTCATATAATCTTTATCACGAAGTTCTCTTGCTACAGGTCCAAAGATACGTGTGCCCTTTGGATTCTTGTCTTCCTTAATAATAACAGCAGCATTTTCGTCGAAACGAATATATGTGCCATCTTCACGACGTACGCCCTTTGCAGAACGTACGATAACTGCTTTAACTACATCGCCTTTTTTTACAACGCCGCCAGGTGCTGCTTTTTTAACAGAAGCAACTACAACGTCACCGATGTTTGCGTATCTCCTTCTGGTACCGCCGAGAACTCGGATGCACATTAACTCTTTTGCTCCAGTGTTATCGGCAACCTTTAGGTAGGTCTGCTGTTGAATCACAGTAATTCCTCCTTTATAATATAGGCCAAATTATTTAGCCTTCTCAATAATCTCGACTAGTCTCCATCTTTTATCCTTAGAAAGAGGACGAGTTTGCATAATTCTTACTCTATCACCAATGCCGCACTCGTTGTTCTCGTCATGAACCTTCAGCTTAACAGTTCTCTTTACAATTTTGCCGTATAGAGGATGCTTTACGCTGTCTTCAATAGCAACAACTATTGTTTTGTCCATTTTGTCGCTTACAACTTTACCAACATTGGTTTTTCTTAAGTTTCTTTCACTCATGGCTCAAACCTCCTTCTACTTATGCATTAGCGCTGTTCTTTTCCATCTGTGTAAGTACAGTTTGTACTCTTGCGATGTCTTTTTTAACAGCACTTATACGCATTGGGTTGTCTAGCTGATTTATAGCCAACTGAAAACGAAGGTTAAATAGTTCCTCTTTTAGGCTTTTGAGCTTCTCCTGAAGCTCTTCTATACTTAATTCTCTTAGCTCTGAAGCCTTCATTATTGCTCACCCTCCGTTTCTTTCTTAATAAATTTACACTTAATTGGAAGCTTATTAGCAGCAAGGCGCATAGCCTCTCTTGCTGTTTCTTCAGGTACGCCGCCCAACTCAAACATTACTCTACCCGGCTTAACAACAGCTACCCAAAATTCAGGTGCGCCCTTACCTTTACCCATTCGGGTTTCAGCAGGCTTTTTTGTTACCGGCTTATCCGGGAAAATTTTAATCCAAACCTTACCAAATCTCTTACAATATCTTGTCATAGCTACACGGGCAGCCTCAATTTGGTTAGATGTAATCCAAGAAGGCTCTAATGCCTGCAAACCAAAATCACCGTAAGTAACCTTGTTGCCACGGTAAGCCTTACCTGTCATACGACCTCTGTGAACTCTTCTGTATTTAACACGCTTTGGTAACAGCATTATTTACTGCCTCCTTCCCTGCGTGGCTTTCTGCTGCGACGGTTGTTGTTATTGTTCTCGTTTGTATTCACGTTAAGAACTTCGCCTCTGTAAAGCCATACTTTAACGCCGATACGACCATATGTTGTTGCAGCCTCTGCAAAACCGTAGTCAATATCTGCTCTTAGTGTCTGTAGAGGAATTGTACCCTCGTGATATGTCTCTGAACGAGCAATTTCTGCACCGCCCAAACGACCTGAACACATAATTTTAATACCCTTAGCACCAAACTTCATGGCTCTGCCGATTGACTGCTTCATAGCACGACGGAATGAAATTCTGTTTTCAAGCTGTGCTGCAATGTTCTCAGCAACAAGCTGTGCGTTAAGATCAGGTGATTTAACCTCTACAACATTAATGTTTACCGGTTTACCCAGCATAGCCTCGCACTGCTTGCGAAGCTTCTCTATTTCGCTGCCCTGCTTACCAATTACTAAGCCCGGCTTTGCACAATGAATGTGAATTCTTACTTTAGATGCGTCACGCTCAATTTCAATCTTAGGAACGCCTGCTGCATATAGCTGCTTCTTTAGTGTTTTACGAAGATTATAATCCTCTACAAGCTGATCACCAAAGTTGCTTTTGCCTGCAAACCAGCGTGAATCCCAATCTTTAATAACGCCTACACGCATACCGTGTGGATTAACTTTCTGGCCCATTACTATACCTCCTGTCGTTATTCAGCTTCTTTAAGCACAAGGGTAATGTGAGAAGTCTTTTTGTTGATTCTGTATGCACGACCCTGTGCTCTTGGACGAATACGTTTTAGGGTCGGACCCTGACTTACTGAGCATTCTGCTATATATAGTTTTGATACGTCCATATTGTGATTTGTCTCAGCATTTGCCATAGCTGACTTAAGCAGCTTTTCCAGCGGCTCGCAAGCGGCCTTAGGAGTGTGCTTTAGAATAGCCATAGCCAGGTCAGCAGGCTTGTTTCTGATTAAATCAAGAACAATCTGAACCTTTCTTGGTGAAATACGGACATACTTTAAATAAGCCCTAGATTCTGCCATTTTTATTATCTCCTTCCGCCTTATTTCTTAGATGTCTTAGAACCGGCGTGACCTCTGTATGTTCTTGTTGGTGCAAACTCACCTAGCTTGTGACCAACCATATCTTCAGTTACATAAACCGGTACATGCTTGCGTCCGTCGTGAACAGCAAATGTGTGACCTACAAAAGCAGGGAAAATTGTTGAAGATCTGCTCCAAGTTTTCAGAATCTTCTTTTCGCCGGCTTCATTCATTTCTTGAACCCTTTTTAGAAGTACAGGCTGTACGTAAGGGCCCTTCTTAATGCTTCTTCCCATTGATAAAGCTCCTTTCTGTATGCCTATTACTTACCGTTTCTGCGTTTAACAATCATCTTGTCAGAACGGTTTTTCTTCTTTCTGGTCTTGTAACCAAGTGCAGGTTTACCCCAAGGAGTAACAGGTCCCGGACGACCTACCGGGCTCTTACCTTCACCACCACCGTGTGGGTGATCGTTAGGGTTCATTACAGAACCTCTTACTGTTGGACGCCAACCCATGTTACGCTTACGACCAGCCTTACCGATCTTTACGTTCTCATGGTCTGTATTACTTACCTGACCAATTGTAGCCATACAGCTTATTGGTACATTTCTTAGCTCACCTGAAGGAAGTCTTAGCAATGCCAAGCCGTTTTCTTTAGCCATTAGCTGTGCCATATTACCGGCAGCTCTTGCCAATTGAGCACCTCTGCCCGGGTAAAGCTCTACATTATGAATAAATGTACCTGTTGGAATATTGTTAAGTGGAAGTGCATTACCAGGTTTAATATCAGCTGTTTCACCTGCTACAACTGTGTCGCCAACCTTTAGACCGTTAGGTGCTACAATGTAGCTCTTTTCGCCGTCTGCATACTCAACAAGAGCAATAAAAGCTGAACGGTTTGGGTCATACTCAAGTGTTTTAACTGTTCCCGGTACATCAAACTTCTGTCTTTTAAAATCAATAATACGATATTTTCTTCTGTTACCGCCGCCTCTGTGACGAACAGTAATTCTACCATAGCTGTTACGACCTGACTTTTTATTTAGCGGAGCAAGTAAGCTCTTTTCAGGTGCAACCTTTGAAAGGCCTGAATAGTCAGTAACTGACATATTTCTTCTGGCATTAGTGGTAGGTTTATATACTTTAATAGCCATTGTCTTTCACTCTCCTCATGATGGCTTTGCGGGGAAATGGCCTCCCCATACATTCTGCCTGTATAATTAAATTTTCAACAGGCTTACATCATGCCTTCAAAAAATTCAATTGATTTGCTGTCTTCAGTTAGTGTTACATAAGCTTTTTTCCAGCTTCTTGTGTAACCTTCATATCTGCCTTGACGGCGAAGCTTACCACGTACATTAACCGTATTAACCTTAGCAACCTTTACTTTAAACAGCTCTTCAACTGCCTTAGCAATTTCAATTTTATTTGCAGCCTTAGCTACCTCAAAAGTGTACTTCTTAGCTGCAATGCCCATCATGCTCTTCTCAGTTACGATAGGTCTGATGATAATATCCTGTGCTAGCATTATGCGTACACCTCCTGAATTTTTTCAACTGCTTCCTTAGCGATAATAAGCTTATCAGCATTCAGCATATCGTAAACATTAAGCTCGTTTACCTGTGCTGTTTTAACGCCAGGAATGTTTCTTGCAGAGTTGATAACCTTTTTATCAACTGTTGGAAGAACGATTAGCGCCTTCTTCTCGCTGCCAACTGCCTTTAGCATAGCTGCAATTGTTTTTGTGCTGAAACTATCTGACTTAATGCTGTCAATAACAATTACGTCGCTGCTTGCAGTCTTAACTGAAAAAGCTGATTTCATAGCTAATCTTCTTACCTTTTTATTTACTGTATAGCTGTAATCTCTTGGCTTTGGAGCAAATACAATACCACCATGTGTCCACTGTGGAGATCTTGTTGAACCCTGTCTTGCATGGCCTGTACCCTTTTGTCTCCATGGCTTTCTGCCACCACCTGAAACCTCAGCTCTTGTTAATGCTGATTGTGTGCCCTGACGCTGATTTGCAAGGTAGTTAACTACCATATGATGCATTACTGCAGCGTTTGGCTCTATTCCGAATATAGCGTCTGAAAGCTCTATTGTAGATACTTCCTTACCTGCCATATCTAGTACTGCTACGTTAGGCATTTAAACTCCTCCTTTCTTACGCCTTTACGGTGTCACGAATTACTACGATGCCACCGTTAGGACCTGGAACAGCGCCCTTAATAGCAATTAGGTTGTTTTCTGCGTCAACCTTTACTACTGCTAGGTTCTGTACTGTAACTTTTTCTGCACCCAGGTGACCTGCCATTTTCTTACCCTTCCATACTCTTGAAGGACTTGAACAAGCACCCATAGAACCACCGTGTCTGGCAACCGGACCTGAACCGTGTGACTCTTTTAGTCTTTGGAAATTCCAACGCTTAATTACGCCGGCATAACCCTTACCTTTGCTTGTACCGGTAACATCTACTTTGTCTCCGGCAGCAAATACATCTGCTTTTAGAATGTCGCCTACATTATAAGCGTCAACATCCTCAAAACGGAACTCACGAAGTGTTTTCTTTGGTGCTACATTAGCCTTGTCAAAGTGACCCTTCATAGGCTTGTTCACCTTGTGAGCCTTCATATCGCCGTAGCCGATCTGAACTGATGCATAACCGTCGTTTTCAACAGTTTTCTTTTGAGAAACAACACATGGGCCTGCTTCTACAACTGTTACAGGAACAACGTTACCCTTTTCGTCGAAAATCTGTGTCATACCGATTTTCTTACCAATTAGTGCTTTCTGCATTTATAATGCCTCCTATAAGGTTATTGGTTGGCTTGCACCAACTTGACCCCAACTGTCTAGGTTGGTTGAAGTTAAAGATTAAAGCTTAATCTCGATTTCAACACCAGCAGGGAGTTCTAAACTCATTAAAGCTTCAACCGTCTTATTAGATGGTCTTAGAATGTCGATTAGTCTCTTATGAGTTCTAATCTCAAACTGCTCACGGCTGTCCTTATATTTATGAACAGCTCTTAGGATTGTTACAACCTGCTTTTCAGTAGGTAGTGGTACAGGACCCGAAACTCTGGCACCTGTTTTCTTAGCAGTAGCAACTATTCTTTCTGCTGACTGATCTACTAACTGATGGTCGTAACCTTTTAGTCTGATTCTGATTTTTTCCTTGACTGCCACAATCATCGCCTCCTTAAATATTGTTTAGTTGGCGGGCAACCCTTTCCAAGAACTTAACACCTTGCCGGGTGTTTCGTACCATACTATTTAAAAACCGGATAGACATAAGTCAACCCGGGTAATAGTCGAAAAGCGTCCAAACAGTATTTTGGCACACAGCAACCCTAAGTGTGCTTAAAAATAGCTGTCTGTAATAAACATATCATCTGTCGCCCGGTTTAAAATCGGACATACTCCACGGAAAAACCGGCTAAATTCAGCCGCAACCTCCCGCTTCATCGCATATCTGTCGCAGTCACGCAAGTGTTATTATATCATAGTATGCCACACTTTGCAACATTATGGATTTTTTGAATACGTAGAACTTTATTGAATATTCAAAATATTTTTTGTATAAATTCACCATGCTGATTAAGTCGATATAATTTTACTTTTGATTATCGGTACATAACAGCCGAAAGAACAATAGAGCCAATAATAAGCACTGCGCAAACAATAGCCACTATTCTTACAAATAAATTCCGTTTTTTATTATAATTCATATTTTCACCTATTTCTTTTAATACAAATTTTGCAAATTTATTATAATATGAAAACAAAAAATTTTCAACTTTATATTCGGTTTTATATTGAATTGAATTTCTGGCTATACTATGGTATAATTTACTACATTAAAAGGAAGTGGTTAGATGGTTCATATATATTATGGTGACGGAAAAGGTAAAACAACTGCAGCTATAGGTTTGGCAGTAAGATGCTGTGGCAACGGTCAAACTGTATTGTTTACTCAATTTTTAAAGAGTGACAACAGTGGCGAACGAAGAATACTTGAGTGTATTCCAACAGTAACCATGCCCAAGCTGCCAGAAAAAGTTAAGTTTGTATTTGACATGACACCTGACGAACACACCAAATATAAAAAGCAAATGATTAGTTTGTTTGAATATATACTGAAAAATGTTAGTGGTTATGATATGATTATAGCTGACGAGATTTTTTCTGCTGTTGATGTAGGCTTTATTACTACAACAGATGTTATAAATCTTATTGAAAAATGCCCTGACTCAACAGAGCTTGTACTTACAGGTCACAACTTAGACAAAAGTGTGCTTGTTTATGCGGACTATGTAACATATATGTCAAAAATTAAGCACCCTTATGACGTTGGCATGGGTGCAAGACAAGGCGTAGAGTATTAATAACAAAAACGGTGTACTGAAACTGTACACCGTTTTTGTTTTATTTTTATACTGTATTGCTACGAATTACTCTACCAATTGATTAACTGCACCTTTAAGGCTTTGCAGCGTGTCAGATGTAGGATTCATACAACCCTTCACAGGAGGCGAAGCTTGCTTCATACCGCTTTGTAAAAATCTTGTACATAGTAATTCCGTCCCCTCGCCCGACCAACCATAAGAGCCAAAGGTAAAGAACTTTTTATTTTCATTGTTAATTCCGTTAATCTCTGACAAAGCCTTCCACACACAGTTAGGCAAGCTTTTATTTACAGTGCAAGAGCCTGCTGCTATATAGGCAGAACTTTGAATTTTTTCTGCACATACCTGCGGTGATATACTTTGCATATCAATTATTTCTGTATTAATACCTTTTTCTTTAAATTGGTCATAAACTGCATTTGCCATTAGCTTTGTACATCCGCTTGCAGAAGCATACAATACAACAGCTTTATTATCATTTAACAACTTACACCAATTTTTATAGCTTTCGAATACCTGCTGTATTCTGTCTGAAATAACAAGTCCATTTGACGGTGCAAGACAGTATATTTGCTTGTCCTCTAAAATAGAAAGCACTGCACTCATCTTATTTTTATGAGGCAAAAAATAATAATTAAAATAATTTTTTAACTCGGTATAAAACTGGTTTTCATAAATTAAATCTTCATCTATAATCTTTGGGTCGCAAAAATCGGTTGCAAATAAACCACCCGAAAACAGTACGCAGTCATTTTCAAAATATGTACACATACAGTCAGGGGTTGGTGCATTGACACCGGTTATAAACTCCAATATACTGTTGCCCAGTCTAAGCCTGTCACCGTTACTGACCACCACACAATTATATGGCATATTTAAAATGTGGTCAAGAATTTGCTTTGCTTTTTCACTGCATACAATAATGGTTTTAGGATTAAGTTTTAACAACTTCTTTATACTATCACTGTGCTGAGGTTGTACCCTGTTTAATATTAGGTAATCAACTGCACCTATGTCTGCAACTAAGCCAAGATTGTACAAAAAGTCATCAGTGTATTGACCATGGACCATATCAATTAATGCTGTTTTTCTGTCATCGATAAAATACGAATTATATATGGTACCATATTCACAATTTTTGTTAAATCCACTTTTCCTGACAAAGGGTGCAAGCACACCTACATTATATACATTATTGGATATTCTGGTTAAAGACATTATTATTCTCCTTAATTCTACGCTTATTGAATTTGCTTTATTAAAGCTCTTATTTCGCTTTCTGCTTGAGTTACTTCGGTTAAAAACGCCTGCGATGACACACGCAAGGCACCGTGACCTAAAATTATAAACTGCTCCAATCCGTCAGAGGTTACAACCCTAACCTTGTGGTTTTTAGCCAGCTTATGAGTTACCTTTTCAATATACATATCAGCGGTTTCTGCCTCTTTGGTATATACAACATTTATATTATTTACCTTTTCAACCTCTCGGTGCTTACCCTTGACACGATAAGCGTCAAACACCAAAATAAGCTGACATTTACTATAACCCTGATAATTACACAAAATATTAATTAAAGTATTTCGTGCTGTGTCAAGATTTTCGTTTGCCAAGATTTTCAACTTGTCCCACGAAAATATAACATTGTATCCATCTACAAGAAGATATTCATCACCAATATATTTAGAGGTCGGCTTTCGCTTTTTATTATTGTTTACTCCAAATTCAGTTACTCTTTTTGACGTAGTGTCGTTTTCTTTATAATTTCTTTTTTTAACAGGACCGTAGGTTTGCTCAAAAATAGACATAAGCTCTTTATCTTGGGCAAAAATATCGTCACCATTTGTTTCAAATCTTGCTGTTACTCTGTCGCTTGCCCTGAATATAACTTCATCTTCTGTTTTATTTGACACTAAAGCACTTGGTAAGTGCATACAATTTGGTACATTATTCCATTTTACAGTATAACCTGCACCATGAGAGCAAAAAACAGAATCACAAGGGTTGTCAACATCAGCATCACAGTCGTAGCCAATGTCAGCAATAACCTCATCTGCATTATGGCACTGCTCGTATCCCTTAAGTAAACACATAAGCCTACCATTTCCGTGTGTATATTGTGTAACCTCTTGAGTATAATTGCCCATGGTTGAAACCGGAGCAATACCTGTAAGTACAGAAACTTCTCCATTACTTTCAGGAGGATTAAACCTGCCATGCATACGCTGAATATCAGACATAGCTCTGCCTATATTTTCATTCGGAACTTCCAGTGTAAACTCATAAACAGGCTCAAGCAATATACTCTGTGCAGTACGCAAACCTTGTCTTACAGCCCTATATGTCGCTTGCCTGAAATCTCCGCCTTCTGTATGCTTTGGGTGAGATTTACCCGAAACCAGTGTTATTTCCACATCTGTAACAGGTGCCCCCGTAAGAACACCTATATGCGTTTTTTCGTTCAGGTGAGTTAAGATTAATCTTTGCCAGTTTTTATCAAGTTGGTCTTCTTTACAAGCGTTTTTAAATATAACGCCACTGCCCCTTTTTGCAGGAGAAATCAGAAGATGAACCTCAGCATAATGACGTAAAGGCTCAAAGTGTCCAACCCCCTCAACAGTATTTAAAATCGTTTCTTTATATATGATATTTCCTTTGTCAAAGCTTACATCAAAATCAAAACGGTCTAAAATAATTTTTTTAAGAATTTCAAGCTGTATTTCGCCCATAAGCTGTATTTGTATTTCTCCAAGCCGTTCATTCCATACAACATTTAACTGAGGGTCCTCTTCCTCTAGTATTTTAAATTTTGCAAGGGCTGTGTGAGCATCTATATTCGGCGGAAGTTCTGCTTTGTAGGTAAGCACAGGCTCTAACAACGGTAAAAAAGAATTTTTTTCTTTCCCCAATCCGTCGCCTGTATGAGCAAAGGTTATACCGGTAACAGCACATACTGTACCTGCTGTTACTTCGTCAACTGCATTAAATTTTTCACCGGAGTAAATTCTAATTTGATTAATCTTTTCAGAATTAATATTGCCGGTACTTTCTAATATCTGACGCACCTTCAGGCTTCCTCCTGTTACCTTTAAAAACGTCAGCCTGTTGCCCTGACTGTCCTCTGTAATTTTAAACACCTTACCGCCAAATTCATTACTGTAATTTGGCATAGCGGTATATGTATCAAGACTATTTAAAAACTCCTCCACTCCTCTTAGCTTTAAAGCTGACCCAAAAAAGCAAGGGAATAGACGTCTGTTTTTTATAGCCATTATAATGTCTTGTTTTTCAATAGTATCACTTTCGTAAAACTTATTTAACAGCTTATCGTCACACAGTGCAATATTTTCGTAAAGTTCCTGTGCGGGTATATCATCGCTAAAATCAACACAATTGTCACTCAGCTTTTCTTTTAGCTGAAGCAACACTTTGTCTTTATCAGCACCATCCAAATCCATTTTATTTACATAAATAAATACAGGCACATTATATCTGACAAGTAATTTCCAAAGCGTATGGGTATGACTTTGTACACCGTCTGTACCGCTTACCACCAACACCGCATAGTCAAGCACCTGCAATGTTCGTTCTGCCTCAGCAGAAAAGTCGATATGCCCCGGTGTATCAAGCAGTGTAAATTCAGTGTTATTATATTTTAATACAGCCTGTTTTGAAAAAATAGTTATGCCCCTGTCACGCTCTAAAACAAATGTATCTAAAAAGGAATTTCTATGGTCCACCCTGCCAAGCTTGCTTATGTTCCCTGAGCAATACATTAAAGCCTCTGACAACGTTGTTTTACCAGAGTCAACATGGGCTAAAATTCCTAAAGCAATTTTCTTCATTAATAAAACCCGTTTCAAAGTTAAAATATTTATTATATTATAGCCTACATTTCAAACTGCAACAATAGTAATTAATAAACTTTTCGTAAATTTGCGGCTGTCCGAAAACAAGTATTTATTAATCATACAAAATTACAACTGCATCGGTTGTTTTTGATGTTGCCCTATGATAAAATATTTTTGATTAATTAAGGAGAGGTAACAATGGTAATTATTAAAATAAAAGAATTGATTAAACGAAAGTCAAAATCTGCCTTTAATTACATAATTACATTTGTAAAATGGGTAATAATTGCAGCAATTACAGGTTTAATAGGCGGATTTATAGGTTCGCTTTTTAGTATATGCTTAAAAAAAGCAAACGAGCTTAACAACGGAATATGGTGGCTTATTTTTTTAATGCCTATAGGTGGTATTGTTATTGTAACACTGTATAAGGCTTTTAAACTTGAAAACGACCCCGGCACAAATTGTGTTATTGAAGCTATAAGAACAAAACAAAAGGTACCGTGGGCAATGGCACCGCTTATATTTATAAGCACAACTCTTACACATTTAGTGGGCGGTTCTGCCGGACGAGAGGGTGCAGCACTACAGCTTGGCGGCAGCTTAGGCTCGGTAGTAGGCAGAGCTTTAAGACTTGACGAAAAAGATATGCACATTGCTGTTTTGTGCGGAATGAGCGGTGTATTTTCGTCATTGTTTTGTACACCTGTAACAGCAGCATTTTTTGCATTGGAGGTTATAAGCGTTGGCATAACATATTATTCAGCCTTAATGCCCTGCTTAGTTTCGTCAGTTGTTTCTTACTTTTTGGCAATATATATGGGTATAACACCTACAAGGTTTAATATATCAAACGCTGTACCCGAACTTAACTTTATTTCACTTATATCTGTAATATCATTAGCAGCTGCTTGTGCAGTGGTAAGTATTATGTTCTGCGTAGCAATGAGAAAAACTCCGCTGTTAATGAAAAAAATGTTTAAAAATGAATATGCAAGGGTAATTGCAGGCGGTATTATAATAATAGCTTTAACCTTTGCAGTATGTTGCCATGACTATAACGGTGCAGGCTCACATATTATTGAACAGGCTGTAAAAGGCACAGCAAAGCCGGAGGCATTTTTGTTAAAAATTATATTCACTGCAATAACAATAGGCTGTGGGTTTAAAGGCGGTGAAATTGTACCAACATTGTTTATAGGCTCAACCTTTGGCTGTGTACTAGGAGGATTACTAGGCTTAGACCCTTCCTTTGGTGCGGCAATAGGTATGATTTCACTTTTTTGCGGTGTAATAAATTGCCCATTTGCCTCAATTATGCTCAGCATTGAGATGTTTGGCACACAGGGTATTATACCATTTGCAATAGCCTGTGCGGTAAGTTACATGCTAAGCGGATATTATGGTCTGTACAGCAGTCAAAAAATTATGTACTCTAAATTAAAGGCAGAATTTATAAATATAAACGCAAAGTAACACTAATAGTCAATAAAAGCTATGAAGATTTTTGAGCAGATTTTACGTCAGACGAGTAACATATAGCAGAAATGCTGACGCCTACTACAGACAGCTTAAGAAGCATAGTGAAAAATATGACAAAAATATTTATATATGTTTTTATTGTATATTAGTATAATATTACACCAACTACAAAAGGGCGGATTAACCGCCCTTTTGTTATAATTTGTATTATATTATGAACCCGCACTTTCATAGGCAGTTACACCTTTATTCCACACTAAAACGGATATGGTCATTAAAATAATTGACATTACAACAGTCAGGCCTATATTAAATAACGGATTCTCACCTGTAAGAAAATAGCTTGCAGGATAAAATGCAGTAAATGCAAAAGGAATAATATATGTAATTACCGTTTTAATAAAGTTATTATAAATAGTTGTAGGATATTTTGCAAAATCATTTACAGCATAAACAACATGTGTAATTTGTCCGCTTCGTTTTGTCCAAAAGGCAATAGCTGCGGTTATTGTTTTTATTCCAGTGTATATAAGAGTTGCAAAAGGCAAAACCAGTAAAAACAGCAATACATTTAAAACACTCCACTGAATAGACACTTTACCTATTACTGATGCTATAAGTACTATTCCTACAACTAATTCGCCCAGTGCATCTACCTGAAATTTTTCAACAATTACCGTAAACAGCGGATTTATAGGGCGAGTAAGATATTTGTCAAACTCTCCCTTTGCAACAATAGAGTAACCTATCATCCACAAGTTGTCGCAGAATAAATGGTCTATTGCCTTTGGCAAAAGTGAAAAGCCATATATGAAAATAATTTCATCATACGTCCAGCCCTTTAGCTGTGGTATCTGGCTAAAAATAATCCATAAAAAAGCAATGTTAATTGCTTGACTAAGCAAAAAGCTAAATGCACCTGTTAAAAAATCAATTTTATACTCCATCATCTTTTTTAAATCCTGTGCAATAAAAATACGATGCATTTTTAACATTCGCTTTAAAGTTTTAAACATATATGTAAACCTCCCTTATATTTTTATCATAATATTAACCACCTTGTACAGCAAGTCTTTTTATAGCGGCTTTCCAAATTGCCTTGCTTAACAGCCAAAAAGCAAAAAGCCAAAACAATTGCAGCACCATAAGTCCCAAGGATTTTTCAATAGAATACATATCCATATAAATCATTACAGGAGTATAACTTAGTGACGAGAATGGTAAAAATGTTAATATGTCCTTCAGAAGCTGCGGCATAAACGCAAGAGGAATAGTTGCACCTGATAAAAAATCAACTATAACCTCTTTAAGAATATTGGAGCCCCACAAATTTTTTAGAAAAAACGCCATAAATCCATAACATACATTAAAATAAAAGGATATTAAATATGCTATAACAATACTCACCAAAAACATAACAAAATTAATCGGTTTAAACATAAATGAACCTGTCATAAAAAATTTGTAAAGCTCAACACCTACACAAATGGGTACAAGCACTACTATTGTAACCATTATTTTATTGCCAAGCTCCTGAAAAAGAAATGTCATGTCAAAGCTTACGGGCTTTATCATTCGCATTGCAATAGAACCATCTCTTATTTCTTCACCTACCGCATAAGCCCCCTCGCTGTAGGTTAAATAACCTGCCAAAAAGGTAATAAACAAATAAATTGTCATATCTATCATAGAAAAGCCCATAAATGTAGAACTGTCCGAGCTTTCAAAAACCGCTTGCCATACAAAAAACATTATAAAGCACTTAAACATTTCACCAAGCAAAAAGCAAAAAAAGTTAAACCTGTATGCCATTGACATTTGTATGCCGGCACGGGTAAAGGGAGTATATATTTTTAAAAATCTACTCATTTTCTGCTACCCCCTCCTTGTACAATCTTCTTATAATTTCTTCAATATCAGCGTCCTTTACATTTATATCTTTAATATTTACACATTGCAGTGTGTAACTTAAAATATCCGCCACGGCTATTTTATCGCTATTGAATTTTACCGATACATTTACACCGTCGTTTGTAACTGTAATATCATCTTGTGCAACATTAAAATGCTGTATGTATTTAAGTTTGCTTTCAATATGGCTTACATTGTCGGTTTCAAAGCAAAGCTCACGCATTTGGCCGTATTTACTTTTTAATTCGTGCAAATTACCGTCAAAAACATTTTTCCCTTTATCAATCATAACAATACGTTTACACAAAAGCTCAATATCACTTAGGTCATGGGTAGTAAGAATAACCGTTGTTTTTTCTTCTTTATTAATTTTTGCAATAGCCTTTCTTATGTTGTCCTTAACCACAACATCAAGACCAATAGTAGGCTCGTCTAAAAACAAAACCTTAGGACTATGCAACAGCGACGCCGCAATGTCTGCACGCATACGCTGACCAAGCGACAGTGTACGCACAGGACTTTTTATAAATGTCTGTAAGTCTAACACTTCATTTAAAAAGTCCATTCTTTGCTTAAATTTGCTGTCAGACACCTCATAAATTTCTTTTAATACACTATAGGTTTCTACCAGTGGTAAATCCCACCACAACTGGGTTCTTTGTCCAAAAACAACGCCAATTTCTCTTACATAGTTTTTTCTGTCCTTTTGTGGAATTTTACCGTTAATGGTGCAAGTACCCGACGTAGGTGTAAGAATACCCGTAAGCATTTTTATTACAGTAGATTTTCCTGCACCATTAGGACCGATAAAACCCAGAATTTCACCCTCGGGTACAGTAAAACTGACATTGTCAACAGCCGTAATAATTTCTGACTTTGGGTTAAAAAGTGATTTTACACTACCCATTATTCCGGGTTGCTTAACCACCTTTTTAAATTGTTTAGTAATATTATCTACCAGAATCATCATTTTCCCTCTTTTCTTTCTCTCAGGTTACAAAATTGCTATATAACAAAAAAGCAGAGTATCTGTAAATACAAATACTCTGCATATAATTGTCACATTAACAAGCCACAGCCACAACTGCACCTATGTTATTACAGTTTATAGCTTAACCTATATTATAAAAACCGATTAGAATTATATGTATATAGTATTTGAACAGACAAATCTCACACAATACAATAAGCACTGTGTGTATTTTTAACAGGAATAAACCTGCACATAACAAAATTCATATAACAACAAAGCAACAGCTTTCATTGGGTGAAACCATTACTTAGCAATATATGCAATTAAGTTAAATAATAAGTCTTATTCAACAACTATAAACAAACTAATCATCCTTTCGTTATATACAAATTCTTAATTAAAACGGTTGAATTTTTGACTTTTTAAATAAGAATTGTAAAAGCTGTTTTAATAATACTATATAAAATTTTCTATGTCAAGAGATTTCATAAATCTGCGAAAAATGTAGAAATAAAATATATGAGGATTGCACTACTTATTTGGCAGCGTAACACCTATAATTTATACAGTAAAAATATTATCAATACTGTTTGTAATTACAGCTTTATTCCAAATTCTTCAATTTTAGGAATTAAACCGATTCTTGGCTTATCAGGGTCAGGAAGCTGAGGAAAATCATAAGCAGGGTAGTCGTTACCCTCTACAATAGCAGGACCATTTGGTGTAAGACAAACATCCCAGCCAACATATCTGAATTCAGGTATAACCATTGCAGCCTTTTTAACCATAGCTTTTACCTCATCCATAAACGGCAACTTATATCCAACAAATTTTATTCCTGTTGCAGGGTGAGCATCATAATTAACCAAAGCAGAGGTATGTCCCTGACCGATAATTTCACCCTTATCAAGGTCAAAGTGACAGGCAAGACCGCCGTTTTCAAGATTGTCAACAAATCCGCCGTTGTTTCCCATTTTAAATACGGCATATAAAATATGTGCCTCACCGTTATTAACCAGTGTAACTACACGCAAACAGTTTAATGAGTTTGGATAAATTTCAGCAGCTTGAGGGTGCTGTACTATAACCTCTTCTATTACACCAAAATTCTTTTCAGGGTTGGTAATATACTGCCAAAGCTCTTGTGTATTTGTAAAATCGGCAGTTTTAATTTTTTCAATGCCCTTACCGCTTTCACCTATATAAGGTTTAGCAAAAAAGTAATCTTTACCCTGTACAAACTTTTCAAATCTTTGATAATCTATTTTAGCAACATCTAAAATCTCTCTGCCCATAAACTCAGCAAATTTTTCATCAAATAGATTTTTCTCATCGAAAATCTGAGAATATCTTAAATCATTAAGCGTTGTAACCAATTTCTTATTCTTCATACGGGTAAGATATGTTTTTCTTTCTTTAGCTTTCATATTATAAAATTCAAATATAATATAATCATTATAGCCCGCACCATATTTTATGGTACAGCCTACCATGTCAAAAAACAATCCAACCTTGCTTTTACCTGTTTTTTCATGAATAATATCGATTTTCTCGAACATCTTTTTAAACTTTGCTCCACCTAAAACTCTGGCAACATATTTAATGTTCATATTTTATAATCTCCCCCGATTAAATAAGGCAGAGTATTAACTCTGCCTTTTAATGCAAAATTTTTATTTTATCTGTGTCAAACACTCTGCAATAGCTTCTTTAAGTTTTGCCAATCCTTCAAGTAAAATTTCCTTTTCAATTACAAGCGGCGGCATAATTTTTACAACAGAGTTCTTTCTGCCTGCGCATTCAACAATAAGTTTTTTCTCAAAAGCAACCTCTGTAACCCTTTCACTTAAACCTTCAATAGGAATATTATCAAACTCAATACCCCAAATCATACCAATTCCTCTTAGCTGCAAACGGCTGTCAAGGGTAAGAATTTCTTTTTCAATAAATTCTTTTATAATTTCACCGCTTTTTACAGCCTGCTGCTCTACCTTTTCGTTTAGCATATACTCAAGGCCTGCCTTAGCGGCAACAAAAGCCAGCTGATTACCACGGAAAGTACCGTTATGCTCACCCGGTGCCCACTTGTCAAGTTCAGGCTTAAACAGTGTTAACGCAAGCGGTAATCCATAACCGCCAATAGACTTTGAAAGAACAAAAATATCAGGCTTAATACCGGCTCTTTCGAAAGAAAAATATGTGCCTGTTCTTGCACAGCCAACTTGAATATCATCTACCATTAAAAGAATATCATTGTCATCGCAGAATTTACGTAAACGCTGAAGATACTCAACCTCAAACACCTGAATACCGCCCTCAGCCTGTACTGTTTCAATAACAACCGCAGCAGGCTTTTCAATAGCTGAATGATCATCATCAAGTAACATCTGCATATATTCAATAGTATCAAAATTAGGATTCATATAAGGTGCAGGAATATGTGTAACATTTTCAAGCTTAACTCCTGCCCCCTTTCTAGCGCCCAAGTCTGTTGTAAGTGCAAGTGCACCCAAGGTCATACCATGAAAACAACCCATAAGTGCAAAAACATTGCTTCTGCCTGTTACTTTTCTTGCAATTTTCAAACCTGCCTCAACAGCATTTGTACCTGTAGGACCAGGGAACATTATTTTATAGTCTAGGCCTCGCGGCTTAAGAACTTTTTCCTGCATAAAATCAATAAATTCACGTTTAGGTGAAGTATACATATCAAGTGCGTGAATAATACCATCACTCTCTAAATACTCAATTAGCTTTGGTTTAATATAATTATTATTGTGACCATAGTTTACAGCACCTGCACCGCAAAAAAAGTCAATATATTCATTTCCAAGTTCATCAAAAAGCTTAGAGCCCTTTGCCTGCGAGAATACTGTAGGAAAATGTCTGCAATATGAGCGAACCTCTGATTCATATTTTTCAAATGTCTGAGTATTCAAAATTTCATCCTCTTTCCATATTATTACAAGTATGTCAATATACATTTAATTAATAACGATTTTACCCCGAATATATGGGTTTGTCAAGCAAATAGAATTAATATCACATTTAGTACAAAAATAGAAATAATTGAGAGGTTTTTTCCTTACAATTTGTTGTGGCTATAAACAGTTAAATACATCATTACACATAAGCTTATTATAGCAAATACTACTAATAAATATGTCTAAGCTTTAAAATAAAGCGTTTTTTATTAAGCCCTGTCTATAAAAATAAAAAACAAAAAATCACCGCAAAGCACTTAAAACATTGCACTTTGCGGTGACATTTTATATTATTGCTATCATACAATAACAATAAGCCTTATAACAGAATTAATATTTAAGGTCTTAAATTTTACTCCTAGGATGTAATAGCTAGGGTTAAAATATTTTTCATAACAGCCTCCCAAGCACTGTCAAAGCCTTCTCCTACTAATTCTTCATTGCCTGTGACTGTACCATACATTACTTTAATTGCTCTTCCCAAATCATCTGCCTCGGTACCAACTAAATCACACATCATATGCAAACATAGCGATGTAATCTGCTGAACACCTTCAATAGATTCGTCAGCATATGTTAGGATAGAATCAAGTAAGTCTGCATAATATCCGCCAATTGTTATCAAACTGGAAGCACCTTCAAATATATCAAGGTCTGTTAATTCGTTAATAGCTTCTTGACCTACTTTCAAATAAAGATTTCCAATTGAAGTATATTGACTAACTTCCATTGCTAGCAGTATGTAATATAGGCTATGGCAGATGGCAAATGTATTACAGAAAAAGTCATCATAGTTTGCGCCAATTGACTCAAAGAACTCATAGGTTACAAAATTATTAATAACATCGTCAAGGTCATCAGTATCTGACGAGCTACCTCCATTTATTCCTCCGGAAATTTTGAATACAAAATGATTATAGTTTTCAAAATCACCTATAATGTAGCCTGTACCTTTCCAACTGCCAATAGTAACCTCTTTATCAGGAATAAGCACCATATTACCTTGGTTAACTGCATCACGAATTTCATTTTTTACAGAAGAACTAACTGAAATGTTATTTATTTGTTCATTATAGTTTTTGGCATTTATAGGAATCATATTATATCCCTCTTCAGCTGCCTTAAACAATACGCTCATTGTAGAAACACTTTTATGACCAAGCAGCATTTCCCAAATAAAGCCTTCATATAGTGACTCTATTGTACCAGTTGAGAACATATAATCATTTCGTGCTTCTTTATCACCAGACCTGCTTGATGTGTAAACACTGTTCATATCAACATCTATGAAGAATCTGCCTGGTAATACCTTAGTATGCTGATTCATGAAATTAAGTTCGGTGTTTATTTCATAGCCTGTTACAGCCACTTTAAGTTGATTTCCACGTTCAATATTGTTCATTGCAGCTTTTATTGCATTTTGTGCATCACAATACATAAAGTAAGCATTACCGGCATAAGCAAGATATGTACCAACCTTTGCTTCATCATAATAGGTTTTTGCTGTAGGAGTTTTGTCGTTAATAGCCATTGGATTTTCTTCTGTAGCTGTATTAAACATTCTGTTATATGTTTGTTCTGAAATGTAACCTGTATCTAGAATTACGGAATACATACTTCCGGCTACAAGTTCATCTGTAAATGAATTTGTATTACCTCCGCTTTTAACGGTAAATTGTAACTGTTGTTCATTGCCCAATGTTGTTTCGGGACCATAAGAAACAATTTCACCATCAATAGTTAATGCCGGTTTAAATACATTTCCTGCAACAGCTGAACTGCCAAGCTCAAATATTGTACCGTTTCCTGTATTTCCAACATATTGTACAGTTATTCGCTTACCATACAAATCAACTGATTTGTATGTACCCAATGTATAGCGGTCAAAATAGTCTTCCATATATAAAGTAATTGTATCTGACATATTATTGTTAATAGCAGCAAATGTATTTCCTTGTGACTTAACAGTATATTGCAACTTTGAAGGCAAAGCTGTGAATGTCTGTTGCTTTATTACACGATCAGAAACAGAGTCAGCTACATCTTTAGATGATATAGAATCAATAATTGAAGATATTTCTGTACCTGAATATGCATTTAATACATCTTGGGTATGAAGCTGTTTATGTGCAATATCCTGGCTGATTTCTTTTACGATTAATTCAGATGGCTTAATAGATGTATCAAGCTGCACCCAAACACCTAAATCTTTTTTAGCTTCATCAGTTTCTCCAATCATGCTGTAAGGCACATAAACCTCTACCCAAACTTGGTCCATAGTTAACATATTATTAGTTCTATTTAAAACACATTTTCTGCCTGAATTTGATATCATCTCACACGCAGCTGTAAAGTCAGAAGCACCGAACAAAGATTTAAGCTGGTCTTCCGTAAGTGTAATACTACCTGACGCATATCTTGCAGGATATCCCATTTCACGCATAAATCCAATAAGCAAGCTCGCTTGGTCATAGTCATTACCATGACATGTCTCATAAGCACCTACAGCACCTCGGCGAGAATTAATATAGCTTTCATATTTTATATTATTAACTACATAAGCATAAGCGTCAACAGGACTATTAAATGAATTTTTTATATTCTGCATTTCTTCGGTAAGCATTGTTTCTGTCGTTTGTGTCAGATATTGCTTCATCGCCTCACTGTTGACATCAGCTTCATAAGAAGATGCTGCTGTTATTGTGAATACCTTAGTATCAGTAACACCTTGTTCATCTACACCGGTTGCTGTAAATGTATATTCACCTGCAGTATCTAATGTAAATTTATAAACATTGCTGTCAGCTTCGTCACAAGTAATATCTTTTCCTGTTGTATCACAACGTAAAGACGTTGTTTTAAATGGATAATTGTCAGAAGATGACAATGTTACAGTTGTTTCAGAACCAACCTTTACAACTCTGTCAGCAGTTACAAGTAATTTATGACCCTCTAAGCTATCATATACATACTTTACAAATTCTGCAGTTACATAGTTGCCGGATTCATCTTCAGCCTTTATTTTAAATGTAACATCACCAGCAGATGAAGGTGTAAATTCAAACTGCTCATTCATAGAATCGTAATTTAATGGTGTATCATTTGCTGTAATAGTTACAGTAACTTTGCCACTGTCATCAGTTGCGTTTACCTTAATATATGCCAAAGTTCCAATCTGCCATTGTTCAGGTGAATATGTAATACTGTTTATAATTGGACAAGTTACATCTGAAGATTTAAGAACTGTAAATTTACAGCTAGCCTCCGATATATTACCTGAAGTATCTGTAGCTTTAATAGAAATTATATATTCTCCAGGTTCAAAGCTTGAAGGAAGGTTAAGTATTCCATCTGCATACTCTAAAGCAGTATCATTCAGATATGCCTCTACTGTTTTAATTTCCAGATTATCAGAAATAACATAATCAAACAAAGGTGTTTCGTTAAAAGCGTATTTTTCCTTGTCTGTAGTAATTGATACAGTAGGCGCTTCTGTGTCCTTTACATTAATTGTTGTTGTTGATGTTGCAACATTGCCTGAAGTGTCTGCACAAGTTACTACAAATTTATGAACACCTGCTGTCAAATTTTCAATGGTGACAATAAACGAATCCCCTGAAACATCAACTGCCTGACCGTCAAAGCTGGCATTAACAGTAGTAGTATCCAGTTTATAGTTATCAGTTATTTTTACAGTAAATTCTGCTGTATCGCCCATAGCATAAGTACTTTTATTTTTTGTAACGCTAATGCTAGGTCTAGATGTATCTACAACATTAGTTGTAAATGTTCTTTCACTTACATTTCCGGCTGTATCAGTAGCAACCACCTTAATATTATATTGACGGAAATCACTTGTGTCAAAATAAAATCTGTTATTTTCATCAAGGGTTACTTCTTCACCGTTAACATAAACTTTATAATCCTTTACAGCTATATTATCATTTACTGTTACAGTCATATATTGTTTACTCAATATTTGTAATTTGCTATTGCAGCTAAGATTAATAGTTGGGGGGGTGGTATCTTTTTGAATAACTTTTAATACTTTAGTTGCTGTAGCTTCATTGCCGGCGTCGTCTTTAGCTATAGCTTTAAAGGTAACATTTTTATAACCATTTGCATTCAAATTTGTATCATCTGAAGTATATACAAAGGTGTTATCTTCTAATAATGTTTGTTCAACATCATTTACATAGAAACGCAAATCTGTAACCTTAACATTATCAGTAGCTGTAACCTTTACAGTAACATTTTCACCGGCAACTATTTCGTTATTACTTAGTGCAATGTTAACTGAAGGCCTGTTTACATCTGCAGTACATTTAACATTTTTTGTAACAACTGTCTGGTTTCCATGTTTATCTACAACTGTTGCTTCAAATACATAATCACCTACAGCCTCCGGCTTAAATGTATAGTTATACTTATTATTTTCACCAGGAGTCATTGTTATTTCTTCGCCATTTAGTGTAACCTTGTATGATTCCAGTCCTGTTTGATTGTCATATGCTGTTAATACAACATCCATACTATTACCCAAAACAATGCTTGAAGGACAATTAAAATTACAATATGGCTTACTTGTATCGGTTCTAAAGGTTATTGTTCGTTGCAACTCGTCTGTTAAACCTGCTTTATCTGTTACAATAGCTTTTAATATACAACTGCCTTCTTCTTCTTTGGTAAAAGTATATTTACCGTTTTCATCTAACTCTACCACATTATCATCAAGCATAAGTACAACACTTTCAACAGCATAGTTATCTGAAGCAATTGTTGTTACAGTTACGTCTTGACCACAATAAGGTGAATAATTACTAAACTGCATTGTAACAGATGGTCTTGTGCTATCAACAAATACGTCTTTCTTATACTCAACATAATTACCATACTGGTCAAATGCACGCACAACTATCACACAATTATCATTAGCATAAGCATAATTACAGGTAAATGATGCTGCATTTCCATTTGTTACATCTATATAGGCAGCTCGTCTTAAACCGCCCTCAGCATATTTGCTTTCAGGATAATAATAAACACGTGACCATGCAACCTGTTCCGGATGGTTATATGAAATATTAAGATTAATTGCATCGCCATATTTTATAATTTCAGGAATACCGGTAACTGTCATTTCCAAATCAGGAATAATATTAGAATCACCTTCTGACTTGCTAATGGTATCCTGTTTTTCAATTGTAAGTTTTAGCGAAGCCTTTCTTTCAACACCACCAACAGTTTTTACAGACACATTTACTATATAGCTGCCAACCTTTGTAAATGTTATATATTTAAACAAATCATTTTGACTTTTTATAACTATATTATCTTCTGTAACATTGCCTTCACTGTCAGTAATGCTCCATTCTACATTTTTAATATTGTCATTATATCCTTTTGTGTCTAGCCACATTGCAACAGGAGAATTTGCTTTTTTACTGCCGCTGCTGCAAATGCTTATTTGATCAGGCAAAGATGAATTATCAGGCTGCTGATTATCGTCAGAATAAATAGTAAGGTCATAAAGCACAGGGGTATTGCCATCGGCAGATACATTCATTTTAACTTCTGTTTTAATATATCTTCCGTTTAAACCTTGAAGTGATTGATTATTACTTACTTTTACAGGTTCACTAAAGTTTTCACCATCATCACTGACACTTAAGTAAACATCTATTGAAGATGTTCCGTTGTACTCAGCGTTCCAATTCACTAAAGACCAAGTACAGCCGTCTTTTCCGCTGTCATAAACATTACTTGTCCATTTGCCGTTTGAAACATAATCATTTTTACCAACAATTACATCTTCCAAATTGACAATTGTGCCATTTCCGCTTCTATCGTAATATGTCAATTTTGTATCTTTGGTAATTACTTGATAACTTTCACCTGTTATAAGCTCAGGTTTTAAAGGTAACTTAATTTCTTTTGTTGTGTCAATATCAATAGAACTGTATGTCCAAGATACTGTAGCAGAACCGTCGTCATTGTAAATAATTGAAGACGGGGCATTTTCAGCAGATGCAGTGTCAAGATATGCTTTATTGACAACAGTAGTTGTCAATGTAACATCATTACCTGCAGAATTATAAACTTCACCAGCAAACTGCAAAATACTTTCTGAAATTTCATTTGCATCAAGACTAATTTTGTAATACCCCTTTGTTACGTCTGCCAATTCTTGCATTGCATAACCCTCATAGGTATTTTCGTTAAATACTTTTGGAGCATCGTTCAGCTGATAAACTATAACCTTTATTCCTTGCTTTTTAGCTTGTTCTGCAATCCTCTCTATACTCTTAGTATAGATGTAAGGGTTTTCCTCCCATTCACAAATCATTCCACAGTTAGTATAGCTGTGATAAGAACTGCCACCGTACGAATCGTATGTATCATTCCATGAGCCAACATCAAAACCAGCATTTGTGTTAGCGTACATGTGTACAACACTTTCGTCGAATTGATTTGGTTCATTTCTTGCCCAATTCTTATATTCTAAAGGTTCATCTGTTATCCATGAATAACTATTGTTATCACCTTGTAATCCTATCCAATAAGTATTTTTTGGGGAATTGTTACTTATAAGATTGGTTATGAAATTCTGTTCCTCTTCATTTTGAATAGTTACCAGATGTCCGCCTAAAGTTTCGCAATATTTCTTTGCGTCTGACCATGGCATACTTTCATTTATAACAGAATAATAATGACCTTTATATGTTTTGGAATTTGGTATTACAGACTCCGTATAAACTAATTCACCGTCAGTCAATAAAACAATGTATTTATCATGTTCATTGTCATCAGTGTTAAACATAGACATTGCATACTTTTCTACACCTGCAACACAATCACTTGAGCCACTGCCAGAATTACACTTGTTTATTGCTGTTGTTAAGGCATCTTTGTCATTAGTTAAATTCAATTTAACTTGACCAAGATCAGACAAACCAAAGCGATCGTTAGGGCCCATATAGTCAAGAATTTTAAGAGCTGAATCCTTAAGTATATTAAGCTTTGAACTCATACTACCCGAGTTATCCACAAGCAAAATCATATCATTTCCCTTGCTGTACTCTGCTTTTCCATAGCCTTTTAGTGTATAGTTAATGTCCAGTGTGTCGCTGTTAGAGTTCACAGCCGTTTTACTTTGCTCGCTGGTTATCGAAACACCTTTGTCAGCTTCTGTATTGTACGTTACTTTGTAAGGTGTGCTTTCTGCTGAATCTGAGCTAAGCTTCAACTCGTCATTATCATTTACTACAGACGATAATTCACCACTTGCAAAGTCCTCTGTAGTTGTGTAAGTTACAACAGGTTCAGGGGTAACAGTAACCTTAACTGTATCAGTTACTGTTGTATTATTTAGCTTTGCAGTCATAGTAACTGCATATTCACCAGCCTTTGTAAACTTTAGTGTTGGTGTAAGTGTATTACCGTCAGTAAAGTTAACTAACTCACTTTGTTCATCACTGACCGAATATGAAATTTCTGCGTCATTATAATTACAGCTTGCAAATAATTGCACACTGTCTTCTAAGTATGTTACTTTATCTTCACCGGCATCACACACAAGCTGATCCGGAAGAAAATCTTTATATTCCATACTTAACTTAGTACCGTTAATTTCTATTTCGTCAGCATAAATAGCACCTACATAGCTAACTTCTTTAGAATTAATTTTTACTTTTCCGTTTGGAGCATAAATTAATCCGTTAAATGTAAACTCGGCACAATTAATTGTAATATCTCCATTTTCTGACATAACTATTGCTTCTTGATTTGTAGCTTTGTCACTACGCAAATCAATAGTAATATCGTCCTTAACTGTAATATTACCTTTACCGTTTATATTTACATCATCTAATGTAAGATCTTTACTGCCATATATTGAAGCATTAGATAAATCGATGTTCATAGAACTTATCTTTTTGCTTTCATCATATGTAAAATTATATGCAGCATTACTGTTAATTACATCAACATAATTATTAATTTCACAATTTTGACCATTGCTGCCCTTTAATAAATTACCAATTACAGTTAATTTTTCTTCATTTCCCGTAAACTTAAGGTCACCGCCTGTGTAAACATCACCTTGGATAGTAGCAATGTTTTCGTTAAGCAGCAAATCCGTTTCATCCGAGAAAAGAACATATTTAAATTGGTCAAAATCATACTCGGTTATTATATTGCCGGCAGCCGTTACATGAACAGTACTTGAAACAAACAAAGTAGCTGACAAAGCAATTGAAACAGCTTTAATTCCTATTTCTTTAAATTTCTTATTCATTGCAGTCAACTCCTTTTCTTTTAAAATTGTAAACAGCAACTGCCAAACACACACCTGCCGCAATAAAGAATATCCAGCCTAAAATCATTCTAGAATTCTCACCTGTTAAAACAATAGATGCAGATTGATTACTATTCTGAGTTTCTGTTGCGCCAATAGAGGTTGCAGCATTAGTACCTTCAAAAGGTTTTATAACAGTTGCATTAGTTGTCGGATCTGTGAAATTCGATGTAAATGCTTCTGTTGATTTTGTTGCCGATTCGGTTGGTTTAGTCGGTTCTGTCGGCACTGTTTCAGGCTCAGTTGGTTCTGTCGGCACTGTTTCAGGCTCAGTTGGCTTTGTTGGCACTGTTTCAGGCTCAGTTGGTTCTGTCGGTACTGTTTCAGGCTCAGTTGGTTTTGTCACCGGTTGTGTAGTAATAATCTCATCTTCACTGTATAAACCGTATTTTGTAGCAAATTGCAAAGTATCATTTTTTACAATTGTTTTGTTATTCCAACTAATTGCTACGGCATTATCAGTAATTGCAGTCTGATTATTAGTAATATAACCATATCTTGAATCACGAAGATTTTTCCAGTTAGCTGCTTGGAATTCATCAGGTATAGTATAATCTGTTGCAAGCATACCATAAGCCGTAATAAAACCATCTGCATCTTTTATAAACCATGTATTTGGTATTTCTGCACCTGTAATTGTACCCTCTGTTTTAAATGCTCTTTCATCTGTTTGTATAAGATCTGTTTCTGAATTTGATAATGTTGGGTCAATTATTATTCTTATTGAAAGCAACAAATCTGAATCAGTTTTATTTTCTGCGGAATAATGAATTAACAACATATCCTCTTTTGATGAGTTGCCTGTTGAAAAAACAAGCCTTTGTGTAATTTCAAGTCCATTAAAATTCATAACTGTAATTACACTTCCGTCATTGGCTTTATATAGAGGCTTTAAAACCTCTCCATCACTATACTTATAAATTTCTCCGTTTATACTTACAGTGGTATATGCTGAGTAAAACTGTGAATAAGTAAGTGTATCAGTTGTTACGCCGAATTCTGCCTTTTTAAGAATAAAATTTGCATAAGATGTATCTTCTGTATTGTCTTGAACATCTAGCAGAAGATACTCGTTACTAATTTCACTTGCTGATGTACCAATTGGACTTATTAAAATAATACCAACAATACACAACACCAAGGATACCGCACACAGCACTCTGCTTGTCCGGCTTATCTTTCGTCCCATTATAACCTCTCCCTATTATATATTTCTTATTCTTTAACTATATAAAATTCTCATCTACACCTCCTATAAAAAATTGCACATTATGTAACAAAAATTCAAATTAAAATAATTAACATATTTAAATGACCATATTTATTTTATGTTACCTTATACATTGTTACATAATATACCAGTTTTAGAATAACATACATACATAAAAAACACAATTAGTAACTTCTACCAAATCCACCAATTTACTCATTTCTATTAACTCAAATAAGACAAAAAAGTCATATAAAAATTTTAATTATTTCAACATAAATAACTATATAACAGTTTTAAGCATACAATATAAATTCATCATCTTGACTTAAAATTAATATAAATAAATTTTTTAGTAAATTAACTTCAAAATACAAGGACTGAATCCTGTACAATAGGATTCAGTCCTTAACTGTAATACATTTACATTAAATGTATTGTTTCTAATCTTAAATAAAATATCTTATCAATTACATCATATATTCTTCAATAATTTTTGCAACACCATCCTGATCATTTGTAGCAGTTATAATGTCTGCCGCAGCTTTAACTTCGTCAACAGCATTACCCATTGCTACACCTAAACCTGCGTATTGAATCATTGTAATATCATTATATCCGTCACCGCAAGCTATGCACTGCTCACTGGTTAAACCAAGTTTTTTCAGAAGAACATCTATCGACTTAGCCTTATCTATACCAAGTGGAACAAGTTCCAAAAAAAATTCTTCTGATCTAAATACGCCAATTACTCCTTTATATTTTTCACTAAATAACTTTTCCAGTTTTAAAATATCAGCAGGGTCACCGGCAAGCAAAAGCTTATTTACATTAAACGTAACATAACTACCAAAATCTTTAACAAATTTTGTTTCCAAACCAATTATTCTTGCTTCAATATCAGAATATTTGTTAATAGCGTTACCCATAATTATTTTGTCGTTTTCATAAGTATTAATTGTTATATTTGTACTTTTTAGTTCTTCACATATTTCAGGAATTATGTCATTTGGAAAATATTTACTGTATATAACCTCGTTTGTGCGTGTATCAATTACAGAACCACCATTATAGGCAAGTATATATCCACCAAAATTATTAAGTTTCAATGTATTCGCATGCCCTATAATCCCCTGTACAGGTCTGCCGGAGGCAAGCGCAATTTTTTTTCCCACTTTTTGCAGATTAGTAAGCACTTTGAGTGTATATGGCGTAATAACTTTTTCAGAATTTACCAATGTTCCGTCAATATCTAATACTATAATTTCGTAACTCATAATTTTCCCTTACTGTTTTTATTTAGGACATGTATTACATACCCAGAATTTAAACCTTACAAGGTTTATTAATACTTTAATATACCTTATGGTAAAGGTCAAGAACAATACCGATGTATAAAGATAAATTTGTATATTTACATTATTTTTCAATATGTTCTTTATGTTTTTTATTGAAATTCATGTATGCTTTTTTAGAGCATAAGCATAATTTTTTTAGTTAGTATTGTGCACAATGACTTATTAATGTTCTTAAAATAAATAACATTAATCATGCTCTAAGCAATAAACAAAAAATAACCGCTAAATATCTACTAAGCAATAAATTATCTTAATTAAACTTATCTGCTATTTTCTTAACAATATTTATATCTCATATATCTTATCGCAAAAAATTGTTAGACCAATGGCTTTTAAACATATTTATTAGAAATTTATCATATAGAAAAAAATGATTTTTATAAATTTTACAAACTGTAATCGCATATCATTTGCTTATAATTATACAATTTAGCTGTAATGCTTTATTCAACTGTATAAAATGCCCAAAAAAAGTTACAAATTACAAAAGTGTAACTATTTTCCTTGACGTGCTTACATTTTTGTAATACAATGATTACATTCAGTATATAATTGATATTACAAAATATAAGAACAGGAGAAATTATATGAGTTTATCAAAAAAGTTGTTAATTGTACTGCTTGTTTCTACCTTTGCAGTAAGTTCATCATTTTCTGTAACAGCTGTAACAATTGACAATAAAGATTCTTCCGCAACATCAGCTACTCAAATATTAAGCGAGCAAACAAGCAGCAGTACAAACTCTGTTTATCAAAAGGCAACTTATTCTAACAATTATGTCATTTCTTTAAGCCAGTCAACTGCTACTACAAATGTTGGTTATATTGTAAAACTAAAAGCATCAATTACACCTTCAGGTGCTAATGTTATTTGGAAATCTTCTAATACAAATATTGCCAGTGTTGACCAAAAGGGCAATGTAATGGGTATAGGCACCGGCAGTTGTCGGGTATCTTGCATAGCACCAAACGGCAAAACAGCTGTTTGTACAGTAACTGTTACCCAACCTGTAACCAGTGTTACATTAAATACACATAATATTTCTTGGACTATTGGCAGAAAAGGTCATTTTTACCCAACCATAGGTCCTGCTAACGCTACAAATAAAAAAGTAATCTATAAAAGCAGTAACCCAAAAGTTGCAACAGTTGACAACAACGGCTTACTTACTGCTGTGTCGGCAGGTACCTGTACTATTACTTGTACTTCTGTAGAAAACAATAAAAAATATGACACATGCGTAGTAAATGTAAAATCAGCAACAACATCTATTTCACTATCTGAAACTACAGCAATAGTAAATAAAGGTACAACTAAAAAGATTACCGCTACAGTAAATTCTACAGCTGCCACTAAACCTACAGTACGTTGGAGCAGCGGCAATACAAATATTGCAACGGTAAATCAAGACGGCGTTATTACAGCAAAAGCTGCCGGTAATTGTACCATTACTGCAACTACAAGCGATGGTAAAACCGCCAAGGTTGCACTGACTGTTGTACAGCCTATTACCGGTATTAAGCTGTCAAGTTCAAATGTAGCATTAAATGTGGGTGGTACAAAAACACTTAAAGAAACCATATCTCCATCTAATGCCAGTTCAAAAACTGTTGAGTGGATAAGCAGTAATAACAACGTAGCCACTGTAAAAAAGGGTATAATCACGGCTGTTGGAAAAGGAACTTGTACTATTACCTGCAAATCAAAATATTACAGTAACGAAAAAGCTGTTTGCACAGTAACTGTAAGTCAACCTGTAACAAGTGTTAAAATCGTCAGTTCGCTAACATTAAATGAAAATGTTACAAAACAACTTTCACCAACTATTTCACCTTCAAACGCGACTAATATGGCTGTATCGTACAGCAGCAGTAACAAATCTGTAGCAACTGTTAATGCCAGCGGTGTAGTTACTGCAAAAACAAAAGGTACTTGCATAATTACTGCAACTTCAAAAGATGGCAGCGGTAAAAAGGGCACATGTACATTAACTGTAAAAAAGCCTGTGACAAATGTTACCTTAAACGCACATAAAATTAACTGGAATGTAGGTAAAAAAGCTCATTTTTATCCTACAGTTACACCAACAGATGCATCAAATATTAAGGTAACATACAAAAGCAGCAATACAGCTGTTGCTACAGTATCGTCTGAAGGTCTGCTTTCAGCTGTTGGTCCGGGTACTTGTACTATTACCTGTACAGCAGCAGACGGCAGCGGAAAAAGTGACAAATGTACTGTAAATATTAAGCAACCTGTAACAAAAATTGCTATATCAGGTAACAACAGTATAAATTCAGGCAGCACAACATTACTTGTAGCTACAGTAACCCCGTCAAATGCAACTAACAAAAATGTTACATGGAGCAGCAGCAATACAAATGTGGCAACTGTAAATTCATCAGGAAAAGTAACAGGCGTAAATCCGGGTAAAGCAACAATTAAATGTACAGCCAATGACGGCAGCGGTATTACAGCAAGCAAAACTATTACAGTTAATAGCACAAAATCCAAAGGTGAGCAGATTGCCGACTATGCAGCACAATGGGTTGGTGTTACACCATATGTATGGGGCGGTACAAGTCTGTACACCGGTGCAGACTGTTCCGGATTTGTATGCTGTGTATATGAACATTTTGGCTATAACCTGTGGGGTTCAAGAATTGATCTTGATACAGTAGGCTACAGTGTTTCATTAGACAATGCAAAACCGGGAGATATTGTGGTTTATCCTGGTCACGTAGCAATTTATGCAGGTAATGGTATGGTTACACACGCATTGAACGAAAATTGGGGTGTAGTAACTACAGACATTTCTTGGGGCGGATACGTAAGATGCGTTCGAAGAGTAGTAGATTAATTTAACATTATAAAAGTAAAGCTCGGGTGTAGTTGCACCTGAGCTTTTTGTAATTTGATAATAAATTAAGATTATTTTGTTGATAAAGATGTTTTGTTGTGCTAAAATTTAATAAAACAACTTGCAGTAAATGGAAGTGTTAACTTGGAAAACTGTATTTACTATAAATATATACAATCACCTATAGGCATACTTACTGTTATTTCTGACTGCAAAGGAATTTGCGGCATTACATTTGGTAAGTCAAACTGCATTAAAAACGCAGTATATAAATCCACCCCTATAATAGAACAAGCTATTATAGAACTTAATGAATATTTCAGAGGTGATCGTAAGGTATTTGAAACACCTATAAGCTTGTACGGAACAGATTTTCAAAAAAAGGTGTGGCATTGTTTAACTACTATTGAATATGGTCAAACAATGAGCTATAGTCAAGTTGCACAACTAGCAGGAAACAAAAAAGCTTGCAGAGCAGTAGGAATGGCTAACAACCGTAATCCTATTCCAATAATAATACCTTGCCACCGTGTTATAGGCAAAAATGGTACACTTGTTGGCTATGGCGGAGGTATAGAAATAAAGAAATTTTTATTAAAACTTGAGGGATTAGATATATAAATGGAAGTGGGTATATATGAATAATAACAATGATAAAAATTTTTCAAACAGGAATACATCAAATACATCTTACAATACAAATATGCCAACACAGGCTAATGTGCCTGTTATTGCAAATAACAGCAATGTACCACCGCAAGATAATGACATTAATAACCTTAAAAAAGTTATATTAGATAAATCAAACATTTATAATCAACACCCTGTTAATAACACAAAAACTCACCAAGTAAAATATAATGAATCTGTACTTACAAAGCCTGATAAAAATTCTAACAAAATTATTATATCTATCATTATGTTACTTATAATACTGTTACTGGTTGGTATAATTGGTTATACAATTACCTTAAGCAATAAAATTGCCAGTCAAGCGAAAACAAATGATAACTCAATTGGTGAAGATATTGGAAAAGCTGTTAGTGACTTCTTTAATAATATTTTTAGTGACGAAGATGAAATAATAAGCGGCAATATCCCTGCTGCAGCCGGTACTGAACGAAGTTTGAATTCATTTGACGGCAATAGTAAAATAACCTTTTGTGACCCTGATGGCTATATTTTAGATGAAGTAGAAAGCATTGGAAATTATTATAGCTATACAACAGAAAATGACCAATCTATTTTAAATATTGGATTTATTTACGGAACATCATTAAGTCAGTACGAAAGATACAAAGAATTTTATGAAGACTACACAACAACCTCGTTTAATTCGCATCTCGGCAATGTAAGCATTATTCAAACAGAAAGCAGTCTTACCAATTACATAGCATTTGTTGATATAACAGACCATACGTCTGTTATTATTACAGTTATAGCAGATGGTAATATGGAAACCACCGACGCCTTATATGATATACAGTCGGTAATAAACAGCATAACAATTAAATAAATAAAAGACATTTTGACAAAAGCAACTACAACATTTATAAACTAATAAAAGCAAAATAGCATAAAACGGGATGACATTTTTGTTAAGTCACCCCGTTTTTGTTATTTTATTAAATTCATTTCTGTTAATACCTTACGGTAACAATCAATTACATACTGTACGTCCTCGTCTGTGAGTTTAGTATGAAGCGGAAGTGTAATTTCATTCTTAAAATGAGCATAAGCATTCGGATAGTCATTAATATCAAACCCCATATCTTTATATGCCGTCATCATAGGCAAGGGTTTAAAATGAACATTACATGCTACCCCCAAGTCTGCCATTCTGTTAATAATTTCATTACGCTCTCTGTGACCAATATTCGGCACTCGTGTAAGATAAATATGACAGCTGGTTACAAAATCTTTATTTACATGATGCAAATATCCAACACCCATATCATCCATAGCAGCATCATACATTTTTATAATGTCACAGCGCCTGCCTTGAATTTCTTTAAATCTTTTCAACTGTACAAGTGCTATTGACGCTTGTATATCAGTCATATTACATTTGTAACCTGGTATTACAATATCATATTCCCAAGAGCCTGCAAGATTTTTATGCAGGGCGTCCTTAGTTTGACCATGAAGAGAAAACAGCATATACTGGTTATAAAGCCAGTCATTATCCAAACCGTCAACATCACGCCAAGTAGCAATACCGCCTTCGGCCGCTGTAATTGTTTTAACCGCATGAAGCGAAAATGCTGTAAAGTCAGCTACACTACCGCTCATTACACCGTGTAAACTTGAACCAAAACCATGGGCAGAATCAGAAAGAACTATAACTCGATTATATAATCTTTGAATATCATTATTAGCTTTAAAAAGATGCTTTTTGCTTTCAACTGCCTTAAAAACACCATCATAGTCACACATTTTACCGGCAATGTCCACAGGTATTACAGCCTTTGTTTTTTCGGTAATTGCTTCTGCAACCTTTTCAGGGTCAATTAAAAATGATTCTGCAGATGTATCTACCATTATAATTTTAGCACCAACATGTGCAATAGCTGCTGCACTGGCTGTATAAGTATAGGCAGAAACTATAACCTCGTCCCCTTTGCCAATACCAAGAATACGCAAGGTAAGCTCTAATGCAGCCGTACAAGAACCCAAGGCTACAGCCCTTGAGGTCCCAAATACTTTTGCAACCTCAGCTTCAAATTTTTTTGTTTTAGGTCCTGTTGTTATCCATCCTGAACGCAGAGTGTCTGCAACTTCTGTAATTTCTTCTTCAGTAATATCAGGCGGAGAAAAAGGAATACTCCTCATATTACAAGCTCCTTATTCACGTTAAAAATTAATATTTAAAATTTAAATTATAAACGAACTAATAAACACAAAATAATTCATTTTGTTTCAATTCTAGCATACCACACCTTTAAAGTCAATTATCTTTATGGTATAATATCCCTTATTAATAAAAATTTAACTTATCAGATGAGAAAAAATATGGGATTTTATTCTGCCAATCAATTCTATAAATCTTTTTTTGGAAGTAAAGTATATAAAATTTCTGTAAACGGAGGTATGACCTGCCCAAACCGCGACGGCAAATTAGGAACAGAAGGCTGTATATTTTGCAGCAGCAGTGGTTCGGGTGATTTTTCGCCTGTAAGTACACTTTCAATAAGCAAACAAATTGAAAATTCTATTGAGAGGGTACGAAGTAAAATAAAAGAAAATAAATTTATTGCCTATTTTCAGTCATTTACAAATACATACGCACCTGTTTCATATTTGGAAAAAATATTTATGCAGGCAATAAACAATCCTAAAATAGTAGCCCTTTCCATAGGCACACGTCCTGATTGTTTACCACCTGAAATACTTATATTACTAGAAAAATTAAACCAAATTAAACCTGTATTTGTAGAGCTAGGGCTGCAAACAATACATCAAAAAACGGCTGATTATATAAACAGGTGCTATACACTGCAAATTTTTGATAATGCCGTTAAAAATTTAAAACATATAGGTATAAATGTAATAGTTCATGTAATTATAGGTTTACCTTTTGAAACTGAAGATATGATTTACAAAACTGTCAATTATGTGGGAAAAAGCGGAGCCAATGGCATTAAGCTACAGCTTTTACATATACTTGACGGTACTAAATTGGCAGAATACTATAAGCAAGGATTATTCACTACTCTTACATTAGAACAATATACAAATATTATTTGTAAATGTATTCAAATAATCCCTAAACATATGGTTATACATCGTATTACAGGTGACGGACCAAAAAAACTTTTAATTGCCCCACAGTGGAGCAGCAATAAAAAGTTGGTACTAAATACAATAAACAAAGCTATAAATGACAGAAACATTCAACAAGGCAGTATAATTTATTAGCTATAATTTGCAAAAACTCTTTATTTTTTTTGCTTATGTGTTATAATTTATGTATTCTTGATATTAGGAGGAAAATTTATGGAGCCTCAAGACTATGTTGTAAAAGACATAAAAGGTGAATATGCAATTTTAGAAAATTTATCAAGCAAAGCTGAATTGATAATTGCAATGGCACTTTTACCATTAAGCATTGACATTGGTACAAAGCTTCATTATGAAAATCTTGAATATAAAATAATAAAATAATTATATTTATATTAATAAAAATAGAAAAGGGTGTTTAATATAATAGATCTTTTTCACAAAGCTCGTAAAAGGCTCTTACAGATGCCTCCCATGCGAGTAATTTTCTTAGGATTTCTGCTTATTATTTTACTTGGTGCGGTTCTTCTTATGTTGCCTGTTTCTTCAGCTACAGGACAATTTACTAATTTTTTAGATTCTTTTTTTACCTCAACTTCGGCAACCTGTGTAACAGGACTTGTCAGGTTTGACACATACAGTCATTGGTCTTGGTTTGGAAAAGCCGTAATACTTTGCCTTATTCAAATAGGAGGTCTTGGCTTTATGACAATGGCTATTTCGATTATTGCTCTTACAAAAATGAGAATCGGCATAGCTACCAGATTTGTTTTGCAAAATTCTATTTCTGCCCCACAGGTAGGAGGTATTGTAAAACTTACTAAAAGGATATTTTTAGGAACTGCTATTATAGAAAGCTGCGGTGCAGCACTGCTGTCTGTTTATTTTATACCTAAACTGGGTGTTTTAAAAGGTATAGTATATTCAATTTTTCACTCAGTATCAGCTTTTTGTAATGCCGGGTTTGACCTTATGGGCTACCGAGAACAGTTTGCCTCGTTAAAATATCAATCAGGCGACTGGTATTTTAACATAATAATAATGGCCCTTATTATCATAGGCGGTTTAGGTTTTGTAGTGTGGTTTGACCTTATTGATACAAAATTTAAGATAAAAAAACTAAGGCTGCAAAGCAAACTGGTTTTAACTGTAAGCGGAGTTTTAATTATACTTGGTACAGCAGCAATTTACTTATTTGAGCTAAACGGATCTCTGTATCAAAATATGTCGTTTAGCGAAAAAATGTTAGCGTCACTTTTTCAGTCAGTGTCAGCAAGAACAGCAGGCTTTAATTCTGTAGATTTAGCAGCTCTAACCGAGCCCAGCATATGCATGATGATATGCCTGATGTTTATAGGCGGTTCAACAGGTTCAACAGCAGGCGGTTTAAAAACAACCACATTTTCTGTACTGGTATTAAGCATATTTTCAACGGTACGTCGAAAAAAAGATCTTGAAGCATATGGCAGAAGGCTTGAAGAAGGCATAGGTAGAACAGCAGCATGTATATTTACATTATATATTGTTACTGTACTTATCTCAGCAATGGTTGTTGCAAATATTGAAAATGTTTCAATACTGGAAGCTATGTTCGAGTGTGTTTCAGCAATTGCAACTGTAGGTCTAACATTAGGTATAACAACTCAAGTTGGAGCAGCTACAGAAATTATTTTAATTATACTTATGATGTTAGGCAGAATAGGTTCTGTAACAGTGCTGTTGGCACTATTTTCAGATAAAGGAAAAATTATTTCAAAGCACGCACAGGAAAAAATACAAATTGGTTAAGGAGAAGAACAATGAAATCAATTTTAATTATTGGACTGGGCAGGTTTGGCTCTATAATGGCTGAACGCCTTGAAAATGAAGGTAATACTGTACTGGGTGTAGATATAAGCGAAAAAAGAGCAGATGACGCTGTTAGCTTTTTAAGAAATATCCAAATAGGTGACGCTACAGACGAACGCTTTATAGATTCTTTAGGCGTTTCAAACTTTGACGTTTGTGTTGTAGCCGTAGGCGGCGAAAGCTTTCAGACCGTATTAGAGGTTACTGTACTTTTAAAGGATTACGGTGCTAAATTTATTCTAGCAAGAGCAAACAGAGATGTTCATGAAAAGCTGTTGCTTAGAAACGGTGCAGATTATGTGGTATGTGCCGATCGTGAGGCAGCTGAGCGTCTTGCCGTAAAATACGGAAAGAAAAATGTATTTGATTATATTGAACTTACGGAGGAATATGGTTTATATGAAATTCCTGTACCTGAGTCTTGGCTTGGAAAAACCATTTCACAGGTTGATGTTCGTTCTAAATATAATGTAAATATTGTTGCTACTAAATCCGGCTGCAATATCCGCCCTACCATTACACCTGATTATATTTTTAATCAAAGTGAAAATCTTATGATAATGGGTACTGACAATGTTATAAGAAAATTTTTAAAATAATACAAATAAAATATTAATACCTGTTTAAAATTGTATAATATTTGCTCAGAAATTTTATACTATATAAAATATTTTTGTTTCATAAAGAGGGGGAGGGCACTAAAAAGTGACCTCCCCCCTTTTATCTTTATACAAATTTTTTCTATTTTATTTAAACATAGATTGAAAACAAGATAAGTTTTTATAACATATTTTTAATTGCTTTATAGCGCATTATCCCAGTTCAATCATTTTGTCAATGCACTTTCTTGCTTTCGTCATTGTTTCATCATCAAGAGTAATTTCTTCACCGCCGTTGCCCGCAACAATATTATAAACATCAACAAGAGTAGTTGACTTCATATTAGGACAAATAAGATCTTTCGAAAGAGGATAAAACCTTTTATCTGGACATTCGTAAGCTAAATGTTCAGCAATGCTTATTTCTGTACCAATTATAAATTCTTTTTTGTCAGACTCTTTGGCATAATTCATAATGGCAGAAGTTGAACCTACAAAGTCAGCATACGCCACAACACTTGGTGTACATTCAGGATGCACCAGCATTTGGGCATTAGGGTACATTTCTTTTGCTTTTTTTGCATCTGTAACAGATATCCTTGCATGAATAGGACATCCACCCTGCAACAGCTTAATATTTTTTTCAGGCACTTGCTTTGCAACATAACTGCCTAAATTACAGTCAGGAATAAATAAAATATTTTTTTCAGGCAAATTTTTTACTATTTTAACAGCAGATGATGATGTAACACAGACATCACAGACAGTTTTAAGGTCTGTAGTTGTATTTATGTAAGCAACCACTGTATAGTCAGGGTTTTGCTTTTTAACCCCTTCAATAAACTCCTTATCCATTTGTTCTGCCATAGGACATCCTGCAACAGAGTTAGAAAGATAGACTGTTTTTTCAGGTGAAAGCAACTTTACAGTTTCTGCCATAAAGCGAACGCCACACATTATAACAGTTTTGTTTGGTGCTTTTTCAGCCATTACACTAAGCTGGAATGAGTCACCTGTAAAATCGGCAATTTCTACAATTTCTCTTGCCTGATAGCTATGTGCTAAAATACAAATATCTTTTTCTTTCTTTAAACGGATAATCTCCTGCTGTAGCTCATACATATTCATATCAATAAATCTCCTTTTTAACATCTCCTACAGCTGTTACAATTTGGTAACCTGCTGATTTAACACGGTGTTCCAAACAACTGCGGCATTGTGCAGATTCTTCTGCTGTACAAATTTTGTTTTCGTAAAGATCGTACAGCTTTCTTACTCTTACCGGCGATAGATTAGGCATTACTACGTTTGCACCCGCTTTTAGACCCAGCTCTCTACCCTGCGGATTAATTGTTCCCAAAGCCGTGGTAGCCGGAATAAGTGCATACGGAAACATTAACCTTAAAATTGAAATTAACCGCAGTGTAAGCTCTAAACTTCCGCTTTTAAAATTTCTAAAGGGTGTTTCAAAGTGAGTAATATATGGTCCAATGCCTATCATATGTGGCTTTAACTGCTGTAAAAACCTTAAATCTTCTATTATATTTTCAGTAGTTTGGTATGGCGAGCCTACCATAAATCCAGAACCAACCTGATAGCCAATTTCTTTTAAATTAAACAAGCATTTTTTACGATTATTTAAACTCATACTGCTTGGGTGCAGTTTACTGTAGTGAAAACGATTTGCAGTTTCGTGCCTCAATAAATATCGCCTTGCACCTGCGCTAAAGTAAGACCTGTAGCTTGCTTTTGACTTTTCGCCTATGGAAAGTGTAACAGCACAGTCGGGGTATTCACTGCGTATGTTATATATAATATCACAAATAACGCTGTCAGTAAAATATAAATCCTCTCCGCCTTGTAAAACAAAGGTACGAAAACCCAAGCTATACCCTTCTGCACAGCACTGCAAAATATCTGCTTTACTTAACCTATACCTTTTTGCATTACCATTACTGCGTCGTATACCGCAATAGAAGCAGTCATTTTTACAATAATTTGTAAATTCAATAAGCCCTCTTATATAAACATTGTTGCCGTAATACAGCTTTCGCACATTGTCAGCTGTTTCATACAACAGTCTATCATATTTGTTAGTTTGTAAAAGCTGAAAAAACTGACTGCTGTTAAGATTTTTATTATCTTTAAGCGATATAACAGTTTGCTGTGAAATTTCCATTAGTGTTCACTCCAAACAGGTAATGCCTTTTTAACATTAACATAATATGTAATATAAATATTAACATTAAAAAAGATACCGACACTGTAAAACAGCGTCGGTTCGGCGTATAAATTCCTGCAATCCTTCTTGCAAACAATGTAAGACTAACTTCAAATTAAAATATAAAACATATTTAAAATCAGTACAAAAAACACATTGGTATTATGCCGAACACTGTATTTATAAAGCACCTTTAATTAAGCAAAGCTTTGATTTTATCAAACATAAATTCCTATGTATTTAATACATCTAAATGATACACGATACCCCTTGCTTTGTCAAGACAGATTATCCTTAGTATAATAATACTGTATTATTTTTATGTAATTTACATAAAAAACTAAAAGAATTGTTGACGGAACATCAAGTTAGTTTATAATATTAAGTACATAGTATTTTAAGAAGCAATATATTTAAAAAAATATATGCTGACAAGTGCTATACTTATAAATCAAATTAATTCTTTTAAGAGGTGATAAAAATGAATAAAAATACAGATAATGTTGTAAATATAATTTTAGACAGCTATAACAAATATGATATTACCTGCAGAATAGATGAAGATAACATAGTAAATAAAGAAACACTTATTGAAATAGTTGAAGAGTTACGAAAACTTCTATTTCCCGGATTTTTTGACAAAAACAAAGTTCGTTCAGAATATATTAAGTATCTTGTTGGAGAACGGTTAGAGTTTATTCAATATAATCTAAAAAAACAAGTTGCAAAAGCTTTAGGAAATCATGAAGACTGCGGTGAATGTGAACGCTCTGAAATTTTAAAAGAAGCCGACAGAATAGTAGCTGAATTCATTGGCAAAATTCCTGAAATTCGTGAATATTTATACACAGATATAAAAGCGGCATACAGCGGTGACCCTGCGGCATACAGCACAGACGAAATTATTTTTTGTTACCCTGGAGTATTTGCCATTACGGTTTACAGAATTGCACATGAGCTTTTTATAATGAATGTTCCTATGATTCCAAGAATAATTTCAGAATATGCTCATAGTATTACAGGAATTGACATTCATCCGGGTGCTACCATTGGAAAGTATTTCTTTATTGACCATGGTACAGGTGTGGTAATTGGTGAAACTACTGTAATTGGCGACAATGTTAAAATTTATCAGGGTGTAACACTGGGAGGTCTTTCTACACGTAAAGGGCAGCAGCTAAAAGGTGTTAAGCGTCATCCTACAATAGGAAACAATGTTACGATATATTCAGGTACATCTGTACTGGGTGGTGAAACCGTAATTGGCGACGGCGCTACCATTGGAGGAAACGCATTCATAGTAAGTTCTGTTTCAGCAGGTATGAAAGTAAGCGTAAGAAATCCACAGCTTGAATACAGCCCCAGTATTGTACAGCCTCAAGACGGCGAATATTGGGACTGGATGATTTAATACATTTTTAAGGCAACACCGCACACGCATAATTTACGCTTAACGGCTTAATTTATGTGCAGTGTTGCCCTTTTATTTTCTAAATACTTTTCGGCAGAATACGCACAGTTAGCACCGTCGGCCACAGCTGTTATAAGCTGTCTAAAATTCTTTGTACGCACATCGCCCGCAACAAAAATTCCTTTTGCCGTAGTTACACCTGTTTCATCTGCAATCACATAACCATTATCGTCCATCTGTACTATACCCTTTAGTAAATCTGACATTGGCTTTGTACCAACTGCAATAAACACGCCATCTGTTTTTATAAGTTTTTCACCAATATCGGTATTTATTTTTACTGCTGTTACCTTGTTATCACCTATAATTTCTGTAATACTGCTGTTTAGCTGAAAGCTTACATTGTTTAATTCCTTTAACTGTTGCTGTAAGCTGTTGCTTGCCTTTAGCTGATTTCTTCGATGAATAAGATAAACCTTTTTTGCAAATTTAGAAAGTAATATAGCATCACCCACAGCAGTGTCGCCCCCACCTGCTACTACAACAGTTTTATCTTTATAAAAAGCACCATCACACACAGCACAGTAAGACACACCTTTACCTGTAAATTGCTGTTCACCGCAAACCTCCAGCTTTCTGCGGTTTGCACCTAAAGCATAAATAATGGTTCTTGCACTTATTTCACTTTTATCTGCCATTACAATCAAATAGCCGTTGTTATTGCTTATTATTTTTACAGCATTACCTGTATAAAATTCTACACCTAAGCTTTTTGCGTGATTTCTGAATTTATTTCCAAGTTCAAAACCACTTTCACCCAATAAGCCCAAATAGTTATCAACACGTTCGCTTTCGGTAATTTGACCTGCACCAAAGGGAATTTTTTCAACCACCACACAATTAAGCATAGCTCTTTTAGCATAAATTCCTGCACATAAACCTGCGGGACCACCGCCCAAAATTATAATGTCATACATAATGTTTACTCTTTCTTTAATAATAATCGGTATTTCTATAAGAAAGTTATGATTTTTTTGTTAATTATGATAGTAACCATAAGTTTATTTTTATGGTTTTTATTTTTAAATGCTCATGCCACATATCATGCAACCAATTCACACAGTGAATTGGTTGCATTATGCATTTACTTTCTTA
>CABRLN010000007.1 GCA_902471875.1 uncultured Clostridium sp.
AGTATAAAAGATTCGTTAAGGGCGTTGCCCTTAAAACCCACAAGGGTTTCACCCTTGACCCATAAACTTTTGAAAAAGTTTAATCAAAACTTTTAAGTGTGTTGCAAACGGTTAGTTCGCTAAATCATAATTTAGTTTTTCTATACATTACACAAAAAGGTGCTGTAAAAACAGCACCTTTTTCAATTTATAAATTATTCTATTGTTTGGTCAACAACAGGTACAGAAGTTGCAAAGTTTTCTTCAAGCTCTACATTACTATAACGTTTCATACCTGTACCGGCAGGAATAAGTTTACCAATAATTACATTTTCTTTTAAGCCTACCAATGGGTCAACCTTACCCTTAATTGCAGCATCTGTAAGAACACGGGTTGTTTCCTGGAATGAAGCTGCTGACAAAAAGCTGTCAGTTGCAAGTGAAGCTTTTGTAATACCCAACAGTTGCTGTGTAGCTGTTGCAAGCTCAAGATCTGTTTCTCCTGCGTCAATTCTCTTTTGCAGTTCTTCATTTGCAGAAATAAATTCATTTCTGTCAATCTGAGCACCTGTCATTAGATTTGTTGACCCCGGATCATCAATCTTAACCTTTCTCATCATCTGACGTACAATTACCTCAATATGCTTATCATTAATGGCAACACCCTGCAAGCGGTAGGTACGCTGCACTTCTTCGATAAGATAATTCTGAACGGCTTCAACTCCCAAAATATCAAGAACATCATGTGGGTTTTTAGCACCTTCTGTAAGCATATCACCCTTTGTAACGTATTGGCCCTCTTGTATCTTCTCTCTTGAGCCATGAGGAATCAAATAGCTCTTTTCTTCAACAGTTTCTTTATTAAAGATAATAGCATGGCGTGCACCTTTAATGGTGTCAAATCTAACCTCACCGTCAATTTCACTAAGAATGGCCTGATGCTTTGGTCGTCTACTTTCAAACAATTCTTCAACTCTTGGAAGACCCTGTGTAATGTCCTCACCACCTGCAACACCACCTGTATGGAAGGTACGCATTGTAAGCTGTGTACCAGGTTCGCCAATAGACTGAGCAGCAATAGTACCAACAGCCTCACCAACTGTAACAGGCATACCGTTTGCAAGGTTAGAGCCATAACACTTACGGCAAACGCCGTGTTTAGCTCTACAACCAAGAATTGAACGGATTTTAATCTTCTCAATACCACTATTAGATATAATGTCTGCTTCTTTGTCACCCATCATCGTTTCTTTAGAAACAAGAATTTCACCTGTTGCAGGATCAACAAAATCTTCAACAAGATATCTTCCCAGCAGTCTTTCTCTGATATCCTCAATCTTTCTTTTACCGTCGTAAATTGTATAAATTTCAATACCTTCATGTGTGCCGCAGTCATCTTCTCTAACAATAACATCCTGCGAAACATCAACAAGACGACGTGTCAAATAACCTGAGTCAGCTGTTCTTAACGCTGTGTCGGCAAGACCCTTTCTTGCACCACGGGAAGAAATAAAGTATTCCAAAATGTTCAAGCCTTCACGATAGTTAGCTCTGATAGGAATTTCAATAGTCTTACCTGATGTATTGGCAATAAGACCACGCATACCTGCAAGTTGTCTAATCTGCGACATACTACCACGAGCACCTGAGTCAGCCATCATCCAAATTGGGTTATATGCGTCCATATTGTTCTTCAGTGCATCTGTAACATCGTCTGTAGCCTTGTTCCAGATTTTAAGAACATTCTTGTAACGCTCTTCGTTGCTCATTAAGCCTTCGTTATAAAGTTCTGTAATTTCGTCTTTATCAATTTCTGCCTTAGCAATAATTTCTTTCTTAGCAGGCGGAATAGCTGCGTCACAAACGGCAACAGTAATAGCACCAATAGTTGAATATTTGTAGCCCTGTGACTTAATGGCGTCAAGAACAACAGAAGTTGTTTCTGTACCATGTACTCTTATACACTTGTCTATAATTTTACCCAACTGAGATTTACCAACAAGGAAGTCAATTTCGTACTTAAGCTCATTTTCAGGAATTGATCTGTCAACAAAGCCTAAATCCTGTGGGATTGGTCTGTTAAATATAATACGTCCAACTGTAGTGTCAACAAGACCTGTCTTAATTTCGCCGTTTATTTCGGTGCTGCGACGAACCTTAATTTTTGAATGAAGGGTAATATATTTAGCATCATATGCCATTAATGCTTCGTCTTCATTTCTGAATATTTTGCCCTCACCTGGCTCACCACTTTTATCAAGTGTTAAATAGTATGAACCAAGAATCATATCCTGTGAAGGAACCGCAACAGGACGACCGTCTGATGGTTTTAACAAGTTACCTGCGGCAAGCATTAGGAATCTTGCCTCTGCCTGTGCTTCTGCTGACAGCGGTACGTGAACAGCCATCTGGTCACCGTCAAAGTCAGCGTTATATGCTGTACAAACAAGTGGATGCAGCTTTAAAGCTCTACCTTCAACAAGTACAGGCTCAAATGCCTGAATACCAAGCCTGTGAAGTGTAGGGGCACGGTTTAGAAGTACAGGGTGACCCTTAATTACAACCTCAAGAGCATCCCAAACCTCAGGCTTTGCCCTTTCAACAGCCTTTCTAGCTGCTTTTATATTAGCTGAAACCTTAGTTTCAACAAGTCTTTTCATAACAAACGGCTTAAACAACTCCAATGCCATTTCTTTAGGTAAACCGCACTGGTACATCTTAAGCTCCGGTCCTACTACAATAACCGAACGTCCGGAATAATCAACACGCTTACCAAGAAGGTTTTGACGGAAACGTCCCTGCTTACCCTTAAGCATATCAGAAAGTGACTTTAGCGCTCTATTATTAGGTCCCGTTACAGGTCTGCCTCTTCTGCCATTGTCAATAAGTGCGTCAACAGATTCCTGAAGCATACGTTTTTCGTTTCTTATAATAATGTCAGGTGCTTCAAGCTCCAACAGCTTTCTTAAACGATTATTTCTGTTAATAACACGTCTGTACAAATCGTTAAGATCAGATGTTGCAAATCTGCCGCCGTCAAGCTGTACCATAGGACGAATATCAGGCGGAATAACCGGTACAACATCCATAATCATCCATTCAGGACGGTTGCCTGACATTCTGAAAGCTTCAACAACCTCAAGCCTTTTTACAAGACGAACCTTCTTTTGACCGCTTGCTGTTTCAAGCTCCTCTTTCAATTCTGCTGAAAGAGCATCAAGGTCAATTTCTTCAAGCAATTTTTTAATTGCTTCAGCACCCATACCAGCTTCAAAGTCATCTTCGTACTTTTCACGCATTTCTCTGTATTCATTGTCACTAAGAATTTGCTGTTTTAAAAGACCTGTACCTTCACCCGGATCTATAACAATATATGAAGCAAAGTAAAGTACTTTTTCAAGCAATCTTGGTGAAATGTCGAGCATTAAACCAATTCTTGAAGGAATACCTTTAAAATACCAAATATGAGAAACAGGCGCTGCAAGTTCAATGTGACCCATTCTTTCTCTTCTTACTTTAGAGCGTGTTACCTCAACACCACAGCGTTCACAAACCTTGCCCTTGTAACGAATTCTCTTATACTTACCGCAGTGGCACTCCCAGTCCTTTTGCGGTCCGAAAATTCTTTCACAAAACAAACCGTCTGTTTCAGGCTTTAGCGTACGGTAATTTATAGTTTCAGGCTTAGTAACCTCTCCGTACGACCACGCTCTAATCTGATCAGGTGAAGCAAGTCCGATTTTTATTGATTCAAATACATTAAATTCCATTATATGCCTTACCTCCTGAATTAAAGTTCATCACTACCGTAACCGTCACCGAAGTCTAACAAATCTTCTGTTTCCTCCTCGGCAAAGCCTGACTCGTCTATCATAATATCTCCTTCTTGGTCTTCATCATACTGATAGCCCTCCATATCGGTCATAACAGTTTCAGAATCCATTAGGTCTTCCGATTCATTATCAGCTTCGTTGGCTACAGGAATATCGTCATCATCATCAAAATGCTGTCTTAAATCTATTTCGTTATTGTCTTTGTCAAGAACACGAACATCTAGTGCAAGTGACTGAAGTTCTTTAATAAGAACCTTAAAGGACTCAGGTACACCAGGTGTAGGTATGTTTTGACCCTTAACAATAGACTCATAAGTCTTAACACGACCAACAACATCGTCTGACTTTACAGTAAGAATTTCTTGCAAAGTATAAGCAGCACCATAAGCCTCAAGTGCCCAAACTTCCATCTCACCAAAACGCTGACCGCCAAACTGTGCTTTACCACCCAATGGCTGTTGTGTAACAAGTGAGTAAGGACCTGTTGAACGAGCATGGATTTTATCATCTACCAAATGATGCAGCTTTAAGTAGTACATATAACCTACTGTTACAGGGTTGTCAAACCATTCGCCTGTTCTACCGTCACGCAGCTTTGTTTTACACTCCATAGATATACCATTTTTGTTAAAACACTCTGTAAAATCGATATACTTTGGAGATTCAGGAGGAGGTAATTCTCCCTGTTTTGATTTTTCAAGAATATCCTCATAAATTTTAAAAATATCTTGCTCGTGTGCACCGTCAAATACAGGTGTCATAATTTTCCAGCCAAGTGCTTTAGCGGCATAACCCAAGTGAACCTCAAGTACCTGACCGATGTTCATACGAGAAGGTACGCCCAATGGGTTAAGTACAATATCAAGCGGAGTACCGTCAGGCAGGAATGGCATATCCTCCATAGGTAAAATTCTTGATACAACACCCTTGTTACCATGACGACCTGCCATTTTGTCACCAACAGAAATTTTTCTCTTTTGTGCCAAATAGCAACGAACAACCTTGTTTACGCCTGGCTGCAGTTCATCTGCACTATTCTCACGAGTAAATACTTTAACATCTACTACAATACCGCTCTCACCATGAGGAACTCGTAACGAGGTATCTCTTACTTCTCTTGCTTTTTCACCAAAGATTGCTCTAAGCAATCTTTCCTCGGCTGTAAGCTCTGTTTCACCCTTAGGTGTAACCTTACCAACAAGAATGTCACCGGCCTTAACCTCGGCACCAATATGAATAATACCGTTTTCGTCAAGGTCTTTAAGCATATCCTCGCCAACATTAGGAATATCTCTTGTAATTTCTTCAGGACCAAGCTTTGTATCTCTTGCTTCTGTTTCATATTCCTCTATATGAATTGATGTATAAACATCATCTCTAACAATTTTTTCATTGATAAGAACAGCATCCTCGTAGTTATAACCCTCCCAGGTCATAAATCCGATAAGAGCATTCTTGCCTAAGCTTATTTCACCGTTATTTGTAGCAGGACCATCAGCAAGAACTTCATTCTTGGCAACTCTTTGTCCCTTAGAAACTACAGGAATTTGGTTAATACATGTACTTTGGTTAGAACGCATAAACTTAGTAATTTCAAATTCCTGAATTCTGCCTGAGTCGTAACGAACAACAACCTTGTCTGCACTAACACTTAGTACAACACCGTCTTCTTCTGAAAGAATACAAATACCCGAGTCAACACCCGCCTTGTATTCCATACCGGTACCAACAATAGGTGACTCTGTAACAAGCAGCGGTACTGCCTGACGCTGCATGTTAGAACCCATAAGCGCACGGTTTGCGTCATCGTTTTCAAGGAAAGGGATCATTGCAGTAGCTACTGATACAACCATTCTTGGAGATACATCCATATAATCAAAACGGTCACGGTCAAGCTCCACAAATTCATCTCTAAATCTACCATTGACAATCTGATTTTTAAAGTGACCCTCTTCATCAAGGGGAACATTAGCCTGTGCAACAATATAATTATCCTCAACATCTGCTGTCATATAAACAACTTCGTCTGTTACAATGCCTGTTTCCTTGTCGACCTTACGGAAAGGTGCTTCTATAAAGCCATATTTATTAATTCTTGCAAATGTTGCAAGGTACGAAATCAAACCGATGTTAGGACCTTCAGGTGTTTCGATAGGGCACATACGGCCATAGTGACTGTAGTGAACGTCACGAACCTCAAATCCGGCTCTGTCTCTCGACAAACCGCCAGGACCAAGTGCAGAAAGTCTTCTTTTATGTGTAAGTTCAGCAAGTGGGTTTGTTTGGTCCATAAACTGTGACAAAGGTGAAGAACCAAAGAACTCTTTAATGGCCGCTGTTACAGGACGAATATTAATAAGGTTATTTGGTGTTAAGCCCTCAATGTCCTGTGCATTAAGCGTCATTCTTTCTCTAATAACTCTTTCAAGTCTTGAGAAACCTATTCTGAACTGGTTTTGCAGCAACTCACCAACACAGCGAATACGACGGTTGCCCAAGTGGTCAATGTCATCTGTTACACCAATGCCGTGTGCAAGGTTATTCATATAGTTAATAGTTGCAAAAATATCGTCAATAGTAATGGTATTAGGAATAAGGTCCGCACGTCTTCTTCTAAGCTCATTTTTTAGTGTTTCTTCGTCATCACCGCAAGCGTCAAGAATTTCAACAAGAACATCAAACAATACCATTTCGTTAATGTTGCATTCCTTTTCAGCATCAAAGCTTACATACTTGCTTATGTCAACCATACCGTTTGACAGAATTTTTACCTTTGCACCCTCAGCATCATAAACACAAGCCTCTTTAACACCTGCGTTTTCAATTTCAAGTGCCAGTTCTCTGCTTATAACATCGTCAGGCATAGCCATAAGCTCGCCTGTGCGTGGGTTAGCAATAGGCTCAGCCAGTTTTTGTTCTGCAATTCTTGAAGCAATACCCAACTTTTTATTATATTTATAACGGCCAACTCTTGACATATCATATCTTCTGCCGTCAAAGAAAAGACCATACAGGTGATTTTGAGCATTTTCAAGTACAGGAGGTTCACCCGGTCTTTGCTTTTTGTAAACTTCAAGCAAAGCCTCTTCTGTATTGTGACACGGGTCTTTTTCAAGTGTAGCACGAATTCTTTCATCCTCACCAAAATGCTCCAGAATCTGAGCATTTGTACCCAAACCAAGTGCCCTTATAAACACTGTTATAGGAATTTTTCTGTTTTTATCAATACGAACATAGAAAACATCATTAAGGTCATTTTCATATTCCAGCCATGCACCTCTGTTAGGAATAACTGTTGAACTAAAAATTTTCTTAGATGTTTTGTCATATTCCATCTTGTAGTATACGCCAGGAGATCTTACAAGCTGAGAAACAATAACTCTTTCTGCACCATTAATTACAAATGTGCCGCTTGCCGTCATAAGAGGGAAGTCACCCATAAATACATTTGACTTCTTAATTTCACCTGTTTCGGTGTTTGTCAGTGTAGCAGTTACACGCAAAGGAGCAGCATAAGTAGCATCTCTTTCTTTACACTCTTTTACACTGTAGTTAGGATGATCAACATCCAGTGTGTAGTCAATGAAATCCAATACATATGTTCCGGTATGGCTTGTAATACCCGAAACATCTTTAAATACCTCTTTAAGGCCTTCGTTTAAAAACCACTGATACGAGTTTTTCTGAACCTCAATAAGGTTTGGCATTTCAATAACTTCGTCAATTTTTGCGAAAGACATTCTTTCGGCTTTACCAAGTTTTACAGGCTTGACATTTACCATAGGCGTATCACTCCGTTCATAAAATTTAGTCCGCAAATTTTTAAAAGTTAATGGCTAAAAATTTTTTAAAAACTATTGATTTTTAAAAAAATCTGTGCTAATATTCATTCGTTGAACAAGTGAATAAGGCACTTTTTGCCATTATGTTGCATTTTATAAGTATAATCTCTTGACGTAAAGTTGTCAAGAGATTTTTTTGTTTTTGCTGAATTTTTCTAAAAAGTTTTCAACTTTTCCACAATCAATGGATTTATATCTGAAAATCTATTAATTTATCATAGCCTGATACGCTCGGCACAGTTTTATCTTTCTTAAAGCAAAAAAATTTACTGACACAGCATGCATATACTAAAAATTGATATAAAAAAGGACTGCAATAATTGAAGAAACTGATATAATCCCCTTAAAGTAGTCTTGAATTCTTTTTGTTTTTTCAAGTGTCTACTTTAAGGGGATTATATCAAAACTCAAACCATGCAGTCTTTTTTATTTTTTTGTAGAAAATTAATTAATCTTTCATAATTTCATTAATAATTACATCAATATGTATTTTCATTGTATCCAGACAAGGTACAGGAGAAACGCTGTCATTTAACAATAAAGGTAGCTCTGTACAGCCTAAAATAACCGATTGTATTCCCTGCTCATCTTTCATTCTATGTATAATATCTGTAAATTCCGATAATGTACTTTCTTTGACTATACCCAACTCCAATTCATTAGATATTCTTTCGTTTATTAAATCCATTTCATAATTATTCGGAATTAGTATCTCAATATCATTATCTAAAAACGGTTGCTTAAAAAAATTACCATTCATAGTAAACAAAGTACCAAGCAACGCCAGTCTTTTTAATCCTTTGCTTTTGGCATAATCGCAGGACGATTGAACTATGCTAATAATCGGTACCGGCGACTTTTTTTCTAATCTATCAAATACAATATGAGGTGTATTAGCAGACATTGCAACAAAATCTGCACCGCCTGACACTAAATTATTAATAGCACACATCAAATAATCAGTAAGCTCGTCATACTTTTCTTCACTGCATAACCTAAGCACATTAAATACATTTACACTTTCTATGATTATATTAGGAAAATCTCCGCTATCCAACCTATCCCTCACACCATATACTATATCATGGTAATATGGTATAGTTGACTCTGGTCCCATGCCCCCTATTAATCCCAACTTTCTCAACCTTTTCATCTCCTTACATATTACATAAATAACCAGTAGCTGTCACACCATTAAAGCTTTCAAATAATGTATCTATATTTTTTACATTTTATCAAACAGCCCCATAACTTTAACTCCCACCTGTTTCTTCATTATACCAATAAATTATTTTATAACTTTTCCCCATAAGCAAGTTCTTTCGGAAGATTATCAACAAGATGAGATCGTGTTTTGTTTTTCTTTAAAGCATCCAGTACATATTCGTCCGGTGTCGGGTACACCGTTAATATATCTAATTCACCCTTTTCACTGCGTATCGGAAACGCAAGCTTTTCTGTATCAATAGAGAATTGTGCATTTACTCCCAGTTTGTTACCTCTTGCATCTAATCGTATCCATTTATCATATTCTTTAATATAAATGCCGTTAAGACCATGAAATACTAAAAAGTTAGCAGTTTCATCATCTAAAATTAGCTTTTGATAGCAAAAACCTGCAGGTATCGATTTATAACGCAACAACGCAGCCAAAAGATGTGACTTTGCAAAACATATTCCATGACCTGCTTTTAATACATCTGAAGCATTGCAAGTTATTATATCGTTACTTATATCAGCTGAATGTGATATATTATCTCTTACATACTCATAAGCATTTTTAATATATTCAATATTATCATTTGAACGGTTTTCTATTTTCTTAGCCAACTTAGCTATTGCTTCATTTTTATAGTCAATTACATCACTTGCAAGTAAATATTCCTCCAAATTATCTGTATATGGTGTTATAAGCATATTTTCTCCTCCAAACTCCAGTTACATGATTTATATATTATTAATGATGAACAATTTATCAAATAAAACTTTCAAAAGATACGGTTTGGTTTGCAATTTCACACAAAAATTTGCCGCTTACTGCATTTCACTTTCCATTTCTTCTGCCTTTATCTGTAGCTCTTCCCACTCTTCGTAAACCTGCGTTTGCCTGTCTTGATATTCCTCAAGAGTTTTGGTAAGCTCCAAAAGCTTGTCAAAATTACTCGACACATCTTCACTGCTAAGCTGTGACTGTACATCTTCTATTTGCCTGTCCAAGCTTTCAACCTCTTCTTCACACTTGCGTATTTTGGTTTTAATCTTACGCAGGTTAGATTGCTGTTCTTTCCTAAGCTTGTACTCGTTCACCTTTGGCTTAACTTCAGCTTTTTTTGCAGTTATATGCTGACCTTGACCTGACTTAGACTTTTCAACATAGTAATCATAGTTGCCTAAATATTCTGTTACACCATTTTGGTCAAGATAAAGTACTCTGTCGGCAAGCTTATTTATAAAGTAACGGTCGTGAGAAATAATTAGTAAAGTACCCTCATAATCGTTTAACGTGTTTTCCAAAGCTTCTCGTGAACCCGTGTCAAGATGGTTTGTAGGCTCGTCAAGCAATAAAAAGTTGCTGCCTGCAAGCATCAGCTTTAAAAGTGCAACTCTGGCACGCTCACCACCGCTAAATGTTGACAATTCTTTAAATACATCATCACCCTTAAACAGAAACGATCCTAACGCGGTACGAACCTGTGTATGGGTCATATAAGGGAACATGTCCCACACCTCGTCAAGGGCAGTTTTGGTTAAATCAAGGTTTTCCTGAACCTGGTCAAAATAACCTGTGTCAACATTTACACCAAATTCTATTCTGCCAGCATCTGCACTAAGCTTATGCATAAGTATTTTAAACAAAGTTGTCTTTCCGCAACCATTAGCCCCCAGTATAAAAACACGCTCTTTTCTTTTAATATCTAAATTAACATTTGAAAACAGCTTTTTTCCGCCAAAGGCTTTAGAAAGATTTTCTGTTTTAAGTACATCGTTACCGCTTACACGCTTTGGTTCAAACCTAAAGCGAATATTTTCAAGCTCTTTGTCGTCAGGCTCTACAAGCTCCTCTTTTAATCTGTCTGCCTGTTTTTGTTTGCTTTCGGCAGTAATAAAGTTATGTGCCTGTCCCCAGCGTCTCTGCTGTTCAACTATTGCTTCAATACGCTTAATTTCTTTCAAATCATTTTCATATTTTTTACGCATATCTTCAAGAATTTTTTCTTTTTTAGCGATGAATTCGCTGTAACCACCTTTGTAACAGGTGGTTTTTTTATGTTCAAGTTCAACAGTCTTATTTGTTACGGCATCAAGAAAATACCTATCGTGCGATATTATAATAACTGCGCCATTAAAATCCTTAATAAAACCCTCCAGCCACTCCACTGACTGAATATCCAAGTGGTTAGTAGGTTCATCTAGCAATAATATATTTGCACCACACAACAGAAGCTTTGCAAGGCACAGCTTTGAACGCTGACCACCGCTTAGCCTACCTGTTTCCATTTGAAAATCGTTTTCTGTAAAACCAAGCCCCAGCAGTGCTGAACGTGTTCGGCTGCGGTATGTTAAACCACCGTTACGTTCAAATTCCTCCTGCATTTGTAAATGCTGTTCTATCAATCTGTCACGTTCCGCCTCATCCTCTTCAAGGTCAATAAGCACAGGCAGTTCTTCAAGCTGGTGTTCCTGTTTAATTAAGCTGTCAAAAACAGACAGCAATTCGTCATAAATATTTCGGTCAGGAACATTGCATGAATGCTGTTCTAAATAACCCACTACCGCATCCTTGGAAAAAACAACGCTTCCGTCGGACGGCTCAATATTACCGCTTAGTATTTTAAATATTGTGGTTTTCCCCACACCATTTGCACCAATAAATCCAATTTTGTCTTTTTGCTCAACCTCAAACGACACATTTTCAAACAATGTTCGTTCAACAAAGGTCATAGCCAAATTTCTGACACTTAAAACTGCCATAGCATACTCTCTTTCATTAAATATACAAAATAATCCACGTTTTTATGTACTTAATTATAATAAATTTATACCGCTAATATTTTAACAAAATTATACTTATAATGCAACTAATGCAATATTTTCTATTTTACTAAAAATTAAGCTTTCCAGCGTAATACAGTTTTTTAATTTTTGTTTATTTTGCTATTAATTTTTAAATAACAATTTAATTTGTAAATTTGTGTTGACAAATTAATTTATTTGCAGAAATTTTAATTTTTTTATTAGCCTTATAAAAATCTCCCATAATCACGGGAATTTTTGAAAAATTAAAAATGAAAAATAAAGTCATTTTTTATTGTTTATGTGTTGACAGGCTAAAATTACAATAAGTAATAATTTTGTAAATTTTTGTAATAATTTTTATTGTAAAATTATGTGTTGAAAACTTAAAATAAGTTTTCAACAGAAAAAAGGGTTGTTTAATTAATGTTTCACGGTTCGTTTTTATCATTATTGACATAGTTATCAACATTTTTGTTAATTCGGATTATTTACTCAACGTATAATTGATGAAAATGTTGAAAGTTTTTAACAAGTTTTCAACATTACTAAAATTTTAGAAATTGAATAACAAAGGAAAACTATGTTAATGCTATTACCAGATTATTTATACTAATATCAAATTTGTACATCGTAAAAGACTGACAATGTTGTTTTACTTAATTTGATATTAACTAAGGAGTGTTAAAATATGATTAAAGGTATTAACAGAGCAATAATAGAAGTAACAGACACAGGAAATATTTATTATGAAAGGGCGTTGCTTGTTTTAAGACCCGAATATACCGATGTTCAAAGAGGCTTGCTTGAAAAAGAGGCTAAAAAAATGCTTACCTCTATGACAGCACCGTCAGCTATTAAAAAGAGGCATGCAGTATTATACTGGACAATCAGACTTGGTGCAGCTGCACTTTTAGGTGCTTTTTTGACATATATTTTGCTTACAGTAATGTAAAATATTATCGTAATATAATTTTCTTACCCGTCATACAAATTAAACATAAATGTTGTAAGGGCGGGGAGCTTATGGGTAACAACAAGTTTAAGAAGCTTGAAATTTGTGGTGTATTTTTCATTTTTATATGTGGTACATTATTACACTTTGTTTATCAATGGTCAGACAAAAGTGTTGTAAGCATTTTATTTGGCGCTGTCAACGAAAGTGTATGGGAGCATGTAAAAATTTTCGCCTTACCATACGCTGCATGGGCTATAATAGAGCTTGCATTTTCTATTGCCTATTTTAGGCAATTTGTTGTTGCCAAAGTGTTTGGTTTGTATTTATTAAGTGGTCTTATTATAAGTTTTTTCTATTTATACACATCAGTTATAGGCACAAGCATTTTATGGCTTGATATACTTAGTGTATTTGTGTGGATATGTGTTTCACAGTGGTTCAGTTATAAGTTAACAACAGACGCTAAAGATTTTAGACACCTTTTTCCATTTGCACTTGGTTTGCTATTTTTATTTGGTGCAATGTATTTTTGCTTTACAGCTGTACCACCACATATTGACTTGTTCAAAGACCCTATAACAGGTATGTATGGTGTTGTTCCTGAAAATATAGATGTTGGTGCATATTTTATGAATAATTTAGAATTATAAGCCAACAAAAAAGGTATAAAAATTCATCTAAACTGTTTGATATTTTGCATATATGTGTTATAATTTAGCATATATGCAAAATTTTTGAAAGTGACAGGTATACTTGATGGAATACAATTATAAAAATGAAAAGTTTTCAAAGAAAAACTTTAGCCAATATACAAAAAATGACCACAGTAAAAAAAGTAACAACGAAAAAGAAAAATATAAAGATGTTATTGCCGGAAGGAACTGTGTAAAAGAGGCATTAAACAGCGGCAGAGCTCTTGAATCTATACTTATTGCAAAAGGAAGCAAGGGCGGAGCATCCGCTGCACTTGTAGCACTTGCTAAAGATAAAGGTATTCCTGTTAAAGAGGTTGACAGTAAAAAACTAGATTATTTATGTGGCGGTGCGGTACACCAAGGTATAGCAGCAATGGCAGCCGTTAAAGAATATGCAACTGTTGATGATATCTTTGCAACTGCAAACAAGCGTAATGAGCAACCGTTTATTATTGTGCTTGACGAAATTGAAGATCCTCATAATTTAGGTGCCATCATTCGTACAGCAGAGTGTACAGGTGCTCATGGCGTTATAATACCAAAACGTCGAAGTGCAGGGTTAAGCTATACTGTAGGTAAAGCATCTGCAGGTGCTGTTGAATACGTTAATGTTGCCAGAGTAACAAATATACCAAACACTATTGACCAGCTTAAAGAAAGAGGCGTTTGGGTGTTTGGTGCCGATATGAACGGAGAAGATTCGTCTAAAATTGACCTAAAAGGTGCGGTTGCATTGGTCATAGGCAATGAAGGCAAGGGTATTGGCAAACTTGTCCGCAGTAAATGTGACGGTATATTATCATTGCCAATGAAAGGACAAATAAATTCTCTTAATGCATCTGTTGCGGCAGGTGTGCTTATGTACGATATTCTAAGGCAAAGAAACCAGTAAAAAAATTCCCGGGTAGTGTTTTAACAACGTCATGACACAAGAAAATTTTGCAATCTGCACGCTGTATTATGCTGTGTTGCTATAAAAATTACGAATTAATTATCCAATTTAGAAAAGAGTTGATAATATTGGAAAATGATACGCAGAAAAAAACTATGCTTCAAAAACTAAAGAGGTTAATGACAGTAACCGAAAAGGACGTTTTAGAAGAAGAAGAAAAAGAAAAGAAAAAGTTAAAAGAAGCTAAACCGCTTACTGACAAAAAGAATAAAAATAAAATTGCTGAAAATAGCAATGAAAATGGAGCAAAAAAAGACAAGCCTAAAAAACCTTTTTTAAAAATAGTTGACAGCGACCCTCACTTTGACGAAATTGAAGATACAGATACAGAAAATGAAAAAACGGTTGAAAATGAAGACGAAGTAGAGCTTATGGGCAACCGTGAAAGAGTTGTTCAGGAAAATGCCCAAAAAAATAAAAAAAGCCTAAATAAAATTAAAAATCGTGAAAAATCCGGTAAAAAAAATGATATTTTAGATGATATTGACTATGATGACGAAGATGATGAAATCGACGATGATACAGACGAGCCTATAGATGACAGTGAAGAAAAACTGTATGACCTCGATAAACTAACAGCTGAAACAGTTAAAAAACCCAGAAAAAAGAAGAAGTCTGTATTTCACTCTTTATTTAAATTTGGACAAGCTCTTAATGCAAAACCAGATGAATTTGTAAGTGATGAAGAATTTCCGGATTCTCAAACAACAATTAATTCTAAAAACAATATTACACAAAATTCAGAGGACAAAATCATCACTGAAAAAGCACAAGAACCACCCCAAAATTTACATAACAATATCAATGAATCGACAATAAAAAATAACAACAATGAAAACCTAACTCAGACTGAGCAGCCTGACAAATCAGCTTCTACATCAATATCTTATATTGATATGAGTTTTGTCAATGTCCAAAAGGTAAACGGCAACATATTTATTCAAGGTAATATTGAGCCTATGTACACCATTGAGACAACTTCTGAAGCATTTAATGTTGAAATTGGCAAGCTTTCACCTATACTTATGGACGCCTATGAGGCGTATCTTGAACCGGAGGTTTTAGAGGCAAAAAAAGCACAGCAAGCAAAAAAACAAGCTGAATTGCTTGATGAAGATATTATTACAAATGCAACAACCACATTTAATGCAGGCAACGAGACTGTCAAATCAAACTCCAATAAAGATGACAATTCTAAAATAAAAACAGACAGCAATAATAAAGAAACTGCTAATAATAAAAAAACTAAAAATAATATTTCTAATAAAAATCTTTCAAACAAAAAAAATGCCAAAAAACAGAAAAAACTGAAGGCTAAGGAAGAAAAGAAAAAATTAAAACAGCTTGAAAAAGAGGACAAACAAAAAAAATCAGTAAAAGAACGTCTTTTTATTGACTATGGTTCTGTAGCAGATTATAGCGTTTATCCTTCCGAACAAGCGAATGAGGCTATTGAAGACTATGAAACACAGCAAGACGCCAGAGCTGTAATGGTAGAAATAAATATGAATATAAGAAAGCTGTTTTTTAGAACAGCTATTGTAGGTGTAATATTTATTCTTGCTCTTGTAATTGCAGTATTCCAAAGATTTTTTCCAACAACACTTAATGGCATTGTTTCTAACATAGATATAATATATTGTGCTGCAAACATTGTTTTTCTGTCTGTTGCAGCAGGAGTTTCTGCCGCAACAATAAAAAATGGTTTAATACCTCTTTTGGGTTTTAAGGGCAATTCAGACACTGCTGTTTCAATAGCTGTTGTAGCTACTGTTTTACAATGTATAGTTTCGTTCTTTAATTGTAATGCATTTTATTGCGGGTCACAAAGTCTGTATGTTATTCTGGTTTTATTCGCTTTGGTGTTAAACTCACTGGGTAAAATGATTATGGAGCTTCGTATAAAAGACAACTTTAGGTTTGTTGCACAGGATAGAAAAAAGTATGCTGCAACCATTTTGAACGATAAAAAAAATGCCGAAAAAATGGTAAGCGGAACAAATTCGTCTGACCCTATAATTGCTTACCAAAGAAAAACATATTTTTACAACAATTTTCTGAAATTGTCAAGAGCAAAAGACCCTAGCGAAAATATGGCTTCTAAATTTTCACTTATAGGTTTAGTTTGTGCTGTAATAGTTGCTATTTTACACGGTATTATATTTAAAAGTCTTATCGGTGCAATTTCTGCATTTGCTATGGTTTCCTGTTTAAGCGTACCGGCAGCTTGCTTAATTTCGGTAAATCTGCCAATAAAGCTGCTTTGTAAAAAGTCACTGCGCAGCGATGCAATGATTGTGGGGTACCCGGCTATTACACAATTTGTAGATACTGCTGCCATTATGGCCGACAGTAAGGAACTTTATCCCCGTTCTTCTGTAAAGCTTGTTGCATTAAAGCCATATGTCACTTTTAACCTTGAATCCTGTTTGCTGAATGCTGCGGCAGTATTAAAGGTTGCCAATACATCATTAACCTACGTTTTTTCTGATGTTATTAACGATAAAGAAGACAGTTTACCTTTTGTTGACAGTATAAAATTTGAAGAAAACAAGGGTTTGTTGGGCTGGATTGGCGGTGAACGTGTGCTTATAGGCAGACGAGAGTTACTTAAAAAGTACGGTGTAGAGGTTCCGCCTTATGAAAATGAGCGTCCGTTTTTAGACGAACACCGTAATGTAACGTATATTGCAAATGCAGGCGTGCTTGTGGCTATGGTGGTTACAGCATATACTCCTGAGGAAAAAACAGTCCAAGAATTCCAAAGACTTGAAGAAAACGGTGTGTCCATTCTTGTGCGTACTGCTGACCCTAATCTTACATCAAACCGTATTGCAAGCGACTACGGTTTACACATAGGCTCGGTTAAAATATTGCCAAATTCTTTGGGAAATATTTGTAAAGAGTCCATAAATGAAAAAAGCCGCCGTGCCCGTTGCTACATTGGTACAAGAGGTAAACTGTATTCTTTAGCACGGGCAGTATCCGGCTGTATTAAAATTAAAAGTAATATTACTTTAGCAGTTATTATTCAAAGTATCGGCATTGTATTGGGAATTTTACTGACATCAATGGTAGCACTGCTTTCCGGCGAACAAGGCATAAGCGCCTTTGAATTGCTGTGCTTTATGCTGTTTTGGGTGCTGGCGTCTATATTAGTGCCATTAATACAAAAGCTTTAAATAAATATTTAAGAGTGATTGGAGTAATTAAAAATGAAAATAGCACCATCGTTATTATCATGTGACTTTTCAAAAATGGGTGAAGAAATTATAAGAATGGATAAGGCTGGTGCCGACTTTATGCACCTTGATGTTATGGATGGAGCTTTTGTTCCCAACATTACATTTGGCGCCCCTGTAATAAAGGCGGTAAAGGGACTTACAAAAGTACCTTTTGATGTTCACCTTATGATAGATAATCCGTATAATTATATTGATGACTTTGTAGATGCAGGAGCTGACATAATAACTTTTCATGTTGAATCAAAGTCAAACATACAGAAAACTATTGACAAAATTAATAGTTGCGGAGTAAAGGCAGGTTTAGTTATTAAACCAAACACTCCTGCAAGCGCTGTATTTCCGTATTTAAAGGATATTTATATGGTACTTATTATGACGGTAGAACCAGGATTTGGCGGACAGTCATTTATGAAAAATATGATGCCGAAGGTTGAACAAATTAAAAAAGAAGCTAAAAAGCAAGGAGTTAATATTTTAATTGAGGCAGATGGTGGTATTAACGATTCTACCATTGAGCATTGCGCCAAAGCAGGCATTGACATATGTGTTTCAGGTACAGGCGTGTTTAAAGCTGAAAACCCCAAAAAAGCAATTGAAAAACTTAAAGAACTAAGTGTATTAAAAAGCTAAAATTTACTAGGGCGTTGTGTTGTGCATACAATTATTTGCACAAGGCAACGCCTATTTTTTCAACCGCATTGTTACAGGCAATGGTTGTTCCGTGCTCTAAAATATGGGACATTTGTATTTTGCTTGAACATCTTTTGCTTGAATATTCGTTTACGGTAAGAATAACGTCAGCTTTTATTGGCTTTTGTGACATCAAAAGCAAGCAGTAATTGTTTTTATAATATATTAGTGAGCTATTGTAACTTGATTGTTTAATATTATACAACCTTTCTATTGCACATAACATATCTTCACAACACTCAAATATGAACATACTTCTGAACCACTTTTTCATAATCTTATATTTTCGTCTTTTCTGCTTTTTTTCATTTAATGTTATTAATATAAAACAGCCGCCATCATAAGGCATAGCCTCTACATATACGCTTGATTTACCCGGATATCGAAAACCTGTTTTTATTTTCGCTATGCTTATAAGGCTATTAATTATTTTTCTGTTGTATGATGACTTTGTATCTAAGCTGTTGTATTCAATAGACAATAGCTGCATATCTTCAAGGCATAAGTCAATTAGTACCCTCTTTTCGTCAATCAATTCTATATTCATAATGTTGTTACCTATCCTTTCTGTTTAATATTAACCTAAATAATTATTGAGATTAATAATTTAAAAGTATCTACTTTATATAATATTAAAGGTACATACTGTGTGCAAGTTGTAATTTTTGGTTGGCAAAAACTTTTATACATATCCTGTTAAACAGCCTGTTTAAAGCCTTTACATGTTAATTTATAGTAGCTGTTTAGGCTTGTATATGTTAAAATAATTATGTGGTATTACCTCGAATAACTATTTAAGGCAACAATTAATCCAACAAAATTAAAACACGAGAGGATATTGTGTATGATAATAGATTTTCACACCCACTGTTTTCCTGACAGCTTGGCACAAAATGCAATAGCATCTCTGGAAAAATCAGGAAATACAAAAGCATTTTCCAACGGCACTTTGAGTGACCTGCTAAAAACTGCACAGCTTGCCAACATTGACATTAGTGTAGTACAACCTATAGCTGTAAAGCCGCAAAACACGCCTACTATTAATGCTGTTGCATATAAAAACGATAGTATTGGCGGTATAGTCTCCTTTGGCAGTGTTCATCCATATTACGAAAATTACAAAGACGAGCTTAAAAAAATAAAATATGAATATAAACTGAAGGGTATTAAGATTCACCCCGACTTTATGGGAGTATATCTTGATGACCCCAAAATGGTTGAGATGCTAAACTATGCTGTAAAGCTTGGTCTAATTATTACTATTCATATGGGACTGGATTTAGCACACAAAAAAAATATTCATAGTACACCAAAAATGCTTTACGATATTTTACCACACTTAAAGGGCGGCAAAATTGTAGCCGCACATTCAGGTGGTTATTTATACAGTGACGATGTTCTTAAATATCTTACCAATAAAGAAGAAATTTATATTGATACAAGCTATTCTCTAGGATATATGGACAAGAATAAGCTTAAAAAAATTTATAACAGTATTAACCCGGAACATATACTATTTGGCACAGATTCACCATGGACAGACCGAAAAGATGCAGTACACCGTATAGAAAATTTTGGCTTTTCACAAGAAGAAAAATTGAAAATATTTTATAAAAATTCATTAAAACTACTTGCAATTTAGTGCAGTTATATGTAATACTAATATCAAATAGTTGTTTGGAATTATTTTCAAGAAAGTTTTATGCTAAGCAAGAACAACACCGGTTAATAAGAAAATGACATATAGTGCAAAATATTCTTAAAATAGTTCAATATGCTATTTGATATTGTTATAAATAATTATTAGAATTATCTTTAGTAAATTAAAATTGTTAATACAGAATGGAGGAATAAATAATGCCACAATGGTTAAAAGATGCCGTGTTCTACGAAATTTATCCACAATCGTTTTACGACAGCAACGGTGACGGTATTGGAGATATTAACGGTATTATAGAAAAATTGGATTATATAAAAGGCTTGGGCTGTAACGCAATATGGATGAACCCTTGTTACGATTCGCCTTTTATGGACGCAGGTTATGACGTGCGCGACTACAAAAAGGTTGCACCACGCTACGGCACCAATCAAGACCTTGAAAATCTATTTAAGATTGCTCACGAAAAGGGTATTAAGATATTACTTGACTTAGTGCCCGGTCATACCTCTGATACTAATGAATGGTTCATTAAAAGCAAAGATCCAGTTGAAAATGAAATGACAAACAGATATATTTGGACAAAGTCAGTTTGGGATGCACCGCCATCATACAGAATGATGGTTGGTATTACAGACAGAGATGCAAACTATATGGTAAATTATTTCTGTTCGCAGCCTGCACTTAACTATGGCTTTCACGAAATAACACATCCGCAGTGGCAGTTACCTTGTGACCACCCTGACTGTTTGGCTACAATAGAGGCTTTAAAGGATATTATGCGTTTCTGGCTGGATAAGGGTTGTGATGGCTTTAGAGTTGATATGGCTGATTCACTGGTTAAAAATGATGACGATAAGGTAGCAACAGCAAGAATATGGAAGGGTATTCGTGAAATGCTGGACAAAGAATATCCTGAGGCTGCAATGGTTTCAGAATGGTGCCACCCGGTGCGTGCTCTTTATAAGGGAGGTTTCCATATGGACTTTTATCTTGACCACCGCGGCAACGGTTACAGCACCTTGTTCCGATATGAGGTTGATGGTGAAGACAGAAGCTTTTTCAGTAAAAACGGCAAGGGCGATGTTACAATTTTTACAGACGAATATGTGCCTAACCTAAAAGCGACAAAAGACTGTGGTTATATAAGTATGTTTACAAGTAACCATGACATTCCAAGAATGACTAAAAATCTTGATGAAACCGCACGCAAATTGGCCTTTTGTACTATATTTACAATGCCGGGCGTACCGTTTCTTTACTATGGCGACGAAATTGGTATGCGTTATCAGGGGCAGCTTACAAGTAAAGAGGGTGGCTTTAGCCGTACAGGCTCTCGTACCCCTATGCAGTGGACAAACAGCAAAAACCTCGGCTTTTCTGTTGCTGACGAAGATAAACTGTATTTACCTGTTGATAAATCACCGGACGCACCAACAGTTGAAAATCAGCAGAATAATCCTGATTCAATTTTTAACACAGTTAAGGATATAATAAAAATTCGCAGAAGTAATAATAACGACTTAGGTCCTGACGGTGATTTTGAGGTTATTTATGCACAACGCAACAAGTATCCGTTTGTTTATAAAAGAGGAAGCTTTATTATAGGTGTAAATCCAAGCACAAATACTCAAACTGTAGATATTGCATTTACTCCAAAAGAAGTTGCTTATCAAATTGGCAATGCTGTTGTTGAAAACGGAAAACTTACATTAGGCAAGCAAAGTTTTATTTTAATCAAAATCTAATCTAATAAAATAAAACTGACGGGGTACACAAAACATTATATTGTGTATCTCGTCAGTTTGTTATATATTTTTTCATAGGTTTTCTATTAAGAACAATATAAATTGTGATTGATCATAACAATTCGAACATTAATATAAAACTAAAAACTATTATTTTAACTGCCAAACAAAATTCCTACAATAAGCTGGTCCATAATTCGTATAGAAATACAGCCGCAAATTATACCTAATACCATACCACATAAAACATCCGTAAGATAATGAACACGCAAATATATTCTTGAAAAGCTTATTAATACTGCCAAAATAAGCACACCTACCCATACAGGCGCTTCACACCTGAACAAGGCAACAGCAAATACTGAAAATGACGAGGCAGTGTGTCCGGACGGAAACGAATAAAAGCTTGGACGCTTAACAATAAGCTCATCATCCTCCAGCTTGTGGCAAGGCCTCATACGACATACCAAATGCTTTATTATACCTTCGCCACAGGCAGAGGTTAAACCAAGTGCCACCAAAAAGTTAACCGCAATAACCCTTGTTAGCGGATTAATCATAAACGGAATGCATAACACAAACCATATAGCACCCTTTGTGCCAAGTGCAGATATTATAACCATAATTTTGTTAAGAATTGGCGTATGCAGCCGTCCAATCCAGTTTATTATAACATCATCCACATATTGTATTCGTTTAAACATATATCATTCTCCCAATATAATTACAGAAATCAATCCTCTTCAAAAGGAGATTTTTCACTTATTTTCCGTGAGGTTAAAAATTCTACCGAACGCTCTATAGAATCTTTTGAAGTTCCCCAATCTTGTCCTTTTGCACGGTAGTCAAACATTGTACAAAAATGTGCGATATCATTTTTAAGGTTTTCCAAATAACCACCTGTTAAACTATTTGTAACCCTGTAAAATTCAGGAAGATTCTTTGAACTTATGCCCTTATTTGCCGCTGCTTTTATAAGCATTGTATAATGCTTCATGCAAATATACGGTTGGTCAGCATACAGTTTTTTAAACTCCTCTTCTTTTTCCCATGTTTTAAAAACCGTTTCCATAAGGTGCTGCATACCCCATTCCATTTTATTGCACACATAACAGCTATGCTGAATTTCCTCCAGCTTAGTAATTTTCTTTTTGTCAGGCTTACCCTTAACTTCTTTAGGAATAAGCTCTGTCATTAGCTTATTAAGATGTGTGTCAAGAATTAAAGCATTCGGCAAACGCTTTCCATGGTGAACCATCATATTAAAATGATTATAGCAAAAACCCATATTGTTTGTGTCCGTGCGAATGTCGGGTTCCATCATAGCCGCACCGGTAATATATTCAACATAGTTTTTCTCCAACATAGCCTCCATACGACACATTGGGCAACCGTTCTTTGGTGCAAATACATCGCTTATAGGAATAGTACAGATATTCTCTTTCATTTTATACCCTCCGATTATTTTCGCTTCAACTCCATTTTTTATTGTAGCACAAAATCAAAAAATATGGTATATTATTTTTAGCGAATTTAATATTAATTTTTAAGGAAGTTTTATAATGAATATAGAATATAAAAATAATAAAGTTATACTAACCAATACAACTTCTTTTGATATTGAACAAACCCTTGACTGCGGTCAATGCTTTAGGTGGGAAAAAACAAACACTGGTGAATATCACGGTGTAGCTTACGGCAAAGCACTTACTATTAGTCAGAATGAAAATACAGTAACCCTGCACAACTGTACAAAGGAAGACTTTGAAAGCATTTGGTATAATTATTTTGATCTTGGTACTGACTATGACCAAATTAAAAACGAGCTTGCCTTTTTACACCCTATTTTAAAAGAGGCACAGCAATATGCACCCGGTATTCGCATTCTTAACCAAGAACCTTGGGAAGCATTATGCTCCTTTATTATTTCTCAAAACAATAATATTCCAAGAATAAAGGGAATTATTAATCGTTTATGCGAAAACTTTGGGGAAAAAGTTAACAACAATGACTATTCCTTTCCAACAGCTAAAGCACTAAGTAAATATACAGTAGACGACCTTGCACCTCTTAAAAGCGGTTTTAGGGCCAAATATATAATTGATGCCTGTCGTCGTGTATCTAGCGGTGAAATTGACCTTATAAAAACAAAAGCCTTGCCTACAACCGAAGCAAAAGCGGAGCTTATGAAAATAAAAGGCGTGGGGCCAAAGGTAGCCGACTGTACGTTGCTTTACGGAATGGGCAAAAAAGAGTGCTTTCCCCTTGATGTATGGATGAAAAGGGCAATGGAAATACTCTTCCCTGAACTTACACCGGAATCATTTGGCTGTAACGCAGGCATAGCACAACAATACATATTTCACTACAGCAGAATGAACCCACAATTGTTCTCAAAGGGTTAATATATGCATAAATTAAAACTACACACCAAAACTATTATTGCTATATTAGTGTTTTTTAAATTTAAATTTGATCTGATTATTATAAATAAACAAATTTACAGCCGAATATGTGGTTACAAATGCCACATATTCGGCTGTATTTTTTACACTAAATAATTCACTTCATATCCTTTAAGGCATTAACAACCTGCTCTAGCTTCATTGCACGTGAAGCTTTAACTAAAACAGTGTCATCCTTTTTTATAATATTTTTCAGGTTATCTATAGTATCTGAAACAAATTCATAGTAATACACCTGTGTATTACCGCCCTTTGCCCCCTGTGCAATATCTTTGGCATCTTCACCTACTGCTACCAAAACATCTGTGTTTTTGTCTTTGGCGTATTCGCCTGTGCAAAAATGCAGTTGTTTGCTGTTAGTACCAAGTTCTTTCATATCGCCTAAAATACAAACTTTTCTACCCTTAAAGTTTGTAAGGGTATCAATACCGCCCTTAACTGAAACAGGATTAGCATTGTAACAATCATCAATAATTGTTATAAAATCTGTTTTTATAACACCATCACGACTTCCAACAGTTTTGTAGCTTTCCACACCTTTGGCAATTTCATCAATGTTCATACCTAAATATTCACCAATTGCAACAGCCACCAATGCGTTTGAAACCATATATGTACCAATAGCAGGAATAGTTACATTAATCTTATTCTTTGGTGTGCATAAAGTACAGCTAACACCCTTTACACCCTGATTATTTATATTTTCACTATAATAAGCATTATCTTTGTTCAAACCGTAAAATACCGGTACGGTACCATTTACGTCAGTAACTGTTGACAAGTGAGTATCGTCGCCGTTTAAGAATATTTTTCCTTGTGGGTCACGATAAATAAACATTTCTGTTTTAGCTTTTAATACGCCGTTTCTGTCCCCGAGATTTTCTAAATGACAGTCACCGATATTAGTAATAACACATATTGTAGGCTTAACAATTTTGCTTAGACGTGTCATTTCTCCAAAATCGCTTATGCCCATTTCGATAACTGCAACCTGGTGACTTTCTTCCAAGCCGAAAATAGTTAGCGGTACCCCCAATTCGTTATTAAAGTTACCTTGAGTTTTATGTACATTAAACCTTTGGCTTAACACGGCTGAAATCATTTCTTTTGTACTGGTTTTTCCCACACTTCCTGTAACGCCAATTACAGGAATATTAAATAACGAACGATAATATTCTGCAATATCTTTAACAGCCTGATAGCAGGACTTAACTATAATAATAGGCTTATCAGTTTCAATTTCTTTTTCAGATAAACTACAAACTGCACCGGATTTAAAGGTTTGCAAAATAAAATCATGCCCGTCTGCCCTTTCACCTTTTAGCGGTACAAATAAACAATTTTTACCAGCTTTACGGCTGTCTGTGGTAATTGAATTTATGCGTATGTCTTCACATTGTGGTTGTGTAAGTCTTCCATTACACGCTTTAGCAATTTCAAGTAAAGTTAATTCCTTCATTTACATCACCTGTTACTGATATTTTTTTAAAGATTCATGAATGAGAGTTTCTACCAGCTGAGTATATGAAATACCCTGTGCAAGAGCCTCCTGCGGAAGTAAACTTGTAGGTGTCATGCCCGGAAGAGTGTTAGCCTCAAGACAATACATATTGTTGTCTTTATCAAGTAAAAAGTCTATTCTTGAATAAGCGTCAAGCATAAGAATATCAGCAACCTTTACTGCCATGTTTTGCATAGATATTGTAATTTCCTGTGGCAATGGTGCAGGACAAATGTCATCTGTTAAACCTGCCTGATATTTATTTTTATAGTCATAAAAGCCTTCTTTAGGACAAATTTCAATAATAGGCAATGCTTTGCCTGCCAAAACACCAATAGAAAATTCTCTTCCCTTTACATACTCTTCAACAAGCACTTCGTTTTCATATGTAAATGCTTCTTTCATTGCTATGGTAAATTCGTCTTTATTTTGCGGAATAGCAACCCCTACGCTTGACCCGCCTGAGCAAGGCTTAACAACACAAGGAAATTTACACCAGTTGTCTGTGTTATCACCCTTAATATACAGCTTACCGTCAGGCGTTGGCACACCGCTTGTTAAAAACATTTTTTTAGACAAGCTTTTGTTCATAGCTAAACCGCTGCCCATATAACCTGAGCCTGTATATTTAATGCCTAAAATATCAAATGTGGCCTGTAGTTTACCATTTTCTCCAACATCACCATGCAATGCCATAAACACAATGTCCGCCTTGCGGCATATTTCAATTACATTTTTACCTAAATAGCACTTTGGGTCTTGGTTAGTTCTGCTTGCCTTAATTTTTGAAATATCGGGTGCGACCTCTCCTACTGCCTTAATATTTTTGGTAAAATCATAGTCAATGTCAAAAATATTTTCTATATTATTGCCATCGTAACCCATATATACATCAAGCAAGCACACCTTATGTCCATTTGCACGCAATGCTTCTGCAACCTTTTTACCCGTAATTATTGAAACATCTCTTTCACTGCTAATGCCACCTGCTAATACCACAATATTCATTAGTAATCATATCCTTTCAAATGTATAATCACAATTATAATCATATATGTTTTTATTTTATCACACATATCTTTCCAAGTCTATATTTTACAGGATATTAACTGCATATCTAAAAGTGATTGTAGATTGAGTTATATATAGATTATAATTTGCCTTGCTAACTATTTACAAAATACAAAAAGTTTAAATACTATAATTTACCATAATCGCCTCATAATATAAAATAAAAAATCCTCCAAAACACTGACTTTTACCATTTGTTTGGAGGATTATTACTATTAGATATATGAATATTTAATAAAACATATTATTCTTATTATTTTTTCTTTTTTTCTTTACCATCTTTTGCAACAACTGCAATTAGTACAATAATTACTACCAGCACAGCAGCCAGCAAGAAGGCTACTGTCAACAAATTACCGCTGTTATCTAAAGTTTGAATAAAGTCATTAACCGGATTACCACTTTGCTTGACTGGCATTGTTGCATGCTCTTTAGTTGCTATTTCGGTTGTTTTTTCAACAGGTCTTGAAGTACCTGCAAACAATAACCCGTCTCCCTTTTTGAATGCAAGGTTAGTTGTGTCCATTGTACCGTCATCATTGATTTTTGGAACATCAACAGGTAAAGCACCATAAGGTGTTTTGTAGCCGAAAGCAACCTCAACAGCAGCTATAATATTAGGTCCATAGGTATAGGTTGTCGGCTGTGAACCATCAATATCTTCATAGCTCATACCATTACAACCGTATGCCACAAGCAAAGCTTGGGCATTTACATAGTTAGCAGTGTCATAAGGCTTACCTACACTTACTATTGCACATTTAATATTATTTTCCTTTGCATAGTCCATTATTGCCGTAGGTGCATATGTGCTTAAACTTTCTTGATTGATATCCTCACTGCTGTTCATTTCAGAAAGTGCAATAACATAATCAGCGTCACTAATTGCACTTAAAATACTGTCAACATCGCTGCCCTCGTTATAATAATAGGTTTCGTAATTAACATTTGGAATAGACTTTTTAGAAATCATTTTGCTCATTGCGTATTCCAACCCTGGGGTTTCATTTCCATATGCTGCAACAAGCACTACTTTTTGACCCTCTTTCGGCTTAAAAGGCAGGGTGTTGCTTTCATTTTTTAAAACAGTAATTGCTTTTGTTGAAATTGTATCTTCAATTTCGTGATTTTCAGCACTGCCTACAATTTTCACAGCATTTTCTACAGCAGGAGCGGTATAGTTAAGCACTCCTCTTTTCTCTTTTAGTTCAAGTATTCTCTTAACAGCCGCATTAATAGTTTCTTCTTTAATATCCCCATTAACTACTGCTGACTTAATATTTCCTATAAGTGAGGCAAGCTCTGTTCCGCTGCTTTCATCTGTAAGTGAAACAGGCATTAACAGTATATCAACCCCAGCATTAATTGCAAGAATGCAAGCCTGTGTAACACCAAAATTATCTGCTATAGCACCCATATTCATAGCGTCGGTAGTTACTACACCCTTAAAGCCAAGCTCATTTCTAAGAATATCAGTCACAAAGGTTTTTGAAAGCGTTGCAGGCAGAGTTACCTCACTGCCGTCACTTTCAGAAACTACAGTTTCCTTTTCAATTTTAGGGAATTGAATATGTGCTGTCATAATCATATCAACACCATTTTCAACTGCCTGCTTAAACGGTATAAGCTCACAATTTTCAAGCTCTTTAAGTGTTTTATCAACGCTTGGTAAAGAGGTGTGTGTATCAGTTGAAGTATCACCATGACCCGGAAAGTGCTTTGCCGCCGCTGATACATTTTTTTCTTGAATGCCATTAATAACCTGTACACCTAAGTTAGCAACAATATTAGGGTCAGACGAAAAGGACCTTACGCCTATAATTGGGTTAATAGGGTTGCTGTTAACATCAAGAGAAGGTGCAAAGTCAACATTAATGCCAAGTGCAGAAAGCTCACTACCTAAAATTCCGCCTACAGTTTTTGCGTCACTTGCACTGTTTATTGCACCCAGCGCCATATTACCGGGCAAGGATGAACCTTTGTTAAGTCTTACAACCTCGCCACCCTCTTGGTCAGTACTTATAAACAGGGGAATTTTATTTTTAGATTTTAGTGCGGCATTTTGAAATGCTGTAGTTAAATTTACTGTTTGCTCTGTATCTGTAAAATTTTCAGCAAACAAAATCACTCCACCTACAGAATTTTTAGAAATTATATCAGTTACCTCATCTTCCATAATTGTGAAATCTTCTTCATTCCACTGTCTTACTGAAACAGTTATCATTTGTCCTATTTTTTCTTCCATAGACATTTTTGAAATAAGTGCGTCCACGTCGCTTGCTGCCCCTGCCACAGGCATACCAACTGAAACACATATTACACAAAGAACAGCACTTAATATTGCTTTAAAACCTGTTTTCATATTATTTATCCTTTCTTAAAATATACAAAGAAGGTTGTCCGACAAAAGTCGCACAACCTTACCATATGGATTATTATCTTCTGCCGTTGTTTCTGTTGTTTCTTGGGCGGGATGGCTGAACATTGTTTTCAGGTGTTAAGCCCTCAACCTCAATAAGAGCTTCTCTTCTTGAAAGGTTAAGTCTGCCCTTGTCATCAATTTCAAGCACCTTTACAATAATTACATCGCCAACGTTTACTACGTCTTCAACCTTTTCTGTACGCTTTACATCAAGCTGAGAAATATGACACAAACCCTCTTTACCCGGTGCAATTTCAACAAAAGCACCAAAGTCCATCAGTCTTGTAACCTTGCCCTTATAAATAGAACCCGGCTCAGGGTCTCTTGCTATTGTTTCAACAATAGTTAAAGCACGCTTACAATTTTCAAGGTCTATACCGCTAATAAATACGTTGCCTTCTTCACTAATGTCTATTTTAACCTCGCACTCTGCCTGAATTTCTTTAATAACCTTACCGCTCTTACCAATAACCTCGCTTATTTTATCAACAGAAATTGCTGTTGTAAGCATTTTAGGTGCATACTTAGACAACTCCGCTCTTGGTTCAGGAATAGCCTTAAGCATAATTTCATCTAGAATATAATTTCTTGCCTTATGAGTTTTTGCAAGTGCCTCTTTAACCATTTCAGGTGTTAAACCGGAAATTTTAAGGTCCATTTGAATAGCTGTAATGCCGTCATGAGTACCTGCTACCTTAAAGTCCATATCTCCAAAGAAGTCCTCAAGCCCCTGAATATCAACCATTGTCATCCAACGGTCACCCTCTGTAATCAAACCGCAAGAGATACCTGCTACAGGCTCTTTAATAGGAACACCAGCGTCCATTAGTGCAAGTGTAGAACCGCAAATTGAGCCCTGTGATGTTGAACCGTTAGACGAAACAACCTCTGAAACAAGTCTTAGTGCATAAGGGAACTCCTCAACAGGAGGAATTACAGGTACAAGTGCTCTTTCAGCTAACGCACCGTGACCTATTTCTCTTCTGCCCGGACCTCTGCTTGGTCTTGTTTCGCCAACCGAATATGATGGGAAGTTATAGTGATGAATATATCTTTTTGTTTCTTCATCGTCAATACCGTCTAAAATCTGTTGGTCACTTACAGGACCTAATGTTGCAATAGTTAATACCTGTGTCTGACCTCTTGTAAACAAGCCCGAACCATGAACTCTTGGTAAAATACCAACCTCAGAAGCAAGTGGACGAATATCATTCATACCTCTGCCGTCAACTCTTTTTTGCTCGTCAAGCAGCCAACGACGAACAATTGTCTTTTGAGATTTATACATACATTCGTCAATCTTTTCTTCCTGCTCAGGGTAAACCTCGTCGAACTTTGCGTGTACAGCTTCATATATAGGAACAAGTCTTGCATCTCTTACAGTTTTGTCGTCTGTATCAAGAGCAACCTTTAAGTCCTCCTCAACAAATTCAAAAATGCTTTTAAACATTTCGTGGTCAGGCTCATTGCTTGGGTATGAAAACTTTTCTTTACCAATTTCCTTTTGAATACCCTTAATAAACTCTATAATTTCCTGGTTAGCCTTGTGACCCGCCATAATGCCTTCGTACATATCTTCATCAGAAACTCTGTCCGCACCGGCTTCAATCATTGCAATTCTGCTGTCTGTAGAAGCTACTGTAACAGCCATTCTTGACTTAGCTCTTTCTTCTTTGTTAGGATTAATAACAAATTTACCATCAACCAAGCCTACAGAAACACCTGAAATAGGACCATTCCAAGGAATATCTGAAATAGAAAGTGCAATAGATGTACCAACCATAGCAGTAATTTCAGGCGAGCAGTCAGGGTCAACAGACATTACTGTACATACTACCGAAACATCGTTTCTCATATCCTTTGGAAATAGCGGACGAATTGGTCTGTCAATTACTCTTGAAACCAAAACAGCCTTATCTGAAGGTCTGCCTTCTCTTTTTAGATAAGAACCCGGAATTTTACCGACAGAATACATTTTTTCCTCAAAGTCAACTGAAAGAGGGAAAAAGTCAATGCCCTCTCTTGGCTTTGCAGCCCCTGTTACAGCTACGTTAACTACAGTTTCGCCATATCGAACTAAACAAGCACCATTTGCAAGCTGTGCAATTTTACCGGTTTCAACAACCAAAGGTCTTCCTGCAAACTCTGTTTCAAAAACTTTAAAATTATCAAACATTTTCTTTTCTCCTATAAAAATTCAATTTTTACAGGATTATACCGCTTAGCAATAAAACCGCCTTTTATACTTTTATAATAAATAAAAGGTCGTTTCACTGCTAACCAAGTAGAAATCCTGTAAATATAGTATATATAATAAAAAAATTAATAAACTTTCAATAATTATTTTGTTAACACCAAGGCTTATTCGAACAAATCTGTCCTTTTTCGGCACTAGCATAAGGGCAGACTGCCCTTTATTAAGCTGTCTGCCCCATAATAAGCAATTATTTACGGATACCAAGTCTGGCAATAATAGAACGATATCTCTCAATGTCAACCTTAGTTAGGTAGTTAAGTAGGTTTCTTCTTTGACCTATCATCTTAAACAAACCTCTTCTTGAGTGATGGTCCTTCTTATGAACCTTTAAGTGCTCAGTTAGGTCGTTAATTCTCTTTGTTAAAAGAGCAATTTGAACCTCAGGAGAACCTGTGTCGCCCTCATGAGTAGCGTATTCCTTAATGATTGCATCTTTCTCTGATTTTAGCATTAATTTCACCTCTTTTTAAATATTATGCCCATTGTATTCAGTCAATCACAGTTAAAGGAAGGTGATGTCCTGTTTCAGGCTTACTCCAAAAACCGTGGTTGAGGCACTTTTGATATTATATCACACACAGAAAATAATGTCAATTAAAATAGTTATTCACAAAACCAAAAATTAATTCGATATTTTATCAAAATTAATTTCGTACTTTTGGTATATATTAACTAAATCTTTATTAACATTTTCGATGGAATACTTTTTTGACATTTCTACAGCTTCATGACTCATTTTTTCAGCAAGACAAGGATTTTTATATATTTCTAAAATTTCTTCAGCCATTTGTTCTGAATTATTAAGCTCTGCCAAAAAACCGTTTACGCCATTTTCTACAAGGTCACTGTTTCCTCTTACATCGGTTGCAACTATCGGCTTTCCTATAGCAAGTGCCTCTATAAGATTTACAGGCAACCCCTCTTGTCGGCTAACCGATACTGAAATATCACTTAAGGCTATAAGCTTATGTATATCTCTTCTGTAGCCTAACATTTCTATATGTTGAGTTATTTCAAGGTCGTTAACGATTTTTTTATACTCTTCCAGTCTTGGTTGATAACCTGGCATAAGCACCTTGATGGTTGGTATTTTTTCTTTTAGCTTACTAACTGTTTCAAAAAGCATTTCATGGTTTTTTCTATGTGAGTAATCAGCCGGATAAATTAAAATAAATTCATCTTCACCGTAACCGTACTCTTTGCGAAGCTGTTGCTTATCTTCAATAGTTGCCACTGAAAATTTACTAAGGTCAACACCTACACCATTAATTTTTACAATTTGGTCCTTAACCTTGAATTTCTTGTTTTTTGCCAGATTATAATCTTCGGTATTTATTGTAATAAGAGTGTTTGTGTAATGTGCCAGCAGCTTTTCTACAGGATAAAAAAACAGCCAATTAATAATTGAAGCACCCTTAAAAAAATGAAAGCCATGTGCAGTATATATAACAGCTGCTTTTGATTTTGCCCGTTTTGCTGCAACTCTTGCCGCTACCGCTCCCATTGGGGTATGGCAATGGATTAAATCGTAATTGCCTGATTTTATAATATCTTTCAGCTGTGAAATTGCTTTTAAATTCTGTAATTTAAACGGAGAACGCTGCAGCGGGATAAATTTAAACTGATTTATAGCTTCAAAGTCATATCCATCTTTGTCGGCAGAATTATCAAAACAGGATACATCAATAGTATGTCCATTTTCATGCAGCAAATTAATAAAATTTGTATGAAACTGTCCAATGTGACTTCTTACATTTGAAACATATAGTATTCTCATAATAATTTTCCTTTACAGTATAAAATATTAATAATAAAAATTAGGTATTGACAATTATAAAATTAGTTGATATAATAATTTGGCAATAGCGAATGGATCATTAGCTCAGTTGGTTAGAGCAACCGGCTCATAACCGGTAGGTCCCGGGTTCGAATCCCTGATGATCCACCATAAAAGGCATTTGTTTTTACAAATGCCTTTTATTTTTTACAAAGTTACAATAATAAATATTTTGCATATGTTTATAATTAACAACAGTTACTTTTTATATAATTGACTGTATTGATTTTTTCAAAATAAATTTTTTCTTCAATATATTTTTTGTCCACATTCTTTGTTAGCACACTTTCCATTTCATTGTAAGAGCTAACACCTCTTTCAGATAAATTAAATCTTTCTAAAAGATCCGTTAACTTTTCTTTGTTAGAATTTCTAATAAAAGTTGCAAATCTTTTACCATATTTAATAGAAAAAACCGTACCATGAAATGTGTCCGTTATTACATAGTCTGCATATTTAATATATTTTAGAACATCAAACGGCGATGCCGATTGAATACAAATATCAGAAATTTTTTGTTTAAATCCTAATGTAAGAATTTTTTTACCCTGGCGTTTTGCAAATTTTTTTATATAATCCGCCTCAACCTCACCTATTCTTCCTGAATAAGCATAAACTACTATATAATCTTTAACATCTATGTCGCCATTAACTTCATTTTCAAAGTCATATATTAATACAGGGTCTAAGTTATATACACTTTTTTTATTTGTCAACATTTCAATAATTTTATATGAATTTATATCTCTTACAGATATTGCATCAAAATTTTTAAGGTATTTTGCAAGTTCGTTGTCAATTTCATATTTATTTATTTTATCAATAGTAGTGTTCCCAAAAGACGCTGCATAAGAAATTAGCTTTTTTGCTCTATTATTTGCACCAAAAAGCTCTAAACTATAGCCCACAGTCTCACCGGGCTGTGTGCAATTAAATACCTCGTCACTTCCTATAATTAGAATATCTAATTCAGGTCTTATATTTTTTTCAGAGTCAATTTTAAGAACAGGAAAGTTTTCTCTTACAAAATCTTCATAATATTTTTTAAAAGATTTATTGCATTCTATTTCCTGCTTTCTTTTAATAAAATTTTTAGGATTTAATAATTTTAAAGCTCGAATAAATTTTCCGTCTTGTTTTTTTGCCTTACAATCACAGTTTGAAATTAAAGCTTTACCTATAGTATAATCAACAAATTCAACCTCTGCACCTGTAATATTTTTAACCGTTTCTTTAAGGGCATACGCTTGCAAAAATGAACCGTAATTAACAATTCTTTGCATCGACATAATTCCAATTTTCATAACTATTTCCTTCCCGTTAATACTTTTTTTATTTTACTAAGACCTAATCGCACATCGTTTTTAAATAATTTTTTCTTTTCTTTCTTCATTTCATTGCCTAAACAAATATTAACGGCAAATTCAAAACCTTTTTCATTCGTAAGCTTCCAAAATTGTTCTTGCATTGTATGTTTATTTGTGGGGTGTTGAAGTTGTGCATTTCCTTTTATAGCCTCAATTACATCTCTTTGCTCATAAAATAGTTTATATTTACATTTTTCAAAAAAATTTTTTCCTTTTTCTGTATTTAATAAAACCAATGAGATTGACCCGGTATAAGGATGATTAAAAGGTTTTTGCTGCCCTAATCCCCAAAAATCACCAATAGTAATATCAGCAACTCTTTCAGGTCTGGCATAAGAACAAGAATAACAGCATTCACGATAGCTTAAACCATCTAAAAAAGCCGCTAAATAAGGGTCTGTACGACCACGCCTTTTATAAATTATATTAGAATCATCATCAAGTAATTTCATAACATATTGATTATCTTCTCTAAATATAACTTGTGTCGCTTTATTTTCTACATCAATATTGTTAATATATTGTTCTAATATAGTACTGCTTGGTGTTCCATGGCAGACAATATCAACCGTAACAAGATTGTTATATGGCTTACCTAAAAATTGTTTTAGTGCCGCAACTTGACACGGCAGTGCAATAAACAAAACACATTCTTTTTTTAAAAGCAACTCTTTAATTTTAGAAAAAACATCTTCCGTCATAGAATATACATACTTTGATTGCTTATATTTCTTTATTTTTTCTTTTTCTCTGCTTACTGTTAATACAGGCAACAACTTTTTGTTAAACTCTGCACCACAAATATAATAACCATTGTCAACAGCAACTTGATAAAATACCGAAGCCGCACCACCCGATGTACTTGTTTTTCGGTCAGCTTCGTCTAAGCTCCACACAGCAAAAGCCTCTTTTGAGGCAACAAACTCAGTTTTATTTGTATTAATTGCATGACAGGACTGTACACATTTATTACAATTAATGCATTCCGAGAAATCATTTTTTAATACGTGATTTTCTATAAAAATACAGCCTTTGGAACAAGACTGTACACAAGCGCCGCATAATGTACAGTTTGAATCAGTATGCAAAAAAGGAAGCATTTCTTTTAATGTGTCATTATACGCCATTTTCTTACCTCACAAATTTATTTTTAAGTTTAATTAATTTTTTTAGCCTTAAAACATTTTTATAATTACCAGTTTTATACGCTTTAATTAATAACGGATGAACAAATCGAGTTCTGTTTTCTAAAGCTTGTTTAAATTTCTCACTTTTTATTACACTATTATTAAATTGTACTTTTTCTTTTTTTGACTGCAGGTTTCCTTTTTTAAATGTGTTATCTAAAATTCTTTCATATTTATTAAAACACATATTGTAATATTTATATTCCTGACTACTGTCAATTTTCCATTTTATCATATAATTTTTTATAATATTATTTGTTTTTTCACAACTTTGCAATAAATTAGAACAGTATTTATTATCTAAAGAATTGTTATGATTTATAACATAATTATAAACAGGTTTATTAACTATAACTATATCAGTATTTAACACAGCATTTAGATATTGTAAATTAAAAACAAGATCTTCACCCAAATTAAGTGATTCATCCATACATAGGTTGTCTTTTTTTATTAATTCTGTATCATAAAGCTTATTCCAAGGCATTTGCAACAACCATAACTCATATAATGTCATAATATCTTTTCTATCAAATAACAAAACTTCTTCATTATCTGATGCTAAATTAAGCTTTAAATCTTCTTTGTTTGATGTTGTTACTGTTTGAAAGCAACACCAAATATGCCCTGCATTTGGAAACCTTTCCCGAACCTCCAACAATGTTTGCAAATAATCGGGCTCCACAAAATCATCACTGTCAACACAAACAATATACTTTCCTTGAGCCTTCGCAAAACCTATATTTCTAGCTGAAGACACCCCTCCATTTTCTTTATGTATAACAGTTATTCTTTTATCCTTCTGTGAATACTTATCGCAAACCATCCCACTGCCATCAGTAGAACCATCATTTATAAGCAGCAGTTCAAAATCTTTAACAGTTTGCTTCAATATGCTTTCTATACAATGTTGAACAATATTATGAACATTATAAACAGGTACTATTATACTTACCAACGGCATATTAAACCTCCAATATACAATAAATACACTTATAAATTACATTCCAATTTTTAATAAATTTCTTAGGCGACACATCCACAAAAAGGATACTTTTGATATTACATACCAAAGCTTTTCTTTTGAATTAAAATCAGAAATACTTCTAACAGGGTATTTTTTTACTATATTTAATATTATTTTATTTGCCTGTTTCCTGTCTTTTTTATCCATATCGCTTAGTACTCTTTGACAAGAATAGACACAAGAAAAAAATAAATTTTTATTTGCAGCATCTGCAATTTCAGGAAAGTTATTTTGTATAAAATCCTGTCTTTCTGTTTTTGCCTGCAAGGCGTCCAGTCTTTTTATAGAGTATTGTTCACCCATAATGCTGCTGTTTCTTTGTAAATAAAAATACATGTCAGCATTTATTTCTGCAATTTTAGTACTTTTTGCAAAAATCTTATAAGTCCAAAATTCATCTTCGTTAAGCTTTCCTTTTGGAAAAAATTCAGTTAATGCAACATCTGCACTATACAGCTTATTCCATACAGTTTGAACCAAGCTTCTGTCATTAATCAGTTCAAACAATGCATCGGTTGTTGAATAAACTTTAACAGCAAGATTATTTTTATTGGCATTTACATCTTCACCATAATTAAACTTTACCGTTCCACACTGAACAACTTGACAATTATTTTTTATAGCAGCATCCAATAAAATATTTAACATATTACTATCAATATAATCGTCACTATCTATAAAACTGATATATTTTCCTGACGCCACAGCCATTCCGGCATTTCTGGCATCTGACAAGCCGCCATTTGCTTTATGGATAACCTTTATACGATCATCCAACTTTGCATATTGGTCGCATATTTGCGGACAACTGTCAGGTGAACCGTCATCTACTAAAATAATCTCAAGTTTTTTGTAAGTTTGGTTAATAATACTGTCAATGCATTTTTTCAGATACTCTTCTACCTTATAAACGGGAACAATCACACTTATTAATGGATTTTCTATCATTACTTAACCTCATATTTGTTTCTGTTTCTAAACAGCGTATTATATACTTTATATAACAATTTATATCCAATAGGGAAATACAGAATCAACATAGAATCTACTTTTAGCCGTTTGTTTAACACACCTAATGCTTTGGCTTCTTTATACAACTTCTTTACATTATTCTTTATTTCTTTTTTATAGCTGCTGTATTTTTTTGCACTTTTATTAGTAACAAGTGTTCTATAAACACCCACATTTGTCTTTAAAATATTTTGTAATGCAAACGGAAGAATGTCAGTATCATCTTTAAACATCTCATAAACTTTATTTCTAACCTTTAATGTATCAAAAATTTTATTTTGAGATATTTCTGAAGTTGTAGCTGAATTTTTTCTTAATATGTAGTGATAAGGTGTTTTATCCTCATATATAGATTTTTCTGCATTAAAAAACACCATAACATTAAACAAATAATCTTCATTATTCTTTATGTTTAATGGCATCCTAATATCATTTATCACACTGCTTTTATAAAGCTTATTCCAAATTCCGGGCTCAACAGCATCTCCTCTAATAAGGTCAATAACACCTTCTTTTTTATTTTGTTCAACTATTCTTCCGGTATTATAAAAATAATACTCTGTTATTGGCGTTATAAGCTTATAACCACAGTGGGAAATGTCAGCATTATATTTTAATGCATTTTTTAAAAGAATTTCATACATATCAGGTTCTATATAATCATCACCATCTACAAAACCTATATAATCGCCTGTTGCAATCTCAAGTCCTTTATTTCTGGTATCAGACACACCGGAATTTTCTTTAAAAATTGCAACTATTCTACTGTCTTTTTCAGCATAAGCATTAATAACATCTTTGGAATTATCAATTGAACCGTCATCAACGACAATAATTTCAAGATTTTTATGAGTCTGAACAAGCACACTATCCAGGCAGCGAGGTAAATATTCTGCAATATTATAAACCGGTATAATTATAGATATTTTAATACCACTGCATTCCATTATACGTTATCCTCCACATGTGTTAAAAGCTGCTGTTAAAGTCTTTCAAGCATATCTTCAACAGCCTTAGCTGTTATTTCTTTATTAAACATTTTACCTCGTTTTTCAGCCTGTACAGCATAATATTCAAGCAAGGCATATTCTGTAAGAATTTTATTTATACCTTCAAATAACGCCTTTTCATTATTTTCTGTTATAATACCAAATTCATTTTCACTACCCAACATTTCCTTCATTCCTGAGCAAAATGTTGTAACTACTGGCGTGCCCACAATTAAAGCTTCTGTTACCGAGGTACTAAAACCCTCGGAATAAGAAGAACAAACATATAAGTCAGCTTTTTTTAAATATTTATATGGATTTGTTCTATACCCTAAAAATACAAAAGTTTCTGACAGATTATTTTCTTTCAAATATTTCTCAATATATTTTTGTTCTTCGCCTAATCCCAGTATATACACTTTATTCTTTATCCCAGTATCTAACAATTTCTTGTGAACCTTTGCCAGTCTGTCAAATCCCTTCATCTTTGTAATTTTCCCTACCGAAATTATGTTATAAGACTCCTGACTAAAAGTAACATCCGTAATTTTTTCATTAGACATCTTTCTTATTTGTCCACTCTCAATGGTATTGTATAAAACCTCAATAGAATTACAAAATGACATTGTTGTTATAAAGTAATCTTTAACTAAATTTGAAACACAAACCGTATTATCAAATTTGTTATAACATTTTTTTGCCTCCTCAAAATTTCTAAAGCCTATAGAAGCAGTTTTTTCATTATCAATCTTACAGTGTATCCAACTAACTAATTTAGTATCTTTATACGGACAACCGCTTACTATTCTGGCAGTTATACCCTCAAGGTACGAAACAACTATATCATACTTTTCTTTAATAAATTTTTTATATAGAAATTCAGGCGAAAAAAGTTTAAACAGCTTTACATTACCCTTTATTATCTTTTTGAAAACATATTTATAATGAACATCTTCTTTTAAAAGCTGCTTATTTACACCACCATCAAAAAGAACCTGTACTGTTACATCAAATTTATTTTTATTTAAATTATTAGCAAGATTAACAAGTACCTTTTCTGCACCGCCATGCCCCAACGTTGGTATTAAAAATAATACTTTTTTCATTATTATACCCCCAAAAAATTTACTATTAGGTTGTCATTGTTTATATATAATACATTTTCTATTCTTATTATCTTAAAGATTATACCAACATTTAATTACATATGACATTCAACATATTATATCTCACAAGAACTGATATTGTCAACAAAATCAGACACAATTCATTGTAGAAATACTTTACAGAAATAAAATTTTTACCGGAATAATTGCCAAAAACAAATTAGGGTGTGTTGACACCGTACAACACGCCCTAAATAAAAAAATAACACAACATATAAAAATATACTATCTGGTCTTAATTCAACTAGAATATTAACCTACCTGTTTTCAAACACACTGCAAACACCGTAAAAAACAGGTATTGTTAAAAAAATAATCCAAGCAGGATGCCACAAATTACACACCATACCCAAAATTAAATAAACCATAACTACTAGAACAGGGTAGCAAAATTTTGAAACCTTCTTATTTACAAAAGCCTCTATTATTGATGCAACAATAGGAATTGCCAAGAATGTTACCCATCCAATATACCAATAATTAAAACAAAAACCTAAAATAAGAAAAACTATAACCGCAAGCACAGGTAAGCAGGCATCTTTAATTATAGCTAGAGGAAGCGGTATTTTATCTTTGTGATTGTAGTGTTTTACACCCTCCTTATAATACACATTTCCGTTCTCGTCGGTATATGCTTTTGTTTCACCATTTTCTTCAACAAAAACTCCGTTTTTATCAATATGCACTTTTGTACCGTCTTTATCTTCTACATGTATTCCGTCAAACCCAATATGCACATGGTCATCATTATCATCTACATGTATTCCATTTTTAAATGACACACTTGACTTTGTATAGCCTTCGTGCGAATTTGAATTGTAAGAAGTATTAAAATCGTTATCAGTCTTCGAACTGTTTTGGCTTCCTCCGCTATCGGATTGTTCTTCCTTTGTATTTACTTTTCCTGTAAGAATTTCATCTATTGAAACATTATAAATTTCTGCTAATGAAATCAAATTATCGGTATCAGGTGATGCTTCGCCACGTTCCCATTTTGAAACAGCTTGTCGGCTTACGCCAATTTTCTCTGCAAGTTGTTCTTGCGACAGGTTATTTTTCTTTCTCAGTTCACATAATCTGTTAGCAATTTGAATATTCATATGATCCTCCTAAAATGTACAATTGACTTAAATTTTGTAACTGAATTGTACAATATAAGGTTGGTTGCACACTATACATTTTTGTTTGCATTTACGCAACCAATGGTTGCACACCGCATAAAACCTATATTTTTGTCAAAATTTACATTAGCATACAAAATTGCTGTTGTAAAATTTGTTTATGTATTATTCTCCTATAATTTTTATAAGTGCGTGCTTTTGTCTCTTTCCGTCCAACTCATAATAGAATATTTGCTCCCATGTACCAAAGTCGAGCCTACCTTTTGTTATAGCACAAACAACCTCTCTGCCCATAATCGTACGTTTTAAATGTGCATCTGCATTATCTTCAAAACCATTGTGTGCATACTGGCTATAGGGTTGTTCAGGCGCAAGCTTTTCAAGCCATATTTCAAAATCATTATGTAACCCCGGCTCATCATCATTAATAAAAACACTGGCTGTTATATTCATTGCATTTACAAGTACTAATCCTTCCTTAACACCACTTTCGTTAATAGCTGCCTGAACTTGATTTGTTATATTTACAATTCCTCTGCGTTCAGGAATGTTAAAAAACAGTTCTTTTCTATAGGATTTCATTAATTATTGCTCCTTACTATTAAAAGTTACTACCGTTCCAGCCCCAATTTTCAACAGGCTCATATTTTACATATATTTTGTTCTGTGCAATTCCAAGCTCGTCAGAAACTGCTGTGCATATTTGTGCAGTAAGCTTATTAAGTTTCTCACTGCTTGCTGTTCCAAAAAACTTAACCTCTATAAACGCAATAGGATTACTTCCATTACCGCCAAAATACATATGGCAATTATCATTAAACCCCAACATAAGGTATGCTTCGCTTTTACCAATTACTGAAACCGCTTGTGCGTATTTTGCCTTAAGGTTTATTTCCTGCTCATTAGTTATTTTTATGTTAGTTGTTGTATTTATATATGGCATAATATTTTCCTCCTAAAGTTATTATACATATACTTTACTACAATATTACGTGTAAAACAAGTAAAAAAAATCTTTTTGTTTTTACAAATTTTTTTAGAAATACCCTTTATATTTCCAAAATAATAATGTATAATAATTTTAGGTTACTATGTTTACTGCATAGTAAGAGATTATAAAAAATGGAGTGATTTCAAATGGCATTGGTAAATGCAAAAGAAATGCTAACAAAGGCAAAAGAGGGTCACTACGCAGTTGGCCAGTTTAACATTAACAATCTGGAATGGACAAAGGCTATTCTTCTTACAGCTCAAGAGCTTAACTCTCCTGTTATCCTTGGTGTATCTGAGGGCGCAGGCAAGTATATGTGTGGCTACAAAACAGTAGTTGGTATGGTAAACGGTATGTTAGAAGAACTTAACATTACTGTTCCTGTTGCTTTACACCTTGACCATGGTTCATATGACGGTGCAAAGGCTTGTATTGCTGCTGGTTTTAGCTCAGTAATGTTTGACGGTTCTCACTACCCAATTGAAGAAAATGTTGAAAAGACAAAAGAACTTATTGCTATTTGCAACGAAAAAGGCTTATCACTTGAAGCAGAAGTTGGTTCAATTGGCGGTGAGGAAGACGGCGTTATTGGTGCAGGTGAATGTGCAGACCCTGCTGAGTGTAAAATGATTGCTGACCTTGGCGTAACAATGCTTGCAGCCGGTATTGGCAACATTCACGGTAAATATCCTGAAAATTGGACAGGTTTGAACTTTGATGTACTTGCAAACATTCAGGAACTAACAGGTAAAATGCCTTTGGTTCTTCACGGTGGTACAGGAATTCCTAGCGATATGATTAAAAAGGCTATTGACCTTGGCGTTTCAAAGATTAATGTTAATACAGAGTGTCAGCTTTCATTTGCAGATGCTACAAGAAAATATATTGAAGCCGGTAAAGATCAGCAAGGTAAAGGCTTTGACCCTAGAAAGCTTCTTGCTCCTGGTTTTGAGGCTATTAAAGCTACAGTTAAAGAAAAAATGGAACTATTCGGTTCGGTTGGTAAGGCTTAATTTTATAGTTTTAACATTTTTGTCCCACTCGCTTTTGCGAGTGGGATTTTTAATATGTGTAAAAAATTTTTTAACACCTATTCTGCAAAATACAATTAAATTTATTATAATAATTAAAAATAAATCATACACGGTTTAATAAAACATTACAACAAGCTCCAAAAAAACTAAAAAACTTACCATTATATAAGAATATTACATTAATATTTATGATTTGAACAGTAAAAAAAATTATGATATAATAACAAAAGTACGCCACCCATAATTACTTTTTGTAATACATAAGGAGTAACAATGAGCAACGAACTTTTAGAGAATTCAACTCAATCATCAGAAAATATGGCAGAGTCTGATGTTGAAACAGAACAGTTTTCAGATTCTGAAAGTCAGCCTGAACAAGATTTTTCAGATAATGATGAAATATCCGTCAACAGTCCATCTTTTGATAAAAAAGTCAGCTTAAAAAAACAAATTGCTACAAGCAAATATACTAAAGTAATTGTAATAAGTATTTTATTAATTTCTCTTACTGTTGTATTAACAATCTTCTTTTGCAGCAGTCAAAACGCAGAAACTCAAGAGATTTTAAAAAGTGACCAGCCCAGTAAAACTACACCTGTACCGGCAACTGATGAATCAATTAAATTCAGCAAAAATTCATATAGCATGAAGGTTGGCAAAAAAATTAAGATTACTTACGAATATACCCCTCCAACTAAAAACAGCAAAAAGCCAAAACCATATGTTACACTCTCTTCAAATAACATTAATATAGTTACTGTTGATGATAAAGGTAACGTAAAGGGGATTTCAACAGGTAAAACCAGTATTGTAGCTGTTACAGATACAGGTGTTTTTACAACAGTGCCTATAACTGTTGAGGCACCACAAAATTATACTATTGATGATGTACCGTTGCTTTACCAAGGCGAAAAATTCCCGTCAGGCTGCGAGTCAGTAAGCTCTACAATGCTTTTAAATTATTACGGCTTTAATATTAGCGTTGATGAATTTATTGACGATTATTTAAATACCGACTACTTTGAATTTGATAAAAACGGACAAATGTTAGGTCCTGATACATACTCAGCTTTTATAGGAAGTCCGTATTCTGAAGATTCGCTAGGGTGCTTCCCTCCTGTTATTGAAACTGCAATGAATAAATATCTGAAAAATAAAAATTTTCGTGCTGTTGACATAACAGGTTCATCTATGGAATTTTTACTTAACCATTACATAGCTAATAACCAACCTGTATTAATATGGGCAACTATGTGGATGCAGGAACCTTTTGTAACATATGAATGGACAGTAAAGGGGGCTAAAAATAATTCGCCTTATAAAGACGGTGATACCTGTACATGGCTTGCCAACGAGCATTGTATGGTTCTTATAGGTTATGATAAAAACAATTATTACCTTAATGATCCGCTTAGCAATTCAGTGACCTCATATAACAGAGAAATTTTTGACGAGCGCTATACACAAATGGGAAGATGTGCATTGGTGTTAGAAGAAATAACAGAATAATTATAAAAAACAAGAAGAGCTACAGCTTTTTGCTGTAGCTCTTAACTTTGCTGTATTTGCTAGATATTATACCACATTATCTAACAAATGGGGAAATTTAAATGCCTTAGCTATGATTTCTAATTTAATAAATTTCTTATTTTGATAAACTATGCAACCAATTATTAAAATTTAATAATTATTTTCTGCAAATAAACATTCCATATTCCTTAGGTATATTTAAAACACCGTTTACGGTATGACTTTCCAAAACCTTTTTCAAATCTAATCTTTTTATTTTTGCAATTGACACCATACCCGATAATGAATAAATATAATCTATTAAGTCGTCAATATCAGTAACTGCTAAAGAATCTTCATAATCTAATCTTTTTATATTAGAAAAATATTTTTTTAAAATGTCATTACCATTTTGCAATGTAAAATTTTTATTTGTTGTATCAGATATTCCATATTCCTTCAATAAACCTGCAATATAAGGTACAATACCATTCATACCATATGTAGCACAGTAAAAATATCCGCCATTTTTCATTACACGTTTAACTTCACATAATCCCTTTTCTAAATTAGGTACATGATATAACATCATATTAGCAATTACTATATCAAAACTATTATCTTCATAGGGAATATTTTGAATATCAACTACATCATACAGTATATTTTCTGACTTACCAAGATTATTTTTTGCAACTGAAATCATACCTTCTGAAAAATCAGTAAGATACAACCTGTTTACGTTATTAAGCAAACCCAAATGCAGCTTCCACATATCACCTGTACCACAACCAAGTTCTAATATTTCAATGTTAGGTACAATATTATAGTGAGAAAAAATCCAATTTCCAAATCCCATTTTATTAGTAGAATATTTTGTATGTATTGAAATTCGTTTATCAAGATTATTTGCCGTTTTGTATTGCTCTTGTACTGTCCTATTTTGATTTATTATATTCATACTCTCCTCCACGGTTTTCTATATTTTACTATACCTAACCAATATTACACAACCTATATGGTTGGAACAATCAATATTATTGGTTAATTTAATTATATTATATGCTAATTACTACATATGTCAAACAAAAGGAGTGTGATTTTTATTTAATATATAATCCTAAAAGTATAGCTGATACAAACAAAAGCCACAGCTTCAAGTAAATGCTTAACGCTGTGACTTTTAGTTTTTATAAAAATATAAATTTATTCTTCAATTAAGCTTGTGCCTGTCATTTCTTTTGGCTGAGGAATGCCCATCATTTGCAGCATTGTTGGTGTAATATCTGCCAGCTTTCCGCCCTCTTGCTTTAACTTGCAATCATAACCAACTATACATAAAGGAACAAGGTTAGTTGTGTGGGCTGTAAATGGTGAACCGTCTGTGTCAACCATCCTATCCGCATTGCCATGATCAGCAGTAATTACAGTAATACCACCCATTTCGTTTACAGCATCTACTACCTTACCTACACATTCGTCAACTGCTTCAACAGCCTTTACCGCAGCGTCAAATACACCTGTATGACCAACCATGTCGCAGTTTGCATAATTTAAAATAATAGCGTCATATTTACCGCTTTTTATTCTTTCAACAATTTTTTCACAAACCTCTGGTGCACTCATTTCAGGCTGCATATCATATGTTGCAACCTTTGGCGAAGCTACAAGAACTCTGTCCTCGCCCTCATATGGTGCCTCTACTCCACCGTTAAAGAAGAATGTTACATGAGCATACTTTTCTGTTTCAGCAATTCTTAGCTGGGTTTTGCCCTGTGATGCTAAGTATTCACCAAAAGTATTGTTAAGTGACTGCGGCTTAAAAGCAATTTCTGCATTTGGCATTGTAGAGTCATACTCTGTCATACAAACAAAGTTTACAGGAATCATACCGTTCTTTCTTTCAAAGCCTGTAAAGTCAGGGTCAACAAATGTTCTTGTAATCTCTCTTGCTCTGTCAGGACGGAAGTTAATAAATATTAAAGAATCGTTAGCTTTAATTGGCTCTGCACCCTCTATAACCGTAGGAATAACAAACTCATCTGTTACGCCGTCAGCATAAGAATTTTCCATAGCCTTTACAGCACAGCAAGCTTTATTACCCTCACCATATACCATAGCAGCATAAGCTTTTTCTACTCTGTCCCAGTTAGTATCTCTGTCCATTGCATAGTAACGGCCCTCAACAGTTGCAAACTGACCAACGCCAATTTCGTCCATTTTAGCTGCTGCCTCTGCAACAAAGTCTTTGCCGCTTGAAGGAGGAACATCACGTCCGTCCATAAAACCGTGTACAAACACTTTTTCAACACCCTGCTTTTTAGCCATTTCAAGTAAAGCATAAAGGTGACCGTTAAAGCTGTGTACACCACCATTTGAAAGCAAACCCATAATGTGTAGTGATGTACCGTTTTCCTTAACATTTTTCATAGCTTTTAAAAGGGTTTCGTTTGTTTCAAACTCGCCGTCTTCAATAGCCTTCGTAATTCTTGTAAGATCTTGGTAAACAATTCTGCCGGCACCCATATTTGTGTGACCCACCTCACTGTTGCCCATTTGACCGTCAGGCAAACCAACTGCCATGCCTGATGCACCAATTGTTGTGTATGGATTTTCTGCAAAAATTTTATCCAAATTAGGCTTTTTTGCAGTTGATACAGCATTACCGCTGCCAGCAGGTGCAATACCGTAACCATCCATAATAACTAATACTGTAGGTTTTTTCATTTCATTATCTCCTTAAACTTGAGCTTTAATATAATCCATGGTAAATGCAGGAATCAGCTTAAGGTCTTCAGCTGCAAGAATATCTGTAGCTTTATCTGCTCTTTGAATTACACAAAGAACATTCTCTACAATAGCGCCTTTCTTTCTAAGCTCTCTTACGCCGTCAATAATAGCACCGCCTGTTGTAACAACATCTTCAATAATAAGAACCTTTTTACCTGCAACATCGGCACCCTCTGCAAGCTTACAAGTACCATATTCTTTAGCCTTTTTTCTTACAAAAGCAGCCTGCATACCTGTATTTAAAGAAATTGCTGTTACTACAGGAATGCCTCCCATTTCAAGTCCTGCAATAACCTCTGTTCCTTCAGGAATAAGGTCTGACATAATTTTTGCAATTTCGTTCAAAACCTCAGGGTTAGCCTCAAAAAGATATTTATCAAAATATTCATTTGAAATTTGACCTGATCTTAATAGAAATTCGCCTGTAATATGTGAAAGCTCGTAAATTTTCTTAGCTACTTGCTCTTTTGTCATTTTTTATTCACTCCGTTAAATTAATTATTTGCTTGCTGCCTTTACAATAGCTGCAAATTTTTCTGCTACAAGTGCAGCACCACCAATAAGACCGCCGTCAACATTTTCTTTGCTTAGCAGCTCGTCACAGTTACCGTCATTCATAGAACCACCGTACTGAATTGTAACAGCGTTTGCAACATCTTGACCATAAAGCTTTGCAAGTGTAGCACGAATAAATGCACAAACCTCTTCAGCCTGCTCAGCTGTAGCTGTTTTACCTGTACCAATAGCCCAAACCGGCTCGTAAGCAATAATTGTATTTTTAACATCTTCAGCAGAAACATCAAACAAATCAAGCTTAATTTGTCTTGCAATAACTTCTTCTGTAATATCGCACTCACGCTCCCACAAAAGCTCACCAACACAAACAATTGGCTTTAAACCTGCTGCAAGAGCAGCCTTTGTTCTCTTATTAACCGTTTCGTCTGTTTCGCCAAAATACTGTCTTCTTTCACTGTGGCCAAGTACAACATATTCTACGCCAAGTTCTTTTAGCATACCTGTTGAAATTTCGCCCGTAAAAGCACCACTCTCTGCCCAGTGGCAGTTCTCGGCACCAATTTTAATATTTGTACCCTTTGTAACCTCAATAGCTGTGCAAAGGTCGACATAAGGAACACAAGCTATAACTTCACAATCTGCATCCTTTACAAGAGGTGCAATTTCATTAAGTAGAACCTTAGCCTCGCTAGGTGTTTTATTCATTTTCCAGTTACCTGCAATAACTGCTTTTCTTAACTGCTTATTCATTTTAAAAACTTCCTTTCAGATATTATTCTTTAAACATATCAGACTTATTGCCTGTTGTAACCGTTATTAAACGGATTTTCAACTTTAAAACTTTATTCTTGATTATTCATTGACCGAACTACTACAGGAATTTACTATAGATTGTTCAGTCATATTTCTATTGTCATATACATTACCCTGTGTCTGGTGTGGGGTATTTTGATTGGCATATACATTGCCTTGCATCTGTTGTGGGGTATTTTGATTGGCATATACATTGCCTTGCATCTGTTGTGGGATATTTTGATTGGCATATACATTTCCCTGCATCTGTTGAGGCATATTGGATTGTGCATATACATTGTTACCTTGTATTTGAGGCTGTATATTAATATTACTGTTAAACTGTGACGGTGAAGATTGTATTAACCTTGCTTGCAGCATACTTAGCAAACTGTCAACCCTTGATTTTAACATTGATTTTGGTATGCACCCCACAAAACCTGTTAATCCCATTTCACTAACATATACACCGGGTAATATTGCAAATTTTAGCCATGCCTCTATAACATAAACTCCGTTTTGGTACGATAGCTTTATATATTGCGGTGCTGTCAACATACCAACACCCTTTTTCCAAATGTATTCACCATTTTCTGCCTTTAATTCAAATCCCTCGCTTGTCAGATATGTGGCAACACAATTATTAACCTGTTGTTCAGGCAAAGCAGAAGTAAAACTTTGAATATATCTTGACATATTGTCACCGCTTTCTTTTTCAAAAACACTTAATAATATAATGCATCTGTTACATAATTGTACCCAACTTACTTATAGTAAATTTTATAAATATATTTTGACAAATGACATAGCATATATAAACAAATTATCTCTTGTTTTAATTAGATACAACCTAGCAACAAGGGCGGAAAAATTCCGCCCTTTATTTTTGTTAATTATTTTTTGTCAGCAATAGCTGCAATACCAGGAAGAACCTTACCCTCAAGATATTCAAGAGACGCACCGCCGCCTGTTGAGATGTGGCTCATTTTATCAGCAAAGCCAAGCTGAATAACAGCAGCTGCTGAGTCACCACCGCCTATAATTGTTGTAGCATCTGTTTCTGCAAGAGCCTTAGCAACAGCTATTGTACCCTTTGCAAGTGTTGGGTTTTCAAACACACCCATAGGACCATTCCAAACAACTGTTTTAGCTGACTTAACAGCCTCTGCAAATAACTCCTGTGTCTTTGTACCAATGTCAAGACCCTCTTTGTCAGCAGGAATTGAAGTTGACTCAACAACTTCAACTTCGATAGGAGCGTCGATAGGATCAGGGAATGACGCTGAAACTGTTGTATCAATAGGAAGAAGAAGCTTTTTACCAAGCTTTTCAGCCTTTTCCATCATTTCTTTACAATAATCAATTTTGCTATCATCAACAAGTGACTTACCAACCTCATAGCCCTTAGCCTTTAAGAATGTGTAAGCCATGCCTCCTCCGATGATAAGCGTGTCGCACTTCTCAAGTAAATTAGAAATAACATTAAGCTTGTCTGCAACCTTAGCACCGCCAAGAATAGCAACAAAAGGTCTTACAGGCTGCTCTACAGCATTGCCAAGATAGTTAATTTCCTTTTGCATTAAATAGCCAACGGCTGTTTCTTTAACAAACTCTGTTACGCCAACTGTTGAGCAATGTGCTCTGTGAGCTGAACCAAAAGCATCCATTACAAATACATCTGCAAGTGTTGCAAGGTCTTTGCTGAATGGCTCTTCATTCTTTGTTTCTTCCTTGCGGAAACGAGTATTTTGCAAAAGAACTACATCACCGTCGTTCATAGCTGCAACAGCCTTTTTAGCATTTTCGCCAACAACTTCGTCGTCATTAGCAAATACTACTTCTTTACCCAACAGCTCGCCAAGTCTTACTGCTACAGGAGCAAGTGAGAACTTCTCCTCAGCACCGTTCTTCGGTTTACCAAGGTGAGAGCAAAGTACAACCTTGCCGCCATCATTAATTAATTTTTGAATTGTAGGAAGAGCAGCTGTAATTCTGTTGTCATTTGTAATAACACCGTCTTTAAGAGGTACATTAAAGTCACAACGAACAAGAACTCTCTTACCTTTTACATTAATATCATCTACTGTAGCTTTGTCTAGAAAACCCATTCTAAAACATCCTTTCAAGTATATTTAAGTCTTTCTATGTGTGGTTTATTAATCACTGAAAGCGCTTCATACATTTATATTTTATAATAAATTGGTATATTTTTCAATACTTAGTACATTGAATTTATCTTGTTTCCGAGAAATTTTAATAAAAAAACTTGCACCATTATTCATTCCAACTATAGTTACGCAATTCACCTTCACACAACAACTGTGGGTAATTCCACTGTCTTAGTGTTTCATATACTGCAATTGCTACCGAATTTGACAGATTAAGGCTTCGTGCTTCATTAATCATAGGAATACGCACTGTTGTATCAGGATTATTATGCAATAAGTCCTCAGGCAAGCCTGCTGTTTCGCGTCCAAACAGCAGATATGAGCCGTCGGGATATTGTATATCTGAATGAATATGCTGTGCTTTGGTAGAAAAGTAGTAGTATGGACCTTTTGTTTTGTTAAAAAAATCCTTTAAATTATCATACACGGTAATGTCCAGTAAATCCCAATAATCAAGTCCTGCTCGCTTTACAGCCTTCTCACTTATGCTGAATCCAAGCGGTCTAACCAAATGAAGTTTTGCACCTGTTGCTGCACATGTGCGTGCTATATTACCGGTGTTTTGAGGAATTTCAGGCTCTACTAAAACTATGTTAAGTTCTGCCATAATTTATATTGTCCTTTCTGTGATAAATTATTAACTTTTTGTGCAAAATATTAAGGCATATCTGAATAATTAACAGTTTATTTTAAATTGGTCTTTCTACTTTATACTGCTCTTAAATAAGGCTAATAAATTATGTTTTATGGCACTGACTAGGTTTCAACACACTAAAAAGTTAAAATAAATCATAATTTATACGCTAATTTTTCTAATTTAAATATTCGGGTGTGCTTAATATTTTCAGATATGCCATAAAAGGAAGTGGTCACTATTAATAATGCTATACTTCTTGAAAATTTATTATCATTTTATACTCTATACAGGAGGTGCAGACAAATGACAAAAAATACAATGAGTGTTGCAAAAAGTGTTGCTGCTGTTGTAGCAACGAGCATGGTAGTTGGTTATGTTAGTAATAAGGTTATGAAAAAGAACCCAAAAACCGTAAAACGCAAGGCAAGTGACGCTATGAGCGCCATGGGCCAGATTGTAAATGATATTTCATATCTTTTGAAATAATTTGTGTATAAAATGCAGAAAGGCTTATTATTATTTGCCTTTCTGCATTTTATATTTTCTTTTCCATCAAATAAAATTTACCTTTTCGCCAGTTTGCAAAGCCAACCTTTTTATATCCCAATTTTTCGTATAACTTTAGCGCATACGGATTCTGCGTAAATGCGTCAAGCCTTATTGCTTCTATACCTTGTGCTTTTAGAAGGTGTTCAATATACAGCATTGCTTGCCTGCCAATACCCTTATTTTGGTACAATGGGTTAACGCATAATCTATGTACAACTTTATAACCGGTATTAGGAAAACACCAATTGCCATTATTATATTCAACATCGTACTCTGTATTTATTACAAAAGCAGATACAATAATTTTATTATGTGTACCAACATACATTTGCCTGTTTAAAATGTCCTTTACAATTATATCTTTATCAGGGTAAATGTTGTCCCACTGGTTTATTCCGTTTTTATCCATTTCAGATATGGCAGCTAAAAACATATTATAAATTTGGTCAGTCTGTGTTTCATCTGTTAAATGAAATTCAAATTTTTCCATTTACTCACCTTATAGTTCCTCCGCCTACTACATATTCACCGTCATAAAATACTACAGCTTGTCCTTTTGTAATAGCTCTTTGTTTTTCATCAAATTCAACTATCACTTTGTCTTCGCCTACAGGGTGAATTATAGCCGGTGCCTCTTTTTGGCTGTAACGAGTTTTTGCTGTTACTTTAATATCTACTGTTGGCGGGTCAATAGCTATCCAGTTAAGTTCTTCAGCAGTTAATGTGTTGGTAAATAGGTCAACATTTTCACCTAGCGTTACAATATTATTTTCAGGATTTTTGTCCAACACAAAAATCGGGTGCTTATAGCTTATTCCTAAACCCTTTCGCTGACCTATTGTATAGTGAATTATTCCTTTATGCCTGCCAAGCACTGTACCGTCTTTGTACACAAAATTACCTTTCGGGCTGTGCATATTCATTGTGTTTTCCAAAAATTCTGCATAGTCACCGTCTTTTATAAAACAAATATCTTGGCTGTCAGGCTTTCGGGCATTTATAAGGCTGTGGTCTTCTGCAAGTTTACGTGACTGTTCCTTTGTCATTCCGCCTAGCGGAAACAAGGTGTGCCTTAGCATTTCTTGTGTTAAAACATATAATACATAGGTTTGGTCTTTGGTGTTATCAACTGCTTTTTTTATCAACACTCTGCCATCAGACGCAACTTCTCGCTGAACATAATGTCCTGTTGCAATATAGTCATATTCCAACAGCTTTGCTCTTTCAAGCATTTTGTCAAACTTTATATATTTATTACAGTCTATACACGGGTTAGGAGTTTCGCCTCTTTCGTAGCTTTTGGCAAATTTATTAATAACCTTTTCATTAAACTGCTCACTAAAATTAAAAACATAGTGGTTAATACCAAGCTTGTAACAAACAGTACGTGCGTCTTCAACATCGTCAAGCGAACAACAAGTTCTTGTTCTGTCATTTATACCAATATCATCGTTATTAAAAAGACGCAGTGTAGCGCCATCGGTTTGGTAACCCTGCTGTTTTAATAACAGTGCAGCTACAGAGCTGTCAACACCTCCGCTCATACCTACTAAAACCTTTTTTGCCATCTTTTCACCTTCTTCAAATTTATTAAAATTTTTTTATATTACATTATCTCAGTAGATAATTTATATATCCATTAACCGCTTATCATAATTGGTTATCATATAAAATATATTTTACTGATAAACAACTTATGGGAATACAGTGTTGTATTCCCATAAATTCATACAATAATTAATCTTTCATCATTGTAACAAGTACAGCCTTTTGGGCATGCAGTCTGTTTTCTGCCTCTTCAAAAATTTCACTTGCGTGTGCTTCGAATACATCTGCAGTAATTTCTTCTCCACGGTGTGCAGGCAAACAGTGCAGTACCATACAATCCTTATTTGTTACACTCATAAGGTCAGCATTTACACAGTAGTCTTTAAATACCGCTGCACGCAACTTGGCCTCTTCTTCTTGTCCCATAGAAGCCCAAACATCAGTGTAAACAACATCTGCATTTTTAGCAGCATCCTTAGGTGATCTGTGCAATTCGAATTTATCGCCATATTCCTTGGCAAAATCAAGAATTTCCTGCGGGGGGTCATATCCTTCAGGACAAGCTATAGTTACGCTCATACCTGTTTTTAATCCGCCCACAATAAGGGAATTCGCCATGTTATTGCCGTCACCTATGAAGCACATTTTTAAGCCTTCAAGCGAACCTTTAACTTCACGAATAGTCATTAAGTCTGCCATAACCTGACAAGGATGACAGAAATCTGTAAGTCCGTTAATAACAGGAATTGAACCATACTCGGCAAGTGCTTCAACCTCATCTTGTTCAAAGGTTCTTATCATAATTCCGTCTAAAAATCTTGAAAGAACCCTTGCAGTATCTTCAACAGGTTCACCACGTCCTATTTGCATATCGTTAGCTGATAAAAATAAAGGATAACCGCCAAGCTGATACATACCAACCTCAAAAGAAACACGAGTTCTGGTTGACGCCTTTTGAAAAATCATTCCCAATGTTTTACCTGCCAAATGCTTGTGCTCAATACCATGCTTCTGCTCATATTTTAGTTGGTCTGCAAGGTTTAGCATTTCTATAATTTCTTTTCCACTATAATCTAATAGCTTTAAAAAGTGTTTCATTTATTTTTCTCCTTAATATATTACTTTAATTATACAATTTCATATTTAATTTTGTTCTTTTTACAATAATTTGTTACAACACTGTTTTCAGGTGTGTAAATAGTAGTTTTTGGGGAAATCTGAAAATCATCAGCAATTTCTTTAATGGTTGCAGGAAGATGAAGTTCCTTCAAATTTGCATCACCATCACAGATATTTTCTAATTTTGTTAAGCCGTCATTAATGGTCAATTTTTCTAATGAGGTTACAAGGGTAAAAGCTCCTGCGCCTATAGTCTCAACACCACTTGGTAATTCAACCTCTTTTAATGCTGTTCTCGAAAAAGCATTAGTACCTATAGACTTTAAAGAGCTAGGAAAATTAATTTCAGACAGCTTGGTACAATTGCGGAATGCACTGTTTCCAATAATCTCAACATTGTCAGGTAAAACTACCTTTTCAAGATTTTTAGATGAGGTAAAGGTTACATCACCTATTTCCGTAACCTTCTTTCCTTCAGGCTCTTTTACCACTACTTCTGTTTTTTTATCATTATCATTTACTGAATGTAATACAGCATTTCCATTATTGTCAACATAAAAACTGCAATCGCCCTCGTTTACTGAATTTGTTGAAACCGTACTTACAGTAGAACTTGACCCAGGGTCTGAACTATTTTGACATCCACAAGAAGCACCGCATATTGCAATCATAGATACCATTGAAATAGCTATTAATGTTTTTAAAAATCGTTTCATTGTAAATTTCTCCTTTTTTTCATTTATCATATAAATTTTATATATTTTATCATATATTTATTTTAATTTTATAAACAACTCTTGAATATTTCAAGACCTTTGTTTATTTCTTCTTGTGTAATGTTTAATGGAGGTAAAAAACGAATTAGAGTTTTTGCAGTAAGCACAAGCAAACCATTTTCTACACACTTAGCTGCAACCTCTTTTGCGTTATCTTTTTTAAGAACAACTCCTATCATCATACCCATACCACGAACCTCACTTACACCATCAATAGCAGTCAGTTGTTCTTTCATGTACTCTCCCTTTTGTTTAACTTCTGCTAAAAACACAGGTGTATTTACTCTTTTTAAAACCTCTAAAGCACCTGCACATGCAATAAGATTTCCGCCATAGGTCGTACCGTGTGCTCCTGCTGTCATAACATCAGAAAGCTTTTGATTACACAGACACACACCTATTGGCAAACCACCACCAATACCTTTTGCAGATGATATGATGTCAGGTTTTATATCAAATTGTTCGTAGCAATACAAAGTACCTGTTCTTCCTACTCCTGTTTGAACCTCATCTATAATTAAAAGCAAATCATTTTCATTACAATAATTTGCAAGTTCCTGTACAAAGCTTTTTTCAAGAGGATTTACACCACCCTCACCCTGTATTAGCTCAATCATAACAGCACATGTTTTTTCGTTTACCGCTTCTTTAACACTTGACATATCATTAGCTTTTGCAAAGACAAAACCTTCTGTAAAAGGAAAAAAGTAATTATGAAAAACTTCTTGTCCTGTAGCAGCAAGTGTTGTAATTGTTCTACCGTGAAAAGAATTTTGCAATGCTAAAATTTCTGTTCTTTTTTTTCCATACTTTTCAAAGCTGTACTTTCTTGCCAATTTAATAGCACATTCATTAGCCTCTGCACCGCTGTTTGCAAAAAACACCTTGCTGAAGCCTGTAGCTTGGCAAAGACTTTTTGCAAGCTCCGTTTGCAAAGGGCTATAGTATAAATTAGAAATATGTTGAAGCTTTTCTGCCTGTGAAGCAACTGCATTAACCCAGCCGTCGTCACTGTAGCCAAGACAATTTACTCCAATACCGCTGGTAAAGTCTATATATTCTTTTCCGCTTTCGTCCCATGCCTTAGCTCCTTTACCTTTTACAAGAGCTACATTAAATCTGCCGTAGGTATGCATGATGTTTTGATTGTCATCATCTTTAATTTGCTGTAATGTCATAAATACCACTCCTTAATATTAAGCTTACTTTTTCTCATATGAATAAACAAAAAGGTCGTCACGTTTTTCAAAGCCCAAGCTACTCCAAAACCCTTGTCCGCCTGAATTGTCCTGATAGGTAAAAATATGTGTTTTATATATTCCTTCCTGAGCAAGCCTTTCGATAGAGGTTTTAGCCATTGCTTTAGCTATACCCTTACGCCTGTATTCCGGCAAAACTGCCATATGGTGTATAAACCCTCGTCTGCCGTCGTGCCCTGCCAATACAGTACCGACTATTTTTCCATCTGCAACTGCAATTTGGCTTAAACCCTTGTTTCGGTTAAGATAATACTCTATTTCCTCTTTTTCGTCTGCCTTAGACAATGCCCGCTTAGAAGTAATCTGCCACATTGCAAAAATTTCGTCATAGCAGTCTATAGTCATTTCTTTAATTTGTACTGACATAACACACCTCGATTTTTATTTATGCAAATGCATAATACTCTACCTGCAAAGATTAATAAAACATTGTACCAATGCCCTCGTCAGAAAACAGCTCAATAAGAATGGAATGCTCAATTCTGCCATCTATAATGTGGGTGCGTTTTACACCTCTTCTTACAGCCTCTACACAACAATCTATTTTAGGTATCATACCGCCGCTTATAATTCCCTCTTTTTTAAGCATAGGTACTTCACTTACATTTACAACCGGAATTAAAGTATCTTCATCATCCTTATCTCTTAGCAAACCACGAATATCTGTCATTAAAATAAGCTTGCAAGCACCAAGTTTTGCGGCAATTTGTGCAGCTGCAACATCGGCATTAACATTGTAAACATTGCCGTCATATCCACCTGCAATGGTTGAAATAATAGGTACATATCCGTTACTAATAGCGTCATTAATAACCTTTGTATTAACCTCTCTTATTTCCCCTACATAACCAAGGTCTTCGGCTGTTACCAACTTATCTGCCATAAGCATTTTGCCGTCAAGTCCGCACAAGCCTACAGCTTTTCCACTGTGGTCGTTAAGGCATTGTACAAGGCTTTTATTTACCTTACCTGCAAGCACCATTTGAACAATATCCATTGTTTCACTGTCTGTAACACGCATACCGTTAATAAATTTGCTTTCTTTGCCTGTTTTTTTAAGCATTTGGCTTATTTCAGGACCACCGCCGTGAACCAAAACAACATTTACCCCTACCAAACGCATTAGTACAATATCACTCATAACGGCACTTTTAAGCTCAGGACTTATCATAGCGTTGCCACCGTATTTTACCACAATAGTTTCACCCGAGTATTTTTGAATATATGGAAGAGCTTGAATTAGCACATTGGCTCTTTCTTCGTTAGAAATATCCATTTTTATTTCCTCTCTGTTTTCTTAATACTTTAAGTTTTGTTAATCAAATTAATACATTAAAATTTATTATTACAAATATTATTGCAATAAATTTACCATTATGTATTCTTCTTCGTTTTCATCTACAATTTCAAAACCAACATTTTTATACATCTTTACAGCATAGTTTTCTTTTTGAACAGCAAGTGAAGCTTGTTTATATCCACCTTTTTTCAGGACTGAAAGCATTTTTTTCATCATATCTGTCCCTATTCCATAACCACGGTATTCTTTATACAAAGAAATTGCAAATGATGGTGTTTTATCATCAATATGACCATAGTCATTCATAATTCTAACCCAAACTGCACCTACAATTTTTTCTTCAACTTCTGCAATTAAGCATAAATCATCTTTTTCAGTACCAAAATTAGAAATATAAACCTGTAATTCAGGAGAATTTATTATTGATGTCGCCGGTGGTTCTACGCCATCAGGAATAAAAATAGCTTCATACAAAAAATTACCTAGTAACAAATATTCAGATTCTTTCATTTCTCGTATAATGTAGTTCATAATAATCTCCAAAATCAAAATTTTTAAATACGTTATTCAACACCATTTCTAAAACAAAATTTTTTTAATTTTACATATGAATACTATGGTTATTTTTTAATAATTTCTCTAAAATTTAGAAAGCAGGAGGTATAATTTTAAGTCCTGTTTTTTCGTTTAAACCACATACAATATTCATATTCTGAATAGCTTGTCCTGCCGCACCCTTTACCATATTGTCAATAGCAGAAACAGCAACAAGTGTACCTGTACGATTGTCCATATGCAGTGAAACATCACCGAAATTTGAATATTTTATATTGTGAATATCTGCAACCTGTCCCTTTGGAAGAAGTCTTACAAAATATTCATCAGCATAAAATTCTTCATAAACTTTTCTTACCTGTTCCTCTGTAACACCCTCTTTAAGCGGTGCATAAACCGTAGATAAAATACCTCTGTTTACAGGAAGTAAATGAGGAACAAATGTTATTTTTACAGGCTTGCCTGCCAAATGAGAAAGGGTTTGTTCAATCTCAGGTGTATGACGGTGGCTTGCTACCTTGTAAGGGTGAAATCCTTCGTTAAGGTCGGTAAAATGAGTATTCTGTGAAAGACCTCTGCCTGCACCTGTTGCACCGCTTTTACAGTCTGCAATAATCCCCTTTGTTTCTACCAAACCCTTTGCAACAGCAGGACCAATAGCCAACGGTACGCCTGTTGTATAACAGCCCGGGTTTGCAATGGTTTTTTTACCCTTTATATTATCTCTGAAAAATTCAGGCAGAGCATAAACAGAGTTTTTGTGAAGCTCTTTGTCAATATATTCGCCACCATACCATTCTTTATAATCATCTTCGCTTTCAAGTCTGAAATCGGCACCAAGGTCAATAAAAATTTTATCCTTATCAAAGCAAATCTTTGCAAGTTCTTGCGATAAACCGTGTGGCAATGCTGCAAAAATAACCTCACTTTTTTCTACAACATCATCTGCATTCTCACAAACCATATCGTTTAAACTGTAATAAGCAGGGTAAACCTCGCTAATAGCCTTACCCTCAAAGCTTACTGAGCTTATTGCTGTAACCTCTGCCTGCGGGTGCCCCATAAGCAAACGTACAAGCTCTGCACCTGCGTATCCTGTTGCACCTATAATACCAACCTTTATCATTTTATCATCTCTTTCTTTAAGCTTTTAAATCTTAAAAGGATTGTCCTAATTTTTACATCTTACAAAAAATAGAAACTTTATATTCTAATAATTCCTATACAAATTATTATTTCAGTAATTCTCTAACCTCTTTAACAGCGTTAAGAACATTTGCCGGTCCGCCGTATGGGCTGCGTTCGTTTACACATTTTTCAAGTGAAATGGCTTCGTAAACACCCTCGTCAAACATATCACAAACAGCTTTATATTCTTCTATCGGCAAGGTTTCAAGGGTTTCTCCCTTTTCAATACAAATAGCAACCAATGAGCCTGTTGCCTTGTAGGCATCTCTAAACGGCAAACCTTTTTTAACAAGATAGTCAGCACAGTCTGTAGCATTAATAAATCCGCCTGCTGCAGCTTTACGCATATTTTGCGGAATAACTGTCATTGTGTCAAGCATTGGGGTAAATGCTGTAATGCACATTTTAACGGTATCAACAGCGTCAAATATCGCCTCTTTGTCCTCCTGCATATCCTTGTTATAGGCAAGTGCTATACCCTTCATAGCTGTAAGTAATGCCTGTAAATCACCAAAAACTCTGCCCGATTTACCGCGAACAAGTTCTGCGATGTCAGGGTTTTTCTTTTGCGGCATAATTGAAGAGCCGGTTGAAAAAGCGTCGTCAAGCTCAATAAACTTAAACTCCCACGAACACCACATAATTATTTCTTCAGAAAATCTTGACAAATGAACCATAATAATTGACAAATCAGAAGCAAGCTCTAAACAGAAATCTCTGTCAGAAACGCCGTCAAGGCTGTTGCGAGTCATGCTGTCAAAGTCCAAAAGCTTAGTTGTAATATTTCTGTCAATAGGGTAGGTTGTACAAGCAAGCGCACCGCTGCCTAATGGATTAACATTCATTCTTTTTTGTGTGTCTTCTAAACGGGATAGGTCACGAAGTAACATTTCGGCATAAGCCATAAGGTGATGTCCAAAGGTTATAGGCTGCGCTCTTTGCAAATGTGTATAACCAGGCATAACCGTTGCGGCATATTGTTCTGCCTTATTGCAAATAACCTCAATTAAACTTTTAACAAGAGATTTTAATTCATCTATCTGATTACGCAGGTAAAGTCTTACGTCAAGTGCAACCTGGTCGTTACGGCTGCGTGCTGTGTGGAGTCTTTTTCCGGCGTCACCCAGTCTTTTTGTTAATTCACCCTCAATAAATGTGTGAATATCCTCTGCCTCCATATCAATTTCCAGCTTACCATTTTCAATGTCTGCAAGAATTTCTTGCAAGCCTTTACAAATAATTTCTGACTGGTCCTTTGCTATAATACCACACTCACCAAGCATAGTTGCGTGGGCAATACTGCCTGTAATATCTTCTTTATACATTCTGCTGTCGAATGATATAGATGAGTTAAAATCGTTTGTTGTTTTGCTTATTTCTTTTTGAAATCTGCCTGTCCACAGCTTCATTTATTTTCACCTCATAAATTAGTATATGGGACGAGCGACAAAAGCACCCGTCCCTTTACAGTTTAAATTGCTATTTAATACTGTGGCTAATTACTTAATTAAGCCCTTCTTTGCTCTTACCTCTATTGGAAGACCAAACAGATTAATAAAGCCCTCTGAATCGTTCTGGTCGTAAACCTCGTCTTCATCGAATGTAGCAATTTCTTCATCATACAGTGAATATGGAGAAGTTACGCCTGCATCGATAATATTGCCCTTGTACAGCTTAAACTTAACGTCACCTGTTACAGTCTGCTGTGTGCTGTCAACAAAAGCCGAAATAGCTTCTCTTAGAGGTGTGTACCACTGACCGTAATATACAAGCTCTGCAAAACGGTTTGCAACAACCTCTTTGTAATGCTGAGTATCTCTGTCAAGGCAAATTTCTTCAAGCTTAGCGTGAGCAGCATACAAAATTGTACCACCCGGTGTTTCATATACACCTCTTGCTTTCATACCAACAAGTCTGTTTTCGACAATGTCAGTAATACCAATACCGTTTTCACCACCAAGCTTATTTAGCTTTTTAATAATAGAAACGCCGTCTAGCTTTTCACCGTCAACAGCTACAGGAATACCCTTTTCAAAAGAGATTGTAACATATGTTGGCTCATCAGGAGCCTGTTCAGGAGATACGCCAAGCTCTAAAAAGCCTTCTTTATTATACATTGGTTCGTTTGCAGGGTCTTCAAGGTCAAGTCCCTCGTGTGATAGATGCCATAGGTTTTTATCTTTTGAGTAATTTGTTTCTCTGTTAATTTTTAGAGGAATTTGCTTAGCCTCTGCATAAGCAATCTCTTCTTCTCTTGATTTAAACTCCCATGTTCTCCATGGTGCAATAATTGTCATGTCCGGTGCATATGCTTTAATAGCAAGCTCAAAACGAACCTGGTCATTACCCTTACCTGTACAGCCGTGACAAATAGCGTCAGCACCCTCTGCTTTAGCAATTTCTACAAGTCTTTTTGCAATAATAGGTCTTGCAAATGAAGTACCCAACAGATATTTACCCTCGTAAACAGCACCTGCTTTAATTGTAGGAAATACATATTCTTCAACAAATTCTTTATTTAAATCTTCAATATATAGCTTTGAAGCACCTGTTGCAATAGCCTTTTCTTCAAGACCCTCAAGCTCTGTACCCTGACCAACATCACCAGACACTGCAATAACCTCGCAGTTGTTATAATTTTCTTTCAACCAAGGAATTATAATTGATGTATCAAGACCGCCTGAGTAAGCAAGTACAACCTTTTTTACCTCTTTTTTCTTCTTTGCCATTGTAATGACCTCCTGTATATTTAAAAATTCTTTTAAATTCTTTAAATTTATTAATTACAAGTTATATTATACTCACCTTATACAAAAAATCAAGGTTATTTTGCATATTTATTCATTCACTATGTTTTTTGTATCATTAACTATTTTATTTTAACATATTAAATAATTTATTTTTATTTTATCCACATTTTCAACATATTTATCGACATTTTATTGTTTGCACTTATATTGCCTGTATACAATATTCAAATATTTTTGCATATTTATTCACATATACGATAATAGTTGTATATTTAAAAGAGTAATGCTATAATTATTTAACAGCCTAATTATTATTGTATGGCAATACTTTTATAAAGGAGATTTTGCTATGAGCAACTTTAAAGAAATAAAACCAACAGAAATTATTGAAAATCCTTTTAAACTTATAGGCACTGACTGGATGCTGGTAACAGCAGAAAAAGAAGGTAAATGTAATATGATGACTGCCAGTTGGGGCGGTGTAGGTATTATGTGGAATAAACCTGTTGCATTTACTTTTATAAGACCTCAGCGTTATACCTTTGGTATGCTTGAAAACAAAGAATACTATTCATTATGTATTTTAGACGATGGAAACAAAGAGGCTTTAAAGCTTTGCGGTACCAAAAGCGGTCGTGATATTGACAAGGTAAAAGAAACAGGTCTTACTGTTGAACATATCAACGGCGTGCCGTATTTTGCAGAATCTAAGTTAGTTTTAGTCTGCAAAAAATTATATGCACAAATGCTTAACGAAGAAAGTCTTATTGAAAAATCACTAACAAGCAACTATAATACAGAGGGTTCTGACTGGCACAAAATGTATATTAACGAAATTGTTAATGTACTGGTAAAAGAATAATTATGAACCGCACAGTATTAGTTACAGGTGCCTCAAAAGGCATTGGTGCTGAAATTGCAAGGCAATTTGGCAAAACAGGTTATAACGTCGCTATTAACTACAACAAAAGTGAAAATTCCGCCATAAATCTAAAAAACGATATTATAAAAAACGGCGGCAGTGCAGAAGCTTTTAAAGCAGACGTAAGCAATTACACAGCTGTTAAAAATATGATTGAAAGTGTTTACAATGCCTATGGGTTTATTGATGTTTTAGTTAACAACGCAGGTATTGCACAGCAAATGCTTTTTACTGACATTACTCCTGATATATGGGCAAATATGATAAACACCAACCTTACAAGTGTTTACAACTGTTGTAATGCAGTATTACCTAAAATGATAAAAGAACACAAGGGCAGCATAGTAAATATTGCATCAATGTGGGGTGAAACGGGCGGCAGCTGCGAGGTACATTACTCGGCGGCAAAAGCAGGTGTTATTGGCTTAACAAAGGCTCTTGCAAAAGAGGTTGGTTTAAGCGGAATAAGAGTAAACTGTGTGTCACCCGGCGTTATTATGACCGATATGATGTCCTCTTTTTCACAGGATACACTTAACGAGTTAAAAGAAGAAACTCCTCTTAACAAGCTGGGCAGCAGTACCGACGTTGCTAATGCTGTTCTATTTTTATCCGACGAAAAAGCTGAATTTATAACAGGTCAGGTGCTTAGTGTAAACGGCGGTATTTTAATTTAATAAATTTATAAAGCTGGCGGCTATACCAAAAACGGTACAGCCGCCAGCTTTATATTTAGCATTATCCCTCAAAATGAGAAAGTCTCATTTTTTTGCGTCTGTCTGCAACAATCATTACAAGTGCTGTAAGCAAAAGAATACAGGCTATAAATGCGGCCTTTTCGTACAACAAGTGGCTGAAAAAAGCCCCTAAAGCCGCTCCTATAAAAAATGAAACATTAATGTAAGTGTAACGTAAAAAGTGGGTAAGATGTTCTTTTTCTTTAGTTGCAAAATACTTGTGAAGTTTTTCGGCAGAGCTTCGTAAATTACCTGTACACATAGTGCAGGCATAAGGCGTGTTATAAACTACACGAAAGCTTTGCACCTGTATTGCACTTAAAAACGAAATTAATACAGTAACGCTTATATTAGGCACCGTTAAAGGCAGAAATCCTACTGTTAACAGCAAAAGTATTTCTGCAAACAATATTACAGTTTGAATGGTTATTAACGTGGTACGCACAATTTTTGCATTTAAAAAGTCAGTTATAAAAACCCCAAAAAAGTAAGCAATTATTGGGAATATGTACATCAAGCATTCAACAATATTTCCTTCAACCAACCTCATACCCATAAAAATAATATTGCCTGTTTGTGCAAATGCAAAAACATTTCCTCTTGTTATGTAGGTATATGCGTCAACAAAACCGCCTACAGCCGCCATAAGCAAGCCTATTCTAAGGGTTTTATTTCGTGGGGTCATTGCCTTTTCCTTTAAGTTCATTCAATCACTCCCCCCATGTACTAAAAAACAAATATATTATTCTTTATACTTCAAGTCCTCTACAGTCCAGTTAGAAAGCACACTGCACATTTTTTCTGCTTCTTTTTTTGCAAGCGGTAAATCGTGGTCAAGGTAGTTGCCGCATTCCTCTTTTTTGCTGCCAGGAATTTCACCTTCAAAATCACTTATAAATTTAAAGCTTTCCTGCACAAGCTTAATAACCTGCTTAGCTTCAATGTCATCCTTTACAATAAAATAACAGCCTGTTCTGCACCCCATTGGGCCAAAGTAAACAACGCTGTCCGCATAACTGCTGTTGCGTACATATGTTGCAAAAAGGTGTTCAATGGTGTGCAACGCCCCTGTGCTTAAAAAATCGCCGTTATTTGGCTTTTTCATACGAATATCATAGGTAACAATGTCACCATCAATTCGTGATGTATATATACCCTCAGTTAAAGTATCGTGATTTATGGTAAAACTTGCTATTTTTTTCATTATAATTCTCCTTTGCTATATATTGTTATTTATTCCAATTATATTATAAATTTGTTATATATTGTAAAATATTCCAGTATTTTGTAATATATTGTAAAAATTTCTATAATCCGTTACATTTAGGGAGGACATCATTGTTATAACTTTATAATTAATGGCAAAATTTGCTATTTTTAGCATTTATTGTTCACTTTTGTCAAATATTGTAATATTAACCAGCTTTATTATATATTTGTTATATGTTGTCGTATTTACCAATATTATTTCTATTCATGTTACTTTGTATTCATGTTTAGGGGTAATATCATATGGTAAAATTTGCTATTTTAGCATTTATTGTTTATTATTGATATAAAATGTAAAAATTGCCACTTTTGCTACATAATTACTATATATTGTTAATTTTATCATTTTTGTGTGAATTTGTAATATTATGTTAATTTATCCATCTTTTTTCTTATTATAAATAAACATTAATACAGCCATTGCACAAATTATTACATATCCTACCCAGCTTAACCAGTCAGGTACTTGGTCAAACACAAAAAATCCCAGTGTAGCCGCAAAAATTATTTGCGTGTAGTCATATACCGAAACATCCTTTGCAGGTGCGTAACAATAGGCCGAGGTTATTGTAAACTGTCCTCCTGCCGCCGAAAGACCTGCTAAAAGCAATATAATAAGCTGTGCAAAGGTCATTGGGGCAAAGCCGAAAATAAAAAAAGGCAGAGTTACCAGGCAAGAAAAACCAGAGAAAAAGCATACAATTACCGCACCTTTTACTCCCTTTTGCCCTAACATTCTTACCAAAGTATAGGCTAAGCCTGCACACATACCACCGCACAGTGCAATTAGTGCCGGCACTGTTGAGGCATTTACAAAGCTTGGTTTAACAACGCACATTGCACCTACCAACGCACCTACAACTATTAAAAATTGCAGCGGCTTTATTTTTTCTTTAAGCAGAAAGATACTGAATATTATTGCAAAAAAAGGCGACATTTTGTTAAGTATAGACGCGTCTGCCAGTGCAAGCTGGTCAATGGCATAAAAATTACATAAAATTCCTACTGTACCAAATAAAGACCTTAATACCAACGGCGTTATTGTACCTTTAGGCAGGCTAATTTCTTTTCTTTCCTTTAATAAAATTACACCTGCAAAAAAGAAAGCAATTAAATTTCTGAAAAAGCTTTTTTGTATTGACGGCAAATCGCCAGACAGTCTTACAAACATATTCATTAATGCAAAGAAAAATGCTGAAAGTATAATTAAAATTATTCCTTTATAAAGCGGTTTTAAATTTTTCCATTTACTCATATTCCTACTCTTTTCACTATTTTTAAATTTATATTACGCAAACAAAATATACATTAGCTTACAAATGCTGTTTGACGTTGGTACAAAATTATAACATATAATACTTGCATATTCCAGTATATGTGCATTGTGCCGTTGAACAAGATTTTTTCTTTATTATGCTACAATATATTAATCAATAACCTTCATACCGAAAAAAGCGGTTGAAAACATTTTTTCTTCACCGCTGTCAAATTTAATTTTAACTATATTCTCGGTGTTACTTTCGCTTTTTTGCACTACAGTACCCTTGCCAAAGGTTTTGTGCAAAACCCTGCAACCTTTAGTGTAGCTGTTTACAACCTGTGCAAGCTGTTGTGGTGTAAGCTTAAGTTCTTCTGTAGTATAAAAGCCGTTTTCATATTCAATATATCTGCCTATTGCACAGGTAAAAATATTGCCATAGCGGTTCAGCTTATTTTCGCCAACACCATTTACATTTAAAAATTCCGACAATGTAACAGGACGTTTTACACACATATCCTGCAAGGCAGTGTTTGAAAAAACAATGTACGCAGGCACGCTTTCTTCTTCGGCAATTTTACTGCGTATGCCTCTAAGATAATCATACATTTCTTGGCTGTATTCTGCTTTAGCAGTTTCAGACGGCAAGCTTACTTTTTCTTTTACAGCTGTACTGCCTTTTTTAACCTTCATTGTAACCTGCTGTTCGCCCTTTAAAATTTTTAAAGAATTATTATTAAGCTTAACTACAGGAAATTTGTCCTGTGTACGATGTGCATAGTCTTTTATAATTAAAAAATTTATTATTCTTTTAATCTCTGCTTCTGTGCTGTTCTTCATTAAGCCATATGTAGATTGGTTATTAAGCCCATAGCTAAAAACAGCCTGTGCTTTACTGCCCCTTAAAATATCTGCAATCATTTTTACACCAAAACGCTGTTTGGTTTTGGCAACGCAAGAAAGCACTTGCTGTGCCTGTGTGGTAATGTCAACCTGGTCAAATTCGCCTTTACAGTTTGAGCAATTACCGCAGTATTCACTGTGGGGCTGACCAAAATATTTTAATATATAGCCACGCAGACAGTCGGCTGTATTGCAATAGCCTGACATTAAGTTAAGCTGTCTTATTTTATTTTCTGCTACAGCCTGTGCAAGCTCTTCGTTTAACTGTTCACCTTCGTCATTTTCAAGTGATTTTTCAATTAAAAACTTATTGGTGGCATAGTCCTTGCCGCTGTAAAAAATTATACAGCGGGCGTCATTCCCGTCACGGCCTGCTCTGCCTGCTTCTTGATAATACCCCTCAATATTCTGCGGCATATTATAGTGAACTACATAACCTACGTCGGGCTTGTCAATACCCATACCAAACGCATTGGTAGCCACCATAACCCTGCACCTGTCGTAAATAAAGTCCTCTTGGTTTTTCTTGCGTTCTTCCATAGTCATGCCTGCATGGTAGGCTTGTGCGTTTATTCCGTTTTCGCACAGTATGCCGCACACCTCTTCAACATTTGAACGTGTGTTACAGTAAACTATACCGCATTTGTCTATATTTTCTTTTACAACCGACAACAGCTGTGTGTTCTTATTTTTGGGGTGCATAACCTCAAAGCTAAGGTTGGGGCGGTCAAAGCCTGTGGTTATGGTAAAGGGGTTATTAAGCTGTAAAACCTTTTCAATGTCCTCTTTTACCTCAGTAGTTGCAGTTGCCGTAAAGGCAGAAAGTACAGGACGTTTATTAAGAAGCTTTATAAATTCAACAATTTTTAAATAATCCGGTCTAAAGTCCTGCCCCCATTGCGATATGCAGTGTGCCTCATCAACAGCCACCATTGAAATGTCAATATTTTTGCACAAATTAACAAAGCTGTTTGTTAACAGCTTTTCGGGTGCAACATATATAATTTTATAAGCCCCCATGCTTGCCCTTTGCAGTGCCAGTGCCTGCTGTTTTGCATTAAGGTTGCTGTTTAAGTAAGCCGCCTTAACGCCCATATTAACCAGTGACTTTACCTGGTCTATCATTAAAGAAATAAGGGGAGAAATAACAATGGTAACACCGTCAAGCATTAATGACGGAACTTGGTAGCACACCGACTTGCCTGCACCTGTAGGCATTACGCACAAAACATCATTACCGCTTAAAATATTGTCAATAACCTTTTCTTGTGCACCCCTAAAGCCGGTGTAACCCCAGTATGTTTTTAAAAGCTCCAGCTTTTTCATTGTTATTCTCCCTATGTATTATTTATTAAATTAGTTTATGTTATCAATTAACATATCAACCATATTGTCTATTGAATTGTCATTCCATTCTTTACATACAACATTAAGTATTGTTTTTTCTAACGCTTTTTTAATGGAATTATTATTAGTATATAACAGTAAAACCAACAGTTGATAAAAACCGTTGTTTTTTAGGTTGCGTATTACTTCCTTAAACTCCTGCTCCTGCAATATATCTTCTTCAGTAAGAGCCCATTTAATTTCAATCCATTGGTTAGGGTTATTACTAATCCACTGCAAAAGTCTTTTTGTGTCGTCCATTCTTACCTTTTCACGCTGTTCCATTGCTTTTATTCTCCTTTAATTTGTATAAAAATTCTAGAGTTATAACTCTCCGTTCCAATTATAACATGAAAATAAATTTACATGGTGACTGTAGGGTCACAACCATAAAATTTTTTTGCAATGGTTTTTCCAAGATGTAAATACCGGCAATAATTTAATATATAAGATAAATAATTATGACTTTTTTTATTTAATACTCAACCTATGTAGTTACTTATAAGCTATAAGGCAATACGCCTTGTCTTTGCTTATTTCTTCAAGCTTAATGTCCGAAAAACCCATATTTTCAACTCGCTTTATCATTTCGGCTGTAGAATATTTTGCAAAATGGTACTTTGTGTAACTGCCAACGCTGTTAAGCCATTTGTCGGTATAAAAAGCATTGGCAAACACCCCGCCGTTTTTTAAAATTCTTTTAATTTCTTCGTAACCTTGTTCTAAATTATCCCAAAAATAAACAGTGTTTACAGTATAAATAAAGTCAAAAGTGTCACTGTTAAATTCAGTATTGCTTACATCAGCTATTGACAGCTTCATTTTTCCGCTGTCAATAGCCTTTTTATTTTTCTTAACTGCCTGTACCAGCATATCTTCAGAAATTTCAATGCCGTAAAGGTTGGCATTGCTGTTTTTTGAAAGTTTGCTTAGTAAATATCCGTTGCCAAAGCCTATGTCAAGTACATTTTTAGGTTTTAAGCTATTAAAACATTTTACAACGCTTGCATACTGCTGTTTGTTAAGCATATTCATAAATAATGTTGAAAGCTTTCCACCCAAGCCCTGGGGCTTGGCAAACTGTGAACCTATATATTTGAATATACCCATAATTAAATACAATCCTTACTTAAAACGCCGTACTTTTCATAGTTAGCTGTTTTTACAATTTTATTTTCTTCGTTGACAAAAACCACCTTTGGCTTGTGTGCTTTAACCTCTTGTTCATCAAGCTGGCAGTACGCCATTATAATAATATGGTCGCCTTTTTGCACACAGCGTGCCGCTGCACCGTTAAGGCAAATCATGCCCGAATTCGGCTTACCTGCAATAGTATATGTTTCAAAACGGTTGCCGTTTTCTATGTCAACAATTTGCACCTTTTCATATTCATAAATACCAGCTGACTCCATTAGTACAGGGTCAACTGTAATGCTGCCTATATAATTCAACTCTGCCTGCTTTACAACAGCACGGTGAATTTTTCCTTTTAACATTGTAACCTGCATATTTATCAGCCTTTCAAATAAATTATTTTTCTGTACCTTTTTCAATAATAAAATTATCAATTAGCCTTGTTTTGCCTATATAAACGGCAACTGCTACAAGAATGTCACCGTCAACCTTATTAACAATTTGAATGTTAGGAAAGCTGACAGCTTGTACATAGTCTATTTTAGCAAGAGGTTCGCCGTTAATAATCTGTGTTATTTTGTCAACAACAGCTTGGGCACTTGTTTCGCCGTTAAGTACAAGCTTTTTGCCCTCTTCAAGAGCCTTGTGCAAAACCACGGCAGCCTTACGTTCTTCTGCATTCAAATAGGTGTTGCGGGAGCTTTTTGCCAAGCCGTCAGCCTCACGCACAATAGGACAGCCTACAATTTCAATGTCAAAGTTTAAATCCCTAACCATTCTTTTTATAACAGCCAATTGCTGAGCGTCCTTTTGACCAAAATATGCTTTGTGGGGTGCAACAATTAAAAACAGCTTTGAAACAACTGTGCAAACCCCTTTAAAATGTATTGGTCTGCTTTTGCCGCACAGCTCGTCCGACGGGCCAGTAATGTCAACAAATGTTGAAAAGTCTTTGCAGTACATTTCTTCGGCTGTAGGGTGAAATATAATGTCTGCACCTGCTTCTTCGCAAACCTTTGCATCTCTGTTAATATCCCTTGGGTAGCTTGCAAGGTCCTCTTTTGGACCAAACTGAATAGGGTTTACAAAGTCGCTTACAACTACCTTGTCATTTTCTTTACTTGCTCTTTTAATAAGGCTTGCGTGGCCCTCGTGCAAATAACCCATTGTAGGCACCAAGCCTACGGTTAAGCCCTGTTTTTTCCAAGCTTTTACACATTCTCTTACTTCATTTATAGTATTAACAATTTTCATTTTTATCTCCTTAGTACAGCTTGTCTATAATTTCGTCATCTATTGTATAGATATGCTCGTTTGACGGAAATTGCCCGTTCTGCATATCGTCAATATAAGCTTTAAATGCTGTTTGCATAACCTCACCTACATTTGCGAATTTTTTAACAAACTTTGGTGTAAAGTCAGAAAACATTCCAAGCATATCCTGATAAACAAGCACCTGACCGTCACAGTCGGCACCTGCACCTATACCAATGGTAGATATTGAAAGCTCGTTTGTAATTTTTTTTGCCAGCTTTGCCGGTACACATTCAAGCACTATTGCAAAAGCACCTGCCTGCTGTAATGCACGGGCATCATCAAGAAGCTTTTGTGCGGCATCTTCGGTCTTGCCCTGTACCCTGTGTCCGCCCAGTGTATTAATATGCTGGGGTGTTAGCCCCAAGTGACCCATTACGGGTATGCCTGCATTTGTTATTGCCGTAACTTGCGGACAAATATCCTTGCCGCCCTCAAGCTTTACAGCGTTGGCTCTGCCCTCTTTCATAAGTCTGCCTGCATTTATAACAGCGTCATACACCGAGGTTTGGTATGACATAAAGGGCATATCAACAACAACCATTGCATTTTTTGCACCTCTTGCAACTGCGGCACTGTGGTGTATCATATCCTGCATTGTAACAGAAATTGTATCTTCATAGCCAAGCATAACATTACCCAGTGAATCTCCCACCAAAATAGCGTTTATGCCTGCTTTGTCCATTAGCTTTGCTGTTGAATAGTCGTAGGCAGTAAGCATACTTATTTTTTTGCCCTCTGCCTTACTTTGTTTAAATGTAATTACTGTATTTTTCACTTTTGCAGCTCCTTTTCAATTTGCGAATATTTCTGAAAGCCCGGTTCGTTATAATTTTTTCTTTCCGCAATATTTAGTATTTGCTTACCCAGTGCTTTATATATATCCTTTCGTTCGCTGTCTAAAACCTCAAGATGTTTTACAACAGTGGCAACATCTCCTCTTTCAATAGGACCTGTAAGGGCATTTTCTACACCGTTTTCCAGTGCTTCGCTTAAATTGTTAAGCATTAAAGGCTTTAAAAACCTGTAAGCCTCCTGCTGTGAAAAGCCGCATTCCTGCAATATTTCCAACGATGTTCCAAGCAAACCTAAAAGATGATTGCTTGCCATAGACGCCGCCGCATGGTAAAGCGGTTTTTTTGACTTGTTAATAAAGCACACCCTGTTACCATTGTAACTAAAAAGCTCTGAAACCTTGTCTAAAAATATAGGATGACCCTCAAGCGTAAATACAATATTTTTTAAATTTTTATAAGAGTCAAACCTATTACTAAAAGCATACACAGGGTGTACGCTGCCAACATATGCACCGTAGCTTTCGGCACCTGTAAAAACATCAGAAGATATTGAGCCGCTAAAATGACAAATAATCTTATTTTCTATCAAACTCTTGTCAATACAATCCCAAACCTTGCCAATTGCACTGTCTTGTACAGAAACAAACAGGGTATTGCTTGACCTAACTAAATCTGAAAGCTCTTCAAAAGCCTTCGTGTTACAAAAATTGGCGGCTTCAGCTGCTTTTTCATAGCTGCTGTTATAAAAGCCTGTTAATTCGTCAATATCAGAATTAACTGTAATATATTTGCCAATAGAGCAACCAACCCTACCGGCACCAATAATGCCAATTTTCATGTTATCACCTCCGTAAAATATTGTGACAACATCTTTCTGATGCAGTTTCTGTGCGAATACTACTCATCGTAAATAATATCACATAACTCAAATTACATCAATAAATAACGTCAAAAAATATATACAAACATATGGCAATACTGACAAATTTAAAGTGCATTTTTATGTTATAAGTATATGCTAATAAAATATATGAATATTATACATAAAAATAGTACAGCATTACTAATGCATTGCTGTACCATAGTTAATTGTTTTTGCCAACCTATTAATAATTTTAAATTTTTTATTTTGTAATTTCGTCAGACTATACCTATCATAAAAAGAAATTTTATCTATAGTCGAATATTTCACCACTGTTTACAAAAACTACAAATAAATAGTACAGAAAGAGAGTAGAAATATATGATAATGGACTATATAAACGCCTTTTGGGTAGGCGGACTTATATGCGTTATAGGTCAAATACTTATTGATAAAACCAAGCTTACACCTGCCAGAATACTGGTTAGCTTTGTAGTGCTTGGCGTGGTACTAACCGCTGTAGGAATTTACAAGCCAATTGTTGAGTTTGCCGGTGCAGGTGCAACTGTACCGTTATGCGGATTTGGCTACACAATGGCTGAGGGCGTTAAAGAGGCTATTGTTAACGATGGCGCTTTAGGCATTATAACAGGCGGTGTAACGGCCGCCGCCGCAGGAATTGCCTCTGCAATAGTATTTGGCTATTTATTTGCTTTAATTACAAAGCAAAGAGATAAAAGCTGATAAATAATAAGTTTTATTAGCAACATAAAGAATTAATAAAAAATCCACACCACAGGTTCATTATAGCTATAGTGTGGATTTTTTGTTTACTTTTCTAAATTTAAATATTCCTCTAATATTTCTGCTGCATCCTTACATAGTAATGGACAAGGACGCTTTTTATAATATTCGTTTGTACGTTGGCTTGGTACAGGGTTAGTTTCTTCTTTTGGCTTTAAACCTAATAACTCAGCACAAATTATAGAGCCGTTTTGCTCTTTAAATTTATTCAGCAAGGCTTGCACCATAGCATAGGTTTCTTTTTTACCATTATTATCAGTCGGCTGACTGTAACCCTTTAAAAGATTAGCCGCCATTAGCATGCCCGTTACCGTTCCACACACATTTCTTGTTCTGCCAATTCCGCCGCCAAAACCCGAAGCTATTAACGACGCTGTTTCGTCATCTAATCCTGTTAAATCACTAAAAGCAAGCAAAACAGACTGTGTGCAGTTGTAGCCATTCATAAAATAATCATAAGCCTTTTGTCCTCTTTGACTCATATATAATACCACCTTAAATCAATATAAAACAATAGCACAGCCACTACTGTGCTATTTATTATCAAATTTATTGTTCTTCAGGTAAAAGTTCAACCAATACCTTTACAATGCGTCGTTTTTCAACATTTGCAACAGTAAACTTTACATTTTCAAACTCTACCACAGGGCGTTCGCCCTCAATTGGTATTTTTCCTAATTTATCTAACACTAAGCCTGCAATAGTGTCGTACTCCTCTTCCGGCAATTGCGAGCCTAAAAGCTGATTAACCTCGTCAACACCTGCGGAGGCGTCAAACGAATAAATTTTTTCTGTAATCCTATGTACCTCTTCCTCTTCATGGTCAAATTCGTCCTGAATATTACCCATAATTGCTTCAATTAAGTCTTCTAACGAAACCAAACCGTCAGTGCCGCCATATTCATCTACCACAATAGCTATCTGTGTTTTTTCTGCTATCATTTCAGCAAACAGCTCACTGCATTTTTTTGAGCTTGGTACATAAAATACCTCTCGGGTAATATCTGTAAGCTTAAAATCAGCGGGAACATCATTAAAAACAAATCTTAACAAATCTTTAGCATATAATATGCCAACAATATTGTCGGTATCCTCGTGGTAAACAGGAATTCTTGAATAACCAGACTCCATTATTTTATTAACCACCAACGGCAGAGGGTCTGTATCCTCACAAGCAATAAAATCGTTTCTGTGGGTCATAATTTCATTTGCAGAAGTGTCGTCAAAGCTAAAAATATTTTCAATCATAATTTTGCAATTATTATCTATTAAACCTTTTTCACAGCAAAGGTTAAGCACATTAATTACTTCGTCTTCAGCATCAGTTGCAGACTCAAACTCACCATGTCTGAAAATTCTGCTAAATATATTGTTATTTTTTTTAGAGTTTGCCTTTTCAGAATGATCGTCACTCATTGTAAATTTTTGCTCCTTAAATAGTATATTTTAATTATAAAAAAACAATTTATTTTATACACTATTAGTGTATAAGAATTTACTGTAATTGTCAAATGATAATGCAAAAATCTTGCATGATATAGCTATTAATATTTAATAAAGCATTTGCACAAACAAAAATACATAATTTTACCTTTTGAGTTGTTAAAAATAAACTATAAAAATTATTAATGTAAATATTAGAAATTAAATTTACATAATTTATATAAATTTTTTATATTTTATTTATATCAGCAAATACAACATATTTGTGCTGCAGTATCTTAATTTTTACAAAAAAGTAAATAATTTTATACTGTTTTTACTTTACACTGCAAAGCAAAAGTGCTAAAATTAATGTAATGTTGAGGTATGTTCTCAACCCATTTTCAGTAGTTCTATACCCTAGGGTATTTAATTTATAAGGAGGAAAATTTTCATGGCAAGAAAAATGAAAACTATGGATGGTAACAATGCGGCAGCTCATGTTGCATATGCATTTACAGATGTCGCTGCTATCTATCCTATTACACCTTCATCAGTTATGGCTGACGAGGTTGACAAATATGCTACAGCAGGCAGAAAGAACCTGTTTGGCAGAGAAGTACAAGTTACAGAAATGCAGTCAGAAGGCGGTGCGGCAGGTGCTGTACACGGTTCACTGTCAGCAGGTGCATTAACAACAACATTTACAGCATCTCAAGGCTTGCTGCTAATGATTCCTAATATGTACAAAATGGCCGGTGAGTTACTTCCAAGTGTAATTCACGTTTCTGCTCGTGCATTAACATCTCATGCACTTTCAATTTTTGGTGACCATTCAGACATTTATGCCTGTCGTCAAACAGGTTATGCAATGCTGTGCTCTACAAACCCACAGGAATGTATGGACCTTGCTGCTGTTGCTCACCTGTCTGCAATTAAGGGCAGAGTTCCGTTTATGCATTTCTTTGACGGTTTCCGTACATCACACGAAATTCAAAAGGTTGCAACATGGGACTATGAAGATCTTAGTGATATGCTTGACTGGGACGCAGTTGACGCTTACAGAAGAAGAAGTCTTAACCCTGAGCACCCTGTAACAAGAGGTACTGCCCAGAATGACGATATTTTCTTCCAGGCAAGAGAGGCTTGTAATGTATATTACGACGCTGTGCCTGAAATTGTTGTTGAGTATATGAACAAAGTAAATGAAAAGCTTGGCACAGACTATAAACCATTTAATTATTATGGTGCTGAAGACGCAGAAAATATTATTGTTGCAATGGGTTCTGTTAATGACTGTACAGAAGAAGTTATTGACTATCTAAATGCAAATGGTGAAAAGGTTGGTTTGCTTAAGGTAAGACTATACAGACCATTTGTTGCTGATTATATGCTAAGCCAGCTTCCTGATACAGTTAAAAATATTACGGTACTCGACAGGACAAAAGAGCCTGGTTCTATTGGTGAACCTCTTTATCTTGATGTTCTTGCAGCTATTAACGGCTCAAAATTTTCAGGTGTTAACGTATATACAGGTCGTTATGGTTTATCGTCTAAGGACACAACACCTGGCGACATTATTGCAGTTTACCGTAATATGGAATCTGCTGAACCTAAAAAGAGATTTACAATAGGTATTATTGACGACGTTACAAACCTGTCACTTCCTGTTGTTGAAAATCCTGACACAACTCCTGCAGGCACAAGCTCTTGTAAATTCTGGGGCTTAGGTGCTGACGGTACAGTTGGTGCTAACAAAAACTCAATTAAAATTATTGGTGACCACACTGATATGTACGCACAGGGTTACTTTGCATATGACTCAAAGAAATCAGGTGGCTTAACAGTTTCTCACCTACGTTTTGGTGACAAACCAATTAAATCTACATACTACATCAGTAAAGCTGACTTTGTAGCATGTCACAACCCTTCATATGTTAATAAATATGATATGGTTGACGACCTGAAGGAAGGCGGAAGCTTTTTGCTTAACTGCCCTTGGTCAGGCGAAGAGCTGGAAGAAAAACTTCCTGCAAAAATGAAGAGAATTATTGCACAAAAGAAAGTAAATTTCTATACAATAGATGGTATTAAAATTGGTAAAGAGATTGGCCTTGGTGGTCGTATTAACACAATTTTGCAGTCTGCATTCTTTACTATTGCTAACATAATTCCTAAAGAAGATGCAATTAAATATATGAAGGACGCTGCAACAAAGTCCTACAGTAAAAAGGGTCAGGCTATTGTTGATATGAACCACGCTGCTATTGAACGTGGTGCAACAGACTTTGTAAAGGTAGATGTACCTGCAAGCTGGGCTGACGCTGAAGGCGAGCTTGAAAAGGTTGTGTCAACAAATGGTAAGCCTGAGGTTCTTGAGTATGTAAATTCAATTTTACATCCGGTAAATGCTTACAAGGGTAATCAATTGCCTGTATCAGCATTTGCAAATCATATTGACGGTACTGCACCACAAGGTTCAGCTGCTTACGAAAAAAGAGGAATTGCAGTAGATGTTCCTTCTTGGAATCCTGAAAACTGTATTCAATGTAACTTCTGTTCTTATGTTTGTCCGCATGCTGTTATTCGTCCTGTAGCTATGACAGCTGACGAGGCTGCCGCTGCTCCTGCTGCTACTAAGAAAACAGGTATGATGGCTATGCCTGAGCTTACATTTACAATGACAGTTTCTACACTTGACTGTACAGGCTGCGGTTCTTGTGCACAGGTATGTCCTGGTAAAAAAGGCAACAAGGCTCTTACAATGAAGCCAGCCGACGGTGAAATGGAGCAACAAGAAGTATTTGATTACGGCTTTAGTCTGCCTTCAAAGCCAGAGGTTGCAGCTAAATTTAAAGAAACTACAGTTAAAGGCAGCCAGTTTAAGCAGCCATTGCTTGAATTCTCAGGTGCTTGTGCAGGTTGTGGCGAAACACCATATGCTAAGCTTGCTACACAGCTGTTTGGTGACAGAATGTTTATTGCTAACGCAACAGGCTGTTCATCAATTTGGGGTGCATCTGCTCCTGCTACACCTTACACAGTAAACAAAGAAGGCAAAGGTCCTGCATGGCACAATTCTCTATTTGAGGATAATGCAGAATTTGGTTACGGTATGGTTCTTGGTCAGAATGCAATTCGTGACAGACTGGCAAGTTATGTAAAAGAAATTTCTGAAAAGGTTGAAAAGGAAGATGTAAAGACTGCTTGTGAACAATACTTAGCAACTATTACAAATTCCGGTGAAAATAAAATTGCTGCTCAAGCTCTTATTGAAAAGCTTGAAGAAATCAGCACTTGTGACTGTGAAGCAGGTCAGCTTGCAAAGAAAACACTTGCTGATAAAGACCAGTTGGCTAAAAAGTCAATGTGGATCTTTGGTGGTGACGGCTGGGCTTATGACATTGGTTTTGGCGGTTTAGACCATGTAATTGCTTCAGGTAAGGACGTAAACATTCTTGTATTTGATACAGAGGTTTACTCTAACACAGGAGGTCAGGCATCAAAGTCAACTCCAAGCGGTTCTATTGCACAGTTTGCAGCTGCAGGTAAGGCTACAAATAAAAAGGACCTTGCCGCTATTGCAATGACATATGGCAATGTATATGTTGCACAGGTATCAATGGGTGCTGACTACAACCAGTGCATTAAAGCCTTTGTTGAAGCTGAAAGCTATCCTGGTCCATCAATTATCATCTGCTATGCACCATGTATTAATCATGGTATTAAGGGTGGTATGACAATAGCACAAAGCGAAGAGAAAAAAGCAGTTCAGTCAGGCTACTGGCATATTTATCGTTATGACCCTCGTTTAGTTGAACAGGGTAAGAACCCGCTTATTATTGACTCTAAGGCTCCTACAATGAGTTACCGTGACTTTATTATGGGCGAGGTTCGTTATAATGCACTTTCACGTGCAAATCCTGAAAGAGCTGATGTGCTGTTTAACAGAGCTGAGCAACAAGCAGCTAAAAAGATGGCACACCTACAATTCTTAGCATCTCAGTCATTTGAAGATAATAAGTAATTCCTTATAAATTAGCTTTACAGGGCAGGTACTCAAAAAGTACCTGCCCTGTAGCTTTTTTGTAGTAAATTATACTATCATATTTAACAAAAGAATCATAACTTTCTTATAGAAATACCGTCAAAGACGGTATTTCAAGTATAAAAGATTCGTTAAGGGCGTTGCCCTTAAAACCCACAAGGGTTTCACCCTTGA
>CABRLN010000008.1 GCA_902471875.1 uncultured Clostridium sp.
CCTTTCAGCCTTTCTTTCATTACACTTTGATTTTAAAACCAATTTAATCCAAAGCTTTTTTGACTTCTTGAAAACTCTTTTTATTCTCTTTTGTGTTGCCCTCATTTGTTGCCCTCATTTGCGACAGCTTTGTTATTATATCAAACCTTTTTTACTTTGTCAACTACTTTTTTCCTATTTTTTTCTTTATATCTCTTTTACAATTATAAAACTTATTTGCCTATATTAATGTTATTTTTATAAAATGACACTATATATAGATTTATATAAATTTGTGTATACAAGATGTTGTTGCAATATTTTAGTAATTTTTTGTAATATTAGCTAAAATTTATATTAAAAAGTTGTTATTTAATTCTCGTCTTCTTGCTTGACTTAACTATTACAATGTTATATACTAAACAGGTACGCCAAGCATGAAATCTACTATATATTGTGTTTAGTGCTTTTTATATATACAATTTATGCTATTTATACAAGCTTGCGATAAATCTATGATACGGAGGTTATAAAAATGATAGAGTATATTGAAAAAAGAGACGGTCGTAAGGTTAGATTTGATTTACAAAAAATTACTGATGCTATTTTTAAGGCCGCACAAGCTGTTGGCGGCAATGATTATAAGTCCGCTGAAAAATTAGCCGAGATAGTTAGAGATACTTTAGAACATGAACATGGCGAAAAGCCAACCGTTGAACATGTACAGGACACCGTTGAAAAAACTCTTATTGAAAGCGGTCATGCAAGAACCGCTAAGGAATTCATTTTGTATAGAGCGGAACGTACTAAAGTAAGAGAAATGAACACAAAGTTGATGAAGATATATGAAGACCTTACTTTTAAAGCCGCTAAGGATAATGATGTAAAACGTGAAAACGCTAATATAGACGGCGATACGGCTATGGGTACAATGCTTAAATATGGCTCTGAGGGTGCTAAGCAGTTTTATGAGATGTATATTCTTAACCCCAAACATGCCGAGGCACACCGCAACGGTGACATTCACATTCATGACTTAGATTTTCTGACACTAACAACCACTTGCTGTCAAATAGATATAGACAAGCTGTTTACAGGCGGTTTTTCAACAGGGCACGGTTTTTTAAGAGAACCTAATGACATTGCAAGTTATTCAGCTTTAGCTTGTATTGCCATTCAAAGTAATCAAAACGATCAGCATGGTGGCCAAAGCATTCCTAATTTCGACTATGGTATGTCTAAAGGTGTTGCAAAAACCTATCGCAGAATTTACAGACAAAATCTTCAAAGAGCTGCAGAATTGCTTATTGATGATGAAAACGCTATTAATGATGTTAAAGTATTGGCAGATACAGCAGAGGCTAATACAAATGCTATCCCAAAACTGGATGACGGTGAAATATATATGGAGGAAGAATTAAAACTTCTTACCGAAAAATACGGCGAACCTCTAGCCGGCAAATTACAGAAATTTGCTTTTAAACACGCAAACTCAGAAACTGACCGCGCCGTTTTTCAAGCTATGGAAGCCTTTGTACACAATCTGAATACTATGCATTCACGTGCAGGTGCTCAAATACCATTTAGTTCTATTAACTATGGTACAGACACAACACCTGAAGGAAGAATGGTAATTAAAAATGTTTTGCTGGCAACAGAGGCAGGTTTAGGCAACGGTGAAACACCTATTTTTCCTATACATATTTTTAAAGTAAAAGATGGTATTAATTACGAAAAAACAGACCCTAATTACGATCTGTTTAAACTGGCATGCCGTGTTAGTGCTAAAAGATTATTTCCTAACTTCTCTTTTATCGATGCACCATTTAATTTACAGTACTATAAGCCGGGACATCCTGAAACTGAGGTTGCATATATGGGGTGCCGTACAAGAGTTATGGCAAATCATTATGATCCTAAAAGAGAAATTGTAAATGGCAGAGGTAACTTAAGCTTTACGTCAGTTAATCTGCCTAGGCTTGCTATTTTAAGCAACGGCAATATAGATTTCTTCTATGAACAATTAGACAGAAAAATTGATTTAATTATAGAACAGCTTCTTGACAGATTTAAAATTCAAGCTTCTAAGCTGGTTAGAAATTATCCTTTCCTAATGGGACAAGGCATTTGGATTGACAGTGATAAATTAAGCCAAAATGATAGTGTAGGCGAAGTTCTTAAGCATGGTACTCTTACACTGGGATTCATTGGTTTAGCTGAATGCTTAAAGGCACTTGTAGGCTCACACCACGGAGAAAGCAAAGAAGCACAGAACATTGGTCTTGAAATTGTCGGGTATATGCGTAAAAGAATGGACGAGGCTACACAAAAGTATGGTCTTAACTTCTCTTTAATTGCAACTCCTGCTGAAGGTCTTTCAGGAAGATTTGTAAGATTAGACGCAAAAAGATTTGGTAAAATTCCTGGTGTAACAGACAGGGATTATTACACCAACAGTTTTCACATTCCTGTATATTATAACATTTCAGCTTATGATAAAATAAAATTAGAAGCACCATACCATAACCTGACAAACGGCGGTCATATTTCATATATTGAGCTTGACGGTGACCCAACTGAAAACCTAGAAGCCTTTGAAAAGGTTGTTCATGTTATGAAAGAATGTGGCATAGGTTATGGCTCTATTAACCATCCGGTTGACAGAGACCCTGAATGCGGTTATACAGGTATTATTGGTGATACTTGCCCTCAATGTGGAAGAAGCGAGTGCTGCGGTGAACATAGCTTTGAAAGAATAAGAAGAATTACAGGTTATTTGGTTGGTACCGTTGACCGCTTTAATAATGCAAAAAAAGCAGAGGTTGAAGACAGAGTTAAGCACAATGTAAGCACAAATGTAGAGCAAATATAAAAAATAAAAAAACAGCTCACCAAAGGTGGGCTGTTTTTACAGCAAAAAGATTTAAGGTGATATTATGAAAATTAGACTTGCCGGTGTTGTAAGAGAATCTATAGTAGATGGTCCGGGAATAAGGCTTACTGTTTTTACACAAGGCTGTCCTCATAAATGTGAAGGATGCCACAATCCACACACACACGATTTTAATGGTGGGTATATTAGTGACACACATAATATTTTAAAGGCTATTAAAGAAAATCCTATGCTACAGGGAATAACATTTTCAGGCGGAGAACCTTTTATGCAATGTAAACCCTTGATCGAATTAGCACAGGAATGTCATAAACTTGGATTAAACGTAATGTCATATACCGGCTATACCTTTGAACAATTAACTGATGGGTTTGAAACTCATCCCGAATGGAAAGAACTAATGGAAAATATTGATATTCTTGTTGATGGCCCCTTTATATTATCACAACGCAGCCTTATGTTGCATTTTAGAGGTTCAAAAAACCAAAGGATACTTGATGTTCCCTCTTCTCTCAAAGCAGGATGCGCTATATTACGTGATGATATAATGTAAAGTTCAACTTTATTTTAAACGATTACACAACAATAATTTCTATCTTAATTATTGCATACTTTGAATGGATTTTAGATAAAAACTGGCGTCTTTCTAAAAAAAAGACGCCAGTTTTTGTCAATGTTATTCAGCTTCTTCTATGCAAAAGCTCTAAAGGTTTCTACGCTTTTGCAAATCTAAATTTAAGACATACATATAAATCAAAACACTTGTCTCTTTCTACTAATACATATAAAAAATTTCCTAAATAATTAATATGTACCTTTTCCTATGAGCTTTCTGATCTCTGTGCCAACAAAATATTCAATATATACTCTCGTATAAAAATACATAAAATAAAAAATTAAACAAAAACCACCATAGTTTTGCCTGTTCTCAAGCCTCTGTGGTGGTTTTTGTGCTATTATTAAATTAAACAATAATAAATTTTCCTAATTCTTATCAATCTATTACTGCAATAAGTTTATTATTTAACTAACATTGAAAGCTTTACTTTATCCATAATATCTATCTTGCCATTACCATCAACATCCATCACATTAATCTGTTCAGGTGTTAGGTTTGAGTTATATTGTATATATATTAGGCTCCATAAGGACAAATCTATCGATGACAATTTACCATCACCATTTATATCACCAACAAGTATAGGATTAGTTGGTGGTTCCGTAGGCTCTGTAGGCACAGTTGGTTCTGTTGGTTCTGTTGGAACAGTTGGTTCTGTAGGCTCTGTTGGCTCTGTTGGCACTGTTGGCTCTGTTGGCACTGTTGGTTCTGTTGGAACAGTTGGTTCTGTAGGCTCTGTTGGAACAGTTGGTTCTGTTGGAACAGTTGGCTCTGTAGGCTCTGTTGAAACAACTTTTAACTCTTCCTTCAAAGTGTCTGAAATTGAATTAAAATCGGCATCAATAAAATCAGTAATAACATAATCAAAATTCAATTCACTCTCACTGGCATCCTCAATTAAAACAAATTGTGAAGAGACAATAAGATCACCAGATGATATCCTATAATTAAAAGCCGCTGTCATACCTGCAATACGGACAGAGCCTTGATCTTCATTTAATACATAGTCAGCATACATATCATTTAGAAAAGAATACTCTGGTGACTCCACAAAATCCAACTTGCTGGTTTCATAAAGCATAGTTACATCTACTCCGGAAATTGCAGTTTCAATACCATCTGGTACAAATAGGGAATACTGTAATACTGTTCCCTTCTCATAAACACCTTCTGCCGGAATAATTTTTGCATTAGCAGTTATTGCACACATTGTCATGGTCGTTGCAACTGCGGTAGTAATTGCTGTAAGTTTCTTAAAATTTCCCATGTTTTTCTCACCTTTCAATAAAAATATTTATTATTTATTATTAATAATTTACTATTTTAAAGGTATAAATACATATGAATATGTCATTAAAGCATCCACAAATATACCTTTTACTATTTTATAATTATATCATACTAGCAATCAACCTTCAATATTTTTTAATTAAATTATTTATAATAATGTAACTATAAGTATAATAAAAGATATTTTAGCTGATTTTATATCAAATAATAAGTTATAGCACGAAAAGGTCTGGCATGAGCAATAATTGGAGATAACATAATACAAAATATACTATAACATATCAATTATAATATTAGTTATAACAAGAAAATTTTAATACAAAAAGCAGGTGTCTAAAATAACACCTGCCTTTTGTATTATATAATAATATATTTATAACATATGCAAATTTTATCTTATATAATCAGTTAATAAATTTATCAACTATTAAAATCACTATTTTTATCATCTGATAACTCATCAGATAAAATTACATCTCCGTCTTGATCAATTTTCTTTTTTCTGTAAGCAAAACCAACAATTGCAAGTACAACAATTGCAGCAGCAACACCAACAACAACCCATACAAATGTTGATTTATCTGTTGTATCTGTTGTTTGTTCTTGTGTATTATTATCAACAACCGCACCGCTATTTTCGCTCATCATTTCTGCACCATCAACAGGATTAACAATCTGTCCGGAATACTCACCTTTTTCTATTGTTTCTTTTAATGAATATTTACTATCAGGTATTTCCTGAAGATCAGTACCAAGAGCTTCATTTATAGATATTGTAATATCGTTATCAGCTGCAGTATCTTTAATCTTAAACGAAGCAGAAACAAGCACCTTATCTTCAGAAAAATCAAATCCTGAGCCTGCATCAACAGCAGCAAATCTTATTATACCTTCAGTATCAGGATTAGCTATTGTTGTTCCAAGATTTGGTACATTAAGACTTTCTTCATCTAATTCAAGAGAAGAGTTGTCATAAGATAGCGTAACATTAAGCCCTGCAAAAGAATTATCACATTTTAAATCTGCTATATATGTAACAGTATCACCTGTGCTAAATTCTTTAGAATTGATTTTAACTTTGTCAGCGGCAAATGCTGTTACTATGTCAGTTGACAAAACAATTCCTACAGCAATTAAAATTGAAATAATCTTTTTTATACTTTTATTAACCTTCACGCTTATAACCTCCAATAATTTTATCTTATAGCAGTATTTTTATTTCCGAATATTTATAATCTACTATGACAAGTATAATATGAAAACATAAAAAATGCAAGCACCACATATGTGGTGCTTGCCATAAACATTAAGGTGTCATAAAGCTATATTTATTTAATAAGCACTGAAAGTTTAATTTTATCCATAATATCTATTCTTCCATTGCCATTAATATCAGCAAGCTTAATTTGTTCTTCTGTCAGATTTTCTTGTCCTTGTGCATACCAACGTCCCCATAATGTCAGATCTAATGTAGATACTTTACCGTCACCATTTAAATCGCCAAGAATAGCACTGCTTTCAATCTTTACATTATGGTTGAACTTTGCACCGCCCTTTGGTTGATATGTATTAACATCTACATATGATGAATCAAGATCTACATCACTAATATCTCTCATTCTGTATGCAAGCTTAACTTTACCGGTTTCTTTAGCTATAAATTGTACGCAAATCAGTTTTGTTACATTGCCGTTATTAAAACCAAATCCGTTATAGCCAAGAACTGCATCAGCAAATGTAGCTCTACCAGGATAATCGGTAGTTACTTGAACAATTTTACCTCCAGGAAGAGTTGCAGGTGTTGTTGTATTACCTAAAACATAATCTATTGCAGCTGTACCGCTTGCAAAACCATTATTATTAGCAAAAGCAGGGTTATACTCTACCTTACTGTTATCGTACAAGAAATCTACCATCCAACCATTAATATCTTTTCCGTTTGAAGGAATAGTAATTTCTACCCAATAATCAATCTTATCACCCTTCTTAACTGAAATCTCAGTTGCTGCTGTTGTAGCACCTGTTGCATACTCATCAAACTCAGTAGGAGTTGTTGGAGTTGTTGGGGTTGTTGGGGTTGTTGGGGTTGTTGGGGTTGTTGGAACTGTAGGCGTGGTTGGAGTTGTTGGATCTTCTGTAGAGTTTACTTTTACCATATAAGCAACTTTTGCACCATTCTTTGCCTGATAAGTAGTATCATCTACATAAGATGTTACCATATTCATATCACAAAGGTCTCTCATTCTGTATGCAAGCTTAGCTGTTCCTGTTTCTTTAGCTATAAATTGAATACAAATCAGCTTTGTAACCTTTCCTGTATTAAATCCAAAACCTTTATCACGAACATCAATATCTGTATAAGACGCTCTGCCTATAATATCTGTTTTTGATTGAACAACTAAACCGCCAGGAAGCTCAACAGGTGTTGTTGTATTACCTAAAGCATAGTCAACAGCAGATGTACCACTTGCAAAACCGTTATTATCCGCAAAAGTTGTATCTAATTCTAACATTTTGCCGTCATACAAAAAGTCTGCCGTCCAGCTCATAAGATCCATACCATTTGCAGGAATAGTTATTTCCGCCCAACAGTTAACCTTATCACCTTTCTTAACTGAAATTTCTGTAGCTGCTGTTGTAGCACCTGTTGCCCATTCATCGGTAGTAATTTCTTCACCTGATGATGTAGCAGTACTTGTTGATGAAACATCAGAAGTAAGTGCTTTACCTGTTGTTTCGTCATACTGAGGAATAAGATCAAGTGCCACTACTTCTCTCATAAGGTAAGAAATTGTTGAAGTACCATCCTTAGTTGCCTTAAATGTAACTGTTACCAGATTTTTCTGTGTAGTAAAGTCATATGTTTCTGTTGGTGAACCAACACCAATTGTTGAAACCAAACCGGATTTTTCTGTATTAAATAGCGTTGTACCAGTAACGTTAGGGAAAGTAACATTCTGTACTTCTAACATTGATTTATCGTATATTACATTCGTTTTAAAACCATAAAGCATTTTTGCAAACTTTAGATCAACATTATATGTTACTGTGTCACCTTTTTTAAATGTAACTGTAGAAAAGCCTGTAGTAGCATCTTCTATACCACCATTAACATCAGCATTTTCACTAATAGTTACACCGCTTACCGGTTTACAATTAACAACAAGATCATTTTCATCTGTGTCAAGCATTTCGTCAATAATATATGAAATTGTATATGTACCCGACTTTTTAGCTTTAAATTGAATTGTCTGTAATGTAGTTCCATTTGTTGCTGTAAATGGTTTTAAGGTTTCTGATAAAGCCAATGCAACCACTGAACCAGCATTAGAAGTATTTACAACTTCCTGACCATTATTAGCTGCAAGTGTATTTACACCATCACCGCTGTAAGAAGTATCTATACTAAATGCTGAAGAATCATATTTAGTAGTAATTCTATAGCTACCTATTTTCTTAGCTGTTTTTGCATCAACAGTAAATGTAACTGTATCACCTTCTGAAACTGTAACTGTTTTTTGACCTGTAACATCATACGGAGTTGTAGGTGTGGTAGGTACAGTAGGTGTGGTAGGTGTGGTTGGTGTAGTTGGTGTAGTTGGTGTAGTTGGTGTGGTTGGTGTAGTTGGTGTAGTTGGTGTGGTTGGTGTAGTTGGTGTGGTTGGTGTTACTCCACCTGTTTTACCAATTCTTGCAAATGGCACAGTAATAACATCTTCATCATCTTTTTCATGTGTAGAACTTGGATCACCACCACCATAACTGCCGGTTGCATTGTCAATCATAGAAGGATCAAATGGAATACAGTCAAGTGCAGATTCTCCTCTTGTAGCAACAAGCATAGCACCAATGCCATTATTCTGAATGTAGTTCGCATCAACACCTAACGTTGAAAATGGAATTTTTATTTCATAGAATGAATCGTACTGTGTATTATGTACACCTTGTGAGCCAACATATGTTTTATAGTCAACCCAATCACTGTCCTCACTGAATACATCATCAGGGCTGTCTGAAGAATTCAATCCAATAATGGAACTTGAAATATTTCCCATAGCCATTTTATATTCAATACCACTTTTAGCAAAAAGAGAACATCCCTCTTTGTAATTAGTATTACCGTTTGCATCAACTGCTTTAAACATTCCAGGGTCACCATTACCAGGCTTACCACTCATATAAAGCAAACGGTCAACATGTGTATCAAATGAAAGTCCCATTTTTTCTCCCCAAATAGGTCCGCCATCTGTATTTTTGTTTGACATTGAAGTACTGTTTGGGTCAACACTTAATGCAAGTATAAGTGGGACATCAAGAACTCTTCCTCCATCTGAAAGCGGACCGTCACCGGACCTGGCCCATGTGTCTGTCGTATTTACCATCTGCCATGCAACATACAAATTATCATTGTCCCATGCAGCATAAAGTGAGTACGTGTCCAAAACACAGTTTTCATGTCCGCCTTTCCAATGGTTAGCAACATCCCATGCAGCACCCTGAGCTATCAGCATATCTTCTGACCAGTCGCTCATATCGCCATCGATTGTAATGGTCTTGTTCTTACCCACTTGATTGTTCGGGTTTGTTGCGTACTTACTAGGCAAGCTAGTTGCACCCGAATCTTTTTCGGTTGTGCTGGCTGCTGACGCTGTTGTCGGCAGAACGCACATTGACGCAACCATTAAAGCTGCAAGCACAGTGCTTACCACTTTTTTCTGGTGTTTTGCCATTTGAATTCCTCCTTTTTCTTCGCTAATATAAGCATATCTAAGCACTCTCTATTATAAAGAATTATAATAAAAATTACAATGGTTTTTAATTAAGTGAAAGTAAAATCGTGTATTATTACAAAAAGTATCGACAAATTTTATACAGGATAACCTTTAAATGGTTATTATCCAGAAACTAAACATATGGTATTAAGTTAATAAATATTTTTCAATCTGTTATTACATAATAGACACTATTGCATACTACACTTACATGGTATTAAAATATACAAAGCGGTAAGTCAAAAGTCACTTACCGCTTTACTTATTACTTAATTATATATTACTTCTCATAACCTTTTGGATTATTTGATTGCCATCTCCAAGAGTCTTTACACATTTCTTCAAGTGTTTTTTCAGCTTGCCAGCCTAACTTTTCTTTGGCTTTTACAGGGTCTGCATAACACTCAGCAATGTCACCGTCTCTTCTTTCTTTTATTATATAAGGTATTTCAATTTTGTTTGCATTTTCAAATGCCTTAACAATATCCAAAACGCTGTAGCCTGTACCTGTACCAAGATTAAATATTTCTGTTCCTTTACTTTTGCTTGCATATTCAATAGCCTTAACATGACCTTTAGCTAAATCTACAACATGAATATAATCTCTAACTCCTGTACCATCGTGGGTAGGATAGTCATTGCCAAATACACCTAGCTGAGGCAATTTTCCTATTGCAACTTGTGTTATATAAGGCAAAAGATTATTTGGTATGCCCGTTGGGTCCTCGCCAATTCGTCCGCTTGGGTGTGCACCAATTGGATTAAAGTATCTTAACAATACAACCGACAAATCTTTATTTGCCACAGCTGCATCTGTAAGAATTTGTTCTATCATAAGCTTTGTCCAGCCGTATGGATTAGTACAGCCTGTTTTCATACCCTCAACCAAAGGCACTCTTTCAGGTACACCATAAACAGTGGCAGAAGAACTAAAAACAAAATTATTAACATTATACTTAGCCATAACCTCAAGTAAAGTAAGAGTTGTATCAAGATTATTTCTGTAATACATAAGAGGCTTGGCAACGGATTCACCAACAGCTTTAAAACCTGCAAAGTGAATTACCGCATCAAAATTTTCTTTTGCAAACATTTTATCAACCTTACAATTATCTGCAACGTCAATATTATAAAAAGGAATTTCTCTTCCTGTAAGCTCTTTCAGGCGTTCAAGCACAGCAGGTTTGCTGTTTGAAAGATCGTCAGCAATTACAACATCATATCCTGACTCAATAAGCTCTATACAAGTGTGACTTCCTATAAAACCTGCACCGCCTGTTAGTAATATTTTCATAGTGTATGCCTTCTTTCTTAATAAATTGTGATTTATATATTACTTGTTGCAACACAATTAAATTGAAACTTATATTTGTATTGCAAACAATTAGTGTAATAAATCATAATTTTAATAAAAAATAGGAGCAAGCAACCAAACTTGCTCCTATTTCAATTTTTAAATATTATTTTGACAAAAGTTTCTCTATTCTTGCCATTGCTTCTATTGTTTTGTCTTTGTCACCAAATGATGTTAAACGGAAATATCCTTTGCCGTTTTTACCAAATCCCTCGCCAGGTGTACCAACAACATTAGCCTGGTTAAGCAACAAATCGAAGAACTCCCAAGAGCCCATATTGTTAGGGCACTTAAGCCAAATATAAGGTGAGTTTACACCGCCTGTATAGCTAATACCCAATTTGTCCATTGTATTTGCAATAATTCTTGCATTTTCTTTATAGTATTCAAGGTTAACCTTAATTTGCTCTCTGCCTTCTTCTGAAAATACTGCAGCAGCACCACACTGCACAGGATAAGATACGCCGTTAAATTTAGAACCCTGTCTTCTGCCCCAAAGCTGTGAAATATTAACCATTGTGCCATCACTTGCTTGTACCTCAAGCTCATTAGGAATAACCGTATAGCCACAACGCATACCTGTAAAACCAGCTGTTTTAGAAAGTGAACAAATTTCAATAGCACATTTTCTTGCACCTTCTACCTGGAATATACTTCTTGGAATACCAGGCTCTGTAATAAATGCTTCGTAAGCTGCATCATAAATAATTATTGCCTTATTTGCAATAGCATAATCAATCCAAGCCTTTAGCTGAGCTTCGTTAAACACCGCACCTGTCGGATTGTTTGGCGAGCAAAGGTAAATAAGGTCCGCATGTACATTGTAGTCAGGTACAGCACAAAAGCCATTTTCCTCTGTTGAATCAGCATAAATTACCTTTCTGCCGCTCATTAGGTTTGAATCTACATAAACCGGATAAGCAGGATCAGTAATGAGAACTACATTGTCATCACCAAAAATATCAACAATATTACCGCAATCTGACTTAGCACCGTCGCTTATTCTTATTTCATCAGCCTTAACATCTGCTCCAAAGCTTTTGTAGTAGCCTGCAATAGCTTCTTTTAAGAAGTCATAGCCTGAACCACTGTCTTCATAACCCTTAAAGGTTTCTTTAACACCCATCTCTTCAGCACCCTTTTTAACCGCCTCAACAACACAGGGTGCTATAGGTAAAGTAACGTCACCAATACCCATTCTGATGATGTTAGACTTCTTGTCAGGATTTTCAGCTATATAAGCATTAATTTTTTTTGCAATATTAATGAAAAGATAATTTTTTTCAAGTTTTAGATAATTTTCATTAATCTGTGGCATTGCAACCTCTCCTTTACATTTAATAATCTATTTAGCATTTTCCAAGCTTGCTTTTACAAATTCTCTAAACAATGGGTGTGCAGACTGAGGTCGGCTCTTAAACTCCGGATGATACTGTACTGCAACATAAAATTTGTGCTGTGGAATTTCAACAGCCTCAACAAGCATACCGTTAGGTGATGTACCTGTAACAAGCATGCCGTTTTCTTCAAAGTTTGCCCTGAACTCATTGTTAAATTCATAACGGTGACGATGTCTTTCAGAAATTTCTTTCTTTCCGTATGCCATATCCATAATAGTATCCTTTCGGATTTTACAAGGATAAGCACCTAAACGCATTGTACCGCCCATTTCTTCAATGCCCTTTTGCTCAGACATTAAATCTATAACCTTATGTGCAGAATCAGCATCAAATTCGCCCGAGTTTGCGTCATTCCACTTTAAAACATTTCTTGCAAATTCAATAACTGCTGTCTGCATACCTAAACAAATGCCCAAATATGGCACATTATTTTCTCTTGCATATTTAGCAGCAGTAATTTTGCCTTCAACACCTCTGTTGCCAAATCCGCCCGGCACCAATATACCATCGGCACTGCCCAGCAATTCTTCGACAGTATATTCTGTAACAAGCTCTGCATCAACCCAATCAATTTCAACCTCTGCGGCATTTTCATAGCCTGCGTGGTTAAGAGCCTCTGCAACCGACAGATATGCGTCATGCAGCTGAACATACTTACCAACAAGAGCAATTTTAACTTTTTTGCTTCTTGACTTAATTCTGTCAATCATGCTCAACCATTCAGACATATCTCCCTTTGGAAGGTTAATATTCAATTCACGGCAGACAATATCTGAAAAATTATTTTCTTCAAGCATTAAAGGTGCCTGGTAAAGTACAGGCAAAGTAATATTTTCAATAACACAGTCAGGCTTAACATTGCAGAACAACGCAATCTTTTTGAAAATACTTTGGTCAATAGGTTCATCACAACGCAGAACAATAATGTCCGGGTTAATACCAAGTGAGCGCAACTCTTTAACACTGTGTTGTGTAGGCTTTGACTTATGCTCGCCTGAGCCTTTTATGTAAGGTACAAGAGTTACATGAATAAAAATACAATTTTCACTTCCAACCTCTAAAGAAACCTGTCTTATAGCCTCTAAAAACGGTTGGCTTTCAATATCACCAACTGTACCGCCAATTTCAGTAATTACAACATCCGCTTCTGAATGCTTACCAACATTGTAAACAAAATCTTTAATACCATTGGTAATATGGGGAATAACCTGTACTGTTTCACCCAAGTAGTCACCTCTGCGTTCTTTTTCAAGAACATTTGAGTAAACCTTACCAGTTGTCAGGTTTGAAAATTTATTAAGATTCTCATCAATAAATCTCTCGTAATGGCCAAGGTCAAGGTCAGTTTCGGCACCATCTTCAGTTACATAAACCTCACCATGCTGAAACGGACTCATTGTACCAGGGTCAACATTAATATAAGGGTCAAGCTTTTGTGCTGTAACCTTTAGACCCCTTGATTTCAGCAAACGGCCAAGTGATGCTGCTGTAATGCCTTTACCTAAACCAGAAACAACACCGCCTGTTACAAATATATATTTTGTTTCCATATTATTTACCCTTTCTGCCGTTTGTTATATTTCTACTGTGCCTTCAAATACTCTTTCTGCTGCACCTGTCATATAAACTGTATCATCTGTATAGTTAATAACTAAATCACCGCCACGCAACTGAACAGTAATATCTTCACCCTTTTTGCAGAATCCGTTTTCTACAGCTGCAACAGCAACAGCACACGCACCTGTACCACAAGCCCATGTTTCACCGCTGCCACGTTCCCATACACGCATTTTAATGGTATGGTCATTAATAACTCTTACAAACTCTGTATTAACTCTTTCAGGGAACAGCTCATTATTTTCAAACTTTGGTCCTACTTTTTCAATGTCAAGACCCTCAACATCATTTATAAATACTACACAATGAGGGTTTCCCATTGAAACGCAGGTAATGTTATATTCTTTGCCGTCAATAGTTACAGGCTCGTTTACAACCTTATCTTTACTATTTATTGCAACAGGAATATTTGTAGGGTTAAGCTCTGCCTTACCCATATCAACTCTTAAACGTTTAACCTCGTTTTCCTGCTTGTACACCTTTAATGTTTTAATACCACTAAGCGTTTCTACTGTAACGGTTTCTTTATTAGCATCAACAATATTATGGTCATACAGGAACTTACCAACACAGCGAATTCCGTTACCGCACATTTTTCCCTCTGAACCGTCCAGATTGAACATACGCATTTTTGCATCAGCTACATCAGAAGGACAAACAAGAATAATACCGTCGCCTCCAATGCCAAAGTGTCTGTCAGACAGTCTTACGCTTAAGCCTTCAGGATTATTAATGTCCTGCTCAAAACAATTAAAGTAAATATAGTCATTACCACAGCCCTGCATTTTTGTAAATGTGTACTTCATTTTCTCGCTCCTCATATTGTTAATATCTACTAATTCTGTATTATGCTGTGAATATCTGCTCATCAGGCATTCTACCAGTGCATTAGCCGTATCAATAGATGTCAGACAAGGAATATTTCTTTCTACAGTCTTTCTTCTTATTTTTACACTGTCTCTTGTTGGAATACGACCTTTTGAAGATGTTGAAATAACATAATTAATTTTACCGCTTTCAATAAGCTTAAGTGTATTTTCTTTTCTTGATTCGTGTATCTTCTTAACTGCAACAGCGTTAATTCCGTAAGCCTCAAGAATTTTAGCAGTACCCTCAGTAGCATAAATGTCAAAACCCAGCATAGCAAATTTTTTGGCTACATCACCAATTTCACCCTTATCGCTATTTCTTACAGTAATAAGAACACCGCCGGACTTTTTCATTTTATATCCTGCTGCAACCAAACCTTTGTACAATGCCTCTTCAAGTGTACCGGCAATACCAAGGACCTCTCCGGTTGACTTCATTTCAGGTCCAAGATGATTGTCAACATTTATCAGCTTTTCAAATGAGAACACAGGTACCTTAACCGCTGTATAAGGTGATTTTCTGTAAAGTCCTGTACCATAGCCCATATCCGCCAGTCTTTCACCAAGCATTGCCTTTGTAGCAAGGTCAACCATAGGCACACCTGTAACCTTACTGATATAAGGAATTGTTCTTGAAGAACGAGGGTTAACCTCAATTACATATAAATCATTATCATAAATAAGGTACTGAATATTAACAAGACCCTTTGTATTAAGTGACAAAGCAAGATCTCTTGAGCTTCTTATAATAGTTTGGGTCATTTCATCACTTAAATTCCATGCAGGATAAACTGCAATAGAGTCACCAGAGTGAACGCCTGCACGCTCAATGTGCTGCATAATGCCCGGAATAAGAATATCTTCACCATCACAAATAGCGTCAACTTCAATTTCTGTACCCATAAGATATTTATCAATCAAAATAGGGTTTTCAATATTTTGTGAAAGGATAATTGCCATATATTCAACAATATCGTCTTCGTTATAGGCAATAATCATATTCTGTCCGCCAAGTACATATGATGGACGCATAAGAACAGGGTAACCTACCTTTTCGGCTACATCAAGAGCCTCTTCAGTTGTCATAACTGTAAAGCCACGAGGTCTTTTTATATTGTGCTTCTCAAGCAGCTCGTCAAAACGCTCTCTGTCCTCTGCCATATCAATGCTGTCAGCAGATGTTCCAAGAATGTTTACACCGCTGTCGCTTAAAAATTTTGTTAGTTTAATAGCTGTTTGTCCGCCAAAAGCAACAACTACACCGTAAGGCTTTTCAGTTTTTATAATACCCATTACGTCTTCATTGGTAAGCGGTTCAAAATACAATCTGTCTGATGTATCAAAGTCTGTTGATACCGTTTCAGGGTTATTATTCACAATAACAACCTCGTAACCTGCTTCTTTTAATGCCCATACACAGTGTACCGAAGCGTAGTCAAATTCAATACCCTGACCAATTCTTATAGGACCTGAGCCAAATACGATAATTGTTTTTTTGCCTGTATCATTTTCCTTAATAAATTCCTCAGCCTCGTTTTCTGTGTCAAAGGTTGAGTAAAAGTACGGAGTTTCTGCTTTAAATTCAGCAGCACAGGTATCAACCATTTTGTAAACAGGTACAACAGGGTTTTCAATTTCACAACCTGTAAACTCTTTAATAGTTTTATCAAGATACCCCATTGTTTTAGCTTTGTGATAAAGCTGTGGTGTAAGCTCTCCCTTGGCCATTTCTTTTTCTATATTAACCAGCTTTAACAGCTTTTCCAAAAACCACTCATCAACCATTGTAATTGCGTGGATTTCATCAACTGTTACGCCTCTTTTTAATGCTTCATAAATGCAGAAAAGTCTTTCGTCATCACAAACAGAAAGTTTGTTTTTAACACCTTCATCTGACATTTGCATAAACTTTTCACTGTTTAATGTATTATGAGAAATTTCTGCACCTCTTACAGCTTTCATAATAGCCTGCTCAAATGTTGGGGCAATAGCCATAACCTCGCCTGTCGCCTTCATTTGTGTACCAAGTGTTCTTTTAGCATAAACAAACTTGTCAAAAGGCCATTTTGGAAATTTTACAACAACATAGTCAAGTGCAGGCTCAAAGCAAGCATAAGTTGAACCCGTTACGGCATTTTTTATTTCACTTAAATTATAGCCAATAGCAATTTTAGCTGCAACCTTTGCAATAGGATAGCCTGTAGCCTTTGAGGCAAGTGCCGAAGAACGAGAAACTCTTGGGTTTACCTCAATTACAGCATACTCAAAGCTTTCAGGGTTAAGTGCAAACTGACAATTACAGCCTCCCTCAACACCAAGTGCAGAAATAATATTAAGCGCTGCACTTCTAAGCATTTGATATTCCTTATCTGCAAGAGTAACTGCTGGTGCAATTACTATACTGTCACCTGTATGTACTCCAACAGGGTCAAAGTTTTCCATAGAGCATACGGTAATAACATTGCCCAAGCTGTCACGCATTACCTCAAACTCAATTTCTTTCCAGCCTGCAATACATTTTTCAACCAATACCTGTGTTATAGGCGAAAGCTCAAGTCCGTTTGAAGTAATTTCTCTTAATTCTTCTTCATTGTCAACAATACCGCCGCCTGTACCTCCCAGCGTAAATGCAGGACGAATAATAAGAGGATAACCTATTTCATTAGCAAAATTCACTGCACTTTCAACATCATTTACAACAAGCGAAGGAATAACAGGCTGACCAATAGACTCCATTGTATCTTTAAACATTTGTCTGTCTTCAGCCTTGTCAATAGTCTCAGGGTCAGCACCCAGCAGCTTTACGCCATTGGCTTCTAAAAAACCCTCCTTAGCAAGCTGCATAGAAAGCGTTAAGCCTGTTTGTCCACCCAATGTTGACAGCAAACTGTCAGGCTTTTCTTTTTGAATAATTCTTTTTACTGTGTCAAGTGTTAAAGGCTCGATATAAATTTTATCTGCCATTGCGTTATCTGTCATAATTGTAGCAGGGTTAGAGTTAATTAAAATAACCTCCAAGCCCTCTTCTTTTAATGCACGGCAAGCCTGTGTGCCGGCATAGTCAAACTCAGCCGCCTGACCTATTACAATAGGACCTGAGCCTATTACCAATACTCTTTTTATATCCTTGTTAATCGGCATTAATAACATCCTTTCTTCCCGTAAACGGGTGCTATATTTTAAAGGTATTTATTATCAATTAATAAATTATTTATTCTTATCCATAAGAGCTATAAATTTGTCAAAAAGGAATTCTGTGTCTAACGGACCACCGCAAGCTTCAGGGTGGAACTGCACTGAAAAAGCAGGCATATCTGTATATGTTACACCCTCACAAGTACCATCATTCGCATTTACAAAGCTTTCTTTCGCATTTGACGGCAACGACTTACCAACAACCGCATAGCCGTGGTTTTGACTGGTAATATAAACTCTGCCTGTTTCAACATCTGTTGCGGGTTGGTTTGCACCACGGTGACCGTACTTAAGCTTTTCTGTTACAGCACCTTGTGACAGAGCCAACAGTTGATGACCTAAACATATGCCAAAAGTTGGAATTCTCCTTTGGCATAACAGTTGCAGCTGTTTAATAACCTCCGCATTTTCCTGTGGGTCTCCCGGACCATTTGACAACATAATACCGTCAGGATTAATTGATGCAATTTCGTCAGCTGTTGCAAAAGAAGGGAATACAGTTACATTACAGCCACGCTTTACTAATGAACGCTGAATGTTTGACTTTGCACCAAAGTCCCAAAGTGCAACATTGTATTTAGGGCATTCTGCTTCTTCCTTTGTAACACCTTTTGGCGTTACAGACTGTACTGCATTTGTAACCTTGTACGACTTAATTTCCTCAAGGTCTTTTTCTAAATTATCAAGCGTTGATGTAATTTTACAGTTCATTACACCATACTCTCTTACTATTCTTGTAATAGCTCTTGTATCAACATCATATATTCCCGGAACGCCGGAATTCTTTAAAAAAGTGTCAAGAATCCCCTCACAACGGAAGTTGGATGGCTCTTGACACCTATTTCTAACAATATAAGCCTTCAAAGCAGGGTTACTGCTTTCAAAATCAGATGGAATTACTCCATAATTACCAATTAACGGAAATGTCTGAATAACTACTTGTCCGTAATAGCTAGGGTCTGTTAGAGTCTCCAGATAGCCTGTCATAGCAGTTGTAAAAACAATTTCACCTACTACATCATTTTCAGCACCAAAGCCCTTTCCCTCAAAAACTTTGCCGTTCTCTAAAATAAGAAACGATTTGCGGCTCATTTAATCAATCCCTTTCCTATGTTTTTCCTAAACACAAACAAAATTACATTTCATAAGTTGTCAATACTTGTTCTGCTATACGCTTTTTGCTAAGACGCAAGTCCATAGCTTGCTTTTCAAGATATTTATGCGCCTGAGGTTCACTCATTGCTAAGCACTGCATAAGAACACATTTTGCTCTGTTAATAAGCTTAACCTCTTCAATCTGTTCTTTTAGCTTTTTATTTTCTTGCTGAATAATCCTTACTTTACTATTAAACGCTTTAAAAGACATAACACACTGGTGCAGCAAGCCCGCATTTACAGGCTTTTCAACAGCAACAATACCATGCTTTATAAGGTGATTGCCTACTTTTGTAACAGTATCACTGCTTACTGCAATAAACACACCTGCTGTGGTGTGTTCAGTCATATAAACAGATAGGTTAATGCCAATCTCATCTTCTAAAGGAGTATAAATAAAAACTACATCAAAGCTTTCCATGGCAATACACAGCTTTGCTTTTTCAGCAGACTGTGCAGTTTGAAAGCTGTCAAACCCTTCTTGCTGCAACAGGGTTATCAAGCCTTGGGCGGACTTTTCACTTTTAGTAATTACAAGCACATTACTCATTCTGCTGACCACCCATCTAACCATTTTTATAATAAATTTTACAAAAAGCAACAATAAAACATATTTACAAGCACAACATTCTATCGTAACTTTACTTACATTACATTATACATAATTTCGATTAATTATGCAAGTAATTTTAATTGTAAATATAACGTATATTGTTTTGTGAAAATACTTGTTAAAAAAGCGGTTGTATTTTTGCTGTTTTTACACAAAACCTGCGTCCTTCTGTCTGAAGAACGCAGGTATAAAAATAACAAAAAATATTTAATAACACACAGAATTAATTGAAATTACTTAATTAATTTTACTCAGCCTATATCCAACTGCAGTTTGGTTAACAATATAGCCTGCTTCCTGTGCATCGGCATATAATAAGGCAAACTCCCACTTCGACTCTTTTGGGATATAAATATAATCAGGAGCCTTATCAGGGTTAACAGCATAAAATTCTTTCAGCCTTTCTATGCTTGCAGTATTTTCTCCCGAAATCCATGCTGAAAAAGTTGCATAGTTCATATTATTGGCTGTAAGGTAACACCATGTTTTTCCCGTAAGACAAAGTATGTTTCCTTCAAGATTTGTTGTAAATTGCTTTAAATCATTATAAATACTTTCATAAGTCTGTTTCTTATTTGCAGTTGTATGTATTCCGCTTGCAGGACCACAGCTTATTTCTTCAGTAAGCAACTGCGGTTCGCTATCCCAAAAACAGTGGTTTGCTTTTGATACAATCTGAAAAAAGCCTTGCAAAAATACCGTACACAAAACAAAAACTATGCTGATTGCTTTACATATGTTTGAGTAAGCATATATTTCAATTTGAGATTCCTTTATTTCTTTTACAAGAATCCCAAGGAATATAAAGCTTGCAATATTTGAGGCTGAAACAGCCATTGAAATAACATAGAAATACTGATTTGATGTAAAACAAATTGCTACAGAATACAATATACCTACAATAAACAATGCAGCAAAAAGCTTTTTAGGTTTATTATCAATAAGTATATATGAGGTTATTCCCAAAAATATCATTGGGAACATTATAGCGTTGAAATTTGCCGATATAAGCTGTGGCAGAAACAGTACATATGTTACTACTGTAACAGCACAGGTTAGAATAAGGTAAACTGCACGGTGATTTTTTCTTTTTCTGTCAATTATCATCACGGTCAGCATAACCAAATAAGCACACAGCGGTATAATAAAGTGTTCAACACAATTTATAATTGCATCAAAATACATAACAATTTTTTTGCTTAATGCCATTTGCGGATGCTCAGGGTCCGACAACATATATGGCAGATTTACAAAAATATCATTTATTCCTATCGTTGTAAATATATAAATCAAAAATACTGCCGCCAAACCTGCCACACCAACTGTAAACCATAAAAATGTTTTCCATGCAAACAGGTCAGAGGCAAAAATATTATTTAACTTATCATGCTTTTTAAGTATAACACCCAAAATTACGCACAGAATAAACAGTATGTAAACAACTGCAAGATAAGGGCAGCACAATACCCCTGCTGCAAATATAACACCGCTTGCAACAAGCGGTATTTTTTTGTTGCAATCAGTCGTAGCCATAAGCACACCACTTAAAGCAATCGCTTCAAGTCCCATTGTGTTATAGCTTAACGCCATAACATCAAATGGTGTAAACAAAAAGAAAAGTACGCAGGCAAACACAGACATATAACCGTATTTTCTTAATTTTGTATAAATAAACACTGATGAAGAAAGATGCATAAATATATATGCAATTCTTGCAGCAAATATAATACCGTCTGTCGATTGCACAATTAACGTATATAGTTTTACAAACGGAAAAATTAAAAATCCTGACAGTTGTGAAAGGTGCCATTCATCTTTAATTAATGCATCACCTAAGGTAAGGCGGTGAGGTATGGTTAGATAAAATGCCTCATCACTGCCGCCAAAGCCATATTGGCACTTCCAAAAAGCAAACAATATTGCACCTACTATAAGTGCAACAAACACATAATTCTGAACCACCATTCGAGGGGCATTTTCTTTTAAATCTGTTACATATTTATATATTGACTTTATCATTTTTATAATCAATCTTGCAATAACATCAATAACTGCTGCCGATATAATAGAGCATATAAATACAATAGGCACAGTTACAAAAAAGTAAGGTAGTCTTTCTGTTATAATGGGTACGGATTCTTTTAGCCTGTTGTAAACAATTTCATCAAAAATGTAAGACAGCAAATACACCCCAAAAGACCAGTCAGATATTTTATAAAGTATTAGTTTAGCTACAGACGGTATATCATTCAAATTAATTCGTCTTATCAATTCAAACAGTAATATTGAAAGAACATAAGGTTCAACACCACTCCAGTCCATAAATGGACCGCCCTTAAATGCAGCAGGGTAACTTCTGAAAAAGTTAAAGGAAGAAAATACAATCAGCGCACAAACAAGCAATACCAATAAAGATCTGGTACGAAACTTTAGACCGTATTCTCTCAAATAGCAACCGACAAAATAATAAGCAATAGGATAAATATCCGTCCACCAATCAGGAAAAATTTTCTGAAAATTATTTGATGATGTTGGGTCTGTCCACCACTGCAATGATTCAAAATTATACACATTAAGTATAGATGGAAGAATTGCCAACACAAAAAGGGTAAGCATAAGAACATTTTTTCTTTTTTTACTTTCCAGTTTGTTATATGCTACATTTAAAAACGGAGCAAGTAAAAATAAACCGATATACATTTCAACATACCACGAATAATTAGCTCCGCTAAAATCTAAAACAGAAAACAGCATATTACTAAACGTAATATCGGTATTGTTGAATATCGATTTAAAAATTATACATGCAATACTTGCAAGCACAAATATTATAAGGGTTTTGCTTATTCCAAAATAATACTTTTTGCTTAAAGTTTTCTTGCACATCAGATAACCTGTAAGAATTATAAATAGAGGAACGCAAATTGAAAACAGCGTGCGAATTGTAAAGAAAAGATACATTTCTGTCCCCTGCATAGGTTGGCTGTAAAATCCACTATGAAGAAAGAAATGCACCGACAAGACCCCAATAACGGCTATAATTCTGATTATATCCAATGACGGACTACGTGAATTAAGTTTTTGCAAATTCATAATACACTCCTGTATAAAAAATAAATATCAATTACTATAAAGCTGCTAATAAAACCCAATTAAACAAATTTTTATTTTCACTCTTAAAATAAAGCATAAAAAATTTTAATACAACACCGCATAATTACAGTGTACAGATTATATAGTTAAATCTTCGACACTTTATAACTTTATAAATAATATATAATTTTAATTACGGATAACAAAAAAACGAAAATGATATAATTAAACAATACGCTAAACCACAAAATATTAATTATGCGCTGTTAACATAATATTTATTTTATATGAAAACAAGTCACAACATAGTGTAAAACACACAAATTTATTTATTACATTCTGAGATGTTGTTGGTAAAAATTCCATTTGAAATTTATTATATAGTTGAATACCAAAAAAATCAAGCATTTTGCTATAATTATATATTACAAGCGAAAAGCTCCCGCTGCAAAGAGAGGGAGCTTTTCGTTATGTGAATTAAAAAGGATAGGGCTTAATCATCTTCGCCTTGCAAAGCGTCGTAACCTCTTTCGCCTGTACGAACTTTTACTACATCCTTAACATCGTAAATAAAGATTTTACCGTCACCAATGTGACCTGTATACAACGCCTTAACGGCTGCGTCAATAACTGTTTGAACAGGTATTTTACTTACTACAATTTCAACCTGCATCTTAGGCAACAAATTCATCTCTACAGGAACACCACGGTAATATTCAGCTTTACCTTTCTGAACACCACAACCCAATACCTGTGTAACTGTCATACCTGTAATGCCAATTTCATCCATAGCACTCTTTAATTCTTCAAGCTTGCTTTGTTTTAAAATAATATCAACCTTAGATATTTCAACATCTGAAGCAGGCTTTGAAGCACCCTGTACCACCTGTACAGGTACTGCCTGTGCAACAGGAACATCACCTGTAACTGATGCATAATCATCAAGTGAAGCATTTGAAACAACTGCCGGCATAAAGTCTGCATAAGAGCTTATTAAACCATGCTCTGTTACATCCAAACCAACCATTTCTTCTTCTCTTGAAGCACGTAAACCAATTGTTTTCTTAATTACGAAGAATAAAATTGTTACTGTAACTACTGTCCATAAACCAACAGTTAAAACACCCAGTGCTTGAATACCTAACTGGCTAAAACCGCCGCCATAGAACAAACCTGTAATTCCGTCTTGACCTTTGCCTGTTGCAAACAAACCTACAGCCAATGTACCCCATACACCATTAAAGGCGTGAACAGCAACTGCACCAACAGGGTCATCAACCTTTAGTACATAATCAAGCAACCATACACCAAATATTACAAGCACACCTGCAACTGCACCAATTATAGCTGCACCTAAAGCATCAACATCAGCACAAGGGGCTGTAATTGCTACCAATCCTGCAAGAGATGCATTAAGTGACATAGAAACATCAGGCTTACCATGCTGTACCCAAGTAATTATCATAGTAACCACTGTAGCTACAGCAGGGGCAATTGTTGTTGTTAAGAAAATCTGTCCTAAAAAGTCTGCGTTAGCTGCTGCGGCACCGTTAAAGCCATACCAACCAAACCAAAGAATAAATACACCTAATGCACCAAGTGTTAAGCTGTGACCCGGAATAGCCTTAGGCACTCTTTTACCTGTCTTTTTATCTTTTACAAATTTACCAATTCTCGGTCCCAATATAGCAGCGCCGATTAAAGCAGAAATGCCGCCTACCATATGAATTGCGCAAGAACCGGCAAAGTCTATAAAGCCTAACTGTGACAGCCAACCGCCGCCCCAAATCCAGTGAGCTTCAATAGGATATATAATTGCAGAAATTACACCTGAATATATACAATAAGAAATAAACTTTGTTCTTTCTGCCATAGCACCCGAAACAATAGTTGCTGTTGTAGCACAGAATACTAAGTTAAATACAAAGTTGTGCCACGGAAAATCTGCAAAGCTGGTAAATATTTGCAAGTCCGGTCTGCCTATTAAGCCAAAAAAAGCATTCTCACCACATAGTAAACCAAAACCAATTAAAACAAACATTACTGTACCAATACAGAAGTCCATTAGGTTTTTCATAATAATGTTACCTGCGTTTTTTGCTCTTGTAAAACCTGTTTCTACCATTGCAAAACCACACTGCATAAAGAATACCAATGCTGCACCTATCAAAAACCATACGCCTGAGGTACCAAACATAGTATCATTTACAACTTGTTGTACACTGCCTGCATCCATTTTATATCTCCCCTTAAACAAAAAATTAAAGCGTGTATTCTTTACGAACCAAGTTAATTTAGTTCGTAAAGATATACACGCCTTTGTGCTTATATCATATACAACTTATATTATTCCTAATAAAATATACTAATCTATTATCTTACGCCAAACAGAAGCTCACCGTATGATGGATATGGCCAGTAATCAGCAGCTGTAGAAATTTCCATTTCGTCACCTACTGCTCTTAATTCGTTCATAGCACCAAATACATTTTTACCATAGAAAAGTGCTTGCTCGGCAACATCTTCAATACCCTTAGCCTCATTAACCTTAGACTCAAGAACTTCAATTTTGTTTTGGAAACAAACTAACAGTTTTGACAAATGCTCAATTACCTTTAATTCTGCATCGCAAGGAATTGAAGCGCTTAGTGATTTTTTAGCATTACAAGCATTAACCAACTCGTTTACATAAGCTGAAACAGCCGGGAAAATATCCTTCTTAGCCATGTCAAGCATTGTTAAAGCCTCAATGTTAATAATTTTACCATACTCTTCTTGCTGAATTTCATATCTTGAATGCATTTCTCTTTCTGTATGTACCTTGTGCTTTGTAAACAATTCTACATTCTTTTTATCAATAAAGTGCGGCATAGCCTCCGGCATTGAACGAAGGTTCAAAAGACCTCTTCTTTCAGCCTCTACAACCCACTCTGGTGAGTAGTTATCTCCGTTGAATACAATGTTTTGATAATCTGTAAATACTCTCTTAATTAAAGCCTTAACAGCAGCTTCCATATCTTCTGCACCTTCAAGCTCGTCAGCAAACTGACTAAGCTCTTCAGCAACAATAGTATTTAGCATGATATTAGGACAAGCAATGTTAAGCGAAGAACCTAATGAACGGAACTCAAACTTATTGCCTGTAAACGCAAACGGAGAAGTACGGTTACGGTCTGTTGTATCTTTCTTAAAGTCAGGAAGAACATCAACACCAAGCTCCATTTTCTGTGAACCTGTTGCAACAACCTCAGTACCATTGATGATGGAATCCATAACAGCCTTTAGATCGTCACCGATAAACATTGAAATAATAGCAGGAGGAGCCTCATTAGCACCCAAACGGTGGTCATTACCTGCGCTTGCAACAGAAACTCTTAAAAGATCCTGATATTCGTAAACACCCTTAATAATAGCCGCCAAGAACAGTAGGAACTCTGTATTCTGAGCAGGATTTTTACCAGGTGAAAGCAGATTTCTGCCTGTATTAGTTGAAATTGACCAGTTATTGTGCTTACCACTGCCATTTACACCTGCAAATGGCTTTTCGTGAAGCAGACAAACAAGGCCGTGCTTTTGTGCAACCTTTCTCATAACCTCCATAGTAAGCTGGTTATGGTCAGTTGCCAAGTTACTTGTTGTAAAAATAGGTGCCATTTCATGCTGTGCAGGAGCAACCTCGTTATGTCTTGTTTTTGAATAAATACCTAATTTCCAAAGCTCTGCATCAAGGTCCTGCATATAAGCCATTACTCTAGGTTTAATTGTACCAAAGTAATGATCTTCCAATTCTTGACCCTTTGGAGCCTTAGCGCCAAACAATGTTCTGCCTGTAAAAATAAGGTCTTTTCTTTGGTCGTATAAATCTTTATCAATTAAAAAGTACTCCTGCTCAGGACCAACAGTCGTCACAACTCTTGTTGTTTCTGTGTCACCCAACAGATGCAAAACTCTTACTGCTTCTGCACTGATACTCTCCATTGAACGTAACAATGGTGTCTTTTTATCAAGAGCTTCGCCTGTGTAGGAACAAAAAGCTGTAGGAATACACAATGTGCTGTCTTTTACAAATGCATAAGATGTTGGGTCCCATGCAGTATAGCCTCTTGCTTCAAAAGTAGCTCTTATACCGCCGGATGGGAAAGATGATGCGTCAGGCTCGCCCTTAATAAGCTCTTTGCCTGAAAACTCCATAATAATCTGACCGTCGTCAGTTGGATTAATAAAACTGTCATGCTTTTCAGCTGTAACACCTGTCATTGGTTGAAACCAGTGTGTGTAATGTGTTGCACCTTTTTCAAGCGCCCAGTCCTTCATAGCGTTTGCAACAATATTTGCTACATTAATATCCAAAGGGTCTCCGTTTTTCATTGTTTTTTTAAGTGCTTTATAAGTTTCCTTTGGAAGTCTTTCCTTCATTGTAGCATCATCAAATACCATGCTACCAAACAGTTCAGGTACATTCATGTCCAAACTCTCCTATCCATTAATAATTATTAAAATAACTTACACAAACTAAAAAACGCCGTAGGCATGACAATGCGTCAACCTACAGCGCCATTGCTGTGTTGTGATTACAGTATATACTTCTTGATAAGTTTTGTCAACTAATTTCCTGCAAATTTATTATCTTTGGAACTTTTACTTGTTTCATAGATTTTTAATAATGAATTTATGGTTAATATGTTCTTATGAACAATCAATCAGCTAAAAATTCATCATACTATCTTTATTTCATCATAAATCTATATGTATATTTTATGCTGTAGTTGATTTTAGTGTTCCAAAAATACAAATTTTTTTCTAATACACTACTGTGTCACACTTTCGTTTTTGCAAGTTAGTCTTAGCTTGTCCTGCATTTATAACCATACTCGCTAAATTACGTAATAAACCTATTACATATAGCGGCTACTATGACTCCGCTATATGGAACAATAAAAAGGCTTATACCAAATACACAGTAAAGATATTTTCTTTTTTATTAAATATTTTCAACTTTTTGTAACAAAAGGGTTGTCTTTGTAATATTATGTAGTGTACTTAATCGAAAGGAGGAAAAACACATGTGCTTGAATAACATCTTTGGTGGCAACAGCTGCTGCTGGATTATCCTTCTTGTTATAATCCTATTAGTTTGCTGCAACGGCGATGACAACAACAGCTGTGGTTGCGGTTGCTAATTACCCGTCAATTTCAGCTATAGTAAAAAATAAATAAGTTAAAGTAAAAGCCACAGATTTACCAGTGATTGGTATGCCTGTGGCTTTTTTATATGAAATATCGAAATATGACTAAAAGCTATTTACCCGTCGCAAAGAAAATTTCATATATAATAGGAACAATATATATTCCAATCAATGCAATAAACCAAACAATATATAGTACACCCTGCAATATAACTGAAACAGCCTGCGGAGGTCTTGAAATACTTTTCTTTTCCTTCAACCAAACAAGTAGAATAAGCACTGCCAGCATCATTAATGAAATAACCGCACCAATTGACATTGCATTAGGGGAAAATTGTAAGCACACATTATTCACACCGTTTTCCAACGGCACTGCCATAAAGCCGTCGTTTACTGCCGGCTCTATTTTAACAGGCTTACCGTTAACAGTAGCTGTCCAGCTTTTGTCATAGCTTACAGGAACAAACAGCATATTACTGTCTGAATGGGTATTTACTTTAACCTCAAGAGATGATGAGCTTGTAAAAGCAACATAATCATAATTATTTTTATATTCATTGCATAAATTAATCAGCTTGTTAATATCAAAAGCATAAAGTATAATATCATTTTCTGTCAGTGTTCCACCGGTAAATTCAATAGTAACTATTTCATCTGTAAAGTTACCCAGTGAAATAACATTATTATTAAATTCTGACGGATAAAGAATTTTATTTTCGGACAAATATGTTGGTACTGCAACAGCTTTTCCGTTTACAGTTATTGAAATATTTTTTTTAGCCGACTTAAAATACAACATTTTATCGCCTGTAACCTTAACAATATATTTTAATCCATTGACTTTGGGACTTACATTATAAAAACAGCCAAGCTTAGAGTGGGGTTCTAAAATCTCCATAATATTTTCAGTATCACTGCTAAAGCTATGATACAGCAAATTATTGGTTTTTGCTATTTCTGCTGAATTTGTTTGTATATTTGCAATAGTACTATTAGCTACCAAACATGTCGGCAACGAATAGTTATAAGTATAATAGTTATATTCTCCTGCTTTTTGCTGTAGTGTATAAGCAGGTTCGGTTAAAACTTGTTTTGTTATTACATTTTTTATTCCCATTACAGCATCAGTAAGCAGCGTACCGCCTGTGTCAAGCATACGTGTATAGGCACTGCTGTAACCCATGCTTTTCATTGCCTTAATAGAATCTCCCGACACTGTATGGGTCCAGTTGCTTAAAGCACCTCTTTGTAAAATAAACGGATAGTTAGTATTAAGCGAGTTATCGTCATTTTTAACCCTGTTAAGTACACTTTCGCCTTGCGGCAAAACATCATTTATATTTTCAGCATCTTTTATAAACTGTGGATTTTGCTCAGGATAAACATAGGTTTTAACACCTATAAACGAATATGTACTTACTGAAAGCGGAATAACCACCACCAGTACAATACACAAGCTTTTCAGCTTTGATTTTTTTGTAAATAAAATAAGTATTAATGCGGCAATTAAAACAATGGATGCCGTTAAATACGCTTTTGGTATAGCATAATCTTGTGTATTAAGAAAATAACTGCCATATCTTTGTATAATATTACTTGCCTCTAACAGCCATGGTATTGTACAACAAACCAGTACAATAGCCACAATACTGACAATTACAGAAACAACTATGTTATTTTTAAGCTTTATAAACAAAGCTTTCACTTTATTTTCTTTTTTATAAACAGTGTCAAGTTCTGTTTCATCTTTTTCAGACACACTCTCAAAATCACTTTCCGTATCAACTTTTAACAAATTGTTTGTACAACCAATTTCAGTAGTAAAATCTGTATTCAGCCTTTTACTCTGTTTATATTCACTTTCGTAATTGATACAGTAACAAGCACCGGTAATAAAAACAAATGCTATTGTAAAGGCAGAACGCATAGGAAAGCCTGTGTATGAACCCGTATGCCACAGTTTGTTTGTTCCTTCAAAAATTATAGGCAAACAGACAATAAGCATCTCTCCAACAAAAAACAACGTTGCCCTTTTATGTTTAATAAATCTTGCTATTAAAATAATGCACAGCAAAACCGCAAGTTCTAAGCCCATAAACATAAACCATTTATTCATATCATTGGTAGTTAATTTATCTTTAAATACAACATTTATAATATCAAAATAGTTTTTGCTTGCATTTCCCTCCCCTCTTGAAGAACCCATTAGGGTTAAAAAGGTTGGCAGCGTTTTAAACATTGAAAGCCCTACACCTAAAACTGTACCCAGAGCAAGACTAAAGGATTTATGTTTTTTCTCATTTTTATTAACAATAAGAATAATATACAAACCGCCTGTAAACAACAAGAAAATTAACACCTGTACGCTTACATAAAAATTTTCAAGCATAATTATTGTAAGACTTATTGTATATAACAAAATTTTTTCTTTTTTCATCAGGTAGTAAAAGCCTAACATAAGCAAAGGAAAAACCGCAACAATGTCAAGCCACTTTATATTACTGTAGTACTGAAGCACGTAACCGCTCATAGAATATAAAACGGCAAAGCCTATTTTATAACCTATATCAATTTTGTTGAACACCTTATTAACAAATAAGTAAAAGCATATTGCAGACACTACTACCTTTAAGGCCAAGAAAAACGACATACTGTCCAGTATAGACTCTCGTGGAATAAACAAAAAGAAAATATTAAAGGGTGACAGCATATCTGTTGAAACCATACTTATTCCTGTGCCAGAATACCAATCAAAAAACGGGTCCTTAAGCCCGTGCAAAGCATCCCAGTAATGGTAAAACTGTGGCACGTATGACTGTGCAAAGTCTGCATAGGTTATAGAACTGTCACCAAAAGGAAAAATACCTTTAATGGCATACACCGTAAACAAAATGGCAGTTGTTATTAAAAAAAGTAAAATATACGGTGCCAGATTGTACACTATATTTTTTTTACGTTCGTTCATACCTTTATAATCTCCTGTAGTAAAAAATTATATTATACTTATTATTTATGTAACGAAAAAGGAACAGCTTATTGCTTGCTGTCCCTATTTTAAATATGCAAATAAATTATTTTTTCTTTCTGAATCGGCTAAAGAAACCAGCTTTTCTCTCCGACTGTTTCTCTTTTTCTTCAATATTTTTTTTATCCGCAAGCTCGGTTACAGTTTCTGCAACGTCTTCATTAGTTGTTTTTACATCATTATCCAACTCATCTTCAACAGCCATATCTTGCTCTGCGACATTGTCAGCGTCAGCTATTTCGTCTTCAGCGTCTTTTACAAGTTCAAGCTTTCGTTCAGAATTTGAGGTTATATTCTCCTTCTTAACAGCCTCGCTATGATTTATTTGGTTTGCTACCATATGTAAAATATTTTCTGTAGAAATCTCGCGAGGTACTTCAGGAATTGTAACAGTTGTTGGCTTTTCTTCATCCGGCTTTTCTGCACTTGGTCTAAACACAGTAACCGGCTTTTGACTTAAATCTTTAAGCTGTACCATAGCTTCTTCTGTAAAAATAAAACCTAAAGTTGACGGGTTAAAAATAATAACTTTACAATTATCGTTCAGCATAGAATACGCCTCTTCAAGAGAAACAGCAATAGGTACAGCCTTGCCGTTAAACATTAAATTAAACTCGTCATAGTCGGTAAACAATGGTAATGCATGACTTTTATCTTTAGTGTTTGTCAGTGTACCGGCTGCAAATTCAGTACCTTCAATTGGTTCATATTTACAATTTTCAGCACCTAAGTGAACAAAACTTTTTTGGTTATAAAAATTTTCAGCCGCCCTAGATAAAACAATAGTGTTTGGCTTTTCTTCTGCATTAATTGTAAGAGGAAGCAAAAAGGTCGTTTTAAAAATCTGATGGCTCAACTGACTTGTAAGAGTCATAAGATTAGCTTTTACCTGTGGATTGTCAATACCCGCACACTCTATACATCTTATAAAGGCATTATATATAGGCGAATTATAAGTTTTCCATTTGTCATCAGAAGGTTCACCTAACAAAACATCTCGGTCAAAAATACAAGCACCACCATTAGCCAGGCAGAAAATTATTTTAAATACGCCGTATTTTTTACAATTTTTAATAATTTCATTAGCTTGCTCAGATGTAACCTTGTAATATTGGTTACCAAACATTTTTGTAGCTTCAACCAGCTTCTTAGCTTCCGTCTCGCCCTCTACAAAAAAGATTTTGCCTTCAAAATCAATGGCAGGAAACATTTTATTTAAGTGATTTGAATGAACAAAATAAATATCCTCATCTTTTCCGTTTAGAAATTCTTTAAATTTACTAATGCCGGCGTTGCTTTCAGCCTGAAAATCACTTTTCATTTGTTCCACCAAATTTGGCTCTGTGCCTGTTGGCTGACCCAGGTTAGGTTTTAGTGGTACAGGCTGTGACTGTGGTGTTTCCTGAAAGAACATTTTCAGCAATCTGTCTGATGGTGCACCTGTACTTAATGTGCCAACCAATGCCTTAAAAGCCTCTTCATCTGTATCCCACAGGTCAAACTCCTCTTTTGTAAGTAAATACTCACCAATAGTGCAGCTTCCTTTTTGAATAATTTCAGGGTTTGCAATGGTATCTCCAAAGCGCAAACCACCATTAAAATCCATAATTCTCAACAAATAATATTTTTCAGGCTTTGACCTGAACAATATGTATTTTCCGGCTTCATCAAAATAAACCTTTTCAAAATCTATCTTCATGTATTATTCTCCTCCTAAACAACGGCATTATATATTTATTATATCAGCAGTATATACAAATAGCAAATAGTTTTTATCGATAAATTGTAAACACCTTTTTAACACAACATATAACATTGTAATTATGTAGTATTATCTTCGTTTCCTGTTTCCTGCAAGATATTTTCTGGTTTTTTGTGCTTTTTTCCCATTACATAACTGCATAATACAACAACTGCAACAGCTAACGCAAATATACCACCTGCTGCAAAAATCATAAAATTGTTGTTCTGCGATGAGACATTAATCGTGGTTGAATCTTGGGTGTCGGTTCCGCTTGGAATTTCATCATCTCCGTCAGTATTATTAGCTGATTTGCTGTTCTTTAATGTACCAGACGATACTGCCCCTTCTCTTGCAGAGCCGGAACCGGAACTACTGTGTTGAGCCCCCCTTGAAGATGAACTTATGTTTCTTTCAACCGCTGTACCCGAAGCTAAAGGAGGATTTTCAACAGCTTTATCTGTTATTTCTATGTTATAATGCTCACCGTTATTATCTATAAGAGGTTCTTCATCAATATTTGTAGAATATGAGGTATATACTTCTACATAGCTGTCTGCATTATTGCTGCCTGCTTTAAACACAACTTGCACTAAGCTGTGCCTATCGTTTATATCTAATCCTGCAGTATTAATATAGATTATTTTAATGGTATTATCCTCCTGCGAGTTTTCTATATAGCCGCTGCTGCCATCAGAAACTTTACAGCTTTTATATTCAATGTCGTTACCATAAACTACAGTAAACATAACAACACCTATTTTTCCGGGATATTGTGCATAAATGTCAGCTGTAAAATTCTTGCTCTTGGTTACTTGTGACGGAATATTTATACTGCCTGATAAAGTCTCTTGTGCATAACAAGAAAACACTTCCGTTACAATTAATATTATTGCTAACAACAGTATAGCATTAACTTTAATTATCCTGTTCATAATGTTATATTATAAATCTTACAGGCATTTTCGGTTGTTATATCTAAAAGCTGTTCCAGACTTATACCTTTAATTTCAGCAATTTTCATTGCTGTAAATTTAATCATGGAAGAATCACAGCGTTTACCCCTAAAAGGAACAGGTGTAAGATAAGGTGCGTCAGTTTCAAGCAATAATCTGTCAAGAGGAATATATTCTGCTACCTCTACACTATGTCTTGCATTTTTAAAGGTGACTACACCGCCAAGACTAACAGACATGCCCAACTTTACAACCTCCTTGCACATTTCAACGCTACCTGAAAAACAATGAACTATTCCCTTTGGTTTATATCGCTTTAAGATGTCCATAGTATCACCGTGAGCATCTCGGTCGTGTATTACTACAGGCAAATTTAGCCTTCTTGCAAGTTCAAGCTGTTTAACAAACACCTCTTTTTGTACCTCCCTTGGCACTTCGTCCCAGTAATAATCAAGACCAATTTCACCAATTGCCACTACCTTTTTATGATTTGCCAGTTCTTCAAGTTGACTTAAATAATCGCCTTCAACATCCTTTGCACATTCAGGGTGAATACCCACCGTCGCATGCATAAAGTCATATTTATCTGCATAGCTTATTGCCCATTTCGAGGTATCAATATCCACAGCAGCATTTACAATACCCCCTACGCCCTTGTCCTTCATAGATATTAAAAGTTCTTCTCTGTCATTATTAAACTTATCATCATCATAATGTGCATGTGCATCAAAAATAATAGCCATATTAACATCACTCCTATTTAGTTACTTTGATTATATCAAAAAAATTATAACATTAAAAGATGCATCTAAAATTTTATCTTGAATTGTAAGAAATAAAATAGTATTTTGCAAATAAATACCCATTTTTATTTATAGCAAAAGTATCTATACAGCATTTATTATTGAAATACTCAATACACAAAAGATTATACATATTAACCCATTACTGCTTTTAACATATTTGGAAAAAATTATAAATTAAAAAATAAATAACATCAGCCTTACAATATTGGGCTGATGTTATTTAAATATAAATATATGAATTTTTTATTTTACTTCAAGAATAGCACCTGTATTGCCTGATGTAACCATTGAAGCATATCGTGCAAGGTAACCTGTTTTGATTCGTGGTTCTTTAGGCTTCCATTCTTTTCTTCTTTCTTCAAGCTCTTGTTCAGACAGTTTAACATTAATTGTATTAGCCATAATATCAATAGCAATGATATCCCCGTCTTTAATTAGCGCAATAGGTCCGCCTACTGCTGCTTCAGGAGATACATGTCCGATAGCTGCACCTCTTGTAGCACCTGAAAAACGACCGTCTGTAATTAGTGCTACTGTACTGCCCAAACCTCTACCCATAATTGCAGATGTAGGATTAAGCATTTCTCTCATACCCGGACCACCTTTAGGTCCTTCATAACGAATAACAACAACATCACCTGCGTGAATTTGATCACCCATAATAGCTTTCATGGCGTCCTCTTCACAATCGAACACTCTTGCAGGACCTTCGTGTACAAGCATCTCAGGTGCCACAGCACTTCTTTTAACTACACAGGAGTCAGGTGCAATGTTACCTCTTAATACAGCAATACCACCGGTTTTGCTGTAAGGATTTTCGACAGGACGAATAACCTCAGGATTTTTATTTTTGCAAAAGGCAATATTTTCACCCACTGTTTTACCTGTAACAGTTATGCAGTCGGTATGTAATAAACCCAGCTTATTAACTTCATTCATAACTGCATAAACACCGCCTGCCTCGTTAAGATCTTCCATATGGTGGTTACCGGCAGGTGCAAGATGACATAAATTAGGTACCTTGTCACTGATTTTATTCGCTATGTCAAGATTAATATCAATGCCTGCTTCATGTGCAATAGCAGGTAAATGAAGCATACTGTTTGTACTGCAACCTAAAGCCATATCTATTGTAAGTGCATTTTCAAATGCCTCTTGCGTCATAATGTCACGAGGGCGAATATCCTTTTCAAGCAACTCCATAATTTTCATGCCTGCTTTTTTAGCAAGACGAATTCTTTCAGAATATACAGCAGGAATAGTACCGTTGCCACGCAAGCCCATACCTAAAACCTCTGTAAGACAGTTCATAGAGTTTGCTGTGTACATACCGGAACAAGAACCGCAGGTAGGACAGGTTTTTTCCTCATACTCTGTTAACTCTTCTTCTGAAATTTTGCCTGCTGCAAAAGCACCAACAGCCTCAGAAGCCGCAGAAAAGCTAACCTTACATCCGTTCACAGTACCTGCAAGCATTGGACCACCACTTACAAAAATTGTCGGAATATTAACCCTTGCAGCAGCCATAAGAAGGCCAGGTACATTTTTGTCACAGTTAGGTATCATAACCAAAGCATCAAAGCCATGTGCCATTGCCATACATTCTGTAGAGTCAGCAATAAGGTCACGGGTAACAAGAGAATATTTCATGCCCTGATGTCCCATTGCAATACCATCACAGACAGCAATAGCAGGAAAAACAACAGGCGTACCGCCTGCCATAGCTACACCAAGCTTAACAGCCTCGGTAATTTTATCAATATTCATATGACCCGGTACAATCTCGTTAAACGAGCTTACAATACCTACAAGGGGTCTTTTCTGTTCTTCGGCTGTAAAACCGAGGGCGTTAAACAAGGTCCTGTGCGGCGCATTTTGTGAACCGTTTTTTATAGCATCACTTTTCATTATAAACAATCCTTTCAAAAACATAACTTTAAAATAATATATTTATACATCCCTAGAATATATTACATATTTATAAGGCTTTCTGCCTATTAACCATTATAAAATCATTAATGACTACTGTCAAGAAATAAATGTATTCATATTAGTATTAAACGTTACTGATATAAATTATATAAAAACACTCAAGCCATGCAAAGCCTGAGTGTTAATACATAAATAACAATTATTTCAAAAAGCTTATATCGGTGTCTGTCGCCAAGTTATCCAAACCGTAAATAACAAGAGCCTCGTTAAAGTCTTCTTTTTTTATAAAATCCGAAACAGAATCTTTATAATATCGTAAATCTACCATAAGAATTTCACCGTAGTTATCAGCCAAAAAGGGAACAAGGCAATGTGAATAAGAATCTTTAATAACCAACAGCTTTTTATCCTGCGGTGCATTGCTGTTTTTAATTCTTGTTAGTGCATGGTTACCATCTAAATAAACAGGATATTTATCATCTTCTGTAAGATGATTTTTAAAAAACAGACTGTTGCTTGTGGTTGTATTAAAGCCTTCTGTAATTTCTACCGTTACATCACCCAGTCTTGTGCTTTCCCAAACCTCAATATTTTCACTAGAATTTAACCACAAAGCACTTGTTGAATATGTAGTACCCTTAAACTTGTCATATATTTCTATGTAATACTCACCTTGTGATGTAGCCTGTACACCCTTATGTCTGCAATATTCATTATAGGCAAGAAATGCACCCTCCGATGTCCAATGGTGGTCAGTTTTGTAATACAACTGTTTATTCTGTGCAGCTGATTGCTTAAAGCTTTCTCTAAGGTCAATAAAGTCCATACCGCCCTTGTTGCTGTTAATTACATCAAACAGTTCATCATCATGGTAATTATTATGCAGTAATGGCAGCTTGTTGCTCATTATGTAGCCTGTGCTTGGCACAACCATTAAGGTGGTGTTGATATTGTTATTTGCTACAAAATCAGCAAAAATTTTTATATTCCTTTCAACATTATTTTCTTTTTCAACCGGGTCATTAATCAAATAATTGTCTTTTCCCTGATAAACACCATTTGAGCCATTTCTTAAGCAGGCAAGGTTGTAATATGCATTTGCACCTACATAAAAATCTCTAAAAGGAATATGATCGGTAATATAGCTTTCTGTATCGTCAGTAAACTTACCATTTATTAAAGCTTCAAATGAAAATTGAGGCGTTTCTGCCAAATATCTTTTTTCATTTGACGAATATGCTTTTTTAGGCAGCACAACAAATAAAATTGCCATACCAAAAAGAAAAGCCAGAAAAACAAATGTTACTATATACTGTGTAAAATGCTTTTTGTTCTGTGGTTTTGTTGTTTTCATTACACTTCTGCACCTTCCTTCTTAAATTAAAATCTGAAATATAGAAAAGGATTATAAGAATTACTTACCAATGAAGCTGTACAAATAAACAAGCCTAAAGCTGTAATAGCTGTTTCAGGAATCCAGCACCAGTTATAATATTTTATTTTATTATAAATATTCATCGCCAAAGGTGTTGATGCCACAGCTGCCACAATAAGCAACGGTAAAAATTGCATTATGGTTACCATAGCACTGTGGTTTAATATGCCATTTGACACATTAAACATGCTTATTATAAAACTGCCAAGTTCGCCCATATCTTCAAAATAGAACAGCGCCCAGCCAAACACAATAAGTATTAACGAGTAAATGTGCTTTACAGCTGACGGACATTTTTCAAGAGCCTTATTAAGAACAAACTTTTCTAACAGTAATATAACGCCAAAGTACAACCCCCACAAAATGAAATTGTAGCTTGCACCGTGCCATAAGCCTGTCAAACCCCAAACCACCATAATATTTATTATATTTCGTTTTAAGCCTTTACGGTTACCTCCCAAAGGTATATAAACATAATCTCTAAACCATGTACCTAACGAAATATGCCATCTTCGCCAAAATTCAGTAATTGATTTTGAAATGTATGGGTAATTAAAGTTCTTTAGAAATTCAAAGCCAAACATATTACCCAAACCGCACGCCATATCGGAATAACCACTAAAATCAAAATATATCTGAAAGCTATAAGCTATAATTGCTATCCAATTGCCAAGCACGCCATTGTCTGCCATTTCTGGCCTTAGTGTATCCCACAGCAAGCCCATAGGATTTGCTATAAGCACCTTTTTGCCCAAACCAACCATAAAGCGCTTTACCCCAAGCGTAAACTGGTCAAGAGTTTCACGACGGTTGTCAAGCTGGTATGCAACATCTTTGTATCTTACAATAGGACCTGCAATTAACTGCGGAAACAGCGAAACATATGTACCAAAAGTGAATATATTTTTCTGTACAGGTGCGTCACCTCTGTAAACATCTATTGAATAAGACATAGTTTGGAAGGTGTAGAATGAAATTCCTATAGGAAGCGGTATTGTGAAATCAGGTATATTAAGGAAAGGCAGAACATTAAGAGTATCCGCCAGCATACCGGAATATTTAAAGAAGCATAATAAGCCCAAATTAATTATTGCTGACGATGCTACAAGCATTTTAGCCTTTTTCTTATTTGTTTCTCTATATTTTCCTATGAAATATCCGTGAAAATAATCCACAAAAGTTGAAAACAGCATAAGCAGTACAAGCACGGGCTCTCCCCAACCATAAAATATTAAGTTTGCCACTAACAACATTACATTTCTGAATTTTCTGGGTGTAATGTAGTAAATTAACATTACCGCAGGCAAATACAAAAACATAAACAGCAGGCTTGAAAATACCATTTTATTATCCTCCATAAAAAGCAATACAACTTAAAAAAGGGATATATTTTCGCCAGATTTTTATATGTACATTAATTTTCGGCAAGCTATAGTCAAACAGCCTTCTCCGTTATTTTTGTTCATACAAAATCTGCTTGAAAATCGTATCCCTTATCTTGTTAAGTGTCACCACTGCCTTTTAAAAATATGAATTGTATATTTCGTCCATTTTTTCTGCCTGTGCAGATATAAAAAGTCTTATGTAAATTCCGTCTTTAACCACCTTACAGGCTTTAACTATCTTGTATTCCTCAGGCAAATATTCATCGCATTCTTTTAAAACATTATCATAATGCTTTTGCAAACTATCGCGAATTGTGTTAGCCTCGCCCTCATCTATTGCTTCAAATACAGCAACCTCATCTTTTGAAAACGAATCTCCGGCAACGATAGCTGAAAAGTAAGCGACATCATCTTCTTTAATACCATAATAAGTAAAAAGCTGTTCTTTAGAAATTGCTTTCATTTCCGGCAGGTCGCATTTACTTTTAATTTCGTCAACTATTTTTTCAGGCTTTGACACAAAAGAGGAATCTTTTGAACTGCCTGACGACGCACTGCAAGCACAGCAAGTTATTATCATAACTATACATAAAATAAACGGAAAAAGTCTTGTGCAAAATTTTTGTGCCATTTATGCTCACCTTATCAGCCGTTTAGTGCTTTTGTATAAATTTCTTCCATAGCTGCTGCATCCGAAGAAACTATCATACTTACAAAATTACCATTTGTCTTTACAGAGCAATTGTTAATAACCTGTAAATCTTCAGCACTATAGCTTGCACCCTGCTGTTTTTTAGAGTTATAACGATTTTGCAGAGCTTCAGAAACCTTTTGTGCGGCGTCAGCGTCAACAGCTTCTACAAGTACAACCTCGTCAACACCGCTTTTGCTGTACTCGGCAGCAAAGCTTTTAACATCATCCTGAGAAATGCCATAATATTTATTTAAATCTTCTACTGTGGTTATGTCCACCATTTCGTTAGGGTAGCTTGAGTCTATGCTTGCAACAACAGCGGCCAAATCTACATTTGCTGATTCAGAACTGCCGCAGCCTGACATGGCAGTTGCCATAATTAAACCTGTCATAATAAGTACTGCTAATTTTTTCATTTAATATTCCTCCAGATAATACATTGCATTAATTTCATAAAACAGCAAAAAATATGCTGTTTTGGTCAGCACTGTATAAAAATATTTGTACCATATTATTTTAATAAAATACCAAAGATATGTCAATGAATTAACATTAAATTAAGTATTGCCTGCTTTCTAATGTTTTTCTTATTCCTTTGACGTTTTTTGTTGTTTTTTACCAGTAGAATCTTCTATTTGTGAAAACTTATATTTATTATAAAACTCTTTTGTTTCATTTACCCTATAAACTGTACTTTTATGCTTTTCTAACAGCTGTGTTATGGCGTACATATCTACCCATATTTCATTGTCACATTCTTTTTGGCTTTCGTCAAAAATCAACTCCATGCCCAAATGCAAATGGCTTGTGTCAATATTGTTTGTATTTTCTGTTGTGCTGTAACCGGTACGCCCAACATATCCTATAACCTCGCCTGCGTTTACTGTTGCTCCCTCTTTAATATTAGGATTAAAGGGCCTGTTCTGCCTTAAATGTGCATAGTAATAGTACCGCTTTTTGTCAAGGCTTCTTATACCTATTCGCCATCCGCCGTATTGGTTCCAACCCATAATTTCTACTGTACCTGTCTCTATAGCTATTACAGGCGTTCCTGTTGCTGCCATAAGGTCATGCCCCAAATGCCTGCGTTGATAACCATAGCTTCGACCTGTTCCAAAGTCATCGTAATGTGAAAAAGGGAAGGTTTTTGCTATTGGTGAAAACACGCATAAACCATAGTCCTTAACGGTTGATATTTTACCATTTTCGTCCTCTGTTTCTGTATTATACCAGCCTGTAAAGCCTTCCAGAACAGCACTGTAAACCTGATGGTAATAGCTGTAATACTGCATTTTTTTAGTCAAATCTTCAATTTTTTCGTCATTTTGCAGTTTTTCAACTATTTCTGTCATATCCTTTTCTTTATAGCTTTTAAAATCGCCACCATACTTTGCACCTAAATATGATAAAACATCAATCCAGTTTATTTTTACCTTAGCATCAGACTTGTTGGACTCTATATCATATTCCAGTGCTTTTTCAAGAGCATTATAGCAAACATTAAATTCAGCGTATTTTATAAATGAGCTCTTGCTGCTTTCTGAAACTCCCGTAAGTACTAAAAACAAGCCCAGCATTAAAACTACTATCAGAACAGAACTAATAATCCTTTTTATATTTATCACCTGCCAAAAAATTTTCACCAATAAAATATATGGTCAAATTTTATATATTATGTTGCTATTGAATGAACCTTTAAAAAGTCTTATAATAGTGTTAATATTTTTAAATTTGGTGATTAAATGAATAAATCTATAAAAACAATATGTCCTATTTGCGGTACTATACTTAGTGCTTCAGAAAAATCTTATACCTGTAAAAAACACCACAGCTTTGACATTGCAAAACAGGGCTATGTTAATTTGTTGCCTGTACAAAACAAAAAGTCACTCCACCCTGGTGACACAAAAGAAATGCTAAAAGCAAGGCGTGATTTTTTAAGCAGCGGCATATATAATCCTATTTGCAGCGCTGTTACAAACAAGGCATGCCTACTGTTAAATGGTATAAACACACCGCAAATTGTTGACATTGGCTGCGGTGAGGGATATTACACAACAGCTATAAAAAACACCCTTGACAATTGTATTTGTATGGGCATTGATATTTCAAAGGACGCAGTAAAAATGGCTTGCAGCCGCAGTAAAGAAATTATGTGGGCTGTAGCCACTGCCGGCTGTCTGCCTGTTGCAAACAACAGTACTAACCTTATTACAGCAATGTTTTCTCTCATTTCAGAAAGCGAATACAGCAGAATATTAAAAAAGGGTGGTTATGTAATTGAGGTTATTGCAGGCAACAATCACTTAATTGAACTGAAGCATATAATATACGACCAAGTTTACAAGCAAAATAAAATGCCTGCAACTATTAACAGTAATTTCACTGAGGTTAGCCGTGAAGAAAATCAGTTTAGTTTTACACTGGATAATTCACAGCTTAAAAACTTGCTTATGATGACCCCACACTTTTGGCGAATAAAAAAAGAAAACCGCCAAAAGCTTGAGCAAACCTCACAGCTTACCTTAACTGCTCATTACTGGATTAGAGTATTAAAAAGGATATAATCTCTAATTTTTTAATATTACAAAGGAGGAAAATAAAATGACAGATGTTGCAGATGTTATTTCTAAAATGATTAACTATTACAGCGGTGACCCCCGCAGAGTAAATCATTTTTTAAAGGTGTTCAGCTTTTGCAAGGCTATTGGCAAGGGTGAACAGCTAGATATGAAAACTCAGTATATTTTAGAGATAAGTGCTGTTGTTCACGATATTGGAATTAAAATAAGTGAACAAAAATACAACAGCAGTGCAGGTAAATATCAAGAACAGGAAGGACCCGCTCAAGCAAAAATACTTTTAAAAAGCATAAATCTTGAGGATGATATTATAAACCGAGTTTGCTTTTTAGTTGGACACCACCATACATACAGCAACATTGACGGCATAGATTATCAAATTCTTATTGAGGCTGATTTTCTGGTAAACGCTTACGAAGATAATCTAACCAAAGACGCCGTGAAAAATATTAAAAATAAAATCTTTAAAACTAAAACAGGAATATATATTTTAGAACAGCTTTACGGTGTGTAAAAGACCGGGTATTTTCAGAAAAAAATTCCTTTTATAGCCAGCGAAAGCAAAGATGTAATCAATAAAGGCGCTAATATCCACAGCGCCTTTATTTTTATTTCTGCTACCTTAATAAGCCTTAGCAGTGACAACCCTGTATTAAAAATAGCGCCAATATACATTACAATTATCAGTCCCATTAAGCCGTATTTAGGTATTAAAAACATAACAAGAACAACCCTTATAAAAGAGTCCATTATATTATAGGTTAGGTAGTGCAGTTGTTCATTAAGACCTTTTAGCATACTGTCAACAACATTATCAAGATAAATTACAGGCACAAGGGCCGCAAACATACATAAGTATCTTCCTACTGCTTCGTTATTATAAATAAGTATTCCCAGCTCCTTGCCAAAAAAGAAAAATATAACTGCAACAGGTATTGAAAACATAAAAACTATTCTTATAACATTTGTAGATATGTTTTGTATTTGCTTTTTGTCAGTTTTTGCATACACCTCGCTAAGTTCCGGAATTATTATGGACGCAAATGAAAATATAACTACTGACGGAAAAGCAAGCAAGGGCATAACCATACCTGTTATCATGCCATAGTCCTGCAAGGATTTACTTTCGCTGTGTCCGTATTTTCGCAAACCGCTTGGAATTGTTGCATTTTCTATTATACTAAGTCCGCTGCGCAGACAGGCGCTTAAGGTAACCGGCAGTGCTACAAATGCAAGATGTTTCTTAAGTGCAAAGCCCTTGCCCTTGCACTTTATTTTTCTTACATCAAGTTTGTACAATACAAAAGAATACACAGCTGTAACTATTTCTGAAACAGTTGTTCCTATAGCAACGGCACAACAGGCATATGCTGTACCTAAAGGTGCCATTGTTCCTACCAACAATGCAAATACACCCATTTCTGTCAACTGCTCCAATAATTGCTCGCCTGCTGTTTTTACAGCCTGACGCATTGCAAAAAAATAACCTCTTATACAGGCAGACACAGCAATAAAAGGCAAACTTGGGGACAACACTCTTATAGATATTTCTGCACCCTTTTGTTTTAGTATATTTTCTGCCCAAAAATCACTGCCAAAATACAGCACACAACCGATAATTACGCTAACTAAAATTGCTACCGCCATACATTTATGTACAATATTTTTTATCATACAATTGTTTCCCAACGCAATTGCCTCGGTAACCAAACGGGTAACCAACAGTATAATTCCTGAAGTAACCGCCGTAACCGCAAAAAAGTAAACAGTCAAAATAAGCTGGTAAAGACCAATTGCTTCTGCACCAATGCTATTGCTCATATATACCCTGAATACCATACCAAGGGTTTGTGTAATAATTGCTGTGGCTGTTAAAAATACTCCGTTTATTAAAAATCTTTTTACCTGCATTTACATCCACCTTTCGCCTATAAATAAATATGCAAAAGGATGTACAATAATTATTACACATTACAATAAAGCATAAAAGAAAGTAAAATTTTTATAAAATTACAGTCAGTAATTATTTAAATTAAAATGCTATTATTGTTTTTCGATAACAAAGAAATTTTTGGCTAAAAACCCCCTTAAAATTTAACCCTTTTTTCATTTTTTAACACTTTCCTTTTAAATTTTGCTGTGCTATAATGTAGGATAGATTTGAAATGAAAGAATATTTTTTATTGCATTTTAGACAATTTATTTTATAGCTTTTTGTAAATCAATTCTAAACAATAATAACAAGCTTACAAAATTTTTTGTCAATTTATTTTCTATTCAAAAGCAAAATTTCTTAAAAAATTGGATTGTTTTTAAGCACGGTAAATATTAAGGGGATTTATTATGAAGGTAGGATTGGACGTAGGCTCAACAACAGTAAAGTGTGTTGTTCTTGACGAAAATAATAAGATTTTATACAGCACTTATGAAAGACATTATTCACAAATTAAACAGAAAATTGCAGATGTTTTAACAAAAGCTAAAAGAGCCGTACCGCAATGCGACAACTCACCGCTAGCTATTTCGGGTTCAGCAGGTATGGGGTTGGCAGAAACCTGCGGTATTGACTTTGTACAAGAGGTTTATGCAACCAGAATAGCAACAAACACCTTTATACCGGGAACAGATGTTGTTATTGAGCTTGGCGGTGAAGATGCAAAAATTCTTTTTTTGACAGGCGGTATGGAGGTTAGAATGAACGGCTCATGTGCAGGGGGCACCGGTGCATTTATTGACCAAATGGCAACGCTGCTGAACGTTCCTATTGAAGAACTTAACAGTCTTGCTGCACAAAGCGAAAAAATTTACACCATTGCTTCACGCTGCGGTGTATTTGCCAAAACAGATATTCAACCTTTGCTTAACCAAGGTGCAAGAAAAAGTGATATTGCAGAAAGTATATTTAATGCTGTCGTAAACCAAACTGTTGCAGGCTTGGCACAAGGCAGAGAAATTACAGGGCAAGTGGTTTATCTTGGCGGTCCGCTTACATTTATGGAGCAGCTTAGAAAGTGTTTTGACAAAGTACTTAACACAAAAGGTATATGCCCTGAAAATTCTCTTTACTACGTTTCCTGCGGTGCGGCATTGTGTGCCGAAACACCTGTAAGCTTTGATAAAATAATTGAAGAAATTAATAACTACCATGGCAGCGGAAATTTTGCCTATAACCCTCCTCTATTTAAAAGCGAAAAAGAGTACAAGGAATTTTCAGAACGCCATGCAAAAGCGACAGTAAAAACAGAAGATCTTACCAAATATAATGGTAAGGTATTCTTAGGTATTGACGCCGGTTCAACCACCGTTAAGGCTGTTGTTATGGGCGAACAGGGTCAGCTATTAACATCAAGCTACCTGCCAAACAGCGGCAACCCTGTACCTATTATTAAAGAATTTCTTGAAAAGTTGTATCAGCAATCGCCTAATATTAACATAGCCTCATCAGCTGTAACAGGCTATGGTGAGGAAATAATTAAAAATGCATTTAGGGCAGATTATGGAATAGTAGAAACAGTTGCACATTTTACTGCAGCAAAAAAGTTTATGCCTGACGTTGAATTTGTTATCGACATTGGCGGGCAGGACATTAAATGTTTTAAAATACATAACAGTGCCATTGACAATATCTTTTTAAACGAGGCTTGCTCGTCAGGCTGCGGTTCGTTTTTGCAAACTTTTGCAAATGCACTTGGCTACAGCATAGAAGAATTTTCAAAGCTTGGTCTGTTTGCAAAACAACCTGTTGATTTAGGCAGCAGATGCACTGTATTTATGAACAGTTCTGTAAAACAAGCACAAAAGGACGGTGCAACTATTGAGGATATTTCAGCTGGATTATCTCTTAGTGTTGTTAAAAACGCACTTTACAAGGTTATACGAATTTCTGACCCTGCAAAACTGGGTACAAAAGTTGTTGTACAGGGCGGAACATTCTTAAATGACGCTGTGCTGCGTGCTTTTGAGCAAGAAATGGGTGTACAGGTTGTAAGACCTACTATTTCAGGTCTAATGGGTGCCTATGGTGCAGCACTTTATGCACAGTCAAAATATACAGAAGGTAAAAGTTCTCTTATAAACGCAGAACAGCTAAAAAACTTTGTTCATGAAATAAGCGTTGTAAACTGTGGCGGCTGCAGCAACAACTGTCGACTGACAGTAAATAAATTTTCTGACGGCAGACGCTTTATTGGCGGAAACCGCTGTGAAAAACCTATTACTAAAAAAGCGCCCAACGAAACCCTAAACATATATGAATACAAGCTAAACCTGCTTAAAGAATATAAACCCAAAATGGGTAAACGTGGTAAAATAGGCTTACCTATGGGACTTAACATTTACGAACTGCTGCCTTTTTGGTACGCTTTCTTTACCGAACTGGGATTTGAGGTTCACACCTCTCCAATTTCAAACCGCAAAATTTATGCAAGCGGTCAGCAGACAATTCCGTCAGACACTGTATGTTACCCTGCAAAGCTTATGCATGGTCATGTACAAACTCTTATTAACCAAGGTATAGATACAATTTTCTATCCTTGCCTGTCATATAACTTTGACGAGGGCAAAAGTGACAACCACTATAATTGTCCTGTAGTTGCATACTACTCAGAGGTTATTAAGACAAATATGAAGGATGTAAAAAATATCACTTTTATTAATGACTATTTTGGTATTCACCGTAAAAAGGACTTTCCTAAAAAAGCCCACGAGGTACTAACCAAATATTTTGACGGCATTACATTAAAGGAAGTTAAAAATGCTGCCAAGCTGGCATACATTGAGTATGACCGCCATATGGATAAAATTAAAGCACGTGGTGAAGCTATAATAGAACAAGCACGCCACGAAAATAAAGAAATTATTGTGCTTGCAGGCAGACCATATCATGTTGACCCTGAAATTAACAAGGGTATTGATAAGTTAATGTCCAGCTTTGGCGTTGCAATAATTTCAGAAGATGTTGTAAGTGATAAGGTTGAAAAGTATAAAACAACCGTACTAAATCAGTGGACATACCACGCAAGGCTATACTCTGCCGCACATTATATAGCACAGTGTGATGACATTAACCTTGTACAGCTTGTTTCTTTCGGCTGTGGTGTTGACGCCATTACAACTGACGAAGTAAGAGATATTTTAGAATCTGAAGGCAAAATTTACACTCAAATTAAAATTGACGAAATAACTAATCTTGGTGCGGTAAAAATCAGACTAAGAAGCTTGCTTGCGGCTATAGCGGAACAAAAAGATAAAAAGACAAATTAATTTTAAATAATCGGGGATTATTATGGCTACTTTAAAATACGATAAAACAGGCAGACTGTTATTTACCAAAGAAATGAAAAAAGAATATACCATTCTTCTGCCTATGATGGCATCTATACAATTCAGAATTATGAAGCGTGTATTTGACGAATATGGCTACAATACAGAACTGCTTGAAACTGATGGACCTGAAATTGCACAGGTCGGCTTAAAATATGTACATAACGACACTTGCTACCCTGCACTTCTAGTTATAGGGCAATTTATTCACGCTCTGCAAAGCGGTAAATATGATATTCACAAAACTGCACTTATGATTACACAAACAGGCGGAGGCTGTAGAGCCTCTAACTACATTCATTTGCTGCGAAAGGCACTTAAAAAGGCTGGACTTGAATTTGTACCTATAATTTCACTTAACCTTTCAGGACTTGAAAGCAATCCTGGTTTCAGCTTGTCAATTCCAATTGTACGAAAGTTGATTGGTGCTTTAGTTTACGGTGATACGCTTATGCTTTTAAGTAACCAAACCAAGCCTTACGAGGTTAACAAGGGCGAAAGTATGGCACTTGTAAATAGCTGGATTGAAAATATTATAGGACAGTTTAAAGAAGGCAGAGGCTTTAAGCTTGAACAGCAAAAGCAAAATCTTGACGATATGTCAAAGTCTTTTTCTAACATTGAGGTAAACAAAACACCAAAGGTAAAGGTTGGTGTAGTTGGTGAGATATATGTTAAGTATGCCCCTTTAGGCAATAACAATCTTGAAGCTTTCCTGCAAGAACAAGACTGTGAAGTTTGTGTACCGGGCATAATGGGCTTTGCACTTTTTAAGGTTGATAACCGCTTACAGGATATTAAGCTTTATGGCGGTAACCGTATAAAATATAAGGTTATTGACATACTGTTTAAATATCTTGAAAAAATGGAAAGCCTTATTATTGAATATACAAGCAAATACGGCTTTACTCCACCGGGTAAATATACTCATATAAGAAATCTTGTTGACGGTGTAATAGGCTTAGGCAACAAAATGGGCGAAGGTTGGCTGTTAACAGGTGAAATGCTTGAGCTTGCTGAAAGCGGTTACCCAAACATTGTGTGCACACAGCCCTTTGGTTGTTTGCCTAACCACATTTGCGGCAAGGGCATGATTAGAAAAATTAAAGAAATTAACCCTAAAGCAAACATAGTAGCAATAGACTACGACCCGGGTGCAACACGAGTAAACCAAGAAAATAGAATTAAACTAATGCTTGCCGTTGCAAAAGAAAATTTACAGTCAGACCAGCAAGGTAAGCAAAACACAACAACCTCTAAAGTAAAAGTACGGGCTGTTGCAAAACAGAAATAAATATTATATTAAAACGACACCTGTCATCATTAAATGAATGTACAGGTGTCGTTTATTTTTCTGTCATAAATTATAATTCAGGTAAATAAATCATAATGTGTAAGTAAAAAGATTTCTTTTAATTTTCCTCTTTTATCTTGCGCCAATACTCCTTAAAAGCTTGCTCGTTTTTATTATCACCATAAACATAATATTCTCTGTCCTTTAATTCATCAGGCAAATACTGCTGCTTTACATAATGATTTTTATAGTCATGAGGATACAAATAAAACTGTCCCTTTACAGGATTGTCCTCACCGTCATAATGCATGTTTTGCAGTTGTCTTGGAACATCTCCAACCAAGCCCTTTTCAATATCTGCTGTTGCTGATGCAATGGCGTTATATGCAGAGTTGCTTTTAGGAGCATTGCAAACCATAATAACAGCGTCAGCAAGAGGTATTTTTGCCTCCGGCATACCAACCTGCAGTGCAATATCTACACAGGATTTTACAATGGGAATAATTTGAGGGTACGCCAATCCCACATCTTCACAGGCACAAACAAGCAGTCGTCTGCAGGCTGAGGGCAAATCACCACCTGACAGCAGTCTTGCCAAATAGTAAATTGCTGCATTGGCATCTGACCCACGCATAGATTTCTGAAATGCTGACATAGCATCATAATGCTGGTCACCGTCTTTGTCATAACGCATAGCACTACGCTGTGTAAGCTGACTTGCCGTTTCTAACGTAATTATCCTTACACCATTTTCGGGCAAGGTAGATAATGTGCAAAGCTCAACGGCATTCATAGCCTTACGCACATCACCGCCACATGCTGTTGATATATATTTTACTGCGTCATCACTTACATTAATTTCTATATTATCTTCGTTTGACAGAATGTTAAAGCTACGTCGTACAGCCTTTTCAATTTCGGCACTTGGCACAGCTTTAAACTCAAACACGGTACATCTGCTTAAAATAGCATTATAAACGTAAAAATATGGGTTTTCCGTTGTAGATGCAATAAGTGTAATACTACCATTCTCAAGATATTCAAGCAGAGTTTGTTGTTGCTTTTTGTTAAAATACTGAATTTCGTCAAGATAAAGCAATATACCGTTCATACCGCCAAAGGTGTCAAGCTCTGATACAAGCTCTTTAATATCTGCTGTAGATGCTGTTGTTCCGTTCAGCTTACGCAGCAGCTTGTTGGTACGCTTTGCAATATATGACGCTACAGTGCTTTTACCAACACCTGACGGTCCATAAAATATCATATTAGGAACATCTTCTGCATTATCTATTATGTTTCTTAAGGGTTTGCCTTTTTCAAGCAAATGCTTTTGACCTACAATATCATCAAGACTTTGCGGTCTTATTCTGTCAGCTAACGGCTTTTTCATAACACCATCCTCCTAACTTTATTAATAAAATGTAAAGAGGTAAACACGTTATGTGCTTACCTCCTAATTTTATTTGTATCTTAAAATTATTCGTAAAGAGGGTATTTTTTACAAATTTCTGTAACACCTGCACGTACAGCGTCTGCATTGCCTTCAAAGTCATTAATAATTAACGAAATATATTCTGCAATCTTGTCCATATCCTCTTCAACAAGACCCCTTGTTGTTACCGCTGCTGTACCCATACGAACACCGCTGGTTACAAATGGACTGCGAGGCTCGTTCGGAACAGTATTTTTATTAACTGTAATATAAACCTCGTCAAGCATATGTTCAAGCTCTTTACCTGTCAGTTCAGTATCACGAAGGTCTAGTAGCATAACGTGGTTATCTGTACCGCCGCTTACTAACTTATGACCTCTTTTAACTAAACCGTCAGCCAATGCCTTACAGTTTTTAACAATTTGTTCACCATAAGCCTTAAATTCAGGCTTTAAAGCCTCTCCAAAGCAAACTGCCTTTGCTGCTATTGTATGCATTAACGGACCACCCTGTGTACCAGGGAAAATAGCCTTGTCTATCTGTTTAGCGTACTGTTCGCCACACAAAATCAAACCGCCACGTGGGCCTCTTAATGTTTTATGAGTTGTAGTTGTAACAAAGTGTGCATATTCAACAGGGTTAGGGTGAACACCCGCTGCTACAAGTCCTGCAATATGCGCCATATCTACCATTAAGTAAGCACCAACCTCGTCAGCAATCTCACGAAATTTCTTAAAATCAATAACTCTTGGATAAGCACTTGCACCACAAACTATCATTGCCGGCTTACACTCTTTAGCTATTTCAAGCACCTTATCATAATCAATTAAATGTGTTTCAGGGTCAACACCATATGGTACAAAATTGAAATAGCTTCCTGACATATTAACAGGTGAACCATGAGTTAAGTGTCCGCCTTCATTAAGGTTCATACCCATTACTGTGTCACCCGGCTTTAACATTGCAAAATAAACAGCCATATTAGCCTGTGCACCTGAGTGTGGCTGTACATTGGCATGTTCTGCACCAAATAACTGACAAGCTCTTTTTCTTGCAATTTCTTCAACAACATCTACACACTGGCAGCCACCGTAATAACGCTTGCCCGGATAGCCCTCGGCATATTTATTTGTTAAAACACTGCCCATAGCTGCCATAACAGCAGGTGAAACAATATTTTCAGAAGCAATAAGCTCTAAATTTCGTTTTTGTCTTTTCAGCTCTTCACCCATTGCTTCAGCAACATCGCTGTCATATTTTCCGACAAATCCTATTGAATCCATTATATCATTATACATATCAATAAACTCCTTATATAAACTTAAATTTCAAACCTTACTTAAAGTTATTATAAAATAAATTACTATTTTTTGCAAGATATTTTCAACCATTAAAATAATAAATTGTTATCTTTTTACAATAAATTTGTTTAGTATTCCTTATAGTTATATTATAATATTGGACACCATCCTCCAATATGTCTTTATATAATTATAAACTAAAATAATTAATACTAATACCTAATTAACATATGAAGATCAACAGATAAATTTTTTAAATCAGAGATTATCATAAAATTAAAAGCAGACACTAAAGCCTGCTTTAATCACCTTATATTTGAAAAGAAATTATAACCTTATCTAATACAGACATTGCGTATCTCATTCCTTTGCCTGACGGCGTCTTTTGTGCTATCCACTCGGTTTTTATAATTCGCTTTTTCTCAAGCTTTTTCATTGCTATTTTTAGAATAGCAAATAAACCTGCAATAAAAATTGTAACTTTTAAAATATTCTTAATTAATTTTATCATACAACACATACTCAAATTCTCCTTACTTAAATTATAACATATATAATAAATTTTAAATATATCCTCTTACTTTTAACGCCCCCAGTAAAAATGTTTCGGCTATGCTGTTGGGTTTAATGTTGTTAACTGCTTCCATTACGGTGTACCAATTTGCAGAATCGACCTCATTTTTTTTCAGCAAAAAGCTTTCACTGTCAACAACTACAACAAAGTTATGAATTAATGTGTTAGTTTTATTAAAATACATGCTGTTGTTATAGTTCCAAGAAATAGCATTAAGGTTTACTTCTTCTTTTATTTCACGCTTTAAAGCCTGCTGTGGTGTTTCACCTTTGTTAATATAACCTGCTACCAATATATTGTCTTTACTGCCATACTGCTGTATAAGTAAAATTTTATTTTTATCTTTGTTAAAAACAACCATACTTACCGCACTACTGTACATAGGAAATTTAAAAGTTCTGCATTTTTCACAGTAATCAACTAAACCCTCATCACCACATTCCTTTTTAGTCAACCTTGTACCGCATACTGAACAATAATTCAACTCATCCATTAAATAATTCTCCTTTTATGTTGATAATTACTCATTAAATAATATGTAGCACCATGCAAAACTGTTTAGAATTAAAATCTTATATTTATTTTAAAATCTTCACAACATCTTGGGCAATTTACAGTATGCTTACCCTTTCTAAAAGGAACACGAATTGCAGCTTTACAGTAAGGACATTTTACATAGCGGTGAGTTTTTCGGTCGGAGAATTTTCTTTTTTGCAATCTGAACCACTCAACTAATTTTATAAAAAAAGGTTTCACCTTATAGTAATATTTTAAATAAATATCGTTTTCTTTACTTCTTTGTGAAATATTTCTTGAAAGGCACCTAAAAATAATAAGAAGTACAATAAGGTATGTAACCAACTGTACAATAAAATTTCTAAAGAAAACGGTGTTAATTATATTAATAATAAGCCACAGTACAAATAAACCTATATTCAGCTTGTCCATACCATATCTGCCATACATAAACTGTGATACCTTAGTAAAAAAGTTACGCATATAATTCACCTCATAAAATATTATATACCAACAATCGTAAAAATACTTTAATAAATAGTTAATTTTATTATATATTTTCTTACAGTATATATTACAATCAGTTGATAAAAATGCTCATAAAGCATTTTTAATCAATTATATTTACTTAAATTTATTATTAGAAAATTATGCTTCAGCTACCAATTGTTTGTAAAAACATAACTTAATTTATTAATATAAAACTACTTATAAAAAAACAAGGACTGCATAAAGCAGCCCTTGCTAAAAGAAAATAAAAATTACAGTATCAATATTTATGTTATGATTAATTTCATCAAAAATCTATTTCTTTGTCATAGAAACAAGCGTCAAGCAGCTTTTCCATTTCCTCTTGTGTTGGAATTCGAGGGTTTGACCCTGTACAAGCATCACTTATTGCCAGTGCAGCAACCTCCTTTAACTTCTCGTTAAACTCTGTTTCATCAATAATGCCCCCCTCATAGTCTTTAATACAAGACGGAATATTAAGCGAAACATTCATCGCCTTTAATTCAGCAATAAGGGCATCTACAAGCGCCTCTGTAGAATCGCCTGTTAAACCAATAAATTTTGCAATGTCAGCATATCTCTCTGCAGCCTCTGCATTTTTTGAGTTAAACTTAATAACCTTTGGCAAATACATTGCATTAGCACAACCGTGTACAATGTGACCACCTGTATAAGCAGCACCCGTTTTATGGGCCATTGAATGTACTATACCAAGCAAAGCATTTGAAAATGCCATACCTGCTAAGCATTGTGCGTCATGCATATTATCACGGGCATTCATATCACCGTCGTAGGATTTTTTAAGGTCACGATGAATCATCTTAATTGCGTGCAATGCAAGAGGATCTGTATAGTTACAGTGCAAGGTTGAAACATAAGCCTCTATAGCATGGGTCATAGCGTCCATACCGGTATGTGCAGTCAGTTTTTGCGGCATAGTTTCTGCAAGCTCCGGGTCAACAATAGCAACATCAGGTGTAATGTTGAAATCTGCCAAAGGATATTTAATTCCTTTAGAATAGTCGGTAATTACAGAAAAAGCTGTAACCTCGGTGGCAGTACCGGATGTTGAAGGAATAGCACAGAATTTAGCCTTTGTACGCAGCGTAGGGAAGCTGAAAGGCTGAATTAAATCTTCAAATGTTGTTTGAGGATATTCATAAAATGCCCACATAGCCTTAGCTGCGTCAATAGGACTTCCGCCGCCCATTGCAACAATCCAGTCAGGTTTAAACTCTGACATTGCTGCGGCACCCTTCATTACTGTTTCTACTGACGGGTCAGGCTCAACATTTTCAAAAAGCTGAACCTCCATCCCTGCCTCCTTCAGGTTATCAACAGCTTTTTGTAAAAAGCCAAACCTTTTCATTGAACCGCCACCTACAACAACAATAGCTTTTGATCCATTTAAGTTTTTCAGCTCTGCCAAAGAACCCTTGCCATGATATAAATCTCTAGGTAATGTAAATCTTCCCATTTTTTCTCCTCCGAATAGAATATTTTTGACATAAAAATTTTTATATTCATTTTATGCAAAATGAATAAATTTACATATACAAGTGAATTATTTATAAATAATAATTCCACTAACACCTATATAATAACACTTTAAATAAAAAAGATGTTAATAAACTATTAACAAAGTGTATAATACCATTAACAATCTAAATAACCTTGTACAGCATCTGCTAATTTACCAATATGTATACCATCGACAAAGGAATGATGTACCTGAACAGAAAAAGGCAGAAGTATTTTTCCATTCCTTTCAAAATACTTTCCAAAATCAAACAATGGCGTAGCATTATCTTTTTTTCCTGAGTTGGTATGAGATATATGGGTGTATGATACCCAAGGCATAGCAGAAAACTGAAACACGTCATTTCCTAACGGACCTGTAAAATATTCTTCTTGTTCTTCCACTATTTTTGAAGCCTCCTGTACATATTCTGGCAATGTATCTTTCATTGGAACATTTACTACTTTAAACAACTCAGTTTCTTTATCAAGATATGTAAAGGCTGTATTTATTTTGTCAAAAATCACTACTTTTCCATTTACAAAACGGTAGCGAAATTCTTCAATATCGTTTGCACATTTTGATACTGCATATACCATAGCCATTGTAAACGAATATTTTTCTTTCTTGATTTTTTTCAAAAATTTTGTAATATCCAACTCAAATGTTACACAAAACATTGGCTCAACACAATTTCTAAAAATCATACAATGAGTAGCACGTTTCCAGTTTTTTTCATCAATTATTCTGTAGTGATTCTCCATAAAAACAAACTCCTTTCATGTTTAAACAAATTTCTATAATTTAAAATAACAATTTTATATAAATTATATAGTAAGTTTATTAAATAAACAAGTCTATTTTAGCCGTATAATTTATTAAAAATTTCGTGTAACTTTTACCTACCATTTTGCAAGAATATTTATGGAAAAAAATTTAATTAAATAATCATTTAAAAAAGTATGTGCTGCCAATGGCATTTCACAAGCACCGTTGGCAGAAATGGTACGTGTTTCACGCAATGCCATTAATTTTATAAAAATAGGTAAATTTAACCTAACCGAAAAGCTTGCATTAATTACATGTATTGCTTGAAGAGTTGTTTCATTTTTAATATGTAAACAATACTTTAGCATAAGAACATATCATAAAATTTATTGCTAGTTTTTATTGACCGCCTGCTTAATTTAACATTTTATACACGCGGCTAAGGTCAACCTTGTAGTTGTGCCTTATATCCATTGGCATTTTAGTAATTTGCTTTACCGTAAATTCGTCGCCTAAAAACTTAGATACCTTATCTGGGGCAATATTCCCCTCATAAACAATATACCGCTTGTTCATTGGCACAAAAACAACTTTTCTAATTTGCTCAAATCTGTTTAAAATTTTATTTTCAATGTCATATGAGTAATATGATAAGTTGTTTAGATATTCCGAATTTGCAACCCTTCCCAGCAAATAGATTTTACTATTTTCAATATAGCCTAAATCACCTGTTGAATGATACACATTATCAGACAAAACCATTTTTCCGCTAACTCCAATTTCCCCTATACCACTATCATTAGGATTTAATATTTTTATATTAATATCTTCTACTATATTTCCAACACATATACGGTTGTTTTGCAAATTGTTTATATAATCGTCCAAATTGGTTTTACTCATTAATACTGCCTCTGACGCACCGTAAACATATGTAAAAGCTGCATTGGGAAAAAGCTCTTTTATTCTTTTTGCGTCCCTTAATGAAATTAACGAGCCACCTGTATATGCGTATTTTATTTGAGGCATTGGACTTCTAAAGGCTAAATATTTGCTTACAGATGAAGCTACTGCATTTACCTTTGCTTTCTTTAAATATGGTGCTTCAACCTTGGCTTTTTTGTTATTAAATTTACCATGGATTAAATATGAGGTTACGCCCACAAGCAAATTAGCCAACACATATATGGGCAATAGTGACAGCACCGTTTGAGCCTTGCTGGTATCTATTGTCTTTCTAACCAAAGCAAACTGCCTTTGAAGGTCAACTATACTGCGTTCAATAAGTTTTCCGCTACCTGTAGTACCAGATGTAAATGTAACAAGCACTTTTTTATTGTTTTGTTCTACTTCGTTTACATAGGTATTGCTATACGAGGTATATTTCGTAATGTCGATTGTTTTAAAACCTTTTGCAGGACCATAAAAAGGTTTTAAAATTCCTGTAGTTTTATCTGTAAAAATATAATCAACATTTGTAAGGCTAAGCATATTTTTAGCCTTCTCTTTATTCTTAAAAGAATCTATAACCACTATTCGAATTTTCAGATAAATACAGGTTAGCATTGCTATGTAGAACTGATATGACGGCAAAGCAAACAGCAGAATTTCTTTATCTAAAATATTTATACTTATAAAGTAATTTGCCATTTTCATTATGTCATCATACACATTTTGGTAGGTCTTAAAAACAAGAGTCTTTCCTTTTCTGAATATAAATGCATTCTTATTTTTGTTTAACTCTATTACCTTAAAAAAATCCCGGATAATCATTACTGCACCTCGTATATATACTGGTTTGAATAATAAAATGCCTTATCCCTTAAAAGGTCAAACCTGCTGTTTATTCTTTTAAACTCTGTTCTTTTAAAGCTTCGCTTAACTACCATATTCCAAAAAACAATTCTTGTACCATGGTTGCTGTGATTAATTATTATATCCTCATATTCAGCGGTTTTGTCCTCTGACACATATTCAAAAATATCAGACAAATTATAAAAATCAAACACTTTGTTTAATGTTTTTATAGATGAGAAATCCCCCTCAATGTAAACAAGCCTGTCTATATTTTTTTTAATAATCAGATAATTATCTTTTCTCAGATAAAAAGGTAAAAATTTAAATTCACCCAATGCTGCTAACTGAATATATGGATTATTCAAATTTAAAACGTTTTTAAAACCCATTTCAACACGTTCAAAAAGGTTTTGTGCAATGTTGCTGCTTACATGATTAAAATAGCTTTTATCTCTGCCCTTTTTCTTCATATTATGTTCAGAAAAAAACAGCTTAAACAAAAGTCTGTAACGTTTCGTATTAAATTTATTATCGTAAAAGTCAATTTGCTGTTTTAGGTTGTCGCACTGCATAAATTTAAGCACAGTTTTTTTGGAATGTATAAATGGCAATATTTTATTTACAAATAGATTAAGATAATTATCAAATTTGCCGCATTTATACAGCGGTTTGCTAAACAGAAAAATATGATGTTCAAAATAGTCTTGAGTTTGCTTGTCTAAATTATGCTTTATAGAATTATACACAGCTACACTGTTCCCCTTAGCAATTCCAATAAGCACCAAAAAATCCTCATAGTTTAAATATTTAATACCTGTTGCCTTTAGCTTTACAAGGGCAATTTGTGATGGATTATTATCAAGTACATATACATTGCTAAAATTTTTGGTCAGCAGTGCAAAGGAATTGTCGCCAGCTGAACCAATAGATAATGCATTTCCCTTATAATTATGGTCTGCATACTCTACCATAAGGTCAGCGTCCTCTTGGCAGGTTGAATAATGAATGTAATTTTCTTCCTTATAATATTTAGACATCTAAATACACCTCGCCTTTAATTCCGTCAACCTTAATAACAGACTTATCCTTTATAATTTTTGTTGCACCTGCAACACCTACTACAGCAGGTATGCCCATTTCTCGTGCTACAACTGCCGAGTGAGATAAAACACTTCCCCGTTCCACAACCAACCCCTTGCAAAGCGGAAACAGCACTACCCAACCCGGGTCAGTACGATATGCCAAAATAATTTTACCCTCTGCAAAAGCCTCTTGCGGTTTGGTAACATAGTTCACCTCACCCTGCACAACACCTGCGCCGGACGGCGTACCTTTTAACACTCTGTTGTCTGATTGGCTATGGCTTTGCTGTACAGAAAGGCTGTTATCACCATAAAATACAATTCTTGAAGCAAATTCTTTTTCTCTGTTTTTCTCATAAATTAATTTTCGTCTTTCAATAATTAGCTGCATAGATATATATTTGCCACTGTCAATAATTTTAAATATTTCATCCTTTTTTAAGAAGAAAATGTCCCTGTAATTACCAATAATTTCTTCTTTAACAAAATGCTTGCCAATGGCCAAAAACATATTTCTAACCACTGAGAAAATGTAGGTTCGTTTAAGTCTAAGTCGTTCACGATTTTTAATAAAAAATCGGGTTTTATTAACTAATTTATTAAATCTACGACGCTTTAAAGTACTAACCTTGTAACTATAGCTTTTCATTTTCTCTTGAGTATTAAAAGAAAGACCGTTTGCTACAAACCCCTTTAGCATTTCAAATAAATATGTAGGATCTTCAACCAATGTAATTGTTTCAAGCTTTAGTTCATCCATTACTCTCGAACCGAATTTTACTATATATTTATTAATATATGGGCTTATTGGCGAGTTATATAAATATTTTTCTTTTAATTTTTCTGAACTTAGGTACTTAAAATCACTTTCAATTTTCAGGTCTGACTTAATATGTTCTACAATATCCAAAAACATAGGCGCAGACATTGCACTTTCAACATTGCCTTGTTTAGCCATAAGTGAAGCAATATAACCTTCCTTATCTGTTATGTCAAACTTAGAAACCATTTTTTTCAGCATACCCATATAAAACATAGCACCACAGTCATTAATAACAGGTGTTGTGAAATGGTCTAAAATTTCACTCTCTAAAAGCTGGTAATAATCCTTAATTTCCTTTAGTGACATATTGTCAAAGGTACAGCCAATTTTAGTCATAACTGTCTTGTCAAATTTCTCTATAAAAATATTAGAGTCATTATCAATACTTTTTAGCTTGTTCATAAATATTACAGCAATTTGCAAAACCTGCAAAAATGAAAGCTTTTCTTTTTTTACATTTGTTGTTTTCGTAGCAACACCCATCATATTTTCCATATAATCTGTCGATTTTTTAGTAGGCAGTATTGCTGTTATGTGGTACCATGAATTCATATTATAATAAATTCTGTTATTATAAAACCTTAACATATCAGCTAAAGATGGTGTAAGGGCGTCAATAAGGCTTTCTTTTAGTCCTGCAAGTTTTAGTGTTTGTGTATATACCTTTTGATATATTTCTCGTGCAAACGAAAAGGTAAGGTCAGTAACAGCTCCATTATACGATTCAATAATATTTGAATTATCAAGTGTAACCCTTGTCTGTGAAATATCTATGTGTCTATATGGAGTAATATCTCTGGTTTGCAAAAAATAAATCTTGTTATTCTTAATGGCAAATTCAATATCCTGAAATTTATTGCTTTTACTTTGTACCTCTTTGCAAAGAAGAAGAACATCATTAATATTTTTCTTTGACAGTAAGGCGTCTCCGTTTGTTGTTATAACGTTGCCGTTTATTATATAATCTGTAGAATTTTCCTGACCTGAAACCAACTTTTCACCTTGTCCTTTTACCACGCTTATTAAAATTTCGTCCGGGTTGTTGGTTATTGGGTTAATAGTATTAGCTACGCCTGCAAAGTCACTGTCTATCATTTCTTGTACAATAACAGCCATTTTAATGTTAACTGTGCTTAATCCATTTGCTGTTCGGTAATTTATTGCTCTTTGGCTAAAAGCTGACAGGTAACATTCCTTGATTTTTTGTAAAACCTCATTATATTGCACGTTTAAAAATGATTCGTTAATACCTGCAAAAGAATTTTCACTACCGTCCTCATCAATTGCAGATGACCTTACAGCATAAACCGCTCCTTTTTTCAACATAGAATATATTTCTGATATATCTTCTTTTTTATAATCTTTGTTTAAAACTATAGCTTGACCTCTTTCACCATTTAGCCAGCTTTCAAAAAATTCACAGGTTAAGCAAAACCAACAGGGCGTACTTTTTATATTGTACCTGGCAAGGTTATATGCTTTGCCGCCAAGTAGTTCTAGCTTTGGTCTGTCTTTAGATGGATTGAATATTTTCACAAAATCACCCCTTTTTTACAATATAGAACACTATGCCAACAATGGCGGCAACACCAATAAACACAATACTTGCAGCAGTAAAACCAATATTAGAAAATACATAACACACACAAAGCGGCAGCAGTACGGTTTTTAAAATAGAAAGGTCTTTTTTGTGCTGAAAAAGATTAAGCTCTGTTACTGTAACAGTTCCCAATAATATAATGTTAAATATTGGTAAGCAACTGTAAGATAATATTATAGAAATAACAATTGTGACTACTGCTATTGCTGTCAAAACCCCTTTTGAAAACAGCACTTTATTATTGGTGACGTCATTGTTATAATCATATATATCATCTATAGTACGCATTAATATGCTGTCAAGTATTATAACAAAAAATAAGTTTGAAAAATAATTTGAAAATATGTCTTGTACCTGTACAGCAACACAGCAAAAGGCAAGTGTGTACAAAACAACAGCGTAAAATATGGTGGTAACATACCTTTTAAAAAACAAATTACATTTTACCACCACCTTTTACCGTACACTTTCGCTTTAAAAAGCAGTAGATTTTTATTTATATCAACATATTTACACATATTTTCAAATTCTTTTTTCGGGTAAGGAATGTTTTTTTCCTGCGCCAGTTGTAACGCTTCTTTTCGGCTTATTGTACCTTCACGAACCATAACAGACAATTCAGGTAAAATATGCAGCCGTCTGGCAGTGGTGTTTTTTATAAATTCAGCGGCATTGTGTATATTACAATCAAAATGCTCTTTGTCATTTTCTGCCTTCCAAAAAGTTTCTTTTTCAAGAAAATCTATAATTTCCTGCTTGTTGTATGGATGGTACAAAAAATAAGCTATAAAATCTCGGTAGCCGCATTTTTCTGCATCTGCTAACAATTCATCTTTAATTTTTTGTGAAAGCAAAGGGTCGATATATTTATCTATCTTTGACAGTACATTATGGTACACTGCCTTAAAGTCAATTGTGTCAACATCCTGCAAACCCATTTTTACAAATGGCTTAAAGGTGTCTTCTGCATTTTCGTCATACATTCTAAACATTTGCGGACGGCTTCGTCCGTGCATACCAACTGCCGCATCTACCTTAGTGGTTATATTAATCATGACAGCATAACCCAAATATGAGCATGCAATACAAGGAGAAAGAAAATGCTTTAGAGTATAACGATACATTTCTTTCAACAGGTTTTCCTTACAAGTAATATAGTCATGGTCAACACCAAGTATGGTAACCAGCTTATTAATTTTAGTTTTAGCTTCATCTGACATAAATCCATTATCTAAAGTATAGGTATATACATTTAGATTATATTTTTTAACCAACTCATAAAGCACAAAGGTAGAGTCTTTGCCACCACTTATACCCAAGGCAACATCATAACGGTGCTTGCCTTTTTCTTTTGTAATTCGCTTAACAAAGTTTTGTTCCAACACCTCATAGCTTGTGATTTGCCGCTTTATCTTCTTGTAGCTGTTACAGAAGTTGCACACTCCGTTTTTATCGAATGAAATATTTTTTACTGTGCTGTCATTGACACAGATCTTACAGCGTATAATCTTCATTTAAACCTCTCTTTCAAAAATCCAGTAATGCTTTTGCTTTAATATACTGTTTTTATAAATTCTTGGTAATATACGTTTTTCATCATTTTGGAAATGGAGAACAACATGATTATATCCTTTTTTATGCATACATTCATAGGAAGCACAGGTTAGCTTACCAATAAGTGCACCATTTTGATAGTCTTTTTTTATTCCCACGGTTTTTGACACATACATATTATTAAATTTGTCATCATAGCACAGTGAAAAAGCAACGGGCATACTGCGGTGGTAAATAATTACAACATCCGGATTTGGACATTTCAACCCATCAACATAAAGCTCCTTAAAATTTTCAAATGTTATTGGAACATATAAATATGAATCAGCAAAACAATCAATACTTATTTCGTAAATATCCTTAATATGCTCAAAACACTCCTGATTGTGATAAGTACACACACTATAACTGCTGTCGAGTTTAAGTTTTTTCAACCTTTCCCACAATGAATAATCCAACGAAGAAATTTTAGAGCTATATTCACACTTTTTTGTGAAACCCTTTTCCAATAAAAAATCTACCTGTTCTCTGGAATTGTCAATATCAGGCAATAGCTTTAAATCAAAGCAATCTACGGCTAAACGATATTTAAACCATGTACAGCAATCAACAGGACCAACAATACTTTTAATATTGTTAGCTTTTAAATATTTATCTAAAGCTTCCATTAACTTGTTATTGTTTTCACTTATAGAAGAATATCTCCAAAAACCAAATATATAATCTGCACCGTTTTGCTGTTTATTTTTCATTATTGTCAGCTGTGCATCGTTGTAATTGAGCATTTTATAAAAATAACAACCTCTTAAAATTTTATCTCGTCTTTTTACAAAATCGACTACATCAATCAACTCTGATAGCCCTGTAATCTTATAATTGTAGTTTTGGGCTGTTCTGTATCCGCTATCGATAAATGCAAAATCAATATTATTGCTGCTGCAAGCCTCATAGTCAATATGCGAGTCACCTACCATAAGGCACTTTTTTATGCTGTAGTCATTAATAATACCAGCAATATTTGTTTTCTTTGAGGTAATTGGTGTCAAATAACGATAATCTTTAAAAATTGAATTATCATTTAATTTTTTCAAAAACACCTGTATGTATTCCTTTGGGCAATTACTTACAATAAACAGCTTAATATCATTTTTCAGTTTATTAAGTGTTTTAACAACACTTTCTTTAATAGTAGATGGATTCGCCAACAGATATTCACATGAGTATTGTAAGCATTCCGCCATTATCTGCGGTATGTTAAAATAGTCGCCGAAAATCTGCTTACCTACAATATCAAGTGTTAATCCCATTGTGCCTTGCACTTCTTCGTCAGTTTTTATGTCAGTTATTTCCGGATGATTTTTAAGCACTTGATGATAAGCATACAAATATGAATCCTTTGTGTCCCACAAAGTACCATCCAAATCAAAAATAATTGCGTCATATCCAAGCATATATATATACCTTTCTAAATTACTTTATATTAAATTAATATATGTTAAGCTGTATTTAGCTTAAATTTTAATTAGCAGTATTAGTACAGCTATTATTAAATATTGCGATAATTACGGATTTACCTTTTTATATAAAAATATTATTATACTAAAACTTAGCTAGTACATTTTAAAAAGAATACACTTATACTAAACTAGGTTTAAAAGTTTCTAACTCAAGATGCACATTACCAAATAAAACAAAATTATAATTTAGTAATAATTGTTTACGTTGAATTACAATTCTTAATATCTTTTCCAAATTATTACAAAAACTATATATAATCATTCTTTACAGCAAATACAGCCAACTGTGTGCGGTCCTTTAAATTTAATTTTACAAGCAAAGCTGATACAAGATTTCTTACAGTACCGGCTGAAAGAAACATTTTTTCCGCAATTTCTTTATTACTTAGCCCGTCGGCAATCAACACCAACAACTCTTTTTCTCTCTCTGTAATATCTATATTTCTGCTTCGATTACCAGTTATTAATCGATTTTTCACATTGTCAAAAACATCTGCACCCAAAACCTTAATTCCAGACACTGTACTTTTTATAGCCGCCGCCAGCTTGCTTTCATCTACATTTTTAAGTATATATCCGTCTGCACCACTTGCCAAAGCCTTGCCAACAGTTTGCTTGTCGTCAAAAGTAGTAAGCACAAGCACCTTAATGTTGGGAAAATCCTGCTTAATTTTCTGTGTTGCAAGCGCACCATCGCAATTTGGCATTTGCATATCCATTAAAATAATATCTGGCAACAATTTATTACAAAGACTATACGCCTCATTACCATCTTTAGCAAGGCCGCAAACTGTTAATTCGCTGTCCTGTTCAATTATGGTCTTTAATCCATTTCGTACAATTTCTACATCATCAGCAATTACTATTTTCATAACAGCAAGCCTCCTCTAACGGTATATTTGCCTTTACAGTGAAGCCGTTATTTGGCAATGAATTAAATTCTATCTGGCCACTCAAATTTAATACTTTATTCTGCATTCCTAATAAACCATGACCCTTGTAAATATCCTTACAACCTTTGCCATTATCAAGAATATACAGCCTTATATTTTGACTATTAAATTTAATTATTATATTAATTTTGTCTGCTTCACCATGATTCAGAGAATTGGTAATTGATTCCCTAACTATACTGTACACTGTGTCACCTGCAAAATTATGTATAATCTCCTCACTGCCAATAATTGACAATTCTACTCTATTTTTAATTATCTCGCTGCTTTCAATAAGCTTTTTAATTCTGCCGACAATACTAATATCCAAACTATCCTTCATATCAGACACACATTCACGCACACTTTCAAGCAGGTTTTGTGATAAATACAAAGCCTCTTCTACCTCGCGGCTTTGCTTTTGTTCTTTAATAGTGGTAATTTTTAAAAGTGTCATAATAGACACAAGATTGTGCCCCAACGAATCATGAAGTTCTTGAGCTATTCTTATTCTTTCTTTTTCAACTGCAAGGGCACCTTCCATATAATTCATTTTTTTCAACTTACTGTTCGCTTTCTGAAGTTGACTATTTTTATCAGAAAGCGTCTTTGTAAAACTATAATATTCTGTCATATCAGCAAAAATATAAACCTGTGCAATCCTCTTGTTTTTGTTGTTTACAATCAGCTTTTTTACGTTAAAAAATCTATTATCATTAAGTTTAATTAAAGTAACGATATTCTCCTGTTTGTTATGATACATTGACGTAAAGTTACTTTTACTACTTTTTGAAACCTGTGTAAGGAGCTTATTAAATAAAATGTCAGCACTTATACCAACCTCGCTGTTTAAAAGTGGAAATGCACTTTTACATGAGTGATTTAGATGAGTAAGTCTGTTGTTTTGGTCTATAATCATCACAGCCTCGCTCATTGAACTTAAAAGCTGTTCCACAGCCAATGGATTTATAGAAATAAATTCATATTTGTAAACTGCTATAAATACAAGTATAGAAGTTAAAGAAAAGGAGATTGGAGTAAAATCGTAACCAATTTTAAGAACATCGGTTACTGACAAAATATTCATAATAAGCGGAACTATAGCTGCAAATGAAATTAAAAAAATCTGTTTTTTCTTTTGGTTAAATTCTTTGATATTACTTTTTATTGTAATACCAAGACTTAAAATAAGCACACAATACGTAAGTGCTGCCGTAGCGTAAAAGCCAAATCCACCTACAACATTGCTAACACTGAACCTTGTAAAAAATAAACCAAAAATCGGGTTGGTTATTTCAAGACAATATAATATTAATGATGGTAAAAATATTAAGCTTTTAAATATTTTACTTTCTGTTAGTCTTGATTTTGCATAATAAAGTGAAAAAAGTAAGAATGCCGGTGCAATGGCACATACTGAAATATAACCGATGTTGTTTATAATTACTTTTTCAGATAAACTGCTGCTGAACATGTCAAGCATATGACATATTATCCAATTAATTACTAATATCTCACAAATACAGAAACTTTGTGCCATTTTGTTGTTTTTAGTATATTGAAAAATTCCAACCAAGCTTATTGTCATAAGTATTAAAGACAATACATTTAAAAACAATAAAGATATAGACATACTGCACCTCACACTCAATATTAATATTAACTCTGTCGTATAATTATTTTACTATACTCACAAGTATATCTACAAGTGTCATATGTCACTATTTTTATATATAAACAAAATTTTACAAATATTTTTATGCCCACTAATACTCCATTGTCTGTCGTGTTTATTAAATAGTTTATATAGATGCCTATTGCAGGCTGTACGCTAAAGAATTTATTCAAATTATAATTAGTTCACAAAATAAAGTAGTTATGCAAAGAATTAAACAACCACACCTGTCATATATATTAGTATAATGTCAGGAGGTTGAAGCAGGTGAAATTTTTTGTATTTACAAAGCAAAAGCTTTTTGTTTCATTCGGTGTATTAATTGCCTGTGTATTAGCGTTGGCTATTTGCAGCAGCAGCTATAATCAAGTTGCTACAGCATCTACCAGTGAACGAAAAATTCCTATTTACTGCGTAGAAGAGGACGAAAAAAAGGTCAGCATATCTTTTGATGCAGCTTGGGGTAATGAACAAACAGAAACATTGTTAAATATTCTTGATGAAAAAAAAGTAAAATCCACATTCTTTTTGGTTGGTGCTTGGGTTGACAAATATCCTGACTCTGTAAAAGATATTGCAAAGCGTGGTCATGATGTAGGTAATCATTCAGATACACACGCTCACTTACCACAGCTTACAGACGAGGGCATAAAAAAAGAGCTTGTTGACTGTAACGAAAAGGTTAAAAAGCTTACAGGAAAAAGCCCTGTGTTGTTCAGACCGCCGTACGGTGACTATAACAACAACGTAGTAAATGTAACCAATAGCATTAATATGTACTGTGTACAGTGGGATATTGACAGCCTTGACTGGAAGGACCCTTCTCCGCAGCAAATGGTTGAACGTATTAAAAATAATCTTAAAAACGGTAGCATTATTCTGATGCATAATGGTGCAAAAAACACTCCCGAAGCCTTACCAATGATAATAGACGCTATTAAAGGTGAAGGTTACGACATTGTGCCAATTTCACAGCTTTTGCCAAAGGGCGAATATTACACAGACCATGAAGGCAGAATGCATCTGACAGAAAGCAAAACAGATGCTTCTACAGCCAAATCAACTGAAAAAGCAAAAGAAAAAAACACAGGCAAAAAAACAACTAATTAAATCAAACAGGCATACAAGGTAACCTTTGCGTTACCCTGTATGCCTGTTTTGTTGGCGATTGTGCCCATACTATACCTGTAAATTCACATACCTTATCATTTTATAGGTTAGTATGTAAAATTCAGATAATCATTTCAATTTGAGGTGCAAAAGGAAATTCCTCTGCTTGCTTTTCTTTAAAATTCACTTTATAACCTGTACCATCTTTATGGAAAAAACCTTCTTCAAGCACAATTTTTACATAGCACATATTTTCGTCTTGTTCGTTATTATGTGCAAAATACCAAGGCTCAAAGGCTTGTACCAGCTTTTCTCGAATTTTCTTGTTTTCTTCTTTTAATGGGTGAACCATATTATACGCTTTACCTTTAAATACATGAAAGGTATTGCACAGCGATATATTATGGTTTACCATTAGTTCTTTTACCTTATTTGACAAAGCATAGGTAACAACCCAAAAAGCCTGTTCGCAATAAAATGTGTCAACAACACGCTGTGCAGGCGCACCATCTTTCACTGTAGCCAATACAAAGGTATAATCTTTTCCAAACAGATCATTTAAAACGGTCAGGCTTTTATTAAAAGTGGTCATTTTACGTACCCCAAAAATTATGCTATTCTTCTGATTCCTTTACGGTAACTGCAATGCCTAAGTCAGTTAACTGTACAGGCTCAATGGTGCTTGGTGCATTTGTCATTGGTTCTGACGCATTTTGTACCTTAGGAAAAGCTACAACATCTCGTAGTGTAGGCGCTTTTATCATCTGCATTACAAGTCTATCAAGACCTATACCCATACCTCCATGAGGCGGAGCTCCATACTTAAATGCGTCTGTAAGGAATCCGAACTTCTGATAAGCCTCCTCGTCACTTAATCCTAACAAGCTGAACATTCTCTTTTGCAAATCAGGGTTAGTAATACGAATAGAACCTGAAGAAAGCTCAATGCCGTTAAGCACCATATCATACGCTTTAGCATAAACCTTACCCTTGTCCTCTTCAAGTGTGTCCATACATTCGTCGGTAGGTGAGGTAAACGGATGGTGCATAGCAACCCATGTTTCACTTTCCTTGTCATATTCAAAGAACGGAAAATCAACTACCCACAAGAAATTATATCCATCCTTAATAATATTAAGTTTGTTGGCAACCTCACATCTTAAAGCACCCAATGTTGAAAGAACGGTGTTATTTTCTGTGTCAGCAACAATCATAACAACATCACCTTTTTCAGCACCTGATGTTTTTAGAATTGCCTGCATTTCGTCCTCAGTCATAAATTTTGCAAAGCTTGAGGCAATACCGTCATCTGTCATTCTTATCCATGCCAAGCCTTTTGCACCAATTCCGCGAACATACTCTGTAAGCTTGTCAATTTCTTTTCTTGAATAGGTTTTAACGGCGTTCTTTGCAGTAATACCTCTAACACTTCCTCCACCATCAACAGCACTTTTAAACACACCAAAGCCACAGTCCTTAACATCGTCAGTTAAATCAAAAAGCTCCATGTCAAAGCGTGTGTCAGGCTTATCAGAGCCGTATCTCTCCATAACTTGATTATATGTATATCTTGGGAACGGTGTAGGAATATCAACATTAAGTGTATCTTTAAATACCCTTTTAATATAACCCTCACCAATAGCAAGAACATCTTCCATATCAACAAACGACATTTCAAGGTCAATTTGTGTAAATTCAGGCTGACGGTCTGCACGCAGGTCTTCATCTCTAAAGCAGCGAGCAATTTGCATATATCTGTCAAAACCCGAAACCATACAAAGCTGTTTATAAATTTGAGGTGACTGTGGCAGGGCATAAAAACTTCCCTTATGAATTCTTGACGGCACCAAAAAGTCTCTTGCCCCCTCAGGTGTTGACTTAATTAACATTGGAGTTTCAATTTCAATAAAGCCCTGTTCATCAAAATAGTCACGGGTTACCTTGGCAATTTTATGTCTTAGCATAATATTCTGCTGCAGGTCAGGTCTTCTTAAATCAAGGTAACGGTACTTTAGTCTTGTAAGCTCGCCTGTTGTTGAGTTTGGTACAATCTCAAAAGGCGGCGTTTCGCTTTCGCTTAATATTCTTAATTCTTCAACAGCAATTTCAATATCACCTGTAGCAATTTTATTTGTTTTTGCACTTCTCTCTCTTACAGTACCAACAACACCAAGCACATATTCACTTTTAACTGAAGCGGCTTTTTCAAAAACTGCTTTGTCAGTTGAGTCGTCAAGTGCAAGCTGTAAAATACCTGTGCGGTCACGCAGGTCAATAAAAATCAGTTGTCCAAGGTCACGCTGACGCTGAACCCAACCAAATACAGTAACCTTTTTGCCGCAGTCTTCAATTCTTAGCTCACCGCAGTAGTTACTTCTTTTTAGACCTGTCATAAATTCAGCCATTGTAATTACCCCTTTTGTGTTAAATATTTTTATAATTCATTTATATTATATTTGATAAATCAAGCTCGCTATCAGTTCCACCAAGCTGGTAGCTTGTGTAATGCTTAAAGAAATCATTTATAAACTCTTCATCTAACGAAACATCGAATTTTTCGCCTGTTTCCATATTCTTTAAAACAGCTTTGTTTTCTGCAATTTCATTATCACCAATAACCATACTGAATTTAGCCCCAATTTTGTCAGCGTACTTCATTTGTGCACGCAAGCTTCTTCCCACTATATCGCATTCGGCTATTAGTGAAGTTTCACGAACTTCTTTCGTCAATGTAAACGCCTTTTTTTGTGCTTCTTCACCCAAACCTGCAATATAAATGTCGCAGGCAGGCGGTTTTGGAATTTCAACGCCTTGCTCTTCCATTAACGCAAGTAAACGCTCCATACCTAAACCAAAGCCCAAAGAAGGTGTGTGCGTACCGCCAATTTCTTCAATTAATCCATCATATCGTCCGCCGCCGCAAACTGTACCTTGTGACCCCAGCTTAGTAGTAACAAACTCAAAAACTGTTTTAGTGTAGTAATCAAGTCCACGCACAATTTTCGGATTAACTATATACGGAATTTCAGCAACATCAAGGTAAGACTTAACCTTTTTAAAGTGATCACTGCACTCTTGACAAAGGTAATCTAAAACAACAGGTGCATCTTTAGCAATTTCTGAACATACAGGACTTTTACAATCTAATATTCTCATAGGATTTTTCTCTAAACGTGAAAGGCAAGTGTCACATAGCTTGTCCTTATAGCTTTCAAAATACTTTTTAAGAGCCTCATGGTATTTTGCACGGCAAACAGGACATCCTATAGAATTTATCTCGAGCTGTAAATCAACTACACCAAGTCTGTCAAAAAGAGTTGTTGCCAAACTAATAATTTCGGCATCAGCCGCAGGACTTGAAGCACCGTAAAGCTCAACACCAAACTGGTGAAATTCTCTGTATCGATTTGCCTGTTTTTTCTCGTATCTGTAGCAAGAATCAAAGTAATATGTCTTTACTGGCAAACCGTCATTATATACTGCATGTTCAAGAACAGCACGTGCCGCACCGGCAGTTCCTTCAGGACGAAGCGTTATAGACGTGCCTCCCTTTGTGTTAAAGGTGTACATTTCTTTCTGTACAACATCTGTTGTATCTCCTACGCCTCTTTGAAACAGCTCTGTATGTTCAAAAACAGGTGTTCGTATTTCTTTAAAACCATAGGCTGCAGCTTCACTTCTCATAATATCTTCTACAAGCTGCCACTTGTGGCTGTCTTTAGGCAATACATCTTCTGCACCATATACTTTTTTTGTTATAAGCGCCATTTTAAGACCTCCGTTTATATTAATTAATTTACATACATTAAATTAAAAAATAGGGGCAGAGCAAAGTCCACCCCTACCAATGCTTTATTTTACTATAATATTGCAAAAGTTACAAGGTACAAAGCCCTATTATTTTACAATATTTCTCCAGTCAAGGTCGCCACGTTCAAGACCATGAATTAGCATTTCAGCTGTTGCAATGTTTGTAGCAACAGGAATATTATGCATATCACAAAGTCTTAGCAAGTTCATATCATTAGGCTCCTGTGGTTTTGGGTTAAGAGGATCTCTGAAAAACAAGAGCATATCAATTTCATTGCAGGCAATTCGTGCTGCAATTTGCTGGTCACCACCCTGTGAACCGCTTAAAAATCTTTGAATTTCCAAGCCTGTTGCCTCTGACACAAGCTTACCTGTTGTACCGGTAGCACATATAGAATATCTGCTTAAAATACCACAGTAGGCTATACAAAACTGTACCATTAATTCTTTCTTTTCGTCGTGAGCAATTATGGCTATTTTCATCATTATCCTTCTTTCTTAGATGTTGTACGAACAATGTATATATTCTCAATAAATAAGCAACGGCACGTTTTCACCGTCAATTCTTGCTGCAATTCTGTCTATTGCTTCAAGTGCCGTACATTTTTTCTTATAGGCTAAACCCTTTTGTACAAAAGCAACTACTTGTCTGTTTTCTGTTATTATACCTATCAGTTGAATACCCGACTCGTCAATAATACAGTCAAGGTCAGGGTAAAAGGCAAGCTCTTTAAACATTGTTTTTGAAAACCTGTTAATAATAAGGCGAATATTTTCCTTGCCTATTTCTGTAAGCTTTTTCCTTACATTGACACAGCCACGCAAACTTGTAGGCTCTGTATTAGCTATTACCAAACACATATCGGCAGGTAAAACAGCTGTGTCAAAACCCTTTCCAACTCCAGCCGGAGAGTCAATAATAATGTAATCGTAATTATTACGTACATTGTCAGTAAACTGCTTTAATATAGCAGGGCTTAACTCGTCTTCAGCATTTTGCGGTGCAGGTATAAGGCTTAAGCCGTCAATGTGACTGCATGGGTAAATTATTTGTTCGGCTGTGCAGTTGCCGCACACAGCATCTGCAATATCAAACACAAGGCTTTTGCTTATACCCATCATTATGTCCAGTCCGCGCATACCCGAGTCACAATCAATTAATAAAACCTTATGTCCCCTTTTAACCAATGCCATACCCAAAGTAACACAAACGGTTGATTTACCTGTACCGCCCTTGCCTGACGCAACAGAAATAATTTTGCCCATAAACATGCCTTTCATAAAAAATATAACAGTGTAAACCGCTACATATACTGTCTTACAGTTATTTTAACAGGAAATTCCCTATAAGTCAAATAGTTTTTCAAACTTTTTTTGAGTATATTGCACATTTTTTATGATAAAAAAATATACTAAAAATATACTGTAAATATAGTAAATTAAAAACAAAAAATGTACTTCTTAAATAATTAAATTGACAAAAATTTGCTTATAATTATAGATTATTTATAAAATTTCTGTTCTTTACTTTTATTTATTCTAAAACATGATATAATGAATTTGTAAAGATTATACAATTGCGTTTGATAAATAAAAAATTACAGGAGGATAATTACCAAATTGAATAAGATAAAAGTAAACTGTAATATAGCCTTTAATTATATTTTTGTTATGCTGTTTGGTTTAATTACTATTAGTGCAATTACCGTAATTTGTAAAAATATATTTGTCATAATTTCTACTGCACTAATGTTATTTACGCTTATTGGTATAGGCAGCTATTTTTATACAAACAAAAAAATGCCATCTGAAAAACAAATTAACATAGCTGTTGCTGTTATTATGATAATCATGTTCATATTACAACTGACAGCAGGCCTTTTTTTAATTAGTAAACCTATTACAGATTGGGGCGTTATTGACAAAATTGCTCATAATTATGCTGAAATCGGCAATTTTGACAATATGTATGACGGACTTAAAAAGTCAAATGTTGGTTATATGGCTCGATATCCCAATAACAACGGCATTCTAATTTTGCTTTCGTTATTTTACCGCTGCTTGTACCTTATATGTGGCAGTGTGCCGGAATATGCACCCGTTATTCTTAATACAATTTTTATTTTTGTGGCAGTTATTTTTACATTTTTAATTGCAAAAAAAATTTTTAATCCCTTTGGTGCTTTAATAACAGTGGTATTTTGCTTTTTATTTTTACCGTATTATACCTACACAGCCTATTACTACAGTGATTCACTAAGCATACCATTTACAACTATGTCAATATATTTTTGCATTTTAAGTGTAAAGCAACCTAAGGAAAAACACTTAAAGCGAATAATATATTTGGTCGTTTCTGCTTTGTGTATATCTGTAGGATATACATTAAAAGGCAGTTTACTTGTTATTTTAGTTGGTGTAATAGTATATCTGGCACTTTCCAATAAACTAAAATACGCTTGTATCAGCATTATAAGCATTGTACTTGCCTTTTGCGTATTTACTATAAGTATAAACACATTTGTTAAATCCTTTAATTTTACTACAGAGGAAGAACTATACGAACAGCGATACCCTATAAATCATTGGATTATGATGGGCTTACATGGTAATGGGGGTTATTATAACGATGACGCTGTTTTTACAAGACATGCCGGCAACTATGACCAAAAGAAAAAGGCGGCTAATGCAAAAATAGCAGAACGACTAAACGACATGGGTTTTTACGGCATGACCAACCATTTATACAAAAAGCTAAGTTTCACATGGGGTGATGGCACATACTGGATAAGCCACCATCTTAACACAAAGGATGAAAACGGTAACGATGTTAAAACCAACCGAAATTTTATGTTTGAGTTCGTTCTGAAAGATGGTCGTTACCATGGAGCGTTCTATATTTACAGTAATGCAATGCATCTTTCTATACTAATATTAATGGTTGCCTCAGCTTATTACGCAACAAAACGAAAACGCATTACTCCAATGACCTTAATAAGGGGAATTATATTTGGTGTTGCCATATTTTTCATGTTTTGGGAAGCTCGTTCAAGATATTTGTTTAACTTTACACCATTATTTATATTAGCTGCAGTAAGCGGATTAACTACCATATTAAGCAGAACCAAACTATATGCCAGACGACATTTTGAAAGTAAACCCCAACTGCAAGAAGAGTTTGATTTTAAAGATAATATAATGTAATAATACAATTTGATTATACTAAAAAAATGCTGCAGCAAATTCGGATATTACGATTTGCTGCAGCACTTTTTATGTCAATAAGCTGTTGTCAATTTTTATACTTAATTAGATATCCTCCTTGTAAATTATTGTGTATCAATTTTAAATTATTAAGTGTTTAATTTATTATGGTTCTTTAAAAGGTACGCCTAAATACTCGGTTACAGATAATGCTAAATTTCTTGCAATATTACCTATGTTATCCCTAATCCACTGCGCATCTTCAGAATTATCATGGTAAGCAACTTCAATTAAAACTGCAGGTGCTGTAGTACGGTTTAACTCTGCTAATGAGCTGGTTGCAATAGTTTCTACATTATTGGGGTCAGGATATATAGCTTTATAGTTATTAGCAATAATATCTGCTGCACGCTTTCCACGTGTACTTAAGGTATTATAGTAAACATCTGCACCCTTTAACTTACCTGATAAATTAGGTGGTGCAGCATTAGAATGAAGTGCAAGATGCAAGTCATATGTTCCTTGGTTAGACTGGTTAATTGCTTGAGATAATGTTTGTTCAGGATTATTTCTACCAACGGTGATGCCACTTGCAATTAAATAAGGAATTAGTGCATCAGCAACCAAATTCATATAATACTCTTCATTTCCGCCATCTACATAAGAATTAAACTCCTGCAAAGACGGGCTAACAAAAACTGACGGCATAAACTTATCTCCTCTTTAACAAGTTATTCAAACAAATTAATACGTTAATTACTCAAATTTACTAAATAACTCTTCACTTGTCATTTTATTGGTACGAATATATCTTCCAAGAGAATAAAGTGAATTCTTGTCTTTGGAAATAGTATTTACTTTCTCTTGACAAGTAAAAGAACATTTAAATGAAAGTGCTTTAATAATACCTTCAGAATTGTCACTTATTGCTCCAAAGGGATAAATAAATGCAATAGGAGTATAATTTAACTTTTCTTTAAAATACTTTTGTGCTGTTGAAATATCCTCTGTTATAAGCTTTTTATATGTTTCATCACTTTCTCCTTGCTTTTGCTTTATACCCACTCTTCCGCTTTGTGTATGCATGTTATAGCTATGATTTTGAATTTCAACATATCCGCTGTCTATCATTTCTTTTAATTGCGCCCAAGTACAATGTGAATACGAAACTGACAGCTTATTATCATTTGAATAAAACTCACTGTAGTAAGCAATAGGAGAAATAATAGCCTTACATTTATACTTTTGCAACAAAGGATATGCATAATAATAATTATTATAGTATCCATCATCAAAAGTCAACATTATAGGCTTTTTTGGCAAAGATTTGTCATTATAAACATAGTCTGTAAGATCCTTTACCGTTACAGTTGTATAACCTTTTTTCTGTAACATTTTTAAATCATCTTCAAGTTTTTGTGGGTCTATAACAAATTGTCCCTGAAGCTTTGTGTCTTTCAAAAGGCTATGATACATAATTACAGGTAGCTTAATTTGACTTTCGTTGGCAACTGTTGCCTTTGTTGATGGATAAAAACCTGAGTACAATAAAGAAAAAACCACAACAGTTAATAATACTCCAGTTGTTAGTAACGTAGCTTTAGTTACTTTAAATTTTATATACATAAAACACACCCGCTTTAAAAAATATATATGCTTTATTTTTAATTTTATGAAAATTTTACAAATAACAACTGAAAAAAATTACAAGCTTGCCAAAATAAAAGTATTTACATATTAAATTATTTGTGTTATTATATATACAAATGATAATCATTATCATTTATTTGGTTAGGAGAAAAATATGGCAAGGAAAAACTTTAGTGAAAAACGAGAGGCCATTTATAGCCTTATTAAAAACACAAATATACATCCATCTGCTGAATGGGTATATAATCAATTAAAAGATAAATACCCTAACCTTAGTTTAGGTACAGTATATAGAAATATGGCTATGTTTGTAGATCAAGGTCTTATTGTCTCTATTGGTACTGTAAACGGAAGAGACCGTTTCGATGCTAACACAGCCCCACACGCTCACTTTATTTGTGAGGAATGTGAAGCTGTTATAGACCTTGACTATTTACCTTATAACCGAGAATTAGACGAGTCGGTTGCACTTAATACTGGGTACACGGTAGATAAACATACCATTTATTTTCGTGGTAAATGTAGAAAATGCAGCGACAAAAACTTTAGTTAATATCCGTTTATTAAGATAAACAAACGGTATTATTATATTCATTATATTATTAAATATGGAGGAAATTTACAATGAAAAAATGGATTTGCCCAGTTTGCGGCTATGTACACGAAGGAGATACAGCACCGGAGAAATGTCCACAGTGTGGCGTACCTGGTTCAAAATTTACAGAAGCAACAGCAGGTGACATTAATTTTGCAACTGTTCACGAGGTTGGCGTTGCTAAAGGTGTTTCTCAGGACATTTATGATGATTTAGTTGCTAACTTTAACGGTGAATGTAGCGAAGTTGGTATGTATCTTGCAATGGCAAGAGTTGCTGATAGAGAGGGGTATCCTGAAATTTCAGCTGCTTTTACAAAATATGCTTTTGAAGAAGCTGAACACGCTGCTAAATTTGCAGAATTGTTGGGTGAGGTTGTTACAAACAGCACAAAGAAAAATCTTGAGTTAAGAGTTGCTGCTGAAACAGGTGCCTGCGAAGGTAAGTTTGACCTTGCTAAAAGAGCTAAGGCTGCTAATTTGGATGCTATCCATGACACAGTTCATGAAATGGCTAAAGATGAAGCTCGCCATGGTGCAGGTTTTAACGGTTTGTTAAAGAGATATTTTAATAAATAATTAATTTATATGTATAATTGACATAAATGGAGAATCAGTAAAACTGATTCTCCATTTTTTATAGCCTTTTAGATTTTGTAAGGTATACTTCCGATAGATAGATAGATAAAAGGCTATTCTTATCTTGCATAAAATACAAAAATAAATCTCCTATGGTTCTGTTTATCACAGGAGATTTATTTTTTCTTTAAAAATTATATAATACCTAAAAACAAAATATAAAAAATGTATATTTTGGGCTATTATTGTTTAAAACATAAAGATACTGTTTAAAATTCATATATTTTCTTCAAACATATCGTTTTATAATATAAGTTTAAAGTTTGTAATAAATGATTTACTCAATAGACAAATGCTTACCTATAAAATTACCCGTGTCATCTTTTACTACAGTTACAGTTCCTTTTTTTGTTGAACCGTCAGAATATTCAACAGTATATTCA
>CABRLN010000009.1 GCA_902471875.1 uncultured Clostridium sp.
AAGATTCGTTAAGGGCGTTGCCCTTAAAACCCACAAGGGTTTCACCCTTGACCCATAAACTTTTGAAAAAGTTTAATCAAAACTTTTAAGGGTGTTGCAAACGGTTAGTTCGCTAAATCATAATTTATCAATAATCTATAAGGATTATAACTGTTATGCACACCGAGGGGCGTATTTTTATTTATATATGACACGCCCCATAATAAATTTTAATTATTTTCTTGCTGAATTCAGAGCTGTTTGTGCTGCCGACATAATTGCCTTTGAGCTATAGGTTGCACCCGAATGTGCGTCAACATTGGTTTGCTGTGTATTCAAAATTTCAGAAAATACGCTACTCTTGGCAGAGTCAAAGTAATAGCTGTCGCTTTCAAAAGTTCTGCCTGCTATTTGTGTAATAACATCATTTTCAATAGTTATAGTTACCTCAACATCTCCGTCATATCCAAACGCAGTAGCTGTGTACGTACCATTATTATAAATATAATTTGGCTGAACCACCTGCGACTGTGCCGGTGGTTGCACTGTTTGATTATTTTGTTGAGTGTTATTTTGATTATTGTTTTGTTGTACATTTTGCTGAGTGTTATTTTGATTATTGTTTTGCTGTACACCCTGCTGATTATTTTGCTGTACGTTGTTTTGGTTATTATTCTGGTTTTCATTTTGCTGTACAGGATTTTCCTGTGTTGTACCGTTGTTATACTGCTGAGTTACGACAGTATTGTTGTTATTTGAGCTACTGTTTGAACTGCTGTTTGACTGGTTCTTTTTATTTTGGGTTGGCTTTTCTGTAGATTTTTCTTTATTCTTTGAAGTTGACTTTTCTGTAGATTTTTCTTTGCTTGTTGACTGTTCAGTTGCATTTGCAGTTGATTGTGTAGCTGTTTGATAATCTGACGATGACTGTGTTGCCGTAACAGAGGATACATTATTGCTGCCTACGGCTCTATTTTCTGTATTTACTGCAAGAACATCGTCTGTATTTTGAAAAGGATACCCCATAAACGAAAGTCCTGCAACAAACACCGCAACAGCTACAGCAGAAGCTATATTAACCACTGCTTTGTTTTGCGGCTTTTTCTTTAATAAAATCCATTTTCTTATTCTGCAAACTGCATAACCAATAAAAATTAAGCTATACAAAATAATATTAATACTGTACATTATGTTACCCTGCTGTGCAATTGGCACACTAAGGGTTATAACGTGTAAATATATTATAGCATAAAATGCATAAGCTGCACGCTGAATCTTTTTCCACAGCTTACCATTTATTTTCTTTCTTATTTGTGGGAATGAAATTATTGTAAGAGGAATCATTATAAGAATCATAACAAGCGACATTACAGCTGCAATTAAATAATTTACTGACAGAGATTCAGGGCTTATTAACAATCTTACAAAATATGTTTTTCCATAACTAATATTGTGACCAAGAGTGAGTATAGCGGCAATAATTGAAAGCTCACCGCGAATTGGCATTAGCTTTTTAATAAGATATGAACCGTTTTTTAATGCTCCTGTCCACATAACAATTATCCACAAAGAGGTTGCAAAAGCACTTTTTGTAAACAGTGAAAGGACATAGTTGTTTACAAAAGCAGGCAAACCTTTTGTATCTAAAAATATTATGGCCAATGAAATTACAGCACTTATAATATAAAATACATAAGGTACTTTTTTTATTGCTTTATCACAGGTAAATACAAATACTGCTGCTAAAATTAAGCCTATAATTAAAATCATTTTTATTCCTTTCCTATATCGTCTGCAACAAACACAAAGCTTTTCAATTAACATTGCAGGCGTAATATTTTAATCTTCATACTACAAAAGTTTTCCGGAAAGAATACTCTCTCCGGAAAAACCTTTTTTATAAATTGAAATTATCGGCAATCTAAATTACTCTGTAACCTTTTTCTTTAGTATAACCGAAACACCAAAACCAGCCATTATTAACAACGCAAGCATTACAATAACCTGTGATGCGTCACCGGTGTCAACAACCTTACCAGAAGTTGTTGAATTGCCTGTTGTTGTACCAGCTGCGTTTGTCGCACCTGTAGCATTTGTAGCGTTTGTAACATTTGTAGAACTGTCTGTCGGAACAGCTGTTGCTGCTGATGTTGCAACATTTGTAGCATTATCTGTAACAGGTTCTGTTCCCTGAGGCTCATTTGAAGGAGCATCTGTAGGCTGCTCGTTTTCACCAACTACAAGAGTAAATTTAAGATCTTTTTCATAACCTGTTGCAGTTACTGTAATGTTATATGTGCCTGCTTCTGCAAAAATTGGAGTTTCGCCTGAAGAGGCTTCCATATTGATTGTTCCGTCTTCGTTAATAATTTTAACTGAACGCTTACCGCTTGCATTGTATGCATTGTCGCCAACCTTAACAGTTGAAATATTCTTCATATATGTACTGAAATCACTGTCTGAAAAGCCTTCTGCTTTAACAATCTTTTCACCGTTAAATGAAGCCGGAGTCTTATCAGTTGACAATACAAAGTTAGCAGTTACATCAGCATAAACGCCCTGAGTGTCGCTTACTGTTAATGTATATTGACCAGGTGTAGCATTACTATAGCTAATAACACCGTTAGCTATTGTACAATTAAGCCCATTAACAGAATATGTCTGCTGATATTCTGACGGGAAACCGTTTGTAGCAAATGTTGTGCTGTTTGCGTCAACACTGTTGTTAACAACCTCAAGTGTATTGTTAAATTTTACAGGTACATAAAGGTCTGTTGCCAATGTGTGGTAGCCTGATTCAGTAATATAAGTAATTGTGTTGATTGTTTGACCCATTAAATCAACATAATTTCCATACTGTAGCTGATTACCATGAGGCTCAGATGTTGTTATACCTGACGACCAAGCAAGCTGATCACGCCAAATATTTTCAAGGTGACGCAAGCCGTAGCTTTTTCCATTTTGGGTTGTAATTACTACGCCGTAAATAGTACCAAGGTCTGATGTGCCATTACTGTTGTTAATGGCATCAACAGTAATTAGATAATCGCCCCATGCAGTAGCTGTGGATAGTGAAGAGGTTACACCTGTAACCTCTGTTGACGCACCTGTAACTGCCGAAAAATCAACACCGTCAGCGTCTGTAGTAACAACCTTGTAAGCCTCGGGTACACCTTGAGTTGGTGTAAAATTGTAATTATTATCACCCAGTGCGTTTAGAGTTTCTTGTGTAAGCGCTACATTGTATGTAACACCTAAAATTGTGCCTGTACCGTCACCATTCTCTTGATTATAAGTACCGTTAACCAAGTTAGTGTTTTTCCACTTTCCTGCAGTTGTTGCTGATGATACAGCATCTACGGCAAAACTAATTCCCTCATTCTCATAGAACTTATCATATGGAATGTTCATTGTACCGTACAGCATTTGGTCAGCCGCACCTGCACTTGCCACAGCCATTGTTGACAAACAAGCAGTGCATAATACCGCACTTAAAATTTTTCTTAATCCTTTCATTTTCTTCTCCTTTTCTAATAAATTTTTGTGAAAGGGTTCCTTACAGTTGTTAGTTTAAGCTAACCAAAGGGTCAAAAAATAAATTGAATTTAAAGATTTAGCCTTTCACCCATAAAGCCTAAAATTTAATAAATTCAATCAGCTCAGTTAGCTGATACTAACTAAGGAAAATTTTACCACCTTGTTATATTTTTGTCAATACGATTAAAAGAATTTATTTTCCTTACACAAGTGTGATTTTAAATAAAATTTATAAAATAAAAAATCGCTTGTACCGTATGTATTGCCACCCAAGACCCTCATGCATTTCTAAAATAAATTTTATAAAGTAAAAAGAGAGCGTTGTATTGAACTGCCTCCCGCCTATTATCCATTATTTCATATTACTAATGGATAACGGTCCATTTCAATATTTGCTCTCTTCTTATCATTAATCCAGCGTTATCTTAATTCTCACTGAAATCTTCAAGTATTAAACCTTTATTGTGTTCAAGGGCCCAGTTTATGCTCCATTCGCTGGTAAATAACAACAGGTTATTATCTTTTAGGTCTTGAATACGTTTTGTGTCAGAAGCAAGGTCAAGCTTTTTAGGGTCAACATCGTCATTGCCTATCCAACGTATGAATTGATATGGCAAAGTATTCATAATAATATCAACATTGTACTCATTCTTTAGTCTGTATTCAAGTACCTCAAATTGCAAAGTACCTACAACACCTACTATGACCTCTTCCATACCTGAGCCAAGCTCACGGAAAATCTGTATAGCACCCTCTTGGGCAATTTGGTCTGTACCTTTTATAAATTGCTTACGCTTCATAGTATCTTTCTGACGCACCAATGCAAAATGCTCCGGTGCAAAGGTTGGAATACCCTGAAATTTAAATTTATTTTTAGCCATACAAATTGTGTCACCAATAGAAAACACACCGGGGTCAAATACACCTATAATATCACCTGCGTAAGCCTCGTCAACAACCTCTCTTTCCTGTGCCATTATTTGCTGTGGCTGAGAAAGACGCATTTTTTTGTTTCCCTGAATATGGTAAACCTCCATATTCTTTTCAAACTTGCCTGAGCATATACGCATAAAAGCAATTCTGTCACGATGTGCTTTGTTCATATTTGCCTGAATTTTAAATACAAAGGCTGAAAAATCCTCTGATACAGGGTCTATTTCGCCATTTTCTGTTTTTCGCGGTAACGGTGAGGTAGTCAACTTTAAAAAGTTCTCTAAAAACGGTTCAACACCAAAATTGGTCAATGCCGAGCCAAAGAAAACAGGCGTCAGCTTACCATTGCGTACTGCCTGAATATCAAAATCATCACCGGCCCCCTCTAACAACTCAACCTCTTCAAGCAAAGTTTCTGTGTGATCTTTACCAATATATCTTTCTAAATTTTCATCATCAATGCTAATATCCTGCTCTTCTACTTCTTTTTGTCCATTATTTGCTGTAAATTTTAGAATTTGTCTTGAATTTCTGTCATACACGCCTTTAAATTCTTTACCGCAGCCAATAGGCCAATTTACAGGATAAGTATGAATACCCAAAACATTTTCAATATCATCAAGAAGGTCAAAGGTGTTCATAGCGTCACGATCCATTTTGTTAATAAAAGTAATAATGGGAATATTACGCATTACGCAAACCTTAAACAGCTTTTTAGTTTGATTTTCTACACCTTTAGAAGCGTCAATAACCATTACAGCCGAATCTGCCGCCATTAGTGTGCGGTAGGTATCTTCAGAGAAGTCCTGGTGACCCGGTGTGTCAAGAATGTTTATACAGTATCCGTCATATTTAAATTGAAGTACTGATGATGTTACAGAAATACCTCTTTGCTTTTCAATTTCCATCCAGTCAGAAACAGCATGTTTTGTTGACTTCTTACCTTTAACAGTACCTGCGGTGTTAATTGCTCCACCATACAACAACAGCTTTTCTGTTAGTGTTGTTTTACCTGCGTCAGGGTGAGAAATAATAGCAAAGGTTCTTCGCTTTTCTATTTCGTTTTTTAAATCCGGCAAAATAATTCCTCCAAATTTATACTAGGGCATCTCTGAAAATAAACTGTTTTTTATGATTTAGCTTTTTCAGATATGCACTGACCACCATAAAATATTTTTGTGTTTTTTAAGTGATTAATATTATAATTTTCTGTACAATTTACATACCTTACATATTTTACTTGTATATTCTTAAATTGTCAACCTAAACCGATTAAAAGGCATATTTCAACGGTATAAATATAATAAACGCAAAAGATTTAGTATTTATCTAATTTAAATTTATGCATACAAAACACTCTATATCAATTTATTGACTTTAATAAAAAGCAAATATATAATTGATATATTAAATAATTAAGGTGATTTTATGAATAACCCTTGCGGATTGTATCTGCACATTCCTTTTTGCAGCAGCAAATGCCTGTACTGCGACTTTTTTTCTAAAGCTGACAACAGTAATGAAATATCTGTTTATGTTGAGCATATGCTACGCATAATAAAAAGCTATGGTAAGAAATATTCAAACAAAATATTTGACACCATTTATATTGGCGGCGGTACTCCCAGCGTAATCGGAACTGAAAATCTAATTAAAATAATTTCAGCCGCTAAAAGTAATTTTAATATGATTACACCTGAAATTACTATAGAAATGAACCCTAACTCCGCACTGAACATAGATTTTAATTTGCTTGCTAACATTGGGGTAAACAGAATTTCACTGGGTGTGCAAAGCAGCAACGAAAACGAACTTAAGATATTAGGTAGAACACATAAAAACAGCGATGTTGTTAAGGCTGTTAAAATGATAAAAAATTCCGGTATAAATAATGTTTCGCTTGATTTAATGGTGGGTATTTCTGAGCAAGACAAACAATCTTTACAGCAATCAATAGACTTTTGCATTAGTCAACAACCAACACATATTTCTGCCTATATTTTAAAGGTAGAAGATAACACCCCTTATAAAAAGCTTGCGCCTAACCTTAATCTGCCCGACGATGATAAGCAAGCAGAGCTTTATGAATTTATGCAAAGTTATTTAACCAAAAATGGATATGAGCAATACGAAATATCTAACTTTGCTAAAAAGGGGTTTGAAAGCAGACACAATATAAAATATTGGAATTGCGACGAATATCTGGGGTTGGGAGCATCTGCTCATTCTATGATAGAGGAAAAGAGATTTTATTTTCCCAGATGCAACAACGATTTTTACAATAATAACATTATTCCCGACGGAGCAGGAGGCACAGCAGAGGAATATATTATGCTTAGGCTACGTCTAAAGGACGGCTTATACTTTAAAGAATTTGAAAATATTTTTGGTTTTCCTTTACCTAAAAATTGTATTAGCGTTGCAAAAAAATATATGTCTATAGATTTAACTGAAATTACAAATGAAAAAATCAATTTAACCTCAAAAGGATTTTTGGTGTCAAACACCATTATTGCAGAAATGCTTGAATAAATAGTTAACAGCTATTTTGTACCAAAGAATATATTATAAATATCTCATATGTTTTCATCGTACTTTACAATGCGACATTATTATTAAATCAGATTTATTCTAAAATCAAATTTAGTCATAATTCACCTTAATTTTCTCAAAAATAAAATTATACGAAAAATATCCCCGCTGCTTTGCAACGGGGATATTTTTGGAGCTGGTGGCGTGACTCGAACACGTGACCTTCTCATTACGAGTGAGATGCACTACCACCTGTGCTACACCAGCATAAAATAGAAGTATTTGTAAAAATAACTACTTATAATAGTATATATGCTAACGCAATAAAAATCAATAGATTTAAAAAAAATTAACATTTTCCAGTGACAGTTTCTCACTTTTTTCATAGAAATTGTCTTGTACAATTATAATCTAATTAGAGATTATATAAAGGAGCGAGAATCTTGAAAGAATTGGGAATGAAACTAAAATATTACAGGGAAAACTGCGAACTTTCACAGCAACAGGTAGCAAACACTCTTAATATTGATCGTTCAACGTACACTTATTATGAAACAGGCAAAACAACACCAAGTGCAAGTACATTACTTAAGCTTGCTAAAATTTTTAATGTGCCTTGCTCTGTTTTCTTAGAGTCTATTAATCATGAGCTTGCACTTAATTCATTGGTAGCTGACAGTGTTGATAGAAGTAAGAACAAGGGTGAATCACAAGATGATGAAGAGGATAAAATTTACAGCCTTTCAAAAACAGAAAAAGAGCTTTTAATTTCTTATCGTGTTCTGAATAGTAACAAACAAAAAAAGCTTGAAGATTATTTTCAAAAGCTTATAAAAGAAAAGTAAGCAATAAAGCAGAGTTCACATTGTGAATTCTGCTTTATTTTTATAACGTTATCTGCTACTAATTTAATAAAACAATAGATAAAATTTTAGAACAACTTTTGCTGTGTCAAAAGCTGCAGCACACTCCTGCTGGTATAATTAAATAATAGAACAGATACTATAAAAGCCTTTTAAACGGTACAAACGCCGTTTAAAAGGCTTTTATCATATAATGAATTATAAAATTACCTATAAATTATATTGTCACGTTTAGCACCGTTCGACACTATTGTAATTGGTACACCAATATGTTTTTCGGCAAATTCAATGTATTTTTTACAATTTTCAGGTAAGTCTTCATATTTCGTAATATGTGATATGTCGCACTTCCAACCCGGAAGTGTTTCAAGAATAGGCTTTGCCCTTTTTAGCTTTGTTGTTGACGGGAAGTAGTCTATTCTTTCTCCGTCCAGTTCATAGGCAACACATACAGGAATTTCATCAAGATAGCCAAGAACATCAAGAACTGTAAAAGCAACCTGTGTTGCACCCTGCACTCTGCATCCGTAACGTGTTGCAACAAGGTCAAGCCAACCCATTCTTCTTGGTCTGCCTGTTGTTGCACCATACTCTCCGCCGTCACCGCCTCGTCTTCTTAGCTCGTCAGCCTCTTCACCAAAAATTTCAGATACAAATTCGCCTGCACCTACAGCACTTGAATAAGCCTTTACAACTGTTATTATTTCTTTAATTTCATATGGCGGCAGTCCTGCACCTACAGCACCATAGCCTGCTATAGTATTAGAAGAAGTAACCATTGGATAAATACCAAAGTCAGTATCCTTTAAAGCACCCAGTTGACCTTCAAGCAATATATTTTTGCCTGCTTTTACAGCATCGTATGTAAACGAAAATACATCTGCAACATACGGAGCAAGCATTTCTTTATATTCCATTAGCTTATCAAATATTTCCTGTTCAGAAATTGGTTCTTTATTGTAAAGATTTTTCAAGGTTGCATTTTTTATCTCAAGAACTCTTTTAATTTTATCTTTTAATGTATCAACATCATCGTAAAGCTCGTTTACCTGAAAACCAATTTTTGAGTATTTATCAGCATAAAACGGGGCAATACCGCTTTTTGTTGAACCAAAAGAGTTTTTACCCAGACGTTCTTCTTCGTAACAGTCAAATGCAATATGATAAGGCATTACAATTTGTGCTCTATCAGAAATGAGAATATTAGGCTTTGGCACGCCTCGTTCCTCAAGCTCTTTCATCTCTTTTACAAAGTTCTCTACACTTAGAGCAATACCATTACCTATAATATTTGTTATATGACTGTGGAATACACCTGACGGCAGTTGATGCAACGCAAATTTACCATAATTATTAACAATTGTATGTCCTGCATTACTTCCGCCCTGAAAACGAATAACAATGTCAGATTCTGACGCAAGAACATCGGTAATTTTACCCTTACCCTCGTCGCCCCAGTTAGCACCTACAATAGCTTTTACCATTTTATTTTCACTCCTTAAAATATACTTGTTAAGAGTTTATCTGATTGAGATTAATATTGTTTATACATTAATTTCTGCCTGTTCTGTTGCAAGGTTGCTGTATGGTGCAAGTGCAGGCTCTACAACCTCTTTCAGAAACTCCTCAGTTTGCTCAGGAGCACGTCCCACATATTTTTCAGGAGAAATGATTGATTTCAGCTCGTCCAATGTAACACCAAAAGCTTCATCGGCAGCAATACGCTCAAGAAGGTCATTTTCGCCACCCTCTTCTTTTATTACCTTTGAAGCCGCCATTGAGTGAACACGAATTCTTTCGTGCAGTGCCTGCCTGTCGGCACCTCTCTTTTTAACTGCGTCCATCATAATATTTTCAGTTGCCATAAAAGGCAGCTCTTTGCTTAATCTTTGCTCTATAACTTTCTTGTAAACAACCAAACCATCTGCAACATTTGCATACAGATTAAGAATAGCGTCAACACCCAAGAAAGCCTCGGCAACACTTATACGTTTATTAGCACTGTCATCAAGTGTTCTTTCAAACCACTGTGTAGCAGCTGTAATTGCAGGATTAAGAACATCACACATTACATATCTCGAAAGTGAAGTAATTCTTTCTGAACGCATTGGATTACGCTTATAAGCCATTGCTGATGAACCTATCTGGTTCTTTTCAAAAGGCTCTTCAACCTCTTTTAAGTGCTGAAGAAGTCTTATATCGTTAGAAAACTTCGAGGCTGACTGGGCAATACCACTTAAAATTGACAGGAACTGAGAGTCAAGCTTACGAGAATATGTTTGACCCGAAACAGCAAAACAGCCGTTATATCCCATTTTTTCAGCAATTTTCTTGTCAAGAAGTCTGCATTTTTCGTGGTCACCCTCAAACAACTCTAAAAAGCTTGCCTGCGTACCGGTTGTACCCTTGGAGCCTAAAAGCTTTGCTTTTGAAAGCTGATATTCAACATCCTCCAAATCCATAAGCAAATCCTGAATCCAAAGGGTTGCACGCTTGCCTACTGTTGTTGGTTGTGCAGGCTGAAAATGTGTAAAGCCCAATGTTGGCAGACTTTTGTATTTGTCGGCAAAGGCTGACAGGTTGCGTATAACCGTAACCAACTTATTTCTTATAAGCTTTAAAGCCTCTGTCATAATTATAATGTCTGTATTATCACCAACATAGCAAGAGGTAGCCCCCAAATGGATTATCCCCTTCGCCTTTGGACATTGAACCCCATATGCGTAAACGTGAGACATAACATCGTGTCTTACAAGCTTTTCACGTTCTTCTGCAACCTCATAGTTAATGTTATCAGCATTTGCTTTAAGCTCATCTATTTGATCTTGAGTAATTGGCAAACCAAGCTCCATTTCAGTTTCAGCAAGTGCAATCCACAACTTGCGCCATGTACGAAACTTCATGTCCGGTGAAAAAATATATTTCATTTCTTTGTCACAATATCTTGATGATAATGGTGACTCGTAGGTATCTTTCATTATTAACCCCTCCTGTTATTTATTGGCTTTAATTTCCAAACCACCACGTTCTTTGCCTTCAAGCATTTTTTGCGTTGTCGGAGCAGGATATTTACCTGTAAAACAGCCGTCACAGTAACCACAGCTCTTGTTCATCATTATTTCCGGTAAAGATTCAACAGGTAAAAAGCCTATAGAATCTGCTCCTGCAATTTTACCTATTTCCTCAATTGTATGGTTACATGCAATAAGCTCGCCTCTGGACGGAATATCTGTACCATAGTAGCAAGGCCACATAAAAGGTGGTGAGCTTATCCTTAAATGAACCTCTTTAGCACCGGCATCACGAAGCATCTTCACAATACGGTCACATGTTGTACCACGAACAATAGAGTCATCTATCATAACCACACGCTTGTCCTTTACCGACGTACACAAAGGGTTAAGCTTAATACGTACACTTTTAGCACGCTCCTGTTGAGTTGGTTTAATAAAGGTTCTGCCAATATAGTTATTTTTTACTATGCCCTTTTCATACGGAATACCGGACTCTTCACTGTAACCAATAGCAGCATCTATACCCGATTCAGGTACACCAATAACAAGGTCTGCCTCTACAGGGAATTCTCGTGCAAGTATTCTTCCTGCCTGTTTACGAGATTCGTAAACGCTTATACCGTCAATTACAGAATCGGTACGTGAAAAGTAAATATACTCAAATACACAAAATCCCTTTTTGCCGCCACAGTGGTCTTTAATTGACCTTATCCCTTTTTCATCAACAACCACAATTTCGCCCGGCTCAACATCGCGTACAAATTCTGCACCGCAAGCATCAAGAGCACAGGTTTCACTGGCAAAAACATAAGTTCCATTTATTTTACCCATTACAAGGGGTCTGAAGCCGTAAGGATCACGAGCTGCAATAAGCTTTCTTGGACTCATTACAAGCAACGAATAAGCACCGTTAATTTGGTACATTGCACGCTTAACAGCCTCTTCTACCGAGTGGCTTTTTATTCTTTCTCTGGCAATCACATAGGCAATTACCTCTGAGTCTATTGTTGTTTGGAAAATAGCACCACGGTGTTCAAGCTCTCGTCTGATTTCAACTGCATTGGTAAGGTTGCCGTTGTGGGCAATGGCTATAACACCCTTTACATAACGCATTACAAGAGGCTGTGAATTTTCACGAACACTGCCTCCTGCTGTTGAATATCTAACATGAGAAACCGCCATTTGTCCCGGCAGGGAGTCAAGCACCTTGTTGTTAAAAACCTCTGACACTAAACCCATATCCTTATGGTAGTCAATAACACCACAATCGTTTACAGCAATTCCACAGCTTTCTTGACCCCTGTGCTGCAACGCTAAAAGTCCGTTATAACAAGCATAAGAAGGGTTAAGAGTACCGTCACTGTAAATGCCGAATACACCACATTCCTCGTGAAGTCCTTCACTTGGGAATTTGTCAAATTTACAAGCCAATATCAGGTCACCTCATGACATTTATTAATTGGTTTATTTTATTATTAGTAATTTTATTATGCAAGACCTATACGCTTCATAACTTCAGCATAAGCCTCTTCTACACCGCCTAAATCTCTGCGGAAACGGTCTTTATCAAGCTTTTCCTGAGTATTAACATCCCAGAATCGGCAAGTATCTGGTGAAATTTCATCAGCCAAAATAATGTCGCCCTTAAAACGACCAAATTCAAGCTTAAAGTCAATTAAGTCAATATTAACGCTCTTAAAGAACTCACAAAGAATTTCGTTTATTTTTAAAGCCATCGCGCTGATTTTTTCCACTTCTTCCTTAGTAGCAAGCTCAGCTGCAAGAATATGATATTCATTTACAATAGGATCGCCCAAATCATCATCTTTATAGCAGAACTCAAGAACTGTAGTTTTCATAGGAGTACCCTCAGGCAAACCAAGTCTTTTTGAAAGACTGCCGGCAGCCTTATTTCTAACAATAACCTCTAATGGTACAATTTCAACCTTTTTAACAACTGTGTCACGGTCGCTAAGCTCTTCTACAAAATGAGTCGTAATGCCCTTTTCTTCAAGCATTTTGCACAGATAGTTTGACATTTTATTATTTACAACACCCTTGCCGACAATTGTTCCCTTTTTAAGACCATTAAACGCTGTAGCGTCGTCTTTGTATGATACAATGCAGTAATCAGGATTTTCTGTTGCAAATACCTTTTTCGCTTTGCCTTCGTATAGTTGTTCTGTCTTTTCCATTTTATTGTCCTCCTTGAGATTAGGGCGTACCTGAAAAGTACTAGCATATTTATAAAATATGTTAACCGCCTTTCGAATACTCCAATTTATAAAAAGTAAATACAAATACAGACTATATTATACCCTAAACCAACTTCATTGGCAATAGTTTAACAAATTTTTTTAATAGGTAAATTATTTATTTAGCACACAAACGTTAAAAACATAAAAATAAATAAATCATCAAACATTACACTATTTTTAAGAAAAAAACAACCTCTCTGCACTTAGATAGAGAGGTTGTACAACTTATTACTGAATTTGTTTTTGCTATTTTGTTGACTTACCTAGCTTACTTCTTGTAATATGAAATATTACAGTTGTAACAGCACCTAAAATTAGAGGCAGATAAAAGCTTACACCTCTTGTGATTAAAACAGAGGCAGGTAAATATGCACCTGTAAAAATTGAAGTAAATACCGTTTGATACATAAGCTCTGAAATGCCCTGCGCACCCGGCAGCGGCAGTAAATCCACCGAAACATAAACAGACGCCTGTAATACCGTAATTAACACAATATCTTTTTGCTCAAGCCCCATACCTCGGTATATTAAGTATGTAACAAAAAAGATACTGCAGCGTTGAATAATTGTCATAAACGTTGTAGCAATAATTGGTTTTACATTACGTACAAAATGCATAACTGCACTATTATATTCTGAAGCAATGTTTGACAGCTTGCGCACCCTTTGAAGTGAAGGTTTTAATATTCTTATTCTTACCAAACCTCGCTCACATTTACACAATATTTTGCGAAAAGCAAAGGGGTTAATCATTAAGAATAAGAGTACCGCAACAACTATTGAATTTAAAACAAGCCCAAAATAATAAAGGAATACATACCCCTGCAAATATGTCATTATGACATTGTTAAAAAAAACTGCCACAAAAATACCTATTAACACAAGCACAAACTTATACAGTGTTGCAACTATAGTAAGAGCAACAGTAGAATCGGCAATTTTAATCTTATCCTTTGTCATATAATACAACTGCATAGGCTGACCGCCTGTAGCAGAAGGTGTTATACCAGAAAAGAAAAAACCTACAAAGGAATAGCCTATACAGTTAATGGGAGATATTTTACACTTGAGAGCTCTTAGAAGATACCATATCATAATACCTTCACCGCACACAAAGAAAATTGCTGCGGCAATTGCAAGAGCAAGCCACCCGGGCTGTAAACTAAGCATAGCCTGCCAAATGGCGGCAATATCGTTGTCTTTTAAAATTACCCACAAGGTTATAATAATAAGTAATGCCAGTATAACTATACCTAAAACGTTTTTATTTATCTTTTTTAATTTTTTCATACGACACTCATTTCAAATTTTCTTGCACCTGCAAAAGCTTTGATTCACATTTAATAGATTTATAGGAAATATATTTTTCAGCCAAAGGTGCAAGAGGACCTTCATAAATTTGAGGTAAATTCAGGTCATAAAAATCCCTGGGAGTTACCAACGAAAAATGCTTATCAAAAAGCTTTATGCCGTTTTCTTCTAATATTTTGCTTACAAACGACGAACAGGTATAGTGATTTTTTTGGTAAAATTCTTTTTTAAACAGCAAAAACGGCAAACCTATTGTGCAGTAGTGATATTTAAACCTGTTTTCATAGCACTGTTTTAACTGCTGCGTAATATCTGCCTTTTGCTTTTTGGTACATTCAATATAAGTTACTTTGTATTTTGCTTTTGGAAACTTGTTGTAAACCTTTTCAAGGTCTTCTCTTTCAAAGCCTGAAAATAATGCTATGCTTGGGTGTCTTCTTCCTACGCTGTAGGCCTCAAAAAGATCTTGGTCTAACCCAAGTACAACATGAACATAATTCATTTTCACAACACGCCTTATCATTGAAGCAAACAAACCGGGCGTGTCAACAAATGCAATGTATATTTTTTCCATTAATATACCGTCCTTTTTATTGGTCAATAATAATTATAATATGCTGTGTTAATCAGTTAAACTTATAAATAGACTGTGCAAGCTTGTAGCCGCCCATTGTAACCTTGTCGCCTACCTTACCAAGAGGAAGATATGTTCCGCCGCTTAGGGTACGGTAACGCAGCTGCTTATACAGCTTAGGGTCACGAGCCTTTACAGTATCCCACAAATCTTTACGCTTTGCCAGTGCGTCAGGCGTGTCTATCATAAGTAAATGAATACATGAAATTGTCATCATAATAGACAAATTTCGTATTAAATATTTTCTTAGCTTTTTAGGTGCATTACGCTCCTGCTCTGTTGTTACCCTGTCTAAAATCATTTTTGTAACCTTAATTTGTTGGTCAATTCGTTTCATCAGCACTTTTTCATTAACTGACTGATCATCTCGTCCAATAAAATAATGGTACAAATTAAGATCTAAGTAACATATAGTTTTTGCATAAGAAAGAGGTTGATGTGTAAAAATATTATCCACATAAAATGTATGCTTTGGCAGTATAACACCAGACGCTCTTAAAACATCTGTGCGGAACATTGCCGAATGCATTATAATATACTGCGAAGGTGCAAAACTGCCAATTTCGTCCCAACCTACTATTTCATTCTCAGTAAATACATTTCTGTAAGCCATTTCTTTTGTTTTATTCTCATACAAATGGTCATACAAATAATTGCATATAACAAGGTCAACTCTTGTATCTGTTTCATTCCATTTTTTTAGCTGTAAAAGCAGCTTCTTCAATGCAGAATCATCAAGCCAGTCGTCAGAGTCAACCACCTTAAGGTACTGACCGCGAGCTAAGCTTAAGCCTGTATTAACAGCTGAACCGTGACCGCCGTTTTCTTTATGAACCACCCTTATTGTGTTAGGGTATTTTTCTGCATAAGTGTCGGCAATTTCTGCTGTTTTGTCAGTTGAACCGTCATTTACAATAATAATCTCAATTTCATCATTGTCAGGAATTAAAGTATCTACACAACGATGTAAATAATCCTGCGAGTTATAGCTTGGAACTACAAAAGTTATATACTTCATAAAATAATAAAACTCCTAACCTATACCTTTTATCAATAGATAATAAACTAGAACAATTTTTTAGATTGAGTTGAATAAAACGCCGTATAATACTTTTACATTTAGTAATTATGCGTATGGTTTAAAATTAAAACCGTTCTGAAATTTAATTTAATTCACACAACAATCAATATTCAATAAGTTTCATTATACAGAAATTTTTTCGAAAAGTCTAATCAATTACATAATTTTTATATTTTTTTATATTTTGTTTAGAAATACCCCAAAAAAACCGCTGTAACTTATGTAAACATTACATTAAGCAGGTATAAATATTACAAAAAATTATCAATTATAATTTCGGCACATTTTATTCCGTCAACTGCAGCAGACATTATTCCGCCGGCATAGCCTGCACCCTCACCACAGGGATATAACCCCTGTACCCCTATACTTTGCATATTGTCACTGCGTATAATTCTTACAGGCGACGAGCTGCGTGTTTCTACCGCAGTTAACAATGCATCACCATTTGCGAAACCGTTCAAACGGCTGTCAAGCTTTATTATTCCTGCTTTAAGAGAATCTGTAATATACTCCGGCAAACAGCTGTTAATATCTGCCATTGTTACGCCTGCCGTATAGCTTGGCAAAACCTCGCCGAAAGCTGTAGTTTTTTTATTCTTCAAAAAATCAGCAACACGCTGCACAGGCGCTTTGTAGCTACCCTGTCCAATAATAAACGCTTTTTCTTCAAGCTTACGCTGAAAATACATACCTGCTAAAATATTACTGCTGCCAAAATCTGAAGGGTTAACACCTACAAGCAATGCTGAATTTGCATTTACCTCTGCCCTTGCAAATTCGCTCATACCATTAGTGACAAGTCGATTTTCTTCGCTGGAGGCGGCTACAACCGTACCTCCGGGACACATACAAAAGGTGTAAACACCTCTTCCATTTTCTAAATGAACAGCTAACTTATAGTCAGCTGCACCCAAATTTCCCTTGTCTGCAAAGCTACCGTATTGTGATGTGTTAATTCTGCTTTGCAAATGCTCTATTCTTGCTCCTACAGAAAAAGACTTTTGCTCCATTGGTATGCTTAAACGCTCAAGCAGTTCGAATGTATCTCTTGCACTGTGACCCAAAGCAAGTACAAGGTTATTACAGTCAATTTTTTCTACAGTATTTTTTCTTTTAACTTCAACAGCACAAACACTATTATTCTTGATGATTATATTTGTCAGCTGTGTTTCAAACATAACCTTACCACCAAGGCGGATAATTTCGTTACGTATGCTTTTAACAGCGTTTGGCAGCTTGTCCGTACCAATGTGAGGTTTAGCGTTATATAAAATTTCTTTTGGTGCACCATGCTTTACAAACTCCTGAAGCACCTTTTTACTGCGCTTGTCCTTCGTTCCTGTATTAAGCTTTCCGTCAGAAAATGTTCCTGCACCACCTTCACCAAACTGCACATTTGAATTTACATTAAGTATGCCTGTACTCCAAAAGGATTGTACATCCTTTTGCCTTTCTTCAACACTTTTACCCCGTTCAATAATTATAGGACAAGCACCTGACTGCGCCAAAATCAACCCGCAGAAGAGTCCGCAAGGACCTGCACCTATTATTACAGGAGATAACTGCGGTTTATTAACCTTTTTTACTATATATTCATATGGCTTTACCACAGAAACGGAATTTTTTTTATTTCTTTTCATGATATCGGCTTCTTTAACTGACTTTTCGTTTAAGATAATATCAACTGTTGCTATATAGTGAATATTATTCTTTTTTCGTGCATCTACAGACAGTCTTGCCAATGTAAATTTTACAATATCTTTTTTGCGAAGTTTTAACAGTTTTATAATTTCTTGTAAAATAATTTCGTTGTTGTAATTTACAGGCAATTTTATGTTGCTTAATTTAATCATTTTTTCACCAATATTCTTATAATTACTTTTGTTACGGCTTAAAAAAATCTTTTTATTATTTGCTTATAGAATTAACTATATTTTCTCCTGCCATTATACCGCTGCACCAAGCCCAATGCAAATTGTAGCCGCCGCACAGTCCGTCAATATCGACAAGTTCACCCACAATAAATAAATTTTTATATTTTTTACTTTCACATGAAGCAAAATCAATTTCTTCTGCCTTTACACCGCCTGCTGTAACCTGTGCATTTTCAAAACTGCTTGGTGACGAAGGGGTAAAACGCCAATTTTTTAATTTATTTGCCAATGCATATATTTCTTTTTTTGTAATATCTGCAACCTTACGGTTAGAATTTATTCTACATTCCTTATAAAGTGCCTGCGCTACCCTTTTATGAAAAATACCGTCAAAAAAATTCGAAATTTGATAGTTTTTCATTTTTGATGCTCTTTTTAACAACATACTTATACACTGCTGTTGTGTATATTCAGTCATAATGTCAAGCGACAATAAAACTGTGTCTGTATTTTTGCCTTTTACAGTATTCTCTGCAAAAAATTCGTTTACCATTCTTGAAAGCTGAAAAACACATATTCCGCTTAATGCATCATTCGCAAACTGAATTTCTCCCTTTTCGACTGCTATAATATTATTATCGGCTAATAAAGACACATTTCCCTTTATGCGTAATCCTTTTAAAAGTGACAAGCAGCTATTGCTGCAAGGAATATTTACCAATGATGGCATTATGGGACTTAAAGCGATTCCCATAGGTTTAAGCAGACTGTAGCCCGTACCGTTTGTACTTAATTTAGGGCTTGCCTTACCACCGCAGGCAACCACAACACCTTTTGCAAAAACTCTTAAATTTTTACAAAGCAAAGTATAACCGCTCTTTTCCGGTATTATTTTGTCAACTGTTGTACTACAATATTCACTAATACCCTTGGACAAAATAAAATTCCGCATGCAGTCAAGCACCGAAGCTGCATGATTACTTAAGGGATAAACTCTGCCTTCACTGTCAGTGCGGACAAGCAAGCCTATTTCTTCAAAATAATCTGTAATATATTTACTGTTGTATTTACTGATTATTCTTTCTGCATCTTCTGCACCGCTGCCAAAATAAGCCTGTGCTGCTATATTGGTATTAGTTAGGTTACACCTGCCATTACCTGTTGCCATAAGCTTTTTGCCCGTACGCAGATGATGCTCAAAAATTACTGTTTTCAACTTTTTACCCGACCTTGCAACAGTGGCTGCCGCCATTAAACCTGAAGCACCGCCGCCAATTATTGCTATGTCACATTTTAAAAATTCCATACTGCACACGCCTTTTAGTTAAACATCTGATTTATATTATTTTACACAATAATACCCACTTTGACAAATGTCATTGTGGGTATTGTAAATTTATTCTATAAAAAATAATAAATATAAAAAATTACTTTTCTTTATTTTGGTCAAGCTTTATACTGTTTTTCTTTTCAATTACGCCCTTTAGCACCTGAAGCCCTATAATAATTGCACCACCAATAATAAAGAATAGAATGCTGAAAGTACCAACGCTTAAGGTTGGCAATGAAAAAGAGCCAAAAAAGGTCATTGCAGGCTGTGGTGTATCTAAGGTTTCCGGACCCTTTGTAATCGCAAACAAAGAACCCACCATTAATCCTATAATAAAGTACATTGTGGCAGAACGAGCTTTGTCAAGTGCAAGCTTTACCAATTTTATTACGGCAAGTACACCTACAACAACACCAAGAGCAAAAACAATTACTGTTGGTAAAACCTCCATATTAAGATGCAAAAGCTCTTTAACAGATGTAATAACTGTCATATAAACGCCCATAATAAGTAAAATTGTTGAACCAGAAATTCCCGGAAGAACCATTGCAGAAATTGCCAACATACCTGATAAAAACAAATAAGCATATGAACCAAAGTCCATACCCACAGAGGCACTGGTTTCTGCACCGCCGGCAGGGTTAAACAACGCAAGCAATATAACCAATACTGCACCCATAACAGCAAAAATTATATTATAATACTTACCTTTTAAGCATTCTTTTTCATCTCGGATAATAATTGGAATTGAGAAGATTATAAATCCTAAAAACAATGAGCTTATTACATATATGTTAGACTCAAAAACACTTGTTAAAATAAGTATAGCTAAAACCATACCTATTACCCAACCTATGCCAAGCTTCACCAAAAATTTAAGTGCATCAATTTTTTCTTGTTTTTTTCCTGTGATAAGTGCATCAAGCGAAGAAATAAAGCGGTCATAAAAACCAAGAATAAATGCTATTGAACCACCTGACACACCGGGCACACTGTCAGCAAGCGCCATTAAGAATCCACCTATACTGTACATAGAAACATACCTCTTTTCATTTTCATTTACAAAATCCAGCATTTTTGCTAAAAGTTAACTTTATCATTATAGCTCATACGTAACATAAATAGCAATAGTTTTTACATACAATTTACATACAAATTTAATGTTGACACAAATTTATTTATAAACTAAAATAAATAATAGTGTGCTTATTTTATAAGCATGCCTTTTTATAAAAAGGAGTAATTATGACCAAAATTATTAAATTAAACAAGCACAATATTTTAACTGTTTGCTGTACTGTTTTAACATTGGCGTTAGTTGCATTTATATGGCTGCATTCGTTAAAACCGGCAGATATTTCTACCCAAGAAAGCAATAATGTTTTATTTACAATGGAAAGCTTATTTGCCGGACTGAATATTAACGCCGAGCTTAGCAGTTTTGTTATACGCAAGGCGGCACATTTTTTAGAGTATACTGCACTTGGGTTTATGGTAACTGTTACTTTTTTCTCATATGCAAGCAAAATTAAATACTACATTTTTCATATATTATTTATACTTTTGGCTGTACCTGTTATTGACGAAAGTGTACAATATCTTGCACCACAAAGAAGTCCTCAGGTTAATGACGTATTGCTTGATTTCACAGGATGTATCACCGGATTATTACTTGCACTTGCGGCCATTGCCGTGGTACGTGCTATTTTAAAGTTAAGAAAAAATTAAAAAGAATTTGAAAGGACGGGATTAAGTGGATAATTTAAGAGAAAACAAAATGGGAACTGCCCCGCTGCTTAAGCTTATTATGTCAATGGCTTTGCCTGCAATGTTCTCGATGATTGTGCAGGCGTTGTACAACATTGTCGACAGTATATTTGTTGGGCAATACAGATATAATGGTGACACAAGCTTAGGACTGGCAGCAGTTTCACTTGCCTTTCCTCTGCAAATGCTGTTAATTTCTATTGCAGTTGGTACAGGCGTTGGTATTAACTCGCTTGTTTCAAGAAAGCTTGGCGAAAAAAAGCAGGACGAGGCAAACAGTGCTGCAACACACGGTTTAATTTTAGGCTTTTGCAATTGGGTTTTAATGCTGATTTTAGGGTTGACGATTGTTTCGCCTTTTATTAACAGTTATACGGACAACCCTGTTATTGCACAAATGGGTACTGAATACCTTTCTATTGTAATGATTTTTTCGTTTGGCGTTTGCATTGAGGTCATTATTGAAAAGTCTTTACAGGCCACAGGCAATATGATATTTCCTATGATATTTATGCTGACAGGTGCTGTTACCAATATTATTCTTGACCCAATTTGTATATTCACCCTTAATATGGGAGTTAAAGGTGCGGCTGTTGCAACTGTAGCAGGACAAATTTTGTCGCTTATAGTTGCACTATGCGTTTTATTTGGCAGAAAACACGCAATACATATTTCGTTTAAAAACTTTAAGCTTTCGGGTACAGTTATTAAAAATATTTACGCTGTCGCTATTCCTGCAATTATAATGCAGTCAATTACGTCCGTAATGCTTATTCTTGTAAACAGTATATTCAACATAAAGTTTCCGGGAAAAGACGGTCAAGACGCTATAACAGTACTTGGTATTTACTTTAAGCTGCAGTCATTTATATTTATGCCTTGCTTTGGCTTAAATCAAGGATTGCTGCCTATAATGGGATACAACTATGGCGCTAGAAAGAAAAAACGTCTTACAGATACACTAAAATACGGCTGTATTATAGCAATAATTATTATGGCTGTAGGTACGGTACTATTCCTTTCTGTACCTGACCTTCTTATGAAAATGTTCAACGCCAGCGACAATATGATGAATTTGGGAGGTACAGCGCTAAGAATTATTTGTATAAGTTTCATACCAGCGGCACTTGGTATTGTTTTTACTGCAATGTTTCAGGCAACAGGACATGGATTAAGAAGTATGTGTATTTCACTTTTAAGACAAATTGTAGTATTAGTTCCTGCTGCATATTTACTGGCAGATATTACACTGAATGCGGTTTGGTTTGCTTTTCCTATTGCAGAGGCGTTTTCGCTAATAATGGCTGTTGTATTCTTTATTACTCTTTATAAGAAAAAAATAAAGTATTTAGACAAACCTGATATTGTTAAATTTTAATAAGCAATATAACTTTTTAATGGCTGTCTCATCATTTTGAGGCAGCCATTTTTATTTATTTTATAATTGTAATTTTATACTCCAAGCTAAATTAAAATAACGTAAGTTCTTCAGGATATTTTGCACTGTACTGCGTCATCCTTGTACATCACAAAATATGCTTAAAAATCTTTTCGTACATTCAAACTGAGATTATATTATTAAAAGAAACAATGCTCAATAAGTATTTTGAAACCTATAAGTACTAACACAATGCCGCCAAAAAGACTTGAATGCTTTGAAAGTAAATAACCGAAAATCTTGCCCAGATAAACCCCTACAATGCTTATTACGAAGGTAAGCACGCCTATTGAAGTAACTGCAGCAAGCATTAACAACATAGTGTTTGCTCCTACTGCCGAAGGTAAAATTATACCTGTTGCCAATGCGTCAATACTTGTTGCAACAGCAAGCATTACTATGGTTTTTGTTGGCAAGCTTTCTCGTTTTCTTGGAATTTCATTTTCTTTTATCTCTTTAATATAATCGAATATCATTTTGCCACCTATAAAGATAAGTAAAATAAACGCTACCCAGTGGTCAACACCGGTTATAAAGTCTTCCCCCGCCTTACCAATAATCCACCCCACAACAGGCATACCAAACTGAAATATTCCAAAAAAGAATGCCAGTTTTAATGCATAAGGAAGTTTTAAATTTTGGGTTAAAGCACCATTAGACACTGACACAGCAAAAGCATCCATAGCCAAACCCAGTGCAATGCCAAAAATAGAAATATAATCCACATTTATTCCCTCCGAATATTCATATATAAAATATATTAAATTATCCGTAAACTTATGATACACAAGTGTTTATGAATAATTTTACAGTTTAAAATTATTACAAGGAATACAAATGATTATTTCCATCAATACATTATAAATATAGTTAAATTTTAGCAAAATACATAAGCAAACCATAAGCTGAAGTGCAAGATATCAATTATGTGTTTATCACCTTACACTTTATAAAATTATTTATTATGCACTGTTTTTATTGATACTAACTTTAAAACTTTTTAGTTCGCCATCTTACTTAATAATAACATCCCCTAACTCTCGATTAAGAGGGTTAGGGGATGTTGTTTACAAAACAAGAGATTATACCGTGTAATAATCACCAAAATTGTCATCAACATAAGTAATGCCGTTAACTGTATATGATAGCTTGAATTTAAGGTTACTTGAACTTGTAGGAATTGTGTAGCTCCATTCTTGAACATAATTATTCGCATAAAAAGTTGTATAATACTGAGCATTTACTTCGTTAGTTGTTGCCCAGTTGTTGGTTGTATATATTACCTTAACCACCTTTGGATTTCCTAAATCCTTTAGCTGAAGCCAACCACGAACATTATCACCCGATTTATATGCTGTACGACTTGCAATTCCACCTATACCGAAATCAAATCTGCCCGGATCGGAATATCCTGCATATACCGAATAATTTTGACCATTGTTATTGTCCCAATATGTCTGTCCATTTACTTCATATTTAATAGCAAATTCAACAGTTATTGTACCCCTGTAACTTGGCACCTTAGTTGGTGTTTCAAATTTCCAAGCCTCGTAATTTCCATGTGTAGGCTTGTAGTATTCAGCATCACAATCATCCCATTCTTTGCCGTCAAAAGAATAGTGGATTGTTACTTTTTTATCATAAGCAATATTTTCAACTTCAACATAGCCTATTGCACCTACTGCCAACCCGGTTTGTGGCGGTTTTGCATAAATTAATTTTACAGGATTTTCTGACACAGCGCCAACTGACGGCACCATAGCAAATATACCTACTAATAAAGTTAACACAAGTGTTAACGCAAATATTTTTTTATGTTTCATTTTATTTACCTCCAATAGATTTTAATACGCAAAATATTTTCCAGCTTCAAATTCATCAAAATATCCTGCTAAAAGTTTTTGTATATCTGTTACATCATCAATATCTATAACACCGTCAGCATTAACATCAGCAGCAATTTTTTGATACTTATCCAACTCTACAATTCCCGCCAGATACTGTTGCACGAGATTAGCATCTGCCATACTAAATAACCCCGTCAACATTTATATCACCATACAAACGTCTTGTAAGTGCACTGGCAACTACCACAGACACACTACTTACTGTTGCCACAATACATATTGCCGCAACGATTTTGTTAAACTTTGTCTTAATTTCGAATCATCTCCTAGTATTTTTTACCTTAAGGTCATTTTTATTTTAACATATTATCGCGTTCTTGTGAAGCTTTATCACTGTTTTTGTAGAAAATTATAAAATTATGGGTTTAAATTTATATATAAGTACTATATTATTACAACAAAAACCCCTCCAATCTGTAAACCTAAATAACAAATTGGGGGGGATTTGTGTTTATTAGTTGAAAAAACAAAATTATTTTCTTAAAAAAGAGAATTACTTTTTTGCAACTATTTAATTTTATCATATCATAATGACCGCGCCAAGTAGTCTTAAAATTTTAACTACTGCATAACTCTGTCCTAAAATAGTACTTTTAGTACACCCTGCGTCTTTTATTACATTTTAGGATGCTTATGTGAAATTATACTTCAATAAAATCATTAAGATAAAAAGAGTAAATTATACATTGTTTAACAGGCTTGTTTAATGTAGCTGACAAACCAATTTTATAAAGTTTTAGCTGAGTAGAATATCTGTCCTTTAGCTGCTGCATTGTTTTTGCATGGTCGGTTTTATAATCAATAATAACCAACTCTCCATTTTCTTCAAAAGCACAGTCAACAGCACCACGCAACAAATGCTCTTCATTACATTCTACATAACCTGTTATACTTGCATTTACCATAACCTCAAATTTAACCTCTTTATACTTTTTAGGTGAGTTAATAAACCTTTGCATAATTTCAGTGTTAAGACAGTCAGTAACATACTGCGGTTTAATGCTTTTGCCTTGTTTTTCAGACAGATATCCGTTTTTTACAAGCCTTTCAATCTCAAGCTGCGGTGAAGTAAGTGCCGAAATTAGATTTGCATGTTCCATAAACATATGCATGGCTGTTCCTCTTTGTGAGGCAGTAAGGATATTTTTATCTTCAAAATCAAAGCTCTCCAGATATACTACTTTACTGTCAGAATGTGACAAAGATGACGGTGTAACAACACTTGGAATATCAACCGACGACTGATATTCATATTGAGTATCAAAGCGTTTGTCAAGCTGTACAATATCAAGCAAAGGATGTGTACTATTTACAGACTGCTGAACAACATCTGTAGATATTTTAATGCTGTCCTTTTGAACTGTTGCATTTGCTGGAGTATTTTCTTCTTGAGTATACTGATTTTCAATATCATTAATTTCAACAGTAATATCGTTATACTTCATTCCTCTAAATTCGTTATTATATGCAATATTATCTTTAAATGAGTCTGAAGCATAGTTCCACAGCTTATTTTTATTTTGGCCCTTTTGCGGTTTCATAAGCAATGTTGTACATATTATCCATTCAAGCATTGTATTGTGCTTAATAATTGTGTTTGATGAAATACCATTATACATAGCAATTTCTGTTGAAAGTCTGTTGACTATTTCAGGCAGATTGTTGTATGAACCAACTAAATGCAGCTGCTCTCTTGCACGTGTAAGTGCAACATAAAGCACACGCAGCTCTTCTGCCACACTGTCAGTTTTAAGCTTATTTACTATTGCGTTATAAGGAAAGCTTTTGTAAACTGCATTAGTATCGGTATCCTTCAATTGCAAGCCTATACCCAGCTCTCGGTCAAAATATATTTTGTCTTTGTAAGGCAAAGATGATTTACCGATATTTGCAATAATACAAATAGGAAATTCCAACCCCTTTGAATGATGCATTGTCATAATACGCACTGCATTGCCGTCTGTGTTCGCCCCTGTTTGTGCATCAAGAACCGCACCTGTTTCCTGTGCACGGTCTATGTAGCGTATAAAGCTTGAAACACCTTTATTCTGCTCATTTTCAAAGCTTTTTGAATAGTTATATAACAAACGTAGGTTATTAAGTACAACCTCGCCATTGTCAAGGGCGGCAGCAAATTCGGTTATAGCTGTTTTTCTATAAATCAGGTTAATTAAATAATCAGTTGGATAATTTGCAGCAATTTCACGGTAGTATTCAATATCATCAATAAATTCTTTAAACCGAGAGTTACTTTGACCTGCCGTTATAATATTTTTATATAAAAATAACTTTCTGTTAGTAGTACACCTTAGCTGTGCAATTTGTTGAGGCTCAAAACCAAACATTGGGCTTACCAAAACAGAATACAACGGAATATCCTGTAAAGGATTATCAATAACCTTTAATAAATCAATAACCATTTGTACCTCTTTGCAGTCCAACAATGAGGCTTTTGTTTCAGTTATAACGGGTATTCCTCTTTCTTCAAGATATTCTGTAAAAATTGTGGTGTCCTTTACGCTTCGCATTAAAATGGCTATGTCCTTATACTCTGCTTTTTTACTAACGTCACCGTTGGTTACGTCGTATTTGCCTACTGTATTTTCTATAATTTCTGCAATACATTTTGCTTCGTTTATATCACGCTGTTCTTTATTTCGATGTGATAAATTATTAAGATGTAAATAAACATCGCAGTCATTTTCTCCAACATAACTTGCACCTGCTACCAAATAATCCTCAGGTGCATACACCAAATTGCCAAGCTCTTTTTTCATAAGATTGGCAAAAACAAAATTCACATAATCGGTAACACCAAAACGACTTCTGTAATTTTGCTTTAAAACAATATTAGTTGATGAAGTATTTTTACCTTTATTGCAGTTAATGCGACGATTAATAAAAATATCCGGCATAGCCTGACGAAAGCCGTAAATACTCTGCTTAACATCACCAACTACAAAAAGATTTTTATCATCATCACTTAAGATTTTAAAAATTAAGTCCTGAAGCTGATTTACATCTTGATATTCGTCAACAATAACCTGTTTAAATGAGCCCGCAAGAGAACGTGCTTCGTCAGTTATGTTATAGCGTATGCTGCTTTGGGTATCATCAACTGCAAATTCTCCGTTTTTGTCCTCTTTGGCAAGTGTTAAAAGTGTAAAACGCTCAATGTCGGCAAAATCAAGAATATTCTTTTCTTTTTTTAATTGTGTGTATTTTTCGGTAAAATCATTAATAAATTCAAACAATACCTTGGTATTGTCTATTATATTATTAAGCTGTAATTTAAGCTGATTTTCTGTAAAGTCAAAGTCAGTGCGCAGTAATGAAATAATCTTTTTAATTGCATCACGATTCTTTTTGTAGCTGTTGTTGATTTCTCTTCCCTGTTCACTAAGCCCCCTGAGTGAAACGGCTTTCTCAAAAAATGCTGATGAATATGCTTGGGTAAACAATATATCTTGCAGTTGATTTAAATTTTTACAGGCTGTAAGCTTTTTTATATATTCCTTTTCAAAATTGTGCTGCTGTAATTTGTCGGGATAATTATTAGTAATATCATCAATAGCATCAAGCTGAATAAACAACTCACAGTTGTTTTCCATCATTCCGGCAATATAATTAAGCTCACCCCTAGCATTTTCTACAATATTGTCAATCCATTTGCAATTCATAACATCGTCAACGGCATTTTGCAAATTTAAAAGGGTTTGCTCCATCCATTGTCTTGGAAATGGCAGCGCAGACAAAAAGCTGTAAAAGCTTATTACAGAATCTTTTAATTCCCTATCATTTGTGGCGGTAGTAAGCAATGAAGCTATGCTTTTAAAGTCGTCTCGCAAATAATAGCTTTGCGCCACCTCTTCAACAGCAGTACATTGTAATGCTGTAAGCTCAGAATTATCTCCTATACGGTAATCAGGCGAAATATCAAAATTAGTATAGGCGGTTTTTACCACCTCTTTACAAAAGCTGTCTATGGTGCTTATGTGTGCTTTATCAAGCAAAAGTTGTTGGTTTCGTAAATATTCTTCGTCTAAGTCAGTATTATTGGCACACTCGTCAAGCAGTTGTGTAATACGCTTATTAATACGAGTTTTCATCTCTTCGGCTGCAAGGTTGGTAAAGGTAACAATAAGCAGCTGATCTGCCTTAATATTTGCCGATTTATCTGTAAGCATTTGTATTACACGTTCAACCAATACAGCAGTCTTACCACTGCCTGCAGCAGCAGAAACAAGTACTGAACAGCCCCGTATATTAATTGCCCTTTGCTGGTCTTCGTTCCATTTTACGTTTGCCATTGTTAATCCTCCTTTTTTGATGACGGTATTAAATTAACAGGCATACCTTCAGAAAATCTGCATGAATTTTTAAAATTACAGTATTTACAAGGCAAGGTGTCAATAGAGTTTTTACTGCCTGTGGGTACAGAATTTATGTAACCATCTAACAGCATATCTGACATTTGTCTTATTTTATTGTCAACTAAATCAAACATGCCCTTAAACTCACCTTCATTTTCATTGCCTGAAAGAAGATATTGCTCTGAACGCGGATATGTAATTTCTTCAGTTGGCGGTTGTCCCTTTTTGCCTTTTTTTTCTTTAATCTTTATTTTAACAGGTATAAACTTACCCGAAACGCTTTTGTCCATAGCTATAATAATATCGGGATTTCGCAAAAATAAACCGCTTGCACGGTAGTATTTATCAAAGTCTGACTGTATTTGGCTTTTACTTTCACTCCCCTGTGAAACTATTGTGTGAAACTCCTTTGACGGCATATAGCAAACTCCGGCCGGCACAATATTTTCACCGTACAAATTTTTACCGTTTTTTATAATTGCCGAAAGGTAAATAAACATTTGCAGGCTTAATCCCATTTCAAGTTCACAGCGTTTAAGCTCCTTGTTACCTGTTTTATAATCAACAATTCGCACATATATTTTTCCGTCGGCAGGATTTTTAAACAGGTCAACCCTGTCAACAAATCCTGTTACAGACACACTACCGTCTTTTGTTTTAACCGCATATTGGTCTATAGTGTTGCCCGATGCAGTACCATCAGGATTTTTGGGGTTTTGAATACCTATAGAAAGCTCAAAGTCGCTTGGCTTAAACAAACTTACCTTAAGCTCTTGTACTATTCGGTTTACCAGTACTGTACAGTTGCTTTCTGCCCTTTTTAAAATATATTTTGTTTTATTGTCTGGCATCTCGCCGTTTTCAAAAGAATCATTTATAAATCTATTTGCAAGCTCAGATACAATTTCGGCTATATTATAATTTTCAGTGTTATCTACTATATCGTCAATATTTTTAAGCTTAAGGAATTTTTCCATTATATAATGCACCATTGATCCATACTGACGGCTGTCTATTTGTGCTTTTCTACGTTCTTTAAGCTTTAATCCGTTTTTACAAAAGTACATATAGCCACAGCTGTAAAAATCCTCAATTTTTGAAGCTGACAAATGCATATTTTCTGAATACAGCATATGTGCAGTGTCAGATGTAATTAACGGCGGCTGTTTTTCTTTATAATTATGTATGCTTGACATTAACTGTGAATATTTATCTTGAGATAAAAAATATTCTTCAAGCTGTAATTGGTTACAATCGGGGTTAAGCATTGCTCCTACAGTATGCTCAAAGGCTTGCTGTCTGCACCAAAGGCTGTTTTGACTGAATGAGTAACTGTCACAACTAAAAACTGTTATAATCTGCGGCAATATTTTTTGAATTTGCGTTACAATGGTTGAAGGCAATGCACCGCCTCCATTTATAGTGTTAGTGTAATATGAAACATACAGCTTTTCTGACGGACTTGCAAGAGCAGCATAAGCGCTGTACTGCTCTTGTGCAGAAAGCTCTGAAAGGTCACAGCTCATTGGCAAGCCTTTATTTAAAAGCAGTTTTCGTTCGTTGTCTGTAAATACTCCGCCAGACGTTGGCACAGACGGGAACACACCCTGTACGGCTCCAATTATAAATGTAACCTTTGGAGAATTAAGCCTTGCCCTGCCTGCCGTACCCACAATAACACGGTCAAGACATAGCGGTTGGTTTGCAATTTGCTGACAACTAACAGCCAGTGAAAATAGTTCAAAATAGCGTTTACCTGACATTTTTTCGTATTCAAGAACATCTGCCATTTTTGAAATTACGCTTACTACAAGACTCCACACTCTTGTATATTCATCAACAAGTTCCGGGGTTTGTTGTTTATTTAAATTTTTAATTTTCTTTTTAATACAATTCTTAATATCAAAGGCATACAACAGCTTTACAAGATTTTGTGAAATTTCAAGTCCGTCTGACTTTTGAACACCTGTTTGAAATTCTTTAAGATTGGTGTAAACTTCGCTTCGTATTGATTCAATTTTTTCAAGAAGACGTTTATCATCAGCATCCATTTCTTTGCCGTCAAAGCCGTTAATATTTTGGGTAAAAGACTTGCTCCATTTTGGTGACCATGTAAAAATATAATTTTCTATAATTGAAATATCTTCATAGCTGTATTTGGTTATGCCGGTTTTAAGCATACGCAAAACAGATTCACTGTTAAAACCATTGCTTACTGCGTCAAATGCGTGACGTATAAAATTAACAAGTGGCTTTGAATTAATATTCTCGGGCTTATCCATAAAATAGCCTATACCGAATTTGTCAAACGTAACGTCTAAAATACCACGGTACATTTCTTCATCACGACAAACCACAGCAATGTCTTTATATCTATAGCCTTTATTAATGGTAAGCTGTTTAATTGCACAAGCAATATATTCACATTCATCATAAATGTTTGCGGCTGAATAAAGCTGTATATTTTTTACAGGCTTATCATACTGCTTTATTGGAAAGGCATACATATTTTCTTCCACTGCTTTAAGGTCATCATATATTGTACGCATATTACTTTTAAAAGGCTCGTAAATCTCGTTTACATTTTGATTACAGCGTTCAGACAATGCCCTTATCTTATGGTATGTGTCAACTGTTACACGAAATCTGATACTGCTTTGATCAACCGCATTGCCTCTGCACTCTGTACAAAGGGCAAGATAAACGTCTTCTGCCTGTAAAAAAACAGACTGCAAAACCTTATACTGCTGCCCTGTAAAGCCTGTAAAAGCGTCTATAAATACGGTGTATCCGTTAAATATGCCGTGTTTTTTAATGCTGTCTGCCATATATGACAAAATATCCTGCGTATGGGCATAACTACCCTCAACAAGGGTGTTATAAGTGTCTAAAATAAGTGCGGTTTCTTCAAGCTTTTGCTTTAAAGTTGGGTTTTGTATACCTGCCTTTACCGATAATAACTTTTCTGACTTAATGCAGTTGCTTTTATATTCGTTAATAGTAGAAAGCATCGTATTTACAAAGTTTTTATTTTTCACCTGATTTTTGTAAAGCGTAAGGCAGTCTGCACAGTTTTCTATGGCAAGGCTCATTAAAATTTTAGACGTACCCTCGTCAAGAAATTCTGCGGTTAAACCTCCTGTTAACGAAAACACATATTTTATCATTGTTGAAAAGCTAAGTACCTTTACATTTTCGTTAGCTGCCTTACTGTTTTTATCAAGAAAATAAAGTCCTGTTTCAAAAGAAAACTGCTCGGGCACAAGCACCAAAACCGGCCTACCTTTATTTATGTATTCCTCTGATATTTGCCTTAAATATCTGCTTTTTCCGCTACCGCTGCGCCCCAGCAAAAGATTTAACATTTGCAGCATCCCCCAATATAATTTGTTAATTTTACTTTTTATATTATAACATAATTGCTGTACAATAAACTGCCCATTTAAAAGATTTTTTAATGCTATGACAAAATAATTAATTCTTTATAAAATTATTTTTATTATTACCTTAATATTAAGAATAACAGTAATAATTTAATAAGCAAAAACCACCCCGACATATAAAATCGGAGTGGTACTGTTATTCAGCAACAATCAGCTGCTTTTTTTCTTTTTCTCTTTCATCAATTTTAGGCGGCTCGTAAGAATGGGAACTGTGTTTTACCTGCACACCTTCATACTTTAGCTTAAATTGTACCCTGCCTGTAAATTTTTTACCGCAGTTGTCACAATTAAATACTGAGCGGAAGTTTTTATTTTTAACCTGCCATTTTGTAAGACGTCTGCCCTTTTTACCACATTCAGGACATACTGCATAAAACTGTTTTTTGTCGATAAGCGGATTTGTAAAATCAGTTATTACTACATTTCTAAAGCAGACTTTATTGTAAAAATCTGCATTTGCTGTTTGAACAAACATTTTAATCTTTTCAGCATTGTACAGCTTTTCAAAGCATTTCCATGAAAGAATACTGTCATCAAGAGCACGGTGCAGCTTGTCATCGCCAAATTCTATATTTAAAAGCTCCGCTGCAGTTGAAAGACCCATTTGCTTTGAAGGATCTGCTCTATTTAAACAGCTTTCGCAATAACTTTGCAGGTTTATATATTTATCTAAAAAGTTTAATGTTTTAGTTTTGTTAAAATATTCATTATTTACAATTAAGGTTTGAATATCAGTAATACCCCATGTAAGAATTATTGCATTTCTTGCAAACAGGCTGAACTGCTTTATTACATGATTATATGTGTTGCTGGTTGCTTCAAGCTCTTCGTTACTTATATGTGTAAGCTCTTTTACTCGGCCACATATTTTTTTTCCTATTTGTGGCTTTATAAGCATAGAAAATTGGTCAACAAGCTGCATTTGGTTATTAATTCTTACTGCACCAAATTCAAAAATCTCGTTGATATATTTTTTCTCTTTTTTACTGAATGAACCGTTCCACTCAAGGTCTAAGATAACAAAATCCAATTATATCAAATCCTTAATGCATTTACAAATTACTTTTTCCTGTTTGCTTGTTTCATTCTTAGTTCTTTACTGAGAATTTTTTTACGCAGACGAATGCTTTTTGGTGTAACCTCAACAAGCTCGTCATCTGCAATAAATTCCAAAGACTGTTCAAGACTTAGAGGTGAGCAAGGCGTCAGCTTCAGTGCATCATCAGAACCTGACGCACGGGTGTTGGTAATGTGCTTTTTCTTACATACATTAACAGTTATGTCTTCATTTTTAGGGCTAGCACCTACTATCATACCCTCGTAAACAGGTACACCTGCGCCTAAGAACAATCTGCCTCTATCCTGTGCTGCAAACAAACCGTAGTTAGTGGTATCACCTGTTTCGTGAGCAACAAGTGAGCCTTGGTGACGGCTAATAATTTCACCCTTGTATGGCTCGTAATCGTCAAACACATGGTTCATAATGCCGTTACCGTTGGTATCTGTTAAAAATTCACTGCGGTAACCCATTATTCCTCTTGCAGGAATACGGAACTCAATATGAGTAATACCTGATTCTCTTGTTCCCATATTAACCAGCTCTGCCTTTCTGGTACCAAGCTTTTCCATTACAGCGCCTACATACGCATCAGGAACTTCTATAATAAGCATTTCCATTGGCTCACACTTTACGCCGTCTATCTCTTTCATAATTACTGTCGGGCGTGAAACCTGAAATTCATAGTTTTGTCTGCGCATTGTTTCAATTAATACTGAAAGATGAAGCTCGCCTCTGCCTGATACTCTGAATGTGTCAGCAGAGTCAGTTTCTTCTACACGCATTGCCACATTTGTTTCTACCTCTTTGAACAGTCTGTCACGAAGATTTCTTGAGGTTACATACTTACCCTCTTTGCCTGCAAAAGGTGAATTATTTACCATAAACATCATTGAAACGGTTGGTTCGTCTATCTTAACAAACGGAAGTGGTTCTACATTGTCAGGTGCACATGCTGTTTCTCCAATGTTAAGGTCTGCAATACCCGAAACACAAACAATGTCACCAAGCTGAGCAGTTTCAGTTTCTACTCTTTTTAGTCCTTCAAACTGATATAACTTTGCAATTTTTACGTTTTTTGTACCGCCGTCACGTGTACAAAGCACAGCAGACTGACCGCTTTTTACCATTCCGCGCTCTACCCTGCCAATGCCTATTCTGCCTACATAATCATCATAATCAATATTAGAAAATAAAATTTGCATAGAACCATCAAGATCACCCTTTGGCGGTTCAACTTCATTTATAATTGTTTCAAACAACGGCTTCATATCAGTACCCAATTGGTTAGGGTCAAGTGACGCATAGCCGTCTCTTGCCGATGCATATACTACAGGAAATTCAAGCTGGTCATCGTCTGCACCAAGGTCAATAAATAAATCCAAAACCTCATCAACAACCTCCTGAGGTCTTGCACCGGGACGGTCAACCTTGTTTACAACAACAACAGGCTTTTTACCCAAGCCAAGAGCCTTTTTAAGTACAAAACGGGTTTGTGGCATACAGCCTTCAAATGCATCTACCAATAGTAAAACTCCGTCAACCATCATAAGAATACGCTCAACCTCACCGCCAAAGTCAGCATGACCAGGTGTGTCAACAATATTTATTTTAATGTCGTTATACATAACCGCTGTATTTTTTGACAAAATTGTAATTCCACGCTCACGCTCAAGGTCGTTAGAATCCATTACACGCTCTGCAACTGCCTCGTTTGCTCTGAAAATACCGCTTTGGTGCAACAGCTGGTCAACCAAAGTTGTTTTACCGTGGTCAACATGTGCAATAATGGCTACATTTCTTAAATTATCTCTTTGACCCATAAAAATTCCCTCGATTTCTAAAAAGTATAAAACTATATAGTTTATTATTTTTCACAATAATAGATTATATCACATTAGTTTAATTTTATCAAACTAATAAAGCTTTATTGGTTAAAGTTTTAGCAAGTGTATTAACTGCATTACTATTCTTACAAATTTCTGTTGAATATGCTAAAGTATGGCGTTAAATTTTAATTATAAATTGATTTATTTAGTAAAATTATTGAGAATTTTCTAATAATGTGGTATATTAGTAAAGTTAATACTGTAGAGTATTTATAAAAGAAGTGTTTTATTTATTCTTTTTAGGTACACCTCGGTATATAAACTTTAGGGAGTATTATATGCATCAGGTTAAAGCTAAGCAATTATTATCATCACAAAATGGAATGAATATTTACCGTGGCTGTTCTCACGGCTGCATTTACTGCGACTCTCGCAGTCAGTGCTATCAAATTAACCATGCCTTTGAGGATATTGAGGTTAAAAAAAATGCGCCGCAGCTGCTTGAGGAAAAGCTGAAAAGGAAGAGAAAAAAGGTAATGATTTCAACAGGTTCAATGTCAGATCCTTATATTCCATTAGAAAAATATTTGAAGCTGACAAGAGAATGCTTAAAGGTGATTGAAAAATACGGCTTTGGGTTAAGCATACAAACTAAAAGCGACCTTATTTTGCGTGACCTTGACGTATTAAGAGCCATTAACGAAAAGTCTAAATGCATAGTACAAATGACACTTACAACTGCTGACAAGTACCTGTGTAAAAAGCTTGAACCAAATGTAGCACCTACACCAAAGCGTGTTGAGGTTCTTAAAACCTTTGCTAAATATAATATACCTACAATTGCGTGGATTTGTCCAATTTTACCTTTTATTAATGACAACGAATATAACATTCGTATGCTTATGAAGCAATGTGTTGACGCTAAGGTTAAGGGGATTATATGCTTTGGAATGGGTGTTACCCTTAGAGAAGGTAGCCGTGAATATTTTTATAAGCAGTTAGACAAGCTGTTCCCCGGTATGAAAAACAAATATATTAATTACTTTGGCGAAGGTTACGAGCTTGTTAGTCCTAACAACGACAAGCTTATGAATATTATAGCAGAGGAGTGCCATAAAAATGGCATTATGCTTGGCAATGATGAGGTTTTTAAATATATGCACACCTATCAAAGCAACGAATACTTTCAACTTGATTTATTTGATTTAATGTAATACTTATTGAATATATAATTTTAGGGCAACCATTTTTCGTGGTTGCCCTTTTAGTTATTATTATTCAAATATATTAATATAGGTCATATGGTTCTTTACCCCATAGCCAAAAATATGAAAAGCCTGAAATTAATGACGCCTCTATAAATGCAACAAAGGACATATTAAGAGGTTCAAGGTCGCTTATGCCCTCGTTAGAAAAGTAGATATTTCTTTCTGAACCGTCGCACTTCATATAAAAATCGTCCTCGGCAAAGCGTGCAATATATATATATCCCTGTTCTAACCAATCATCTTGGGCATACTTAAAAGCATCTTCTAAAGAAGAAATTTTGTCATCTGCACATTCAAAAAAGTTAATACCGTTACTAAATTTTAACAGCTCCAAATAATCCTTTGATAAGGTGTAAGTATTGTACTTTTTTAACCACTTATCAATTTCTTTTTGAGAAATACCTTTGTTTAAATTAACAATCATTTTTTCAAAACAACCCTTACCGTGGTAAATAACAGGCTGATTTTCTTGAAAATTTTTGATTACTTCAACCAACTGTTTGCCGTTAAGCATATTTGACGAACTGGAAAAAAGTTCGTAGTAATTTTCATCCATATTGTTAAATTCTCCAATCAATTTACTATTACTCCTCCGTAATATCAAATTCAAGTATTGCATAGAAACCATTTTCAGTATTTCTTTCTTCTACTATTCTATAAGGTTGGTCATTATCAGTATCAACGGCATTTGCACTTAAAAATTGAAAGCCCAAGCACAATGCCATAACTAAAGCTATAGACATTAAAATCAAGGAAATTCTTCTTGTCTTACTCACTAAAATCTCCCTTTCTCTATTAAGTTTTATCAACTTACACTAAGTTATCATAGGTCTTATGAATAACTTCTACACCAAGCAATAACTTTTTTATGTTGGTCCTTAGTAAGTGCAATACCATTATCTTCTTAAAACTTGTATGTTTTAATTTCTTACTATAATATCAATTACTTATATATTAAATAATTTATTATATTTTATAAAATTCTTATTTATCAATTTATAATAACAAAATTCTATCTGTTTGTCAATATATAGTAATTATATAAACAACAATTGATAATAAAAAATGGCAACCATGAAAGATTGCCATTTTTATATATTTATTTAGTTTTTTGCTTTTTATTTAAAATAATCAATTAAAGTCAGAACACATTAATCAGCTTTTGTTGAAGCCTCTGTTGGTACTGTATTTGATTCTGTTTCACTTTCTGAATTTGTTGCAGGCTCGGTTGAGGCATTTATTATATCCTCCATAGACATTGTTGGAGCCTCATAAGTACCGTCAAGTACAGACGCTTTGTACTTCTCAAACTCTTCTTTTGATGACTTTTCATAAACAGTGTCGTAACCGCTGCTTGTAATTGTAAGCTTACCATCTTTAACTACTGCATCCATTTTAGACTCAGAACCTGCTTCAACGGTTTCTCCGCTTGAATTTGTACCGCCTGATGACAATGTAGTAATTTGCTTGCCGTCATAATTATATTTAAATGACAATATGTCAGTATAAAGAGGTGTTACTGCACGGTTGTAAACAGTACCATCATCTGTAAACTCCATATATGAATCATATCCGTACATAGGGTTAGAAAATTTCCAGTAGCCTATAATACTGTCATTCTTTGTAAAATCAGGACCTTTCATTTCAACATTATCTTTTGCGAAAGCATATGTAAGAACCAACGGCTCTGCCTCTTGGTAATCTGCTGAAGAAATAGTTAGAGTTTTTCCAAAAATAAGATTACCGCTTATTTCGTAATTATATGTTTGACTTATGTTGCCTGCTGACATATAACAATAAGTACCTTCGTCCTTATAAGACAACTGATAAGACATAGACTCGCTCATATATTCTGTATCAACAGACATAACAAGTTCATCATCTGTAAAGGTATAGAAAATCTTCATATCGCTATCTTCCATTACCCATACGCCTTTAATTGTGTTATTAAAGAACACAAAATAAGCACCTACAGCTAATGCTGCAACAACCACCACAGCAATAACTATGGTAGTTATAAGTGTACTCCTTTTGATTTTTTTCTTTTGCTTTGGCATTGCAGACTCAGCAACCTTACCATCAAAATCCTCACTGCTGTAATCATCTACAAAATCCTCAAGCTCACCAAATTGTGAAGAATAATTGTTTGATTCATCATCTTTGTTGTCAGATACATCTTCAAGCTTTTCTTTATTGTCAATATTCAGGCCGTCGTCTTCAATATCGCCAATATTTTCTTGGTTTTGCAAAGTTTCAGCCTCTTCTGTGTTTTCATTAATAATATCAGTAGTTTCGTTATTAAGCACGCCTTCTACATTATTATCAGGAGATACCTCAAACTCATTTTTTTCGTTTTTTGCCATAATAATCCTCCTTGCATATTTGCATAAATGCATATTTATTATAGTACAAATACAATTTATTTGCAATAGAAATTATGTTAATAAGTAAACCAATTTAGTTAAGATAATATCTTGATAAAAAAATCTTCTCCCTTGGGGCACCCTCCGTAAGGAAGGTGCCCCAAGGCTCTTGTATCTTAAATTGAATATTGTTGTGTTGAAGCGGTGTAGCCTATTAGCTATGCCGTTTTTGCTTTGCTGCGTTCCCGTTCTTCTAAATGTTCTTGGAACGCATTTTCCATTTCTTCGGGACTGAGTTCCCTCAGAATACCTACGCCGTTGTAGTAGATGTCCATCAACTGAACACGCTTGCCGTCAAGGTATCTCGGTGCATACACGATAATCCTGTCTATAAATTCGTGTATCAGTTCGGATGTTAGTTCCTTTAACTCGGTAATCTTCTTTACCTTGTCAATGAATTTTTGCAGACTTTCGGTCTTGTCCGTTTCAGTTTCGAGATAACTTTCCATTTCGGGAATATCCGCTTTCAGCCTTTGCTGTTCTTCCTCATAAGACATTGACAGAGTAGCATAGCGTTCATCAGATATTTTACCGATAGCGTTATCCTCATAAATTTTCTGTATCAGACTGTCAATTTCGGCAATACGCTTTTTCGCCTTGTTCAGTTCGCGGTGTTTCTGTGCAAGCTCTTTCTTTTTGTCTTCGCTGTAACATTCCATCTGCTTGCGTGCAAACTCTTTTTCAAAGGCTTGCACATTGAGTAGGATTCTCCGCATACTTTCCGATACTGTTTCCGCCACGATTTTTTCACGGATATAATGGGCGGAACACACTTCGGAATTTTTGCGAAATGAGGAGCAGAAGAAATATGCCTGTTCCCGTTTGTAATTGTTTGTCACGCTGTAATACAGCTTCTCTCCAAAATCGGCACAGTAGAGCAGTCCCGAAAACGGACTGACAATACCGCTTTTGGTCGGTCTGCGGCGGTGCTTGCGAAGTTCCTGCACCAACTTAAATACCTCACGGTCGATGATGGCGGGATGAGTATTCGGGAAGATTTGCCATTCCTCCTGCGGTCTTTCAATTTTCGTTTTGTTCTTGAAAGACTTTGTCGTGCTTCGGAAATTGACCGTATCTCCACAGTATTCCTGCTTTGCAAGAATATCCGCAACTGTTGCCGAACACCAGTTATACGGAACGGCAGGCGGCTTGCTGCAATTTCTGCCGATACTAATCCAATATTCCGTAGGAGTCAGCACCTTTTCGGCTTTCAGCTTCTTAGCGATCTGCGTCGGTCCGAAACCGTCAACGCATAGTGCAAAGATTCTGCGGATCACTTTGGCAGCTTCTTCATCAATAATCCATTCCTTTTTATTGTCGGGATTTTTCATATATCCGAAAGGCGGATTTGTTGTCAGCGGAACGCCGGACATACCCTTGTTCTTAAAGACATTGCGTACCTTTTGGCTTGTGTTTTTGGCGTGCCATTCGTTAAACAAGTCCTGCATAGGAACAAGGTCGCTAATACCTTTTGCAGTATCGATATTGTCCATTATGGCGATATATCGAACGCCTAAGCTGTCAAAGCCTTCTTCTAAAAGCTGACCGACTATCAAGCGGTTACGACCGAGACGGGAATGGTCTTTAACGATCAGCGTTCCGATCAGTCCTTTTTCCGCAAGCTCCATTATTTCCGTAAAGGCAGGTCTTGCGAAAGTCGTACCCGACCAACCGTCGTCAATAAATACACGAGGATTTTTGAAGCCGTTGTCATTTGCGTACTTTTCAAGTATAGATTGCTGATTTTTAATGCTGCCCGAAACGCCTTCCTGCTCATCGTCACGGGATAAGCGGCAGTAAAGGGCAGTTATCTTTTCTGACTGTTGTTTACTCATAGTTCTCCTTTCCACAGCCAGATATGATAGGATTTGTAGGTATATTTATCATACCACATCGGCTGCAATTATTCAACGCTTTAAAGTGATAATTCAAATATTGTTCTCTTTTTTCAGAATCCGTCCCAGCTTATCGTAGATATTTTCAGCTGCGTCCTCTTTGAAAAAGGCTCTGACCGCATAGAGCGTGCCGTCAATTTCCTTTACAAAGTTCAGCGGCTTGGCATACATCGTTTGTCTGAACCACGCTATACGCTCTTCCTTCGTAAGCGTTGTAAGATAGTCTGTTATCTCGTCAATGAGAGTGTAAATTTCACTCGTTTTGTCTACGGTATTGCTCTGATTTTCTGCATACATCATCGCTCGTTTCTCTCCCTTCTTTGTAATTTCCGATTCTGCTCGGCTTCTTTGGCCCTGTATTCGTTAGCATAGAGTAAGTCGGTTTTTTCTTGAATTTTTACTGACCGTGCCTCAATGCCTTTGTTCAGTTTCAGTTGTTTTCTAAGTTCTGTTATCCTCTCCGTAACGCCTGATTTTTCCTTTCGCAATATTTCTTTTTCGGCTGGTGACGCTCTGCGAATTTTGTTTTGAAGCTTGGTGCGATAAGCAATCAGTTTATCCATTTCACCCTGCAACTTCTCCCTGTCCGCATACAGATCGTCAATCGTTTCAATGCCGTATTTGCTCATATACTGCACCTGTTCGGAAGACTCATCGAGCTTCTTTAAGTCCTCTTTGAGATACGGACTTGTAGGCTTGTAATCCGTATTCTTTGGCAGGACACCCAACAGATAGCAGTAGTGCAGATACAGCTTGTAAATATGGCTTGTCTTGCGAAAAGGCTGAAACCAGTCCCACAAATCCTGCGGCATTTGCGGCGGATAGGAGATATACGCCCTGCGGTTTCCAAAAGAAGCGCATGCGCCCATTGTCCTTTGGATATTTTCAGGCGTCCATCTTTTATCCAGCGTGTCAAGCCTTGTGAAATGCTCATACTGCGGCAGTCGTATTTTCCAATGTCTGCCGGTGAAGTCGGTAATATATCCTTTACGCCGCAAATAATCCTCCATATAATAGGGACGGCGGCTAAAATTGATTGCCTCTTTCACATCTTCACGGTACACATTATACCTTGTCGGCTTGCCGCTTTTTTCATCAAGCCATACTTGTCTTGACGGTGCTTTGCGCGGATTTTCTATGACCGACAAGCCGTGTTCCATACATATTCTGTCGGAAACATCACGGAGTTTCCGCTGCTCTGTTTTGGAATAGTTATATTTCTTTCCGTCAAGAAAGGAAACCGAATTAAAGCAGAAATGATTGTGCAGATGGTCTTTGTCAAGGTGGGTAGTGACGATAATCTGATACTTGTCTCCCCACATTTCTTTTGCGGTCTGCAATCCGATTTGGTGCGCCTGTTCGGGCGTAACCTCATCGGGCTTGAAGCTCTGATAACCGTGCCAAGCGATATATCCGTTTTCCTTGCTGTACTGCCTTTTTGTCAAAATCATCTGTTGTAAGGCGATTTCTTTCAGGCAGTTTATAGTCGAAACATACTCGCCCTGCTCGGTAGCTTCGGGGCGGCTGACATAAGAAAATATATCCCACAGCGGCTGCAAGGTAGGATTGTCCGCTCTTGTCTTTTCGGGATTTTCCACATAGGCAATCAGGTCTTTTAATCTGCCTTCAATATGCCATAGACTTGTTGTTGCCATTATCCTGCCTCCTGCAAATCGAGAATTAAACTTTCAATTTCCTTGCAAATTTCCAGAGCAGACGGTTCGTATTTGGCACATTTCCGAAAACCGTTATGGACGGAATAGAGGGTACTTAATAGCTTCCAAAACTCTTTTGCTGGTTTTGGTTTTGGTGTTTTCCCTTTGCAAAGCTGACGAATAAATTCGGCTTGGGACAGCCCGCACGCTGCCGCACAGTGCTTCAGTTTTGCGTTTTCTTCTTCGGTCAGCCGTACTTTTATTCTCACTTTTTTGTTGTTTTCTTTGTTCAAAATATCATCTCCGTTCGTGTGTTTTATCTTTATAAAGGGGGTATTCAGGGGGGGCCCTGAGTTAGTCCGCACTCTTTAGAGTGCGGACTGGGATTGTGGGGGTCACAATCCGATGCTCGCTATTCCTGTGGACATCGTCTTTCTCTCTTCGCCGTTCTCCCTGAATGTCGTTCCTGCCCCTGTTTTTTCAGCAGCGTTGTCCTGCTCACTCTCCGAAAGAGAGGTCATCGCAAAATCATATCCCATCCAGCCGGTCATTCAGTTGTAATCGGCAAAACAAAAAGCCGATACACAGAGACATCAAAAATCGGCGGGAGCATTGCTCTCGCTTCAAAATGATGTTCTATGTATCGGCTTTGAAATTCAAAGACGGGATTGTTTGTTCATCCGTTCACTCGCTGATAGTACCAAAAAGCATAAAGTGCGGATGGCGGTATTTTCTCTTAGCATACACGCAGGCATTAGGCGGCAGTACCGCATTCTCAATCAAAACATCTTGTATTCGGTTGTAATCCTCTTTTAAGAGGGATTATATTATATCAGAAAACCCGCCGGAAATCAAGATTTTTCCGGCGGGTTTTGAATATTTTTCAGAAATTATGGGAATACTATTTAATTTAAGATAATAAAATGCAGTTTTCTTTGCAAATTCATTTACTCTACAGTTTAAACCTTGCGTATTTCTACTCAGTTCACATACTTTTTGAAATTCTCCGCCTGTTCCAACACCTCTTTATAAACATCATCAATGGTAACAGGAGGATAGTCAAATTCATCGAGCAAGAGAATCAAGTCAACCTGTAAATTAGCTTTTATATCGTCACGGGTTGACCAATCCGTATAACGAGCTTTATCGTCCACAATTACTTTTATCCTTTTAGATAACTCAATCATTTTATCATCAGAATATTCATTGTCAAACTCGTACTTCTTGGCAACCGCTTTCAGAATATCATAAAACGCTTTTTCTTCATAGTCGATACCCATTCCCTTAAAGGAATCCCTTTCTTTTTTCAATTCCTCCAAAAGCCGAGTAAGTTGCTCTGCAACATCATCAAGAACTTCATTAGCGTATGCCTCATCACGGCGGCGGTTGTTGTATTCGTCAACCACTCTTTTCAGCCTGTCGGCAAATTCCACGCCCATAATTTTATTAACCTTCTTGAACTCGTCGATCGCCTGTGAAAGAAGCCGCTGTAAAATCTTTATCTTTGTATTCGGAAGCTGTATCGCATTGATTTTATCCATATATTCGTCGCTGAAAACATCGACCGAGATATGTTTGCCGGTTTCAAACAGCTCCTCGATTCCGTCTGATTGAATAGCGCCCTCCAGCATTTCACGCACTCTTGCGTTCATCTGGGAAATATCGGGAGCATCCCCCTTTGTCAGCTTGAATAATATTGAACGCACAGCGCAGTAAAAATGGATATAATCCTTATCTTCATCGGTGAACTTATCACTTGAACTGCACAAATTAAATGCCTGCTTCATTCGCTTAACAGCCGCCATAAAACGGGTTTCAAGTTCTTCTGAAAGCTGCACATATTCAGTAGCTTTATTAAGACAGGCAAGTTGCTCCGTAGGCGACCCGTTAAAGAAATCGCTGCTGTTAAAATTATGGAACATCTGCCCCAGCACCTCTAACTGGTCTTTGACAATCGTGACAGCCTGCTCCACGCCTTCAAACTCATCACATTCAAAATTGGTGTACTTTTTAAGCGCTGTGTTCATATTTTTCTTAATGCCGATATAGTCAACAATCAATCCCTTGTCCTTGCCCTCGCAGACACGGTTGACACGGGAAATTGTCTGAATCAGCGTATGCTGCTGAATCGGTTTATCTATGTATATGGTGTCAAGCTCCGGCACATCAAATCCCGTCAGCCACATATCCACGACAATGGCAATTTTGAAGTTGGACTTTACATTTTTAAATTGTCTGTCAAGCTCTTTGCGGTTGTCCTTTGTTCCGAGCGTATCATAGAGTTCTTTTTCATCGTCCTTGTTTCGGGTCATCACCATTTTGATTTTCTCGATGGGTTTTAACTCTTCTGTATCCTGTCCAGTTATATCTACCCCATCATCAGCGATTTTCTTAACCGCCCATTCGGGACGCAGTTCTACAATGATTTTATACAAATCATAAGCGATATTGCGGTTGGAACAAACAAACATAGCTTTGCCCACAACGGTAGCGCCCTCCGCCACACGGGTTTCATAATGGTTTATAAAATCTTCGGCAACGGCACGCAGTCTGTCGGGATCTCCGATAATGGCTTCCATTTTCGCTACAGCTTTTTGACTTTCTTCAATTTGATGTTCGTTGGCGCCCTCTCTCTCGCATTGTGCATAGTATTCCTCAATTTGGCGGACTTTCTCCTGATCCAGCATAACCTTTGCCGCCCGTCCGTCATAAACAAGATTTACCGTAATCCCGTCTTTCACGGATTCCGTCATTGTATAGGAATCAACCACGCCGCCGAACACCTCAATCGTGCCGTCAACGGGCGTTCCCGTAAAGCCTACATAAGTAGCATTAGGCAAAGAGTTGTGCAGATACTTTGCGAAACCGTAGGTGCGTTCCACACCCGACTCTGTAATACGCACCTTTTGATCAAGATTGATCTGACTTCTGTGCGCTTCATCGGAAATACAGATCACATTGTTTCGGTCAGTCAGAAGCTGCAAATCCTCGGTAAATTTCTGAATAGTCGTAAGATAAACGCCGCCGCTTGTCCTACCCTGCAATTCTTCACGCAGTTTCTCACGGGACTCTATGCTGACAACCGTTTCGTCGCCTATATACTTTTTGGAAGCTACAAACTGCTTGGATAACTGATCGTCAAGGTCTGTCCTGTCGGTAATAATTAGTATGGTCGGAGAGTGAAAATAAGTGCTTTTCATCAGCATACGGGTGAGAAAAAGCATTGTATAGCTCTTTCCGCAGCCTGTCGCTCCGAAATATGTGCCGCCCTTTCCGTCTCCATTAGGGCGCATATGCTCCTTGATATTCTCAAATAACTTGTTTGCGGCAAAAAACTGCGGATAGCGGCAGACAATTTTCAAATCCTTATCCGAGTTGTCGGGGAAATAAATAAAATCCTTGATTACGGCAAGCAAACGGTCTTTAAGGAATAATCCTTTCATCATAGTAACAAGGGAGTTAATTCCGTCAAGTTCCTTGTCCTCCGAATTGATTTTTCTCCACGCATAGAAGAAATCATACGGACTGAAAAACGAACCGTACTTATTGTTTACGCCGTCGCTTATCACTACAAAGGCGTTGTATTTGAAAAGTTCGGGAATGTCACGGCGGTAACGGACGGTAAGTTGTTTATATGCTTCCATAATCGTTGTGTTTTCCTGAACGGCGCTCTTAAATTCAAGCACAACGACCGGAATGCCGTTGACAAACACAATGCCGTCAGGAATGCGGCGCTGATTAGCAATCCCCTCGATTTCAAACTGATTGACCGCTTTGAAAATGTTGTTTTCGGGCGTGTCGAAGTCAATAAGCTGAATGTGCATGTCCTTTTGTGTCCTGTCTTCACGGTTGAAGATAAAACCATCACAGAGCATTTTGTAAATTGCCTTGTTCGCTTCATATATCGTACCCGAAATGCTTTTCAGCATCAGAACAATGCTGTCAACCTCGCTTGGAGTAATATTGTCTTTGGCATAACGACCGAAAAGGTACTGCTTCAAATCCTCGACAAGCAAAACCTCGCTGATTTCTCTATGTATTTGTTCGCCGTTCAAATAGACATATCCCTCGTCCTTGAACAGCTCCATTATAGACATTTCCAAAGCGTGTTCGTTAAAGTTTGTCATCAGTCTATACCTCTCTAACTTGTATCGTGCGTATCCTATGAGCCTCTTTTGTATTTTCGATTGGATAAAACATCTTTTTAAGGGTGTCTGGTATTCTCTCACCATTTATAGAAATATAGACATCCTCCACGAGATTTGAAATAAAATAACCAAATGCAAGATCTTCAATTTCGTAAACAGCATAATTTTTATTATTACACGGATTATGAATAGGTAATCCTTCATCCCAGTATTTCAGAAAGTAGTCTTTTCCAAAACAAATGTTATCCACCAATCCGGAGCTATGAATCAATGCATCCCTAATATATTGATTTTCAAGATTTACAGTTTCATTTTCAAAAGCAAAAACACCATTAAATATCTTTTTGGCAATTATTTGTCCATTTTCAGTGGCATTATAAATTGCTTCACGACCAATACAAGTATCTGCTCGTGATTTTACTTCTATTATCCCCAGCACACATTCTGAAGGTGCAATAATAAAATCATCTTGTTTGAATAAAAGCGGACAATCATTTCGATAAACAATAATATCTATTTGCTTTGTAATCTGATTTTCATTTACCACAAATCCGGTTCCTACCGATACTTCTTTAGGCAAATGTTGCCGCAATACATGAGAGAGAATTATTTCTTTATATCGCCCCTCTTCGCCCCAATGACGATTGTCGATGAAGTATCTAACTCTATCCTTGATAGACATTAACTCGTTGGAAATAGATTTTTGATATTCTATGTAATCAGGCATAATGATTTCCTTTCTTAGCTGTTACAGTATATCCGCATAAAATTTTCCGCAAACACATGTGAAAGTCACCTTAGACGGAAATAGATTCGTACCCATATTCGCCATTCCGACAACGCTTAAAGCCCATTCGCTCAATTCCTCCGGAAGTCGAAAACACATTGGCGCTCTATCTTTTAAAATTGTTATAAGAGGTACAAGGTTTTTATCTACTCCTACAGACAAGACATCAAATGTTTGACTTCCATCGCACAGCGGTAACTTGGGTTGCTTTTCTGAATCAAAATATACTTTTGCACCTCGTTGATTTAGAAAAAACTCCTTAGTTGAATCTGTAATAGGCTCTATTGGCACTTTGTTTTTTCTTCTCTCAAAATAGTCTGACAATTGTTTGCAAGCAAAAGCATTAAAGTACTCACCCTGCATACTGAGATTTTCATCAAATATCTGCTTTACAGAGTCAAAATGATTCATATAATTTAGCAACGCTATAAATGTAATCAAATCGTCGGAATAAATTCCGGCATATGACTTATACCAAGCGTGATCCCACTCACAAATTATCCTATACAACTTTTTATAGAGAAACAATTGAGTTTCATTCATACGAAACCACTTTGTATCTAATAATTTCTTTTGCGTTCCTTCCTCTGGAGAATGATACCGTAGCGAATTACATAGCGATTTTAACAACTTACCTAAGATTCCTGCCATCATATCCGCCATACGCAATCCACAGCTACTTAACGAATCGGCTTCGACTACATTATTCAGTCCCATATCACAAGCAGACTGTAATGTCTTGCTTTTTTCGTCAAGTTTGCCTTCTTTATCAAGTGTCAAAAAATAGTACTCAATTTGTTCTTCTTGAAGATACTTTTTAAATCCATCAAACGGCATATGATAATCCCAATGAATTTCAGGTGTTACAGAAACATTATCCAAATAGATCAAAATCTCATCAAAAACATTGCTTTCTTGCTTCTTAAGTTCGATATTCTTTTTGTTATACTTAATCCGCACCCGGAAAAATTCTTTTAAGATCGCTACAAATGACTCTGGAGAATCATAAATACATTTTATTACTTCTTTAGGTCGATAAGTAACAAGTGCCTTCGTAATGGAATATTTCATAGCGTCCGCATCAACAAAAAAGTTATTTTTGTATTCAGCGAAAAGCTGTAAAACAAGATACTCAATCTTACTCGCAATGGAAAAATAGCATTTAATTTCTCTATCAAATAGAGATAAAAAATCATCTATAAACTGGACATTTTGCTTGCTAAGAGAAGCAAATCCAAATTCGAGTTGATTTTGCTTTAATGTTTGGTTTTTTAATTCTCCATTTTTATCTTTTCGTTCTGCATATTTTGCTTCAAATGCAGAATATTTTTCAAAAATAGCATTTTCTCTTTCCCGAGACCAACCGATAATTACCGATACAAAATTGTCATAGTAGTTTTCGGCAGTTACTGTATTATAATTGATTTTTCTGCTGTGTTCTGATTCATCATAGTAAAACTTATACACTTGATTATTGCTCCTCCTTTCAATTAAATGATAATTTAGCGGCTTGAAAGGCGGGACAGCAAAAGTCCTTGTATATCAAATAACTGCCTAATTTCATTGGTATTGGTCGATATATTTGAAAATAAGGCTTCTGCTTTTGCCCCGAACCCATGAATGTCGGGATCTGGAGGAATAGGGATGCAAAAATTCTCCATCTCCTGTTTATTTATTGCTTCACGAGTTGAACCGGATTGGGCTATTCCAAGCAGCTTTAACTTGTTCTCCGAATGACAAAGTGTAGCCATGACATAGTAGCTCATGTCCCTGCCCATTTTAGGGCGAATAATCATTACATGCTGGTTCACTCTCGCTGGCAGCACATCATCGGGAACCATACAGCATCGTGCGACAGATACGCCGGTTATGTTGAATAAGACATCACCAGCATTAACAACTACATTTGATAGGTTATCTGCCTGTTTGTCTGTTATGTGTGCCAGCCCATCATAGATAAAACCATAATCCACAACATTGGTACTACGAATGAGCGCAATCCCCGTATCACAGTACGCTGTTTTTCCCCCTTTTGGCGTTGCACCACTACCTATTTTGCTGCAAACTTCCGCAAGTGGCTTTTGCTCGTATTGAAATCCAGAGTTCAAAAACATCGACTTATAAAGTGCCTGAACTGTCTCAGTTAAATTATCATTTATCCTCTTTTTTAACGCAATTCTATCTGTAACGGTTTTATACGCCTTGACAATATTTCTCTGTTCCTCGATTGCAGGTACAGGAAGTTCAACCATACAGAGTTCATTCCAATCGAAAATCTCTCGCACACTGCCGTGAGATTTAAAACGGGCATATCTGTCAAATTCAGCTCTGCTAAACCAAAGCATAAGATATTCAGGAAGCAATTTTTCAGTATCAATCACTTCAAATACAGTATAAACATTACTAACAAGACCTTCGTCATAGTCTTGCAGTAAAGCAATACCAATTTTATCCCCTCTACGGGAAGTATCAGGTATATATGTGAACTGTCCCTTTTTCACAACCTTATATTTTGTGAAATCTGTTCCGACTGTGTTTGCTATGGAAGGTATAAATGTCTTTTGAACAGAAACACCAAGTAGGTTTTCTTCTTTGCCTTTTGTATTTCTGACATCAATCTGTCGGATATATCCACCAAGCATTTTATAGTTCAATTTCATATCCCAGCTCCTTAAACACAGACAGCAAATCCGCCTTCGATTGTTCCTCCTGAATCAAAAGCTCTTTCAGCTCTGATTGCAGAGTTTTCATTTTGGTATCAAAATCCATATTCTCGTCTCTGTTGACAAACTCGATGTAGCGGCTCGGAACAAGGGTGAAGCCCTTTTCTGCCACTTCATCAAAAGAAGCAGAATAGCAGAATTCCGGTACATCCTGATAAGTTTTCTCGTAACCTTCTTGCTGCCAAGCGTGATAAACAGCGGTCACTTTTGCCCTGTCATCTTCCGTAAGCTCTATGTATTTCTTTTCATACGGACTGCCCATCTGCCGCAAATCCATAAACAGGATTTCCTTTTCACGGTTGCGGTAATGTTTGAGCTGTCCGTTCTGATCTACTGTGCGGGCTTTCTTATTTTTATTCAGTATCCAAAGCGTAACACTTATATCAGTTGTGTAGAACAGGCTTCTCGGCAGAATAACGATTGCTTCAACAAGATTGTTTCTGATAAGCTGTTCTCTGATTTTCAGTTCCGTTCCGTCATCGGACAACGCTCCGTTTGCAAGCAGAAATCCGGCTACGCCGTTCTGCGACAGCTTAGAAACGATATTCAATATCCAGCCGTAGTTTGCATTGCTTGTCGGAGGCAATTCATAGCCTTGCCAGCGAGGATCGTGTTCCAGTTCGTTTGCCGCTCTCCATTCCTTTTGGTTAAACGGAGGATTCGCCATAATATAGTCGGCTTTCAAATCTTTGTGCTGATCGTTAGTAAATGTGTTTGCCGCCGTCTCGCCGAGATTTGCGGAAATACCACGAATAGCTAAGTTCATCTTTGCCAGCTTAAAAGTGGTGTTCGTATATTCCTGTCCGTAAATGGATACTTTTTTCTTGTTTCCGCTGTGCGCTTCAACAAATTTGATTGACTGCACAAACATACCGCCCGAACCGCAGCAGGGGTCGTACAAAATACCGTCATACGGTTCAATCATCTCTGCAATCAGATTTACGATACACTTCGGCGTATAGAACTCTCCCTTACCTTTGCCCTCCGCAAGAGCAAACTTTCCGAGAAAGTATTCGTATACACGCCCGATAATGTCGTTCTCTTTATCATCGGTATTGATACGGTCAATTTCATCAAGCAAAGAAGCCAGCTTTGCCGTGTCGATATGTAAACGGGAGTAGTAGTTATCCGGCAATGCGCCTTTCAGTGCAGGGTTCGTCTTTTCAATCGTATAGAGAGCTGTATCAATTTTCAGGGCAATATCGTCCTGTTTGGCGTTCACCATTATGTATGACCAGCGGCTTTCTTCGGGAAGAAAGAAAACATTGTCCTTCGTATAGAACGCAATATTATCTATAAACTTCTCGCCGTATTTTTCAGATATTGCTTTTCTTTGCGCTTCAAACTTATCGCTTGCAAATTTCAGAAAGAACAGGCTGAGGACAACATGCTTATATTCCGCCGGCTCGACAGAGCCACGGAGCTTGTCCGCACTTTTCCATAGCACTTCTTCCATTGTTATTTCTTTTTTCGCTTTAGCGGCTGCTTTCGCCATAGTAAAATCCTCGCTTTTCTATATTCATTCGTCTTCAGGTAAAATTTCCATAATATCATCCATCGTACAATTAAGGACACGACAGATTTTCACTAAAACATCGGTGGTTACATTATCGCCACGGTTCAGTTTGTTAATAGTGTAGCGGCTGATTCCGGCTGCATTAAGCAAATCGCTCTTTTTCATATCTTTATCTATGAGCAGTTTCCAAAGTTTCTTGTAGCTGATCGCCATTTCCTGTGACCTCCCACTTTGAACATACAATTATACATATCAAAGTATAGCACACTTTTGCAAAAATTTCAATAGAAACGAGAGCGTTAGCAACTATGTTGTTTAATTTTATGTAACAAAACCCATAAAACCCCTGAGCCATTTTTGGTTTGCTGTTAATGGTTATCAAAAAGCGGCGGGGAACTTATCCCCGCCGCTTACATTATGCAAAAACAATCTCTTTATTTACAATTTCCATTGCACACACCTGTATGTTATTAAGCCGTCTAACCCATTCCCGGACATTTTCAGCCTTTAGTTGTTCTGTAATCCCCTGTGACTTCTTCATCTGTTCTATGAGCACTTCAAAGCGCTTCTGTGCCTGTTCGTCAATATCGGCAAGGTAGCTGTTTAACTCGCCGCTTGTGAGCAAGTTTGCATAAATCACTCGCTTATACTCCTTCAGATAGCGTTTGTGCCGTTGTCCCCATACGCCGATGGACTTTGTTTCTTCGACGGGTAATACAAGGTCGGGTAAATAATAATTGCCTTGTAATGTATAACGGATACCTGTTCTTTCATCAATGTAATGCTGTTTCATTTTGTAATCCTCCAATATGATTGATTTTTACCTACAATCCAATCATTCTGACTGACTACAAAAGCCTAAGGGAGACAACTTCCTTACGAAGTGTCTCCCTTGGCGGAGAAGATTTTTTGATGATATTATTCATTAATCGTTATTGGCAATGATAAAATTATTCTTTGGATTAAAACAGCGTCTGTAACAGTGACATTACCGTCACCATTAACATCAGCAGCAAACTTCTGACGCTCATCCAGTACAGCAGTACCAACTACATTTCTTAACGCCAAAACTGCGTCAACTATGCTTACACGATTATCTAATGAAACATCACCTGTAAGCACTTTTTCAAGTGAAGAATAAGCATTTACAAGTGCGTCGTTAGCATGCACAAGCTGTTCGTTAGTTGAATTTGTATTATTCAAAAGCTGTTTTGCATTATCAATTTGATTTTTAAGTTCATTAACAGTTTCTTCAGTATATTTCATAAATGAAGAATTTATAAAAGCTTCATACTTTGAAATATTACTACTTAAAGTGTTGTATGACTGAAGCACTAGTTTATTCAGAGCGGATTCAAGTGCTGTTTTTTGAGTTAAAAAATCGTTATTCGCAGCATTTGCGTTATTTAAAACAGCTGTTGCATTATTAACAGATGTTTTAAGTCTTGTTATAGAGCCTATTGTGTAAAGGTCTGATTTGTTTGTCAAAATTTCATTTGCCTTTGTAAGCAGCTGCTGTAAATCTACCTTTGATTGATAAACTAAACCTGCAACAGCACTGTTTACTCTACTTACAGCATTGCTAACATTGGTAACATCAGTACTGTTTGAGTCTATTAGCTGATTTGCTTTTTCCACCGCCAGCTTAAGAGCTTGAACAGTGTCCAATGTGTATATATCTTCCTCTTCAAGGTAAGTATTTGCGTTTTTTACTGATTCTTCTAATTCAAGCATAACAGTTAGTTTTAATGAGTTGTAAGCATTTTTTAAATCTGTTACAGATTTATCAATGACAGCTTGTGTTGAAAAAAAGTCGTCTTTAACTTGAACAGAGCTATTGTATTGATTTTGCAAAGCTGTTACAGTAGAAACCGTATAGTCTGACAAATTTTGACTAAGCTTATATTCTGCAGCGATAATCCAGTTATTAAGACTGGTTGTATTTTTATTTTGTTCCAATGCAACAAATTTGAAATTATTGCTTAATGCGTAATACTCCGCTGTTGAACCGGAAACTCCATAAATGGTAAGATTTGGTATATTATAAAAAGCTGACGATGAAATTGATGAAGTACTTTCTGGTATATAAATTCTTGTCAAAGCTGTACAGTTAGCAAAGGCGTATTCGTTTATTGTATTAACAGAGGATGGTAATACAACATTATTAAGCCTTGTACTTCCTATAAACATATTTCTTGGAAGCTCAGTAAGTTGTGTAGTTGAAAAGGTAACTGTTTCAAGATTTGTACAATATGCAAATGCAGAAGATGATATTTCTACTACGTTTTTTGGGATATTCATTGTAGTAAGAGCAGAAGCATTGTAAAAAGCATTTGAATTAATATCTGTTACGGTGTTTGGTAATATTATTTGCTGTTGAAATGAATTGTTTGCAAATGCACTGTTGCCAACAACAGTAATTAGCATTCCACCTAACGAAGACGGCACTGTAACAATTGTATTACTTTCTTGCTGTCCTCCCTGTGTTAAACCAAGCAGCGTAGCTGTTGAAGTAGAGCCTATACGCTGATAGTCAAAACCATTTGAGGAAAGAGATGCAGAAGCAATAGTAGAAAAAGAAATAGTAAAAATAGTAAGCATTGCTATAAATAATGCAATAAATTTTTTAAACTTCATATATATTCTCCTTAATTAAATATTTATTATTTCTTGTTTATTATACGCTTATTATATAATATTGGTATTGAAATTTCAACAGCAATATTATACAACAAAAAGGCAGGCATAAACAAAAGTCTATGCCTGCCAAGAAATATGAATATATTTGACTTTCTCTATAAATTTATAAACTACGTCTTATTAGCTAAAGAAATCACCATCGCCACCAGCATCAATATCCGGCAATGGAACTTCCGGCTCACGAGAAGCAGAAATTACTTCATTAAGAGAGTATTCAATCAATTCAATTTCCGGTTTAATATACTCCTTCATAAAATAACCTCCATATCATAATGTTGCTTCAATACTTTATAATATTAATATATCAATAAGTATTTGTCAAGTATTTAATAAAAATTTTTAATCATAATTTTGTAACTTGATATTACATCATAACCCGCAAAAGCAGACTGTAGTGTATTATTATGATTATGGGTTTAGTTGTAAGTATAATTTGTAATTGTAATCTGATATACTCCAGATGCAAGTTCACAATTAGCTAAATTAAAGGATTGCTCGTTAGATGCAGTTCCTGTACCATTATTATTAACTCTAGCAAAAGATACATTGTTATTATTACCAAAATCAGATACTTCTACATAAGCTTCAAGAGCACCGTTATTATACCATTCCATATTAACAGTTTTCTTGTTACCAGTATAGTCTGTATAAGTCATTCTAATAACAGCACTATCGTTCTTTACCCAATTAACAGCAGTACTATCAACATGCACCTTAACAGTTCTTTTAGTTGATACTGTCCAATCAGCAAGTTTAGAATAAGTACCAGTGCTATTATTAGCATTATATTCAAATACAGCACCATCATACAAGTTAGAACCTAAGCTAGGACTCCACTGGTTTTCGCCAGATGTATTTTTAGAAATATTCATCCAAGCAATATTTGACTTAACAGTTAATTTGTACAAGTTTGCAGTTGTTCCATTTTTGGTATATGTACCATATAAGGTTGCAGCAGACCAGTTTGCTGCTAAACTATTTCTGGTGTAAATAGAAGCAACACCATCAATATCTGCAACATAAATTGTAATATCTGTTACAGGTCCATTAAAGTTAGCTTGAATTGTAGTATCTTTATTAACAGTAACTGTGTAAGTGTTGCCACTAGCTGTACCTGTTGAACCGGTTACTGTCCAATTGTTAAAGGTTGCATTATCTATAGGGTTAGCAGTTACCACAACACTGTCACCACTATTAACAGTAAATATTCCACCTGTTTGCTCTACACCATTAACTGTAGCAGAAACAGTACCATAAGCTCCGTTATTAGAAGCAACTCTAACAGAATAAGTTTCAACTGCAAAGTTAGCAACAAGTGTATCCATAGTAATTACTGTACCATTAATTGACATGGAACCGTTATCAGCTACATCAACCTTAATTGGATTATCTGTGTTTTCTGTACCATTAAATGTCCAATTTGTGAACTTGTAACCACTGTTAGCAATTGCTTTTACATAGAAAGAAGTTGCACCTTGACTATAGTCAACAACAATTGCGTCAGAATATACTCCGTTTACTGATGAAGAAACCTGATATTTACCGTTGTCAAATGTTTTACCCTTTACATTAACAGACGTAGAATTTTCTGTTACTTTAAAAGTAGCAACAGAATAAAGCCTATTTTTACTTGGGTCAGCATTATCGCCAAACAATGTCTTAGCATTAAATGTATAGCTTATAGTATCTTTTTTCTTAGGATCAATACCAAACAACTCGAAATTGTTGCTATCAATTGTCAGCACACTGTTACTGCCAACGCCTATAGCCAAACTCTCAAGTTCACTTGTATAATTAATACCATTTTCAGTGTAAGACGTTGGGTTGTAGGTAAATTTAATATTTTCACCATCAGCAACCGAACGATAACCACCCGTTGAAATCGTACCGGCCTTTGTACCTGTTATAACATTGCCGCCGTTTACGCTATATTGCTGAGATGAAACAATACTGTAATTTTTGCTAGTATCATCATCATTATCTTTGATAGAAGGGTCAGCCTCAGCAAGATTGAAGTAAGCCGGTGTATTAGAAATATAGGTATAATTGCCTCTTGTCATTACTGTATAGCAAGTAAAGTAATTCTTTTGAGTATTCTCGTTATTAAGCAAGTCAAATACAAAGTTTACTCGGTTTTTGTTAGTTAAATTGAAGTTACCTGCGTTATAATGATCTTTCCATTTTGTAGCTTCATAATCATAGCCCGTTTCTGCATCGTATGATGGAACAAAATTAAGATTATCATATGTTTTTATTAAAGCTGAATATGATTTGCCATTAGTATCTGTAACAGTTGATGAACCTGCATTTAAAGTGGCTTTCAAAAGGTCCTCATTAAAATTATCAGCCTTTGCATAATCGCCTGTGTTCTTAATTAAGATATAACCAATTGAAGAAATATCAGTATCATCATCTTGTGAACCAACAGAACCAAATACAACATTTACACGAGTATAATCTTTGTCGCTCTTTGTATAAGAATCGTAGATTTTTTCTGCTGCAGAAGCGTCATAACCTGAGCCTTCACCTGTTACATGGTAACTTTTACCATCAGTAACTGTTGGAGCATCAAGCTGTGTAAAATCACTGTCATTATCATATACAGCCTTAATTTGAACATTGTCTGTAATACGGTAAGCATAGGTATAATCTGTTGAAACAGGAGTCCAAACTCGTGTTGAAGAACTACCGCCTTCAATGTCAACCAGCTTAGCCCAATATCTAAAGTTACCGCCATTAAATGTTTCAGGAGCTGTAATACCATATGGTATTCTGATTAAGTCATTAAAATGACCTGTAACAGACTTTTCAGCCATTATGCCATTTTGCGGATATGTAAAGCTTGCTGTGTATTGTGCTCTCTTAATTGAGTAAGTTACAACAACTGCTGTACTTCCAATAAGTGAATGATCTAGACCCTCTGATAGAACAAAACCATCAATTTCTTCTGGCAGCTTAAACTCGTCACCCGGCTGAGCTAATGTTTGCATTTGATCATATGACTGTATTTTACGGTATTCAACATTTTCTGTTGAAACAGCATAATCACAAAGTACATTTGAAATTGTTGGCGCTTTTGAAACAACAAGCTCCTTAAGAGCATCTGTTGCATTACCATTTTGAATATACTTGTTTGATGAAAGGTCACCTGCCATAGTTCTTTTGAAGTATGTATAGTGGTTGTCACAAGTTGTTGGCAAGCCTGTTTCAGAATTTCTATCCTGGAAGCGATAAACTACTGTAAAAGTCTTCTTTGTATTTACAAAGTTCCAAATAACTGTAGTGGTAGTGTCGGTGTTGCTCACAGTTGCTTCAATACCATCAGTAATTGCTTGCACATCAGCAACAGTACCATTGCCATCGTTAGAAACATCTGCTACTGAATAGCTATTGTTTTGGTCATTACCGGTTTCTACAATTCTGTATTTTGTTCCAACAGGAATACCTTCAATGGTAGCCTTCTCACCAACCTGAAGCTGAATTAGTCCTTCACTACCCAAAATACCAGTTCTTTCACCAATTTTATAAACTAATCCTTCAGGAACATACCACTCTGCATTGCTTCCGCCAAATACATTTGCAACTTCTAATTTATAACTAAAGTATGCACCGTTTGCATTAGTACCATCATCAACTGATTTTGTAAATGCAATATCACCAACTTTAACCTTGTTAGTATAAGTTGCTGTAACCTTAACAGTGTTTGTAGAACCATCAGTATTTTCAAAAGAAAAAGCTCCGTTACTTTCAGGATTAATAGTTGCACCTGAAGTATCTACAATTTTAGTTGTTGTTGAGTAGTAATCAAGAACCTTTCTTTCTGAATCGCTTGATGTTGGTTGATTGGATGTAAGGTTTGGTAAATCAAATTTGTCAATATTATCCTTTTGTAAAAGCTGAATAGTTTTACCAACTTCAAACTGGTCGTTAAATGTACCGGACTGGTTATATAGCAATTGTACGTCACTATTACTTGTTGCTGTACCTCTACCGGTAGTTACTTTACCAGTGGTATTATCATCTTCCCAAAGGAAGTTTGTACCGCCAACACCTGACATACCGCCTGTTTGATTTTCAAACTTTTGAGCCGGTGTCGGGGTATTCGTACCCTTTTGAAGAATATCTTTTTCACCACTTACACTTGTACGAACAAAGTCGCTGGATGAACCCGCTACTGCATTTTCGTCAGCACTTTTTGAATCTGTTTTAACATTTACATTAAAAACGTCGTTATTAGCTGTTTCTAATGTTTTAGTTTTCAAGCCAGGGTTAACATCTGATGAGTCAATTTTTTCTACAATTCTCAAAGAATTTGTCTGTGGCAATAGAAATTCAAAAGACAAGTTAGAATCATAAAGACCACGCTCAAGATAGAAAATTGTCATTGTATGTGGCTTTGATGTATCTTGCAACGATTCTCTTAATTCTGTAGAAAAGTTGGTTGTTGTCGTTGTAGCTGTAAAAGATTTTCCTGATGAATATTTATTGCTAACATCTGCATATGTTGCAGAATATGAACCACTTGTAATTTGGCTTTGTTTAGTTGCAAGATTTATATTACCTGAAGCCTTGTTATGCGAACCACCAAGGTCAAGTGCTAAATAACCATCAATAAATACCCAAAGGTCGTCGTCACCGGTAAATTTAAATTGTAGTTGTTCACCATTTATTGTACCGCTGTCTGTCATAGCAAATTCAATGTCAAAACGGGTACCATAGCAGTTTGTAATATTGTCATTATCGCTTGGCTGTGTTTTATGGAAAGGATAATAACCATTTGAACTGTTCTTACCACTAGGGTCACAACCATGAATATTACTACCGGCTAATATCTGACTTGTAGATACATCAAGATATCGGTTACCATCGTTTGAAGAATCATAGTAATACCAAGTATTCTTATTATCTATACCAGATTGCTTTGTTTTAGTTTGAAATTTAAGACCACTGTACTTACTCTGAAGTTTTTCATCGCTATTAGCTTCCATAAAGGCATCACTAAACTGAGGAAGTTCAACACCATTTTGTTGTATAGTACCGTTAGCACTTAGTTTTTTATCAACTAAACCAATAGCAGCTGCATTTGTACTGGTTCCATCAGCACCATTAAATCTGTTTGCACCGTTGGCTACACTGACAAAATGCCAAAGAGAGCTATTAGAAGTACGAGCCCATTCAATAGTACCATTAGCATCAGTACTAGCATTGCCGGCACGGAAGTTACCTTGGAACAAAGGTGTAGCTTCAACATTTGAGCTAGTTACAGTTTTACCATCAGTTCCATTATAATGAGCTTTATACCAGTCTGTTACAGCCTGATTGTATGATTTATAAACAGTCTCATCATAGTTGGATTTAGCCTGACCATTGGTTGAATCGATTGCATAGTCAGACTTATTTGCATTAGCCTTAGCGTCTGCAATCTGGTTTTTTGTTCTATAGTTATACATCGTAGTGTCAATCCAACCAACGTTTTCGGTTGGTATTTCACCTGTAGTTACAGTAACAGCACCATTTGAAGCTACAGTGTATTTATTACCGGACACAATATCATTAGTACTGCGATCTACAAATTCACTGCAAGTAAATTTGCCTGCTAATAAATCATTGCGAACAGTAGAAACATTTTTCGATGTACCGCCACCGTCACTTAAACCGTAATTTTCTGTTGAAAAGAAATAACCAGTTGCGTCACTCCAACCAGTGCCGCTAGCGAAGGTTTTAGAAAAACTTCCATTAGAACCGTCCATTTTATAAACGGAAGTATAGCTACCTTTTCCCACAAAAATGTAGGCAGAAGTATTCCAACCACTGGCATTTAAGGTAATTGTTTTACCATCAAGGCTATCATATGCCCCTGCCAAAACAGCTGTGCCCAACATACAAACTGTGAATAGTGAAAGTACCATCAGAACTGAAAGCAGAACCGAAATGGTGCGTTTTGACATACGCTTTATAGTTTTCACATTCATAAAATTTTAACCTCCTAAAATATATTGTTTAATAATGTTAATATGTCATCTATACTGTATGCAAAACTGATACCTGCTGACCTCCCAAGCCTTACCCAATATATAGGTTAATCTGCAAAAAGGTATAGAATCACATAATTATTAACGATATAATTATAAACTAATCAATAGCAAAAAGCAAGTCAAAAAAGATAAAAGTATTGTATCTTTATGATGTAAAAATATGTAAATTACACATATTATTGTTATGCTAATTAAACAAAGCTAATTATTTTTATATGTAAAATTATAGATAATATCACTTTCTTTAAATTTTATCTGCAAAATATTACCATTATTAGAATTTGATGTTATTTTGCAAATATTATTTGAATGTATTGTTGTGTTGCCATTTTGTTGAATATCAGGTAGTGGCTGATTTGTTGAAATTGTATTGAGAATATCATATAGCATCAACACTAAATTACTTTTAGGAAAAACAGAATCTGACGGGGTATAAGAAAGATCACCATATTTCAAAGTAAGCTGTTTTCCCTTGTAACTATAGGTTAAACCTTTTAAATTTGCTGGTTCGGCATATGTAACAATAGTTATACCCTGACCTGTGTTAACAACTGTATAGCTTTCAGTAACTTTACCAGTAGTAGCCGTAACCGTTGCGGTAAAATTACACTGCAAGGGCACTGGTTCAGTTGGTTTGCTGCAACCCGATAAAAACAGCATATGCACCATAGTAATTGCAGCTATAATATATGATATTATCATTTTTTTCATAGCTTTTATTTTGTCCTCCTCTATTAAATTTTATTTTAATATAATACTAACATGCAATAAAAAGATTTATAGATATTCTTATTGCATGTTAGTATAAAACTATTGCCATGGAAATAACTATTTATTTTACCATCACTATATAGAATTATGTTTTTAGACATAAAAAAATACCCTTGGCATAAAATATACCCAAAAAGTTATTGTCGGGTATATTTATGCCAAAGGCAAAAAGTATTGAAATAAAATTTCAAAATATTAATTAAAGCTCAGACAGTTCAGCATCAATGTCCTCAGGCAAATCATCTTTACCTGCAGAAATAAGAAGAGTTATATTTGTTTCAGAATTTTCTGAAAGAACCTTTAACTTGCTTACAAAAGCTTTTAAGTCATCTTTGTTGTCAGAACAAATTTTAAAAGTTGAGTCGACAAAAATATCTGTAACATCGTAGTTACCTGCACAAATACCGCTAATAAAACCAAACAAAACATCATAACCCTGAATTTGATATTGGTCTGTGTCAATTAGTCGTGCCTTATGTGTAACATCATATGTAAGTTTTGCTCCCTTTTCTATAACTACAACATTACCTGTTGACTTTGTTACAGCCTCGTTAGCAAGAGCAATTAACTTCTTTGTTTTGCCGGAACCTTTAATTCCAATTAATAAAGTTACCATAATAATTTCCTCCTATATATCCACCTTATAGGTGTGTAAAAAAACTTATCTTTTTTGTACACACCTATGGCATTAAGTTTTTATTAAAATATATTTCTAATCAGTTCAGACGAGCCTCAAGAGCCGCTTTTTCTGATTCGTATCCAGGTTTGCCAAGCAAAGCAAACATATTCTTCTTGTAGCTTTCAACACCAGGCTGGTTAAATGGATTTATAGCTAACAAATAACCGCTGATTGCACAAGCTTTTTCAAAGAAATAGATAAGGTAGCCAAGCTCTGACTCGGTCATTTCTTCAATCTCAAGAATAACATTAGGAACACCGCCGTCGTTATGGGCAAGCACTGTACCTTGAAAAGCCTTTTTGTTTACAAAATCCATTGTTTTACCTGAAAGGAAATTAAGACCGTCAATATTGCCTTCAATTTCTTCAAGTACTATTTCCCTTTTTGGCTTTTTAATGTTTACAACAGTTTCAAACATACATCTTGTACCCTCTTGGATAAACTGACCCATGGAATGAAGATCCGTTGAGAATACTACACCAGTCGGGAACAAACCCTTATTGTCTTTGCCTTCACTTTCTCCAAACAGTTGCTTGTACCACTCTGTCATCATTGTAAATGCAGGCTCATAGCTAACCAAAATTTCAACGCTCTTACCCTTTCTATTAAGAATATTTCTTGTTGCTGCGTATTTGTAACAATCGTTTGTAGCAAGATCGTCATTGTTAAAATCGTTTTGAGCCTTCTGTGCACCTGCCATAAGAGCATCAATGTCTGCACCTGATACAGCTATTGGCAAAAGACCAACTGCTGTAAGAACAGAAAAACGACCGCCAACATCGTCAGGAACAACAAAGGTTTCGTAGCCCTCTTCATCTGCCAAAGCCTTTAGTGTACCCTTAGCCTTGTCTGTTGTACAGAAAATTCTCTCTTTAGCCCCGTCTTTGCCATATTTCTTTTCAAGCATTTCTCTGAATACTCTGAAAGCGATGGCAGGCTCTGTAGTAGTACCTGATTTTGAAATCATATTTATAGATACATCTCTACCTTCGCAAATATCCATAATCTCTGCAAGATATGATGAACTTATGCTGTTACCTACATAGTAAATATCAGGTGTATCTTTCTTTTTAGCATTATAGTTTTGTGAGTGAATAAATTCAATAGCTGCTCTTGCACCTAAATAAGAACCACCAATACCTATAACAATAAAAACATCTGTATTGCTCTTGATTTTTTCAGCCGCAGCCTTAATACGAGCAAACTCCTCTTTATCATAGTCAGTTGGCAGTGTAAGCCATCCGATAAAGTCATTGCCCAAACCTGTACCATTATGAAGTGTGTCATGTGCAGCCTTAACCTGAGAAGCTATGGCTGTATATTCTTCACTGCTTACAAAGCCTGACAAATATTTGTCTGAAAATGTTGTTGCCATTTCATGTCCTCCTAAACATCTTGTATATCTGTACAAGTATTATGTTTATATAATACAATATTTCCTCTCTGTTTTCAAGTTAGTAATGTAAAATTTAATAACTTTTTTATATTTTAAAGGTGTTTTTTATATTTTTTATTACATTGTCAAAATTATTAGTGCAATTAAAGCCACTTAATTATAATAAATAACTATAGCTGAACTATAGCCTGAAAAAATATTTAATCCAATAACCTATTTTGTTGAATGCAACATTTCTAGCCATATATATTCAAAATATTATAATTTAATATATCCTATTTATATATGGTATTTTCTTAAAATTACACCAGTACTGCAAGGTCTGTTTTTTCATATCGGTTATGACCTTGCAAGCTCTTTTTGTAATTCCAGCATTTAATAGCATCATCTAATGATTTATTTTTATTATCTTCAAAAAAATCACGAACATAGGCGTTATATTCAAATTGCTTGTCGATTTTTGTTTTTCCCTTTTTCTTATCTTCTAAAATTTGATAATATGCATCAATTGCCTCTTTATAGGTTTTACCTGTGTTTGATTTTAACCATTTTTGAAAAGCAACATTAAATGAAAAGCTTTTACCAATTTTCTCTTTAAAAAAAGCTCGGTGTTTTTCACTGCACACAAAGTTCGGTTCTATTTTTGCACCTTCGTCGATTACGCCAACATTTTTTGTGCTTTTGTTTTTTTGTGTAACAGTAGATAGTATTTCTCCTTTATCAAGAAAATATGCAATTCTGTCAGTCAGCTCTATTTTTCCACCTGAAACAGGCAATCCGTTTTCTCTGCAAAAAGCAACTAATTCTTCTTTTAAATAATAAAAGCTTCTAAAGGTATTTTCATCTAATTTTTTGGATAAAACAGGTCTTTCATTCATTTGTATTACCCCCTAAATTATACTTTGACATATTAAGCTAAAATATTAAGTCAGCAAGACGTTTAGATATTTTCAAATCATGAATAAAATAAGCTGCCAAATTTTTCTATAGTTAATTAATATTTATCAAACCCTTTTCAAGCATTGACTGTGCTGCTAACAGTATGCCAACCCTTGCACTGTGAAAGTTCAAGCCGCCCTGCATCCATACTGCGTAAGGCTCACGCAAAGGTGCATCAGCAGAAAGCTCAATAGTTGAGCCAAGGGTAAACGCCCCTGCTGCCATTACAACTTTGTCTTCATACCCCGGCATATCAGAAGGTTCAGGTGTAACAAAACTGTCAACAGCGCCTCCTTTTTGAATACCTTCGCAAAATGCTATAAGAGCCTGATTAGAACCAAGCTTTAAAAGCTGTATAATATCCCCCCGCTGTTCATTATGCTTTGGGGTTGTATCAAACCCCAATATTTCAAACAAGGCAGCGGCAAAAATGGCAGTTTTAAGTGCCTCGCCTGTTACATGAGGAGCATTAAATGCACCAAGAAAAAGCTCACGGTTTACTCCAAGAGTTGCCCCCTGCTCTTTACCAATACCCGGTGTCGTAAGGCGAAAGGCACACTGCTCAACCAACTTTTTTTTGCCTGCAATATAACCTCCCGTTGGTGCAACACCACCGCCTGCATTTTTTATAAGTGAGCCTGCCATTATGTCAACACCAACTGCTAAAGGTTGTATTTTTTCTACAAATTCACCATAGCAATTGTCAAGCATAACAATAGTATTTGGAGCTTTCTTTTTTGCTATTTCTGCAATTTTCGCAATTTCGTCAATTAGTAGTGACGGTCGAAGTTCGTATCCTCTTGAACGCTGTATGTAAACCATTTTTAAATCAGGCGTTATAGCCTGTTCAATCGCTTTATAATCGGGTCTTCCTTCATCTGTTAATTTAACCTCATCATAAATTATTCCAAACTCCTTTAACGAACCTGAATAATTTCCCGACAAACCTATAACACTTTGTAGAGTATCGTAAGGTGTACCTGTTACTGAAAGCATAGTATCACCGGGACGCAGCATTCCAAAAAGAGCCACAGTTAACGCATGGGTACCGCACACAAAGTTATGACGTACAAGAGCGTCTTCTGCATCAAATACAGTTGAGTAAATTTCGTCCAAAGCCTCTCTGCCCCTATCATCAAAGCCGTAACCCGTTGAAGTAGAAAAGTGGCTTTCGCTTATGCCTGCCTTTTGAAAGGCATAAAGCATTTTTTGTGTGTTATAATCCTGAATTTCGTCAATTTCGGACAGCCTGTCTTTTATAATTTTCATTGCCTTGTCACAGGCTAATAAAATTCGTTCATCTATATTATGAAAAGGTACTTTCATTTTAATTCCTCTCTTTGTTTGGTTTTGTCAGCGTAAATTACAGATTAATCTGGCAAAACTCTCCAATATCTTTAAAACCTATTGCATGATAAAAATTATAATTTTCATTTTTATCACGCTGTAAATAAATATCCTGTACATCATGGCTTAAAAGGTTTTTGCACATTTGTACCACAATAGCCGTACCATAACCTTTATTCCTAAAATTCGGCAGTGTCGCAACACCTGCAAGCACAGCCGAAGCACCGCAAACCGCTGTAGCAACACAACAGCTTACAAGTATGCCGCCTTGATAACAGCCTATTATTTTTGCCGCTTGCTTTCGCAGACGGTGGTTAAGGTCAACATAAAAATCTTCAAAATTCGGCACTGTAAAGGTACTGCTTTGATTTGCTTTTAAAATACCATAATATTCCTGCAAATTTACGTCTTCTGAAAAGCTATAATCTGAATTGTTCTGAATCAAAATGGAACTAAGTTTCATTATTACCCCGGTTTCGCTTTTCAAGCTCAATTTTTTACACAGTAATTTGGTTCCACCTGCCATTTTACACAGGTCAACAATTTCACGAATGTCGGCATCGTTATAAATATCGGCAATAAAATCACCGCCATAACGTACTATATATGCAGTTATTTTCTTTTCATTATGTTGGTACCATACATCACACAAATGTGGATAATTGCCATAAGCCTTCAGCAATCCCTTTACTCTCACAGCAAAGAGATTATCTGAAACTAAATTTACATATTCGTTTATGATTTTGTCATTTATATTTGATAAAAAAATCATAGGCTGTTGTTTAAAATTTTATTGGCTATGGTATTTATCACATACTGTGCCGAATTAAGGTCCTGTGCTGATATTAAGCCGCAAGATGAATGCAAATATCTGCAAGGCAGTGATACTGCCAATGTACGCACACCACCCCTTGAGGTTTGTATTGCACCTGCATCGTTGCCACCTGCAACAGCCTGCTTTAATTGTGTTTTTACATTTCCACCTGCACAGGACATAGCTGCATCAACGAGCTGTTTGTCATAAATTGTGCGTCTGTCCATAAATGAAATTACTGCACCTTCACCAACAAAACAAACTTGCTTGTCCTTTGATACATTTGGAATATCCGCTGCTGTAGTAGTTTCAACCACTATTGCAAAATCAGGGTCAACTGCAAAAGCGGCACATTTTGCACCACGTAAGCCAACCTCCTCCTGTACTACAAATGAAAAATATGTGTCGTACTCAAGCTCAGAGTTAATCATATCAATCATAATTGCACAGCCGACACGGTCATCAAGAGCCTTGCCTGTAATAACATCATCCTGCCACATAAAGTCACAGTCAAAATGAATACTGTCACCAAGGGACACATAACGCATAGCCTCTTCCTTTGAGTCTGCGCCAATATCTATAAACATAGAGTCGATTTTTGGTATGCTGTCACGCTGGTCTGCTGTAAGCAAATGCATTGGTGCTGCTGTTACCACACCGTGTACATTTTTACCTACAATAACACTTTTACCCATAATTACACGTCTGTCAATACCGCCAACCTCGTCAAATTTTAAATAGCCGTTTGATGTAATATGGGTGACAATAAATCCCACCTCATCCATATGAGCAGATATTAACAGCTTTTTGTCAGGTGTTTTTCTGCCCTTTTTAAGTACAATCAAATTGCCCATATTATCAACATTATATTGTGCACCTGAATTTTTTATTTCACCTATTATTATATTTCTTACTGCGTCCTCATCACCGGAAATTCCGTTAGCGTTGCACAGCCTTTGTAAAATCTCTTTATTCATTTACAACACCTCTTTCGGCAATATACATTGAAATAAGCTTTGCTGTATTTTCAATATCCTGTGTATCAATAACCTCTGCCTGAGTATGCATATTTTTAAGAGGAATGCTGACAAGTGCTGTTTTTATACCACTTTTTGTTGTAGTTATAGCGTCGGCGTTAGTTCCTGTTGTGCCGTTCATAACCTCTGTTTGATAAGGGATATTATTTTTGTCTGCAATTACTTTTATCTCTTTAAACATTGTTTTGTCTAAAATTGGTGCTGTTCCTATCATAGGGCCTTTTGACATTACACCGCACTTATCTTCAGCAACACCCGGCTGTGCTGCAAAGCTTACATCCACCACTATTGAACAGTTGGGAGCTAATGCAAAGCCTGCTGTTCTGCTGCCTAAAAAGCCTGTTTCTTCTTGAGAACTGAAAAGTATTTTTACACAGCTTTTAATGTTTTGCTTACTTAATAAATGTGCCGCTTTTATTAATGCGGCTACCCCTGCCTTATTGTCTAAACCTGACGCTGAAAAGCGGGTGTCCAAAAGCTTTTTCGGCTTAGCATAAACCGCTATTTTATCACCTAATGAAACATATTTTATAACCTGCTGTTTAGTTAAGCCTGTATCAATATATATTGAGTCTGACTTTGGGGCCTTATCCTCTCCGCCATCTGAAAGATGTGGCGGCAAGCAGCACACAATACCACGCAATGTTTTTTTACCCATTATGGTAACCACACTGCCCAAAAGCACACGTCTGTCTATTCCGCCGCAATTAGACACCTTTATAAATCCTTTATCATCAATATAAGTAACAACAAAACCTATTCGGTCATTGTGAGCGTCAAGCAGAATAACATCATTACTGTCTTTATTGCCAATGGTAGCGATAATATTGCCATTATGGTCTGATTCTACATCAGCATTTTTCGGCAAAAGCTCTTTAATTAAAGAAATATTTTCAAGTTCACTGCCTGACACTGTATAACAACTACAAAGTTGTGTAAGTAAATTTTCCAAAATTGTTCACCCTTTTTCATTCCGAAGTTTATCTGAATTATTTATTATTGGTATTTTTATCTTCAGTAAGAAACAAAACTGCTGTGGAAAGCCACAACAGAATTATAGCATATCTGAAAGATAATAAGCGTAACAAAAAGTTTTTTCAGTGCATTTTAAATCTTTCAGATATGCCTAATATTTTTATTATATACTTAATTACAGTATTTATTATTTTAGTCCGTTTACAATGCTCTTAAAATGCTTGCCGCGTTGGTCAAAGTTTTTGTAAAGGTCAAAGCTGGCACTTGCAGGTGACATTGAAACCAAGTCACCTGCTTTTGCAACCTCTCGAGCTTTTGCAACGGCATCTTCCATATTGCTTACTTCTATAATAACAGGGTTATTATTACTATAATTTTCTGCATTAAGAACAGCCTGTTTAATTTTTGGTGCTGTTGCACCCATTAAAATAAGGTATTTAACCTTGTCACAAATTACAGGGCCTAAACCATCGTAAGGTATTTTTTTGTCATAGCCGCCTGCAATAAGAATAATTTTAAAATCATACAGTGAAAGAGTACCAAGTGCTGTACGGGTTGGACTTGAAGCGATAGAGTCGTTGTAATATTTAACACCGTCAAGCTCTCTTACAAATTCGGCACGATGCTCAACACCCGAAAAACTTTTTGCAACCTTTACAATGTTATCGACACTTACATCTTTCCAAACAGCAGCAATTGCCGCCATATAATTTTCTACATTATGCATACCCGGAATTTTAATATCTGACATATGCATTACCTGTGTTTTCACACCATTATCAGCAAAAATTATGTTGCCATTGCTATCAAGATATACTCCGTTTGTAATCTGTGACTGTCTTGAAAATTTAAGAACTCTGCCACGGCACTCACTTTCAAAGCTGTTTGTAATTTCGTTGTCCTTATTAAGAACTACTTTAGAGAATGCGCTCTGATGAATAATAAGATTTTTCTTAGAATCTATGTACTCCTGCATATCTTTGTGAATATCAAGATGGTTTGGCGCAAGGTTGGTTACAACTGCTACATCAGGACCTTTTCGCATTGAAATAAGCTGAAAGCTTGAAAGCTCAACAACCGCTACATCTTCATAACCAATACTTTCAATTTCAGGAAGCAAAGGTGTGCCTATATTGCCGCCAAGGTGTACGGTTTTGCCCTGTGCCTTAAGCATTTCGGCAATAATAGAGGTTGTAGTGGTTTTACCGTCAGAGCCTGTTACTGCATAAATTTTGCAAGGACAAAGATCAAAGAAAACCTCCATTTCAGACGTAACAATAACACCCTTATTACGCATTTCCACAAGCTCATCCATATAGTAACGCATACCGGGTGTTCTGAAAACAATATCTATATCAAGATTTTTAAGATAATTCTCACCAAGACTAAGCCTTGCACCTGCCTTCTCTGCAATATCGGCGTTTTCTCCCAACTGCTCTCTTGTGCGTTTGTCACACGCTGTAACTATAGCACCGTATTTTATAAAAAGCTCAATTAAGGGCAAGTTACTTGTACCTATACCACAAAAAGCAATTTTTTTGCCATTCATACTATTAAAAAAATTTTCAATTCTTTTGTCCATAATGACACACCCTTCGTTTATATATCTTAATTTATAATTTTAATTTCAATTTATTCTATATTAAGGTTGGATAGTTAAATTATGATCCCTTTCAACGGGTGTTTTTGATTGTTTTCTTTACTATTGATATTTTATGCCAAAAAAAGTATAATATAATTGTATGGTTGTTTTTAGGTAAATTGATTGTGAGAAAAATTATGATTTAGCGAACTAACCGTTTGCAACATATTTGAAAGT
>CABRLN010000010.1 GCA_902471875.1 uncultured Clostridium sp.
TACTTACACAACAACCGAGTTCTATGTTGATACCGATTTGTGACAATGCAGAGTAGATAATATAATCCGCAACCATACCCACAGTTACTGCACAAGTCCATAAAAAACGGACAATAGAAAAAAGGACTCTCCTATGGTAGAATTAAAGAAACTACCATAGGAGAAATTTTTATGCCAATAGAGTACAGACATATCCAACAATATGCGAAAGAAATATTAGAATTAAAGGAAAAAGGGTTAACTCATCGAGAAATAGGAGAAAAATTTGGTTTCAGCAGAGAACAAGTAAAGGAATTCTTTAAACGAGAACACATAAAGCAAAGAAAACTTGTAGCAGGAATAGAAGTCAAGCCCAAAGGTAGACCACGAAAAGACGAAACCGAATTACCACCATCTGTACAGCAATTAAGTAAGTTTAAATAGTTGCAGTATGAACTTGCAAGAAAAGAAAGATATTGGACCATAGTCAATAAAGTGGACAGAAAAAGCAGGAAAATTTAAATAGAAAAATAATGTTCAGCCTGATTAGGAGATAAGGCGTTGTTATGAGAATGAGGTCTTAAAGAGTTGTAAAAGCTGTTTATGTATTCAAAAAGGCTAAGGCTTAATTCTTGAACAAAATGATAAGAAATTCTATCAGTTTCTTTTTTTCAAGTATTTGAAAAAACATTCAATAACAGTATTGTCATAAGGGTGTCCGTTAACAGAAAATGATTGAACCATATTGAGATTATCCAAATGCTCTCTGAACCTCTTAGCAGTAAATTGACAGCCCCTTGTATGTTGAAAGTATTTTTACAGCTTCTAATCTTTGTCTGAGTGTAGAGTGAATATTGCAATGGCTTTTTTAATATTAAATTTTCCTCCTCAAGTTGTGCGTTTCTTTTTTGTAGTTCTTTTATTTGACGGGCAGTAAGGAATGTATTGTCATCAATCTGAACCTCAGAATACTGCTTAATCCAATTTGCTAACGCACTGTGGGAAATTCCATACTCCTGATGAATTTGCGCGAGTAGGTCTTACCCGATTGCAAAGCTTGAATATTTTAATCCTACAGGAAGTGTAAAAGACAGAATAGCAAAAGTTATGATTGACGATGCGAGGAAAAAGGTTTGCTTAATCCTGAATCGATAATTATTGAACCTACAAGCGGTAATACCGGCATAGGTTTTGCAGCTGTTGCGGCGGTTAAGAGGATATCGCATTATTTTAACCATGCCGAAAATTTAGTTGCGTAAATGTATCACACATTAATATAATAAAAAGTCTTAAATTGAACTATTAGTACAATTTAAGACTTTTTAATACTCTAAAACTAAAATTTATTCTATGTTATAATTCGTTATTTAAAACCACATAGTACTTTCTTCTTTAAAATGTGGTGTTATGCTGTTTTGATATGGATCATAGTGATTTTTATTACATCCGAATTCTTTTAAAAAACAGATTTTATTATCACGTGTCCATTTTATAAGAGATATTCCGTCAAATTCCTCAATTTTTCCATTATTCATGGTATTTTTAAAGTACCATTCAATTATGGTTTGATTTTCTTTATGAAAAAACTGTTTAATATCCCATTGAAGAACATTTCCACGGCTGTTCCATTCGTTGAACCAATGTTTAATTTTTTGAAGACCTTTGTATTCGGGCCCCCAGCTTTCAATATATATAGCATCTTCAGAGAAAATATTTATTATCCCTAAATCAGTTTTTTGCAGCCACATATCAAACCAAAGGCGAATAATTTTTTCCTTTTTCGTATTATCCATAATATGCCACCAAATTAATATGGATTTTTATTTTATCCAAGTTCTGTTTTTTACGGGTTTTCCATGTCCAAAGTAAATGGTTCTATTACCTAATTTACTAATTTTTTCAGCACTTTCTAACATAGCATATTTATCATGATATAGTATAGAAACGGTAGGATAAAACATGTTCATTAATACATCACCCACAATCAAATATTTTTCATTAACATCAATTGCTATAGAGCCGTTTGTATGTCCCTGAAGTTCTATAATTTTTGCAGAAATTCCGTAATTGCTCAAAGTATCACCGTGTTTTAAGAAAACGGAGGGAGTAAATATTTTAAGATTATCACTGTTAAATCCTTTAATTGAAGCATATAAAACTATTTTTCCTAAGAAAGTATGTGCATATAATTTTTGAGTCATGTTGTTAGGGATAAGCTCTAAATCATCCCTATGCATTGCAATAGGCGCATTTAGATATTTGGATAAAAAAGCAGCATTCTGAACATGGTCAAAATGTCCATGTGTAAGAACAATTAAACTGATATTATAAGGAATACAGGCATTCAATATCTTTTTTCTGTATTTCTCACGACATGTATCAACTAAAACTGCGTTTTTTCCATTTGAAACAATATAGCAGTTTCCATTACCACATTGAATACGTTCGACTTTTTCCATTGTTTCTGTTTTTCCTTTCATCTTAATTATATGAATATTGATATTATTTTAAATTTATTAGCTTGATTATATCATAAATTCAGTTGGATATACAATGGTTTACAGTGGTAAGGTTTTTTCTCATTTTTTATTGACAGAAGTAATTATAATTGTCTTTAGAGAAAATACTAAACAAAACACCTATTGTAGTCCAAACCAAAAAATTTGGATTTCAATAGGTGTTTTGTATGTGAGAGCCACATGAAAAAGATTTTTTTGCGATTTCACTGGAGGGATTCGAACTCGCGTAATGAATTATTGGGATTTTATACAGTTGTTGATATAGTGTCCGTTCTCATCTCTATTTGTGGGTATTGCGATAATGAAATATTGCTGCGGATTATGAAATTTTCCGCTGACGCAGAAAGTGAAACAAAATTCGTTCCATACTATGCCACAGGCATATTTCATACGCGAAGCGTATTTTATATTACGCAGTAATATTCCACTTGTTCCGCAGGAACGAATTTCATTGAAAAAAGCGTGGGCAAAAGCCGATGCTTTTTTCTGTGTCTCGTTGACAAAAAATGCAAACAGGTGGTCATTGTAGTGCAATGATTTTTGCAAAGATTTGTATCCTAAAGCCTTTTATGTTATTTTATCAAAGTGCTGGCCGTTACTCTGAGTCTGGGCAAAAACCGCCGACAAGGAGCCATTTGCCTGCTTCTCGTTCGTATAGCTGTCCATGCCCCCAACCTATTTTGACTCCATATGCGCAGAAACACTCTGCACACATATTGGCCCATGGAATGTTGCCTTGGACTGCTCCGTCCACCATAAATCTCTCGTGGGACAAGGGGAACCCGCAAATATCACAAACATCGGGGGCGCCGGAATAATAAATGTTCCGTTTCTTAGCGGTGGCCCTGTCTACATATTTTTCTAACGAAATATCCGCATTGCTGTAATCAAAGAACGCGCCCTTATCACGAGGATACATTTTGAAGAAAATTTGATTTACAAGAGTTTGGTTTTTCTCCACGTAAGCGTTAAATAGGCCATCCGGCGAAGACACTTCGCAGGGGTACCATTTGCCATCTCGAAGGGTAAAAAACTCAGTGATCTTTCCATCGGATAAATCAGACCGGTAGGAGCGATATTGGGCGCCGAGGTCTTCAACAATGTCACTGTCCCTTTCGTCTTTCCCGCCCCAGGTTACGGCCATCAGCAGAGCAGTCAAGTTTCCACCATAGTATTTTTGAAGCAGCTGCGGAAAGCTCGTCGATGACCCGTTTGCCTCCAGCGCACCAAAATACAGCCGGGTCTCATTTGGATTTTTAACGAGAATATAATAGTTTGGCAAATATAAATAGCCGTTTTCCTTTGTAAGGGCATAATAAATTGTGAATACCCCGGTACTTGGATTAAAAACGTAGATATCAATTTTTGAATCAGGGAACTCCGACTTGATTTCTTCGATGATCTGGAGGATATGATTCCGCCATACTGGATTGACTTCAAGTGCGGCTGCGATATCTTCTTTTAGGCCCTTTACATGGGCAAGATTTTGCATATCAACAGTTTTTTTGAATTTTTGCCCAGTTAAACCGTCTTTTCCTTCGAGCTCTGAGTATATAACGTCGTCAGTAAGTACCGTATTTCGCAAGAAAATGCCATGACGGATTATACCAAGTGAAGTGCAGTTTTGAAACTCACGGAATTTGCTGAATTTGGCCGGATATCCAATTTCATAATAATCGCTCTGAGGAGATGGCTCAACAGATTCAACGCTTTCGTGCAGATAACACAGCGCCTCGTCTTCCTCCATGGAGGGCAGAAGCTCTTGTACCTCTTCCATCTTGTCCTTATCGCAGGAAATAATCTGCAAGCATTTGTCCTTTGAAAGCATCTGTACAGAGGTATACGCAATGTACTCGTGCACAGGGATCGAAACATCTAAAAGAGAATCAGAGAGTTCTGATTTTGCCACGTTCAGTAGACTTGCAACTTGCGCTTGCAGCGCAGCACGGCGCTCATCCAGAGTGGAGTGATCAGGTAGGTAGAATTTTACAATCAAATAGTCGTCAATGCCCTTCTGCTGATACGCATGCTCAATTGCGGCGATTCCTTGCTGAAAAGCATTGTTGTCAGCATACCAATACACATTGTGCCATGGAGCGATAAACCGTCCCTCTACGATTGGCAGAGGCAATATGGGCTGCACCTGAAAGTCTATATTGTCCTCTGAGACGTCTATCTGGATTCCCTCGATGGAAAAGCCGACGTCGGCGTAAAAACGTGAAAAGGGAAGAAGCAGCTCTGCCCATTCGGTGGATACAATCATGACATGTATTTCAGAATCCTTTGCGCCAAAATACTGCTTCACCCGTTCCACATATTTGTTGACTTCGTGAATGGCCTGACGCGAGGCTGTGGCGCTTCGCTTTACTTCAATCAGGACATGACGCCCTTTTTCATCTTTGGCATATAAATCTATAAAGCTCTTCGTACCATGCTCACTGGGAATATACTGCTCTTGTTGAAGTAAGGTCAAGCCCGACTTCAGCTTGTTAATTTGTTTGGCAATCAAATCACGCAATGCCGATTCTTTCATACAAACCTCCATCATTGTTTCGATAATTAGATTATAGCTCCGTTCTCATTTTTTCTGTAAAAAAGCTATATAAAAAGATATTTTCGATGATTTTATGTAGTGTTTAAACTCTAACAAAATAGCCTTTGGAATCAGTCATTGATACATATATAACTGTTTTTCTCCTTTGGTTTAAAAATTACTGCTACGACATTTTTATTCAAACTTTTTCTTCAAGAATGATTGGACAACCTCATATCGAAACCGCATATCATTCCACATTTCAAAATCACATGCAATAAACGGGTGAGCCATTGTGCCTCCGTTTTTGCCACGCTTGGATTCGATTCCAATAGCATTCACAGTTTCAATCCATCTCTTTGGTGTCAGAGTATAGGACGGTGAGCGAACATCTTTCAGCACCTTTTGAAATGCTTCCTCGTTGAATTCTTTGTTGTTATTGCGTTCCCATTCTCCAAGAAACGCAATCGTATTTCTGCTGCGAAGCCAACTTTGAATCAGATAGCTCGGATTATCCGGTTCGAACCTTCTCGCAATATCGGTTAATGACATAGGTTTATCCGTTGGGCGCAAATATTTGTATACTGTGTCTTCCAGATATGCATTCATTTTAGGCTCATATATAGGTGTCTCGTCTTTACTCATAGCATCAAAGAGAGTATCGCGGATATCTTCCCACTCCTTTGGATGAAGTTCAATTTTATCATTCACGCGTTTTAGGAACTCCTCACGCGTTATAGCATAAGCCCACAATAATTCTGTTTTGGTTGCTCGTCCCATCCATCCTCATCCTCTATACTTCGATTTGGATTTCGGCAATTACTTTCTTTCAGATTTTCTACAGCTTCAAACATCTCATGACTAACGATGCCAAAAGTGTATTTGTAGTTATTTAATAACTTATTCAAAACATCTCAAGTCCATTTTTCTTTCCCGGACGGAGAATGTATTTGTGTTTCAAATAAGTACTGCTGGATATCTTCTAAACTGTTTCCGTCCAAATAAAGTGAGAATATTCTTTCAACAACCACAGCTTTGTCAGGTATCGTTTCAACGATACCGTCTTTATTACGACGAAATCCATAACAAACTTTGCCGAAAACTTTTGATTCAATATAAAACAATTTCATATCAAAATTTCCTTTCTAATTATATCACTAATTTGTGTGTTTTACAATGATAAAAGTAAATATTAGTGGATTTATAGCTCCACTTTGCTTTTTAACTATAGCTATAACCCGCAAATTAGTGTGTTTATAAATTTTAATTTCAACGAACATAAGAAAAAACGACCTGATTTTCATCAAAATCAAGCCGTTATCAATGCTATCATTCTATTTTCAGCCTATTTGTGGATAAAAGAAGAGACAAACCTGCTCTAAAACAAGTTTGTCTCTTTTTGGTGGGAGATGGTGGATTCGAACCACCGAAGGCATAGCCAGCAGATTTACAGTCTGTCCCCTTTGGCCACTCGGGAAATCTCCCATATTAAGTTAAAAGGCTACTAAATAAATTAGCAGCCTTGGAGCTGGTGGACGGACTCGAACCCCCGACCTGCTGATTACAAATCAGCTGCTCTACCAACTGAGCTACACCAGCATGTTAATTACTTAATGCTCATATACTATACCATAACAAAAACAAAAAGTCAACAACTTTTTTTATTTTCTGTAAGTTTATTAATTTTTTTATTTTTCTACAATAGTAACAGTTTTATTTACTCAATTTTTAATATATCTTGTTGTAAATTGCTGAGTTTATTCTTGAATTGGTTTATTTTTTTTGGTATAATTGTAGCTATATTACAATAGGGTAGGTATGTGAAATGATGTTAAAAAAACTTTTTGTTGAAAAAACAGATAATACCTTGGTGCAATTTTTTCGTTACGTATTTGTTGGCGGCGTAGCCTTTTTGGTTGACTATGGTATCTTAATGCTTTTAGTTGAGCTTTTTGGTTTTTACGAGATTGCCGCTAATGTTATATCGTTTATTGCAGGGCTTGCTGTTAACTATGCTTTAAGCACTTTGTGGGTATTTGATGAGTCTAAGGTGAAAAACCGTATGGCAGAATTTATTGTGTTTGCCGTAATAGGCGTAATCGGTATGCTTATTAACACTGGTGTTTTATGGCTGTTTACTGATATTTTTACTGATATTAATTTGTTTGGACATATATTGCCGGCAGATAAATATTATTTAATTGGTAAGATTGCAGCAACAGGTGTTTCATTTATATGGAACTTTGTAGCCCGTAAGGTTATTTTATTTAGCAAGAAAAAATAAATTTGAAAGGATATTAAATATGGAAAAAATAGTTATTATTGGTGCGGGTCCGGCGGGACTAACTGCAGCATATGAGCTTTTAAACGATGGCAGTAACCGTTATGAGGTTGTTGTGTTGGAAGAAACTGATGTTATAGGAGGTATTTCACAAACGGTTCGTTATAACGGCAATAGAATGGATATTGGAGGACATCGTTTTTTCTCTAAAAGCGATGAAATTATGAATAAATGGAAAGAACTTATGCCTTTGCAGGGTGCGCCTTCTTTTGATGACGCTAAGTTGGGAAGAGAAAAGCCGTTAGAAACAGGCGGTCCTGATCCTAATGTTGAAGATGAGGTTATGCTGGTAAGAGAAAGAGTATCAAGAATTTATTATATGAAGCATTTTTTTGATTATCCTGTTACACTAAAAGCAGAAACCATTAAGAATATGGGCTTTGTTACCACAATGAAGGCGGGCTTTAGCTATTTAAAATCTATTATGTTTAAAAAGCCGGAAACTTCTCTTGAGAATTTCTACATTAACCGCTTTGGAAAGGTACTATATGGTATGTTTTTTGAAGGATATACCGAAAAGCTGTGGGGAAGACATCCAAGAGAAATTTCAGCCGACTGGGGTTCTCAGCGTGTAAAAGGCTTATCTATTAAAGAAGTGTTGAAAAATATGTTCAGCAGTAAAAAGAAGAAAGACAGTAAAGAGGTAGAAACCTCGTTAATTGAGCAGTTTTGGTACCCTAAATTCGGTCCGGGTCAGCTTTACGAAACACTTGCAAAACGAGTTGAAGAGCTGGGCGGAAAGGTTTTAAAGAACCACGGGGTAAAAAATATTGTTTGTGAAAATGGTAAAATTAAAAGTGTAATATGCAAAACACCTGAAGGTGACATAACTGTTGAAGGCGATATTTTCGTGTCGTCCATGCCTGTTAAAGATTTGGTTGTTGGTATGACAGGCGACAAGCCATCGCAGGATATTGTAGATATTGCTAAGGGTTTGCCTTACAGAGATTTTGTAACAGTTGGCCTACTTGTTAATAAACTGGAATTAAAAAATGAAACAAACAAAAAGACCTTGGGCAATATTGTACCTGACTGTTGGATATATGTACAGGATACAAATGTTAAGCTTGGTAGAATTCAGGTGTTTAACAACTGGTCTCCTTATTTGGTAAAGGACCCTGAAAATACTGTTTGGATTGGCTTGGAGTATTTCTGTGAGGAGGGTGACGACTTCTGGAATATGAGTGATGAAGAATGTATTAAAATGGCTATTGGCGAGCTTGAAACCATGGGGGTAATTGCCAAGGGCTGTGTGCTTGACAGCCACCGTGAAAAGATTAAAAAGGCATATCCTGCATATTTTGATACATATCAGTATATGGACAAGCTTATAGAGAGCTTGAACACATATAAAAATCTATATTGCATAGGAAGAAACGGTCAGCATAGATATAACAATATGGACCATTCTATGCTTACGGCAATAAGAGCGGCTGAGGCTATAAAATCAGGAAATACCGATAAAACAAATATATGGAATGTAAATACCGAAAAGGAATATCACGAGGTTAAAGAAGAGCAGTAAATAAGTTGAATTTTGGGGCGTATCTGAAAAGAATAAATACGACAAATATCCGTTTTGAGCGTGTTTTGACTTTTAAGATACGCCTTAAATTATAGGAGGTATTTATATATTATGAACAGCACCCTGTGCGTATCGAAGAAAAGTTACTGCTTAGACACCATTATGGAGGTTATAGGGGCACATCCGTTTATTACATTTGCTATAATGTGTTTTACAAGTGGCTGTTTGTTTTACAGTTCTTCTGATACATTATTGTCACCTTTTGCTGTTACTGTTATGATGGTAATATTTACAGTAATTACTTTTATTGCAGTTTTTATAGTGCATAAAAACTCAATAACAAATGAAATTGTAAAAACATGTATTTTTGCAGGCTGTGTTGTAATAGGGTTAGTTGTAATATCAATAACAAGAAATATTACTGACAATATTATTGCTGTGTTTTTACTGCCTTGTGCAGCTGAAATACTTTTGCTAATTTCATGGATAATACAAAAAAAACTTACAGCCAAAAGGCTTGCTGCGTTAATTATTTTATTAGGTTTTTTCTTAAGACTTGCCTATATTATGTACACCACAATACACGAGCGTCAGCACGACGAGCTTTCTCTTGGTGAGGAAGGCGGACATCTGGGGTATATTACACATTTTTGGAATAATTTGTTTTCATTACCTGAGGGTGATGTAAGAAATTCATATCAATACTATCATCCTCCATTGCACCATTTTATAGCGGGCGCTGTGTTAAATATATTTAAGCTGTTTGGCTATAACGATATTAAAGAGATAGGTGAGTTTATACAGTTTATTACCATGTTTTATTCCTGTGTCTGTATGGTTATAATGTACAAAATATTAAGATTTTTTAAAATAAATGGTGTGGCACTTATTTTGGGGATATCTATAGTAGCCTTTCACCCTACATTTATTATACTTAGCGGCAGTGTTAATAACGACATGCTTAGTATTGCGTTTATGGCAGGTGCAATTCTTAATACTCTTTATTATTATAGAAAGCCTACTTTCTGTAATATTATTAAAGTAGCTGTTTGTATAGGATGTGCTATGATGAGCAAGCTTTCGGGCTGGATGGTATCTCCTGCTATTGCGGTAGTATTTATTGTGGTTCTTATAAAGAATAAAAAAGAGTGGGTAAAGATATTAAAACAATGGGCAGTATTTGGTGTAATTTGTTTTCCACTAGGACTATGGTATAGTGTAAGAAATGCCGCGCTTTATTGTGTACCTTTTAACTTCGTTTTGTCTGCCGGTATAGATTCTCCGCTATATGTTGGTGACAAGCCGTATTTAGAAAGGCTTACGGATTTTAATTTAAGTCAGTTTGCAAGTCCGTATCAACAGTTTAAATGGTATGAATGCCCTTACTTTGAGTACAACCCTACAATAGGTTTATTTAAAACTTCGGTATTCGACGAGGCACAATATACTTCGGGGCTTGATTTTTGGGCTTGGCTGCTATTTTGGGCTAATATTGTACTAGCGATTTTTTCTGTTGCGGCAATGATATATATACTTGTCAAAAAAACAAAAATAATTGATAGAATTATGAAAGTGTTTTTACTACTGCAATATATTATACCGGTTGTCGCGTATTATATTTTTTGTGACGCATATCCTTACACTTGTACGTTGAATATCCGTTATACAGTAACAGCAATTATTATGGGAGCTTTATTTTTTGCAATGGCAGTACAAAAAATAATAGATGTTTCAAAAAATAATCAAAATATTGCAGATGGTAAATTAAATTCAGGATATACATTTGCTGTATCTAAAATTATGATTATTATTTCAGTTACATTAGTATGTATCTTCTGTTTAGCGGCAATAGTTACTTATGTAATGATTGGAGTTATGCCGGCTATTTTTGACGGTGCTTTACATATGTCTAATATAGGAAAGTAATATTTAAAATAATAGTTAAAATTAAAATAAAGGTAATTTATGCTTTAATAAGCATAAATTACCTTTTGTGGTTATATAAATACTAGATAATAAGAACATATTTATATAGTTTTATCAAATGTATTTTATTTTGTTTGTTTTATTTTGGATAAAATAAGTGATATAACAAAAGCTCCTGAAAAAATAATGAAAAACCAAAGAATTGATATATATACGGGTTGTTGGCAAACTAATAAAAACGGATACGGCCCTTCTACAATATTGGTAATATTAAGAATAATTGTAATTACAGCGTAAAATGCAGTTGGTATTAAAGCAATAAGTGCTGATATTATGGGCTTAAAGGGTAATTCATCAAACAGCAATAATGATAATACTGACACCAACGGACATAATAAATGGTGAAAAAGCAGGTCATGGCGAAAAAACATTTCTGTAAAACCGTCAATGCCGTTCGTAGGTGCCAGAATAAACAGTACCACAAAAAATGTTACGCACAAACAACAGGTTGATATGTATTTAAGCATAGCTACCCTTTTGGGTAGAGGTTTATTATTTATTATTTGCCTTAATGTAAATACCGCTGCAATAAAGCAGGCAATTCCACCCAAAATATTGCTTTCTATAGTGTAAAGTATAAGCATTTTAAGGCCGCTCTTTTGAAAATGTATAACTAATCCAATTAACGACATAATTGTTACAGATAAATTCATTATTGCTGAAATTATTAGAGGCACTTTATTTATATCATATTCTATATTTTTTGTGTTACAGGCGGTGCTTTTTTCTTTTGTTAATGCTGCCATATACTCCTCCTTGTATTTGACTTGTGTTGAATGACATACTTAAATATATATTAATTACGTTTTTGAAATATGATAATTGTAAGTTTAATTTTCAAGGCAATTATCTGCAATATATCAATAACTGTCAAAAAGTTGCATAACAAGGCAAAAAAACGTCCCCTATACCGACATAAAATTTTGTGGACAGGTTATATAATTTTAATTGTAACACGGGAATATTGGAGGGTATGAAATTGAAAGAGCCTGTTGTGGTAAAAGATAAAAAAGGAATATCAGGAGTGTTGTCATCAAAGGCTGCAAAGGCAGTATTATCGCAGTTTTTTTATGCTTTGGCAGGGTTTATGCTGTCGGGCGGTGCTGTATTTGGTTCATATGCACCTTTTGGGGCATCATTGGTAGCAGCTGTGCCTTTTAACAGAGTAATAGCAACAATAGCAGGGTCTGTGGCAGGGTATTTAATTATAACTCCCGGCAGCAGCTTTAGGTACATAGCAACAGTTCTTGCCATTGGAGCAATACGCTGGACATTAAGTGACTTAAAAAAGATAACTAAAAATGTAATATATCCTGTACTGCTTGCAGGTTTGCCTATGTTGGCAACCGGATTTGTGCTTGCCATTGTAGGGAATTATCAAATTAATTTAATAATTATGGCAGTAATAGAGGCTTTGTTGTCAGCAGTAGGTGCATATTTTTACTTTAAATCCATAAATATTCTAAAAAGCACCCGAGGAATTACAACCCTTAATCAACAGGAAATTGCCTGTTTGGTAATGGGTGGCTGTATTTTACTGCTAGCATTGTCTGCAATAAGCTTTGGAGGTGTTTCATTAGGGAGAATATGTGCAATTATTGTTATTTTAATATGTGCAAGATACGGTGCCGTAAGCGGAGGATGTATTTCAGGAGTGTCAACAGGTGTAATTTTTAGTATGGCAGACGGTACTTTAACCTTTTTGGCAGGAGGCTATGCTTTTGGAGGTATTATGGCAGGGTTATTCTCGTCTGTGGGCAAAACAGCAACAACACTGGTGTTTCTAGCTTGTAACCTTATAATGTCCTTTCAATCGCAGGATATGACTATGATAATAGCATCTGTTTATGAGGGTGCAATAGCAGGCGTAATTTTTATGCTGCTGCCAAAAGACCTTGGCAACACAGTGTCACAGATTTTTACACCGTCTGTTGACAAAACACGCTCTGAAGGACTTAGAAAAAATGTTATGATGCGCCTTGACTATGCTTCAAAGGCGTTGAAAAGTGTTTCACATTCGGTTGATAATGTTGCCGATAAAATGAAAGAGCTATATTCATATAATATAGATAACGTTTTTGCAAATTCGGTAGAAAATGTATGTTGTGGCTGTGGTTTAAGGTCTTATTGCTGGGACAAAGATAAAGAAAAAAGCCTTAGTGATTTTGACAAGCTGACGCCTATTATTTTAAAAAACGGAAATTTAACAACAAAGGATTTTACCGATAATTATGGCAAAAAATGCTGTAAAGCACCTGAATTGATAAGCGTAATAAATAAAAATTACGATTCTTATATGTCATATCTTGCGGCTGAACGCCGAGTAGGTGAAATACGTTCGGTAGTAGCAGGTCAATTTTCAGGTTTAGGTGAAATTCTGGCTGAAATGGCAGAGGAATTTGAAAACTACAGTCAATTTGACGTTGCAGCGTCGGAGCGTGTAAGCACTGTTCTTAAAATGCAGGGATTTACACCTTTGGAGGTAAGCTGCAGAACAGACAGAATGAACAGAATGACAATTGAAATAGAGGTTCAGGATACGGATAAATCTCTTATAAAAAAAGCCCAAATGGTTAAAGAAGTATCAAAGGCCTGCGGCAGATATATGGACACGCCATGTATAAGTATGGTTCCGAACCGTTGCAGAATACAAATGAGCGAGCGTGCTTTGTACGATGTTCAAATAGGCAGTGCCCAACACATAAGCGGCAGAGGCAGACTATGCGGTGATTGCTACAATTACTTTACCGATGGTTTAGGAAGAATGGTTGCACTAATAAGCGACGGTATGGGAACAGGAGGCCGAGCAGCTGTAGATGGCAGTATGGCAGAGGGAATTATGACAAAGCTTGTTAAAGCAGGTCTTGGTTTTGACTGTGCATTACAGGTGGTAAACTCTGCATTAATGGTAAAGTCAGGTGACGAATCTTTGGCTACGTTGGACATTATTTGTATAGATTTATTCACAGGCATTGCTGACCTTATGAAGGCAGGTGCACCTGCAACATATGTTAAAAAGGGAGATGTTGTACAAAGAGTAGATTTTCCCTCTTTACCGGTAGGAATTCTTACTGATGTTAAGCTGGTACATAAAACATTGCACTTGGCAGACAGTGATTGGGTACTGATGGTGTCAGACGGTGCTGTTGCTTCGGGTGACGGTTGGATAATGGACATAATGAAACACTGGAAAAACGGCAGTGCTCAAGAAATGGCCCAGGTAATTATTACAGAGGCAAAAGAAAACCGTAATGACAGTTATGATGATGATGTTACAGCCATAGCAATGAATATAATGAGCAATATAAAAGAGTAAAATTGTTACAGCTAAAAAAATTCCTTAAATGTTCACTTTTTGCTAACATAATAAGTATATACTTATTATGGAGGTGTCTTTTATGTACACTATTGACCAAACTAATGATATGCTTGACGAAATAGCAGACGCTATGCCTTATGAGCTTTACAGAGAGCTAAGCGGCGGAATATTGCTTATGCCTGAGTCTAAAATACATCCTAAAGCTGTTGACAATGACCTTTACATTTTGGGCGAGTATTGTACAAGCTCTATTGGCAGCTGTATAAAAATATATTACGGTTCGTTTTGCAGAATTTACGGAAATCTACCCCAACACCAGTACAAAGAACAGCTTAGGCGTGTACTTGCTCATGAACTGCGTCATCATAACGAAAAGCTTGCAGGCAGTGTTGACTTAATAATTTATGACCATAATCAAATTAATAATTATTTAAGACAAAAAGGTAGAATTTAATTTGTATTTCTATATGCAAGGGTATATAGATAATGAAACACTTTATTACAATAGTATTTTGCTATTGTTACGATTAGTTTTATATAAAATTGCGGTATTTCTATTAAATTAAGTGTTTTATTGATGTTTTTTAGCTTTTAATGTTATTTAATAGACTAGTGGTATAATAAAAATAACAAAAAATAAACGCAAAATGAAAACGAGAGAAAAAATAAGAGTAAAAAGATTATTTGTAAAAAGTATTAATATGTAATAAATGATAACAGAGTATTGGTGAATTACAGGTGCTCTGTTATTTTTTCTGCCTTTAGGAGTAAAATATAGTATTTATTATTGACAGTTGGCAAAAAATAAGAGATAATTTAATGTAGTTTAGCTTGCTGATTTTTAACAGAGTACTTTCCTTTACTGTAGGCTACACTGTTTTGGTTATAATCGGCATTTACAATATTATAGAAGGTTTGGTGTATATAATGCTAATAGCAAACAGCAATATGAATTATTTAAAATGGGTTGTTTGAGATTAGTATAAAACCAAAATTAACGGAGGATTAGTTATGCGTGCGTTTATTACAGTTTTAGGTAAGGATACAGTGGGTATTCTTTCAAATGTTTCTACTGCTTGTGCAGAGGAGAATATAAGCATTTCAGAGGTAACACAAAGTGTACTTCAAGATATGTTTGTTATGATAATGCTTGTAGATATGAACAATTCTAAAAAGACTATAAGCGAAATGTCACAAAAATTTGACAAGCTTGGCGAAGAGATGGGAATGAAAATTCACATTATGCACGAAGACATTTTTAATTCTATGCACAGAATATAACGGAGGCAATAAGCAATATGATAAATTCACATGATATTATCGAAACCGTCAATATGATTGACAACGAAAACCTAGATGTTCGTACTATTACCATGGGTATTTCTTTGTTAAGCTGTATTGATGACGATATTGATAAAGCGTGCACGAAAATTTACGATAAAATATGCCGTTATGCAAAAGACCTTGTAAAAACGGGCGAAGATATTTCTTCTGAATATGGTATTCCTATAATTAATAAGAGAATTTCAGTTACACCTATTGGAATGGTAGCTTCTGCCTGCCAGACACAAAAAATTGTAAAGCTGGCACTGGCACTTGAAAAAGCGGCACAAACTGTGGGTGTAAACTTTATTGGCGGATATTCCGCACTTGTACAAAAGGGTTTTTCTGACGGTGACTATGCTTTAATAGAAAGCATTCCTGAAGCTTTGTCAATTACAGACCATGTTTGTGCATCGGTAAATATAGGAAGTACAAAAGCAGGTATTAATATGGACGCCGTAAGAATGATGGGCGGTGTTGTAAAAAAGACTGCCGAGCTTACAGCCGACCGTGACTGTATTGGTGCAGCTAAGCTGGTTGTTTTTTGCAATGCCCCTGAGGATAATCCGTTTATGGCAGGTGCATTGCATGGTCCGGGTGAACCTGACTGCGAAATTAACGTAGGTGTTTCCGGTCCGGGTGTTGTTAGGGCAGCTCTTGCAAAACATGGTGACGGTGACCTTTCGTCTGTGGCTGAGCTTATTAAAAAGACGGCCTTTAAAATTACAAGAACAGGTCAGTTGGTAGCACAAGAGGCTTCAAGACGACTTGGCGTACCGTTTGGAATTGTTGACCTTTCACTTGCGCCAACTCCTGCAATAGGTGATTCGGTTGCCCATATTCTTGAAGAAATGGGCTTAGAGCAGTGCGGCTGCTTTGGAACAACAGCAGCGTTGGCTTTGCTTAACGATGCTGTTAAAAAGGGCGGTGTTATGGCGTCATCGCATGTTGGTGGTTTGTCGGGTGCGTTTATTCCTGTTACAGAGGACGCAGGTATGATAGACGCTGCAAGAAGCGGCTGTTTAACCCTTAATAAGCTTGAGGCTATGACAGCAGTATGCTCTGTTGGACTTGACATGATTAATATTCCGGGTGACACACCTGCCGAGGTTATTTCTGCAATAATTGCAGACGAAGCAGCCATTGGTATGGTAAACTCAAAAACAACAGCGGTAAGAGTTATTCCTGCCATAGGTAAAAAGGTTGGCGACGAGCTTAACTTTGGCGGTTTGTTGGGCGAAGGTCCTGTTATGTATGTTAACCCTCAGTCACCTGCTAAGTTTATTAACCGCGGCGGCAGAATTCCTGCACCATTGCAAAGTTTGAAAAATTAAAAGCTTAAAAATGATAGAATATCTGAAAATAAAAAAATTCCCCTCGGTGTAGGGGAATTTTTTATTAGCCTTGAAATTTATCGCTTTAGTTTTAATAGAAATACTCTATTCATCTTTATTTTGGCAGTTTTTGTGTGGTGTGGGATAATTGGTTAAACCTAGTATGTAATCAGCTGATACATTATAAAATTTACAAAGTGTTATTAAATGTTCTATCGGTAAAGCTCTCTTCAAGAATTGCTTATTAAACTGGAAAAGGTTAATTCTGATTTGGCTAAAAGTTCGTTGAATATTTCTGTTTTATTTTCTTATTTGGAATATCATAGGGACAATTATTATATTTTTGAGTTACTTTCTGATGCTATTCAAAAGTTAGAGAGTGATGTTTCTGCCGCTTTAGCCTTTGAAAAAAATCTTAGTCTTTAAAGAAATTTTGTGTTAGAACTTTATAAACAAAAATTGTTTTTGGGGCATATTTTAATTTTTAGTTATGTCCATAATATTTAGTTAATCATAAAAATCTCCTATTGTGCTTCAAATACAATAGGAGGTTTTTATAATTGAATATTAAATTATAAATTTATATATGGTATTAAGGCAACATATGCGCTGCAAACGATTGGTGCAGTAAATCCTAATTCGTAAATAATCGTCAAATAATATTTTTGTTTTTTAGCAAATTATAAAGGGTAGGTGAAAAATTAAATTCTTCTATAACTTTTTCTGCTTGTGCCAATGCCTCTTCTTTAACTCTTTTGTTTGTGCTGTTTTTCTTTATAGCTCTTATTAATATATTTTTCGGGGTATGTGCAAAGTCAACAAATTCTAATAACTGAGTTTTATAACCACAACATTCTAACAAATTACCTCGAATAGCGTCTGTAGCTAATGCCGAAAAACGTTCCTTAATAATACCATAGTTAGTAAACAGAGAAAAATTTTTGGTTTTAATCTGACTGTTCAGCTCGTGCTGGCAACAGGGTACAGAAAAAATCATTTTGCTGTTCCAGTTAATGGCATTAAACAATGCATAGTCTGTGGCAGTGTCACAGGCGTGAAGTGTTATTACTATGTCAACGTCAAAATCACATTTGTAGCCGTTTATGTCACCAAGTTCAAATTTTAGTCCGTTATATCCATACTTTTGTGCCGATTGATTGCATTTTTTAATAACGTCTTCTTTTAGGTCAAGTCCTACAATATGTACGTTTTGATGTTTTATCTCTTTAAAATAGTAATAGACTACAAAGGTAAGGTATGATTTTCCACAGCCAAAATCAATTATATTTATGGTATCTTTGTTTAGATTTCCGGCAGAGTCATCAATAATTTCAATAAATCTGTTTATTTGCTTAAATTTGTCATACATTGAATGCACAACTTTTCCTTCCTTTGTAAAAATGCCCATGTCAACTAAAGGCGGAACATTAGTCCCCTCTTGAATAATATAGTTTTTCTGCCTGTTATGCTGTGAGGTAATATGGGTACAGGCTGCATTATTCTGTTTCTTTTTATATGCAGGCTTGCCTTTTTTAGAAATCATAATCATATGTTCGGCAGTGTTACTAAAGCTGTTAAGCTGTTTAAAGTCACTTGCCAGTTGAGTTGTGCAAAATTGAATAATTTCCTGCTGAGATAAATTTTGATGAAACACTTGCTTATCGGTATATTGTGACGCCTGATAATAAATTCCTTTGCTTTCAATTACAATTTTCTTGAATGTATTGGTTTTACTAGAGGGTTTGCTGATGATTGTTTTAACAGGTGTGTCCTTAAAAATTTGTGATATGTATTCGCTAATAGTGGTCATGATAATTCTCCTAATTATGCGGTTTGTATAATTTATATAAAAAATATTAATAACTTGTTATAATTTTACTGTTTACGACGAAAAAACAGAAGCGTATAATAAAAGTAATACATAGAAATTTGCTAATATGAAAGTTGGAGGCGGATGTTATGTATAATGTTAAGGTGATATTCAACAATACGTTAGGGTGGAGTAAGGTGTTTGCTGTTTTTACTAAAAAAGATAATGTAAAAAAGGTTGAGATGACATTTGTTAAGAATACACTTTACTTCTGTTTTATAAACGATATTTATGATGATGTTTGTTTTACCGATGAATGCAATGTTTGTACCGTGCATATGTCTTTTAATAATTGTGTTTTTTCATTTGAACCAAACGGATATGAATTTAATGGTGTAGTTTGTCTTCAACCTTATGAAGAGTCCTATATGACCAGCACAAAAACAACAACTGCAAAATTTAAGTTAAAAAGTGGTTCTGAAAAAGAAATATATATTTGGACGCCAAAAGATTATTATAAAAACGCTGCAACCCAAAAGTATGGTGTAGTTTATATGTTTGACGGTCAAAATCTATTTGACAAAAATTCTACATCATATGGCAGCTGGAATGTACCGCAAATTATGAATATTAGAGGTGATTACATAGTAGTTGGTATAAATAATGGTGACATATACCGCAACAGCCAGCTAACACCTAATATTGGAAGAACAAGACCCTGTTATGAAAAACAGTTTTCAAACAGTATGGGTATTCCATTTGCAGAGTTTATTGTAAATACAATTATACCTTATATAAACAAAAACTACAACGTATTTACTGATAAATACCACACATCTGTTTGTGGAAGCTCATCAGGAGGATTAGAAAGCTTTTATATGGGCATGATATACAGCGATATTTTTGGAGTTGTTGGTGCATTATCACCTGCTTTTGCACTATATGACGATAATGTGTGGAACGGTTTTTTACAAAGTGTTGACATAAAAAATGCCCCAATAATTTATCTTTACACGGGTAAGAACGACCTTGTAGAAAAAGAATTGTATCCGCAAATTGAAAGTATGCTTACACTCTTAAAGAAAAACGGTTATGATACTAACAAATTAGTTTATGATTATAAAAAATATAACAACCACAACGAGGCTTGTTGGAGCGGTGCTTTTGTAAAATTTGCCTCTTTACTGAATTAGAAAAATACAACACCATATACTGCAATTATGATGTGTGTCGATGTGTGTCCTAAAGTAAACAATTTACTGTCCGATAGTTCTGTCCAACATCTTTATTTGTTGCGTAGTTTGTTTTAATATTATACCAATTAGCGGAAATTTTCAAACTGATATTTACTATAATACTGTTGACTTTTGTAGATTCATGGGTTAATATTAGTCCTGTAAACTACAACAAACAGGAGGCTATTTTAATGGAAAAAGTTTATGTTTCCGACAGCATAAAATATATTGGTGCAGATGACAAAACCATTGACCTTTTTGAAGGTCAGTATGTTGTACCAAATGGTATTTCTTATAATTCATATATAATTTTAGATGAAAAAATTGCCGTTATGGATACCGTAGATACTCGTGCAACACAGCAGTGGGTTGAAAACCTTGAAAAAGCTCTTGATGGCAGAAAGCCTGACTATTTGGTGATTTCACATATGGAGCCTGACCATGCTTCGAATGTACAGCTGTTCGCCGAAAAATATCCTGATGCTAAGTTGGTAGGCAATGCAAAAACTTTTGCCTTTATGCCGCAGTTTTTTGACTTTGATGTTACAGGCAGAACTATAACGGTAAAAGAGGGTGACACATTAAAACTTGGTGAGCATACTCTTAAATTTTTTATGGCGCCAATGGTACATTGGCCTGAGGTTATGGTTACATATGAGGAAAAAGAAAAGGTATTGTTTTCAGCTGATGGTTTTGGTAAATTTGGCACTTTGGACACAGATGAAGACTGGACCTGTGAGGCAAGAAGATATTACATAAACATAGTTGGTAAATATGGTGCACAGGTGCAGGCTTTGCTTAAAAAGACCGCAAATTTAGACATTAATACTATTTGTCCGCTTCATGGACCTGTTTTGAAAGAAAATTTGGGATATTATATTGAAAAGTATGACATTTGGAGCAGTTATCGTGCAGAAAATGAAGGTATTATGATTGCCTACGCTTCAATGCATGGCAACACAGCTAAAGCGGCAAATGAGTTTAAAGAAATTCTTGAAAAAAAGGGTGCGCCAAAGGTAGCAATAGCTGATTTATCAAGAGATGACATGGCAGAGGCTGTTGAGGACTCATTCAGATATGACAGACTTGTTGTGGCATGCCCTACATATGACGGTGCGTTGTTCCCTGTTGTTGAAGATTTTTTATATCACTTAAAGCTTAAAAACTATCAAAACAGAAGGGTAGCTTTAATTGAAAACGGTACATGGGTGCCAATGGCGGCTAAAAAAATGAAAGAATACTTTGAATCTATGAAGAACATTACAATGTGCGATACAACAGTAACTGTAAAATCAACTTTAAGCAATACTTCAAGGCAACAGCTAAGTGTTCTTGCAGATGAGTTGTTAAAGTGATTAAATTCTAAATTGTATAAACCTTTTAGTAATGCCCTGTTGCTTCCGGCAGCAGGGCATTGAATTTTTTATTTAATTTTATTATTCAGACATTTTTTTCTTAATGTTATGGAATGTAAGTCTTTCTATGAAATATTGTACAAATTATACTATCGTCTTTTGTTGGAATAACGAAAAAATGACTTTTAATTGACTTTTAGAATAAAAAAATATATAATTAACCTGTTATGGCTGTAATTGAGGTTAATATAGAAAATTTATGTTTTCTTTTGGCAATACCACATAATTATGGTGAATGTGTAGCAATATAAAATTTTTCATTTTTTATAAAAAATTGAAGGTATATTGATGTATATCAATAAGTTTTATACAAAATGAAGTTAAATACGAAAGCAAATATCCACCAAACTTTAAAGGTGTTAGATTGTACAGTATTGCCTTAATATTCAATGCAGTAAAAATTCAAAATTCCTTTATGGAGGTAATACGAGTGAAAAGAGTTGCAAAACCTGTATTTTTCATCTTTGCCATCCTAATACTTATTTTGAGTTACTTTGCGGCCTTTGGCTTACATACTCAGTACGGTGATATTGATTCAACCGTAATTAAAGGTATTGGTGACATTAGGTGGGGAATAGACATCAGGGGCGGTGTTGAGGCTACATTTAAGCCGGCAGACGGTATAGATGCCACTGATGAACAAATTGAAACCGCAAAGGCAGTTATTGAAACAAGACTGGTTTCAAATAACATTACAGACTATGAGTTGTATGCTGATGCGTCAAGTGACAGAATTATTGTAAGATTCCCTTGGAAAGAGGACGAAACAGAATTTGACGCAAAAAAGGCAATTGAAGAAATTTCTGCGACAGCTCAGCTGACTTTTAGACCGGGTAAGTCTTATGCTTCTACTGATATGGATGCCAATGGTAATCCTGTTTATAAGACACCTACAGGTGAAACTGAAACAATCCTTATGGATGGCAGCAACATTGCATCTGCTCAGGCAGGTATGAATGGAACCGAATATGTGGTTCAGCTAAAGCTTAAGGATGCAAATGTGTTTAAAGATATTACAACACAGTACATTAATCAAACAGTATCTATTTGGTTGGATGACGAAATGATTTCATATCCAACTGTAGAGTCAACTATTACTAACGGAGAGGCTGTAATTAATGGCTTGCAGGACGCCGAAGAGGCACAGGACCTTGCCACAAAAATCAATGCAGGTGCTTTGCCGTTTAAACTTGAAACAACAAGCTTTGGTAGTGTTGACCCGACACTTGGTGAGTCTGCACTTGTAGCAATGGCTTATGCTGCTATTGCCGCTTTAATATTTATGGCAATATTCCTAATTGCTATGTATAGACTGCCAGGTTTTATTGCTGTAATTACACTTCTTGGTCAAATGTCACTGTCAGTTGCCGCTATTTCGGGCTTCTTTACAGTTATACCAAGCTTTACAATGACATTGCCTGGTATTGCAGGTTTAATTTTGTCAATAGGTATGGGTGCTGACGCTAACATTATTACTGCCGAGCGTGTTCGTGAGGAGTTAAGAAACGGCAAAACCATTGACGGTGCTGTTATGGCAGGTACAAAGGGTTCGTTCTGGGCTATCTTTGACGGTAACATAACGGTTATTATAGTATCAATTATCCTATTGTTGGTATTTGGTCCTGTAAATATTCTTTCGGGTATTTTTGGTCCGTCAACAACAGGTACAATTTACTCTTTCGGTTACACACTGCTTGTTGGTGTAATTTCTAACTTCATAATGGGCGTTGGTGCTTCAAGACTAATGCTTAAGTCTGCGTCAGGCATAAAGCCTTTACGTAAAAAATGGTTGTTTGGAGGTGCTGATAAGTAATGAAAAGGATAATGGACTTTACAGGAAAATCTAAAATTTTCTTCGGCATCTCAATAGCAATTTTTGTTATCGGTATTGTTTGCAATTTTATATTTGGTGTTACACTTGATATTCAGTTTACCGGCGGTACAATTATACAGTATAACTATGTTGGTGAGGTTGACACCGATAAAATGAAGGATTTAATTCAGTCAGAAACCGCCGACACTGTATCGTTTAATATAAGTGACAATATTACGGTAGGTGAGGACGGAAGTCAACTCCAAAACGGTTATCTGCTTGCTGTACAGTTTTCGGGCAAGCAAACAATTACACCGGATGTTATGAACAATGTTACAGAAAAGCTGCAAGAAGCTTATCCTGATAATAATGTAAAAATGGTTGACTCACAGTCTGTTGAATCTTCAATGGGTTGGAAGTTTTTCTTAAAGTGTATGGTTGCTGTTGCTATTGCATGTTTGCTTATGGTAGTATTTGTAGCATTCAGATTTAAGAAAATTGGCGGTTGGTCAGCAGGTGTAATGGCACTTGTTGCACTGTTCCACGATGTTTTAATGATATACTTTACATTTGTAATTCTGCGAATGCCTTTAGACAGTAACTTTATTGCAGTAACGCTTATGATTTTAGGTTATTCATTGAATGATACAATAGTTATTTATGACCGTGTACGTGAAAACAGAAATCGTATGGGTGGTAAAAAGATTAACTATACAGAATTATTTAACAAGAGTGGCACACAAGTATTTAGAAGAACACTTTGTACCTCAATTACAACACTTGCCGCTATTTTGGCTGTTTTGATTTGTGCAGTTGTATTTAATATACAGTCTGTTGTAACATTTGCACTTCCAATGATGGTTGGTGTAATTTCAGGTTGTTATTCTTCTATTTGTATTGCAGGTCCGTTATGGGTATTGTGGCAAAACCACAAGCTTGCAAAGGGCAAGAAATAATTTGTGTTGTTAAATTACGAATATTATAAATAATAATTGGGCTGTGTTATACCGCTTGTGGTGTAACACAGCCTTGTTTGCATATTTAATACAAATGATATATAATATGGTAGCCGATATTGTTAATTGCAAAAGGAGAATTGTGCAGTGGACAAATATATAGAAATAAAAAATATGTTCCAAGAAAATAAAGATGAACAAAATGCGGTTAAAATGTCGTCATATATGCGAAATCTTTTTACTTTTTACGGTTTGCCAACTCCAAAACGAAAAACTCTTTATAAAGAATTGCTGAAAAGCGAAAAGAAAAACAAAGTAATTGATTGGGCTTTTCTTGATAAATGCTATAAAGATGAACACAGAGAATTTCAATATTTGGTGATGGATTATTTATCTGCAATGCAAAAGTTTTTAACCTTTGACGATGTGGCTAAAATTGAAAAATATATTAGAACAAAGCAATGGTGGGACACTATTGACGGCTTTGACAGAATAGTAGGAAATATAGCTTTTGTTGATGACAGAATAAACAATTTAATGTTAAAATGGTCAACAGACGAAGATTTTTGGGTGCGCAGAATTGCAATAGATCATCAGTTATGCAGAAAAGAAAAGACAAATATTGAATTGTTGGAAGAGATATTGGTTAATAATTTTGGAAGTAAAGAGTTTTTTATTAACAAAGCTATAGGCTGGAGCTTGCGGGACTATTCAAAAACAAATCCTGACTGGGTACGAGCCTTTATAGAAAAATATAAAAATCAAATGGATAAGCTAAGTGTTAAAGAAGCCGGCAAATATTTGTAAAACGGGATAAGACTATATATTGAGAATAAACAGAAAGGTTGGTGGTAGTTTGGCTATACTTACTTGTGACGATGTTACAATGAGTTATGACGGAAACGTGGTTTTTAAAGATCTAAATTTTAAAATAAATCAAGGTGACTATTTGTGCATTGTGGGTGAAAATGGATCGGGCAAAAGTACGCTTATGAAAGGAATTTTAGGTTTGCACTCGCCTGGGTACGGTAGATTTATTTTTGATGAAGGCTTAAAGCAAAAGGAAATTGGATATTTGCCGCAGCAAACAGGCGTACAAAAGGACTTTCCTGCTTCTGTGTGGGAGGTTGTACTGTCAGGCAGGCTTAACAAAAAGCGTATTGCAGGCTTTTACAATAAAGAGGATAAGCGGATTGCACAGGAGAATTTAGAAAAGCTTGGTATTCCTAACCTTAAAAAACGCTGTTACAAAGAGCTTTCAGGCGGTCAGCAGCAGCGTGTTTTGTTGGCGAGAGCATTGTGTGCAACAGGAAAATTGATTTTGCTTGACGAACCTGTTGCAGGTCTTGATCCTGTGGCAATGGCACATATGTATTCAATTATTAAAGAATTAAATGTAAAAGATAAGATTACGGTTATTATGGTTTCGCACGACATTATAAGTGCAGTGCAGTATGCAACCCATATCTTGCATATGTGTGTAAATGGTGATATGTTTTTTGGTACCAAAGAGGAATACGAACACAGTGAACTTGGAAGCAGATTTTTGTACCATAACTGCCACTGTGATGCCTGTGAGAGCCATCAGCAAAAGCATTTGCATTTTCAGGACGAAACTAAAAAAGGCTCCGGTTGGGGAGGGGACGTCTAATGGATATACTTTCAATGTTTAGTTACGGGTTTATGGTGCGTGCTTTAATTGTAGGCATACCTGTTGCACTGTGTGCTGCACTACTTGGTGTAAGCCTTGTGCTTAAAAGATATTCTATGATAGGAGACGGACTTTCACATGTGGGGTTTGGTGCGTTAGCTATAGCTTCAGCTTTTAATTGGGCGCCTTTGCCGGTTGCAATTCCTGTTGTTGTTGTTGCTGCATTTTTGTTGTTAAGACTTAGCGAAAATAGTAAAATTAAGGGAGATTCGGCTATAGCTCTTATTTCAAGCAGTGCTTTAGCTATAGGTGTAACCATTGCAACAATGCAGAACGGTATGAACACAGACATAAGCAATTACTTGTTTGGCAGCATTGTGGCTACATCGGACTTTGATGCTGTTTTAAGTGTTTGTTTGTCAGCGGTAGTTATTATTATTTTTGTGGTGTTTTACCACCGTATTTTTGCTGTTACCTTTGACGAAAGCTTTTCAAAAGCCACAGGTACAAACGCAGGCTTTTATAATGTTATTATTGCAATATTAACGGCACTTACTGTTGTTTTGGGTATGCGAATAATGGGTACACTGCTTATTTCAAGTTTAATTATCTTTCCTGCTCTTACGGCAATGCAGGTGTGCAAAACTTTTAAAAAAGTTATTTTAACGTCAGCTGTTTTATCAGTGGTGTGTTTTTTTGTAGGAATTTCAATTTCCTATTTATACGGCACACCAACAGGAGCAAGTATTGTTATTGTGAATATTTTAGCTTTTATAGCTTTTACCTTGGTTGGTAAGCTCAAAGGCTGACTATAACAGGAATTTATATTTGTAAGAACGGATATTGTGATTGTTTGTCATGCTTTTTGTGCAAAACACTTAAAATTCAATTCTAAAATTGTGCTAAAATCCATATAATGTGATTTGTCTATTCACATGTTTTGTGATATAATGGCTTTGTTATGGAGGTGTAATAATGGGTAAAGTAAAGCGTCAGTCTGGTATAGAGCTATTAAGAATTATTGCTATGCTGCAAATTATTTATCTTCATCTTTATCAATATGGTCAGCTTCATCATGGCTCCTCGGGCGCAGGTGACCTTGACGGTTTTCTTGTAACTTTTGTGTGGTCACTATGCAGAGCACCTGTTGATATATTTGTTATGATAAGCGGTTATTTTATGATAACCTCTAAATTTGATATAAAAAGAACATTAAAACGTGGTTCAAACGTGTATGGAGCTATGTTCTTTTACTCTGTGGTTATTGCGATAATTTACTTTTTGTTTAACCCGTCAGCTTTGTGCGTAGAGGGTGCTGTTAAAGCTGTAATGCCATTTTTTTCTAAAACATGGTATTTTTTAAACAATTATATCATAATTTTGCTTCTTAGTCCGTTTATAAATAAAATGCTTGCATCACTTACAAAAAAGCAATATTTGTATTTTATGGGAATTGTTTTTGTAGTAATGAGCGTTTGGTCAACTCTTGCCGGCATAGACAAGCTTGACAAGGTTTTTAACATTGCTAAAATTGTTGACCCTTACTACGGCAAAAGTCTGGGTGGTTTTTTGCTTATGTATATAATAGGCGGATATTTACGACTGTTTGTTAAAGCTAAAGATAATACAGAAAAAAAGAACGTAAATATAGTATATTTAATTGCTTTTTTTGCACTTTGTTTTGCAGATTTGGGGCTTTACTATTGTTTCCCTGAATATAAAAATGTGTTTGGAGCGTTTAACAATCCTTTGGTATTGGCAGAAGGTGCATTGCTTATATTGTTTTTTAGAGATTTTAAATTTAGTTCTAAATTGGTTAATACCATTGCAGGCACAACGTTGGGTATTTACGCTATTCATGAAAACCCATATGTACGCCAATGGTTGTGGGGGATAATTAACTTTAGCGATAAGCATTTGTATGATACATTAATCTATGTACCTTTGGCATTGCTTGCCTGTGTAACAGTTTTTGCGGCGTGCGGAGGTATAGAACTTTTGCGATTAAAAATCTTTTCATTTTTTGGAAAGGTATTTTCAAGTTTAGATAAATAATATATAAAGAATAATAAAAATTATATTAAAATAAAAATATATAATGATATAACACCTGCGACATAGAGCAGGATATTTTGGGAATGGTATGAATAAGGTAATGCTAATATCTTTTGGAGATTAGTACAGATAAAATAAATTTGTTTTTCTATGCGTGACACATTTTTATATGTTTGCGTATATTTTATATAAAACATTCATTAAAACATTCATTAAGCAAACTTTCCGACAATATCTAAATTTGTTGTAGGTGCTTTGCTTTTTTATGCTGAGTGTTTAGGCAATACTTTACCGTTCAGTGTCAGTTCGTTTGAATATTTTGCATTATTTATATTTAATTCTATTTTCGTATGTCAGTATGATTGCAGATTATTTGTAAAAAATATTGCAAAATTTGAGTATGCAAATTAAACACTGTAATGATATGATGCCGCCTTTATTATCGCCAACAGAAAGAGGGGGAGAGATTAATTATATAATCTCGGTATTTATGGCAATAGAAAAAACAAAAGTGAAAGAAACCAAAACACTTCAAGAAAGCTATGAATCTATTGGTCAGTACTACAATGCCAAAGAAATTTATCCGCTGTATGATGGTAATGACCTGGGTGCAAACTACTCACCCAAGCAGACAATTTTTAAAGTGTGGGCACCAAGTGCTAATATGGTATCTTTAAATTTGTATAAGACAGGATCAGATGTTGAACATGATGCAGGTAGAATTTTAACAACACAAATGAAGAAGAATCCTGATAATGGTGTTTGGAGTGTAGCTATATCAAGTGATTTAAAAGGAGTTTACTACACATATACTGTATTGGCAAACGGAGAGTCTAGAGAAACCCAAGATGTTTATTCTTATGCAGTTGGTGTAAACGGTAACCGTTCAATGGTAGTTGATTTAAAGTCAACTGACCCGGAGGGATGGAGTAGCGATAAGCATGTATTACTGGAAAAACCAACTGATGCAGTTATTTGGGAGGTTCATGTGCGTGACTTTTCAATTAGCAGAACATCAGGTGTCAGTGCTGAAAAAAGAGGTAAATATCTTGCCTTTACACAAAGAGGAACAAGGGTAAACAGAACAAAGGAATATTCAACCTGTGTTGAATATTTGGTAGAACAGGGTATAAATTATGTACATCTTAATCCTGTGTTTGATTTTGGCTCTGTAAACGAGGCAATGCATACCTCGCAGTATAATTGGGGCTATGATCCTGTTAATTTTAATGTTCCTGAAGGGTCTTACTCTACCAATGCGGCAAAGGGTGAGGTAAGAATTAATGAATTTAAACAAATGGTACAGGCGTTGCATGACAGAGGTATAGGCGTTATTATGGACGTTGTTTATAATCATGTTTATTCAGCTGGTGACAGTTGTTTTGAAAAAACCGTGCCAGGCTATTACTTCAGAATGTACTCACAGTACCAGTATTTTAATGGAAGCGGATGTGGTAATGTAACAGCGTCTGACAAAGCTATGTTCAGAAAATTTATGATAGATTCAATAACATATTGGGCTAAGGAATATCATATTGATGGTTTTCGCTTTGACCTTATGGGATGTCATGATGTTATTACGATGAATAAAATAAGAGAAGCTCTTGACGAAATTGACCCTAGAATTTTAATGTATGGTGAACCTTGGATGGCTGACTGGATGAGCAACGGTATTGATGGAGAATTAGCCTGTATTTCTCAAAATGCTTTCAAGCTTAGCCCAAGAATTGGTATGTTCAGTGATAAGATAAGAAATTCTTTAAAGGGAAATACAGATGATGAGTCTATTGGTTATATTCAGGGTGCAACCAATGTTAATAACGAAATTAAGTCGGGGATGATGGGCGGTGCCTGTGATACTTTTGGCAGATGGTCAAGAGAGCCTATGCAGTGCATAACATACAACTCTGCCCATGATAATCTTACCTTGTGGGATAAAATATTAAAGTCAAACGGCAACACAGACTATAATGGTCATAATAGTATTTTGTTGGCACAAAATAAACTGTCAGCAGTTATTGTTCTTACTTCGCAGGGCGTACCATTCTATCTTGCCGGTGAAGAGTTTGCAAGAACAAAGTACGGTGACCACAACAGCTATAAATCTGCCGATGGTGTAAACAAAATTGACTGGACAAGAGTAATAAGATATAATAATCTTGTGCAATATTATAAAGGACTAATGCAGCTGCGTGCATCATATACACCGTTCAGGGAAGGTGATGACTTATCAATTAAAAGCACATATTTTGTTGAAAACGGCAGCGCTATTGGATATACTATACAGAATACCACTAAAAATGCCGAAAACGAATGGGGAACAGTGGCTGTGCTTGTAAACAACAGTGCAAGCCCAAAGGCGTTGAAGCTTAAAGTGAACGGGGGAAGTGTACCGGACAAATGGGCAGTTGTTGTTAATAGTGACAAAGCCGGCGTTGAAAAATTAGGTGCTATTCACGGCACTGAAATAAATGTTCCGCCAAGAAGTGCTTTAGTACTTGTTGATGACACTACATTTGGCAGATTGAAAAAAACAGAAAAAAACTATAGAACTGTTGTAGTTAAGCATATTAATAAAGAAACAAACGAGTCTGTAAGAAAGGTTGCATCTCACTATATTAAAGGAACTACCTATAGAACTTATCCTTGTTATAGTATTTTATTTGATTATACTTTGGTTGGTTCTGATGGTGAGCTTAACGGAGTTATTGGTGATAATGATGTTGAGGTTAAATATTTTTATGAGAAGGACTCAAGAGAGAACTTTACCCTGGAAAGACGTCAGGTTACTGATGATGGTACGCCTGTTATTTCACCTGTAAGCAAAAAGGTTAAAAAGGGTGACAAATATGCTGTAAAGCCACAAGCTGTGCAGGGATACGAACTTGATACAGACAGACTGCCTAAGTCTATTGGTACAATAAGTGGTGATACAACAATAACTTATATTGATAAATTAATACCGGCAAAACCGCTTAGAGTGCATTACTTTAACCATAATAATTGGATGGCACCGCATATTTATATTTATGATGACCGTGGTGGTTCTGCAAGAGCTCTTACAGACCAATGGCCGGGTACGGTAATGAGTGCAGAAGGAAACGAAGGCTGGTGGGGCTTTGGTGACGTTGATATTGACGAAGCACAGGTAATGTTTAGTGACGGAATTTTTGGGCAGGATCCTGGAGCACATCATCCGGGCTATAATGTTTCGGGAGAGGTTTGGATAAAAGACCAAAAGGTCTATTTTAATTCAAAGGTAGTTGTAAGCCATGTTGATGTAAACGGTAATAAGCTGATTGATGATGTTATTATCGAAGGCAAAAATAAGTGCAGTGAAGACACCTATGTTGCTATGCCGATAAAGGAACTTGGAAGAGTACTGAACAGTATTGGAGAGGTTTCAGGTATGTGGAGTACAACAGTAGAAAATGTTGTTTTTATTTATGAAAGTAAAAAGGATAAATTGCTGTCAGAGTAAATACTGTAGTAATATTGATTAGTTATATATGAAAATATTTAAACAAGTCAAGCGTATCTGCTTTTTGCAGGTACGCTTTTGCTTTGTAAATGATGTTTATTTTATACTAAACATTGATAAGAGCTATAACGATCTTTTCGGCGCATTTTAAGATGTACTGTACGTCCTGTTCTCTAAATGTGTCAGCCTGTATGTGGTATGGTGGTTGTCCGACACAAAATCTACTCGTAAATTTTTGTTGTATTTTTATCAGTATTAATAATTTGTAATCTATAAGAATTTTGTAATATTTTTATTTAATATAGAAAAAAATATAGAAAAAATTTATTTACTTTATTAAAAAAATAAAATATTTATTAGTAGTGTTTTTGTTACTTAACAGGTAGAGATAAATAATGGTGTATTTACATAAAAAATACTGAAAAAGTTTGTACAATAAAAGAATTTATTATTTAGACATAAAAATGATATAATTAAATATGTAAAACTATTGGTATTTCTTGAGATTTTGTAGAAAATTTTAGAAATATTAAAGGTTACAAGATTTTTTCTTAGGAGGAACAATTTATGGCGAAGAACAAATTTTCTCGTGCTTCTGCATGCTTAGTGGCTTTAGTGCTGATTGTCACAAGTATGTGCTGTATGGGAACGGTTGCAGCATCTGCTGCAGGTACTTATGGTACGACAATTTATCTTCAAACTGACAACACAACAAATCCATATCTTCATTATTGGGTTGATGGTAATGCAGCTAATTCTAGCTCATGGCCTGGTGTAAAGATGAACTTAGTAACTGGAGAAACAAACGTTTATAGTTATGACCTTCCATGTGATGTTGGTTCTTTAAGCGGCGTTATTTTCAATAACGGCGGCGGTGGTGATAAAATGACAGGCGATGTTACTAATATTACAGGTAACCTTTATACATTGAATGGTAGTGCAGGCTCATGGTCAATGTATGATACAAGCACTCTAAAGCTTGCTCTGTCAACCGACGTTGCTTCACCGCAATACAAAGAAACAAGTATCTTACTAACAGCTGAATCTACAGGTGGTCAGGGTACAGTAACTTATACCTTTAAGGTGAACTCAACAACTCTTTACACAGGTACAAACAGCACTTGTACTTGGGTACCAACAACAGCCGGTACATACACTTTGACAGTTATTGCCAAAGACGCAGCCGGCAACGAAAACACAAAAACAGCTTCTTATGAAATTAAAGACGATTCAACAGCTGAAGAGCCTATACTGAAAAGTATTTCAACAGGCTACACAGGTGATGTTCCTGTCAACACATCAGTACCTGTTAATGTAAAGGCAGCTGGCGGTAAAGTTGGAACAAACCTTTTATTCTACAAGGTCGCTATTACCGACCCAAGCGGCAATGCTGTAAACACAGTATATTATAAGCAAAGCAATGTGTTGAATTTTACACCTACTAAAAAGGGTGATTATAAAGTAGATGTAACTGTTCAAAACAGTTATAACAAAACTACTGAAAAGACATATACAATAACAGCAGGTGAGGGAAGCACAGACATTGCTCCTGAAATTACAACATTCACAGCTAATCCTACATCGACAACAGCCGGCACTGCTGTTAATTTGTCAACAACGGTTAAAGAAGGTACGGGTACTGAAAACTTTACTTATACTTATAGGGTAAACGGTGCAGTTGTTGCTACACAAACAACTTCTTCAAGAAGCAACACTGCTGCATGGACACCTTCGGCAGCAGGTTCTTATACAATTCAGGTAACGGTTAAGGACTCTAAGAATCTGTCAGCAAGCAAATATATTTACAACTATTCTGTTGCTGAGAAACCTACAGATCCTGACTATATTCCAGGTGATGTAAATGATGATGGCAAGGTTACTTCAGCTGATGCTATTTATGTACTAAGAGCTGCATCTGGAAAGGCTGGATATAAAATTACAGCCGATACTAAACAGTTTAAGGCTGCTGACATGGACGGCAACGGCAGAATTACTATTGCAGACGCAATACTAATTGCTCGTCTATACCTATAATTGATAGATGTTGCCTATGAAAAATAGGTAAGGAGGACGCTTAAAATGAAAGTATTAAATAAAACAATAGCTGTTATATTAGCAGTAATGCTTGTTATTACTGCAGGTATTGTTTGTGTAAGTGCCGCGTCTATTAATGAAGAAAAAGCACAAGCTGAAACGGCTTCCGGAATTACAGTTCATTATAAGGCTAAAGGCACAGGTACGCCAACAGTTTATTATTGGAACAGCTTACCGCAAAATATTACGGAACCAACTTATCCAGGCAAAAGTATGACTGCTGATGCCGAACAGGGTGAAAATTGGTTTACATACACATTTGACAATGTTACAAAAATTAATATGCTGTTTATTGAAAATGGTGAACAGTCAAAGGAATTAACTAGAGGCGCCTCAGGTGAATACTGGTATAAGAATGGAATTTGGTATACAACAAATCCTGAAAAATTAGATCCCCTTTCTTCTGATATGCGTGAGGAGACAATTTATTTTGTAATTACAACACGTTTTTACGACGGTGATACAGGTAACAATGTACACTGCTGGGAAGATGCAAAGGCAAATAACCCTGATAGCGATCCAGCTTGGCGTGGTGACTTTAAAGGACTGATTGAGAAATTAGACTACATTAAGGCATTGGGCTTTAGTGCTATATGGATTACACCTGTAGTTACAAACGGTAGTGGTTATGACTATCACGGCTACCATGCTTTTGATTTCTCTACAGTTGATGTCCGTTATGAAAGTGAAGGAGCAACATATCAAGATCTTATCAATGCAGCTCATGCAAAAGGTATGAAGATTGTTCAGGATGTTGTATTCCAGCATACCGGTAACTTTGGTGAAGCTACATTTGAGCCACTTTTTGATAAAGTGTATGATTCAGTGCAAGATTTGGCTAATATTGAGACATCTATGATTCCTAACGAGAAACTGTTAAGCGAATATGGACTCAGTTCGGCAGAAGAATACTATGCACAGCAGCCTGGTATTCAGCACTCGCAAAGACTTAGACTGATGAAAGGTATAGATCCTGATAAGAGTAATTCAAATTTAGGCGGTACATATGAGGGATTTGTAAAGGCTGCTGAGTACGATAAACAACAGCCGGAAAGAGTTTCTCAATCAGACAAATACAATAAAAACAACTATTATCACAGTGGATATTGGAGAAATTCTAACTTTGATGATTATGCATCAAAATATTTCCAAATTGCAGGGGACTGTGTTGACCTTAACACAGAAAATCCTGAGGTTGCTGAAAAGCTTGTTAATATTTATAGTAATTACATTGGAATGGGTGTTGATGCTTTCCGTGTAGATACACTAAGACATATTTCTCGTTTGTCTTTGAATACTATGTTTAACGACCAGTTAAATGCAGTAGGCGGAGAAGGCTTCTATATGTTTGGTGAGTGCTGTACTAGATATAATGGCGTATGGTACCGTGGTATGGCAAGTGAGTCTGCACCGTTCTATACTTGGGGTGAGACAGACAAGTCATATATTAGCAAATGGAATTGGGAAAATACTCCTGAAGCGGTTGGTGAAAATATTAATCTAACACTTGACCATTGGATTAATAATTATCATCCAAGTGAACAGCCAACAAGTGATAATACTTTTCTAAATGGTAATGACTACCATGAGCCTGATTATACTGAAGCATCTGGTATGGGTGTAATTGACTTCCCTATGCACTGGGAATTTCAAAATGCTTCAGGTGCATTTGGTGTTGCAAAGTCAAGTGATAAGTATTATAACGATGCTACATGGAATGTTGTATATGTTGACTCACACGACTATGGTCCGGGTACTTTTGACAGATTCGATGGCGGCACTCAAGCATGGGCAGAGAATATGTGCTTAATGTTTACCTTCCGTGGTATTCCTTGCTTGTATTATGGTTCAGAAGTTGAGTTTATGAAAGGTGCAAGAATTGATAATGGTCCTAACCAGGCTTTAAGCACTACAGGTCGTGCTTATTTTGGTGATTATCTTGAAGGTAATGTTACTGCAACTGACTTTGGTGAATATACAGCCAACGGTACAGTTGCTGACACACTAAACAGCACACTTTCACAGCATCTTATTAAACTAAATAAGATCAGAAGAGCAGTTCCTGCTTTACAAAAAGGTCAATATTCTGTAGATGGAGTTACAGGTGATATGTCATTTAAACGTGGCTACACTAATCCGGATTCAGGTGAAAAGAGCTTCGTATGTGTTGCTGTAACAAATGCTGCTACTTTTAAGAATATTCCTAACGGTAAATATATTGATGCCGTAACAGGCGATGTTAAAGATGTAACAAATGGTACACTTAGCATTTCTGCTTCAGGTAAAGGTAATTGCCGTGTATATGTATTGAGTTCAAACGGATACACAGGTATTGACGGAAAAATTGGTGACACAACTACATATTTAAAATAATTAAAACTTAAAAACTGTTTGATATGTGCTCATGATAATTTCATGGGCACATACAGACGAAGATAAAGAAAAGGAGGATGATTAAAGGTGAATAACTTTAAACGGGTTGTTGCAATAGCAGTTGCAGTTATGCTTGTAGTTACTTGTGGTATTTTTACAGTTAACGCAGCTACAGTTAATACTGAAGAATCTGAAGCTGGCAGCGGTATTACAATTCATTACTATGGTACAAGTGTAACACCAAATATTTACTATTGGAACAGCTTACCTACAAATATAGATTCCCCTTCATATCCGGGACCTAACATGACAAGGGATACCTCGGCTATAGGTCAAAACTGTTATAAATATACTTTTAATAATGTAACAAAAATTAACTTCTTGTTTATTGAGAATGGTACTCAGTCGAAAGAATTAACAAGAGAATATACAGAAAAATCTCAAGGTGACTGGTGGTACAAAGACGGCAAATGGTATACAAAAGATCCATATGCTTATGATGATTATGAGCGTACAGATCTTCGTGAGGATTCAATCTATTTCATAATTACAACTCGTTTTTATGACGGTGATACAGGTAACAATGTTCACTGTTGGGATGACACAGCCGCAAATAACCCTGACAGCGACCCTGCTTGGCGTGGTGACTTTAAGGGTTTAATTGAGAAACTTGACTACATTAAAGCTCTTGGTTTTAGTGCAGTTTGGATTACACCTGTAGTTACAAATGGTGGTGGTTATGACTACCATGGATATCATGCTTTTGATTTTTCTACAGTCGATGTTCGTTACGAAAGCAGTGATACAACTTATGAAGATGTTATTGCTGCAGCGCACGAAAAAGATATGAAGATTATACAGGATGTTGTTTGGAATCACACAGGTAACTTTGGTGAGGCATATCTTTGCCCAATGTTTACTAAGGAATATAATACAATACAAGATTTGGCCTCTCCTAGCAGTATGAAGGTTATTCCTGGCAGTGATCTTGACAAGTCTTATCCAAACTACGATAGTATGGATGGTGCTCCACAATTTCAGGCAAGACTGGATATTTTGCAGTCTATTCATACTTCCGGACATAACTCAAGAGAAACATACCATAGAGAAACAGGTATGGGTTATGAGTCATCTATTGAGCAACAAGGTTCAATAGAGGGTGACTGTAGAGATATTAATACAGAAAATCCGGAAGTAGCAAAATATATTACAGATACATATATTGATTATGCTAATCTTGGTGTTGATGCTTTCCGTCTTGATACAGAAAAGCACATTAACCGTTGGACACTAAATAGTGCTTATTTCCCTAAGTTCTCAAATATTCAAGGTTTCTATATCTTTGGTGAGGTTTGCTCAAGAGTTCGTGAAACATGGAATCATAATATTCCATCAAGTTCACCTGCATTCTTTACTTGGAAAGAAACAGAAAGTGAATGGATGAGCAACTGGGATACTTCAAGTCCTACTGCAAATATTGCTAAATCTATTTCTCATTATGACAGTCATAGAGATCCATCAAAATGCCCTACAAGTGATAATGCATTTCTTAATGGCAATGACTATCATACACCAGACTATAGTCAGTCAAACGGTACAGGTGTTATTGACTTTACAATGCACTGGAATTTTGAGAATGCCAGCACTGCTTATAGAGCAGGTTTGGCTGAAGATCAGTATATGAATGATGCTACATGGAATGTAACATATGTTGACTCTCATGACTATGGTCCTGATGGTATGGAAAAAATACGTTACAGCCAAGGCACACAAGCTTGGGCAGAAAATCTTTCTCTTATTTTCACATTCCGCGGCATTCCTTGTATTTACTACGGTACAGAGGTTGAGTTCGCTAAAGGTCAAGTTATAGATGTTGGCCCTAAACAGCCTTTAAGTACAACAGGTCGTGCTTACTTTGGTGACTATCTTGAGGGTAATGTAACTGCTAACAACTTTGGCGAATATACAGCAAGCGGTAAGGCTCAAGAAACGCTTAGCAGTACACTTTCACAACATTTAATTAAGTTGAACAAAATTAGAAGAGCAGTACCTGCACTTCAAAAAGGACAGTATTCTTCTGTTGGAGATATGTGCTTTAAGCGTGGATATACAGACCCTGACACAGGGGAAAAGAGTTTTGCTTGTGTTGCGGTTACAAACGGTGCTACGTTCTCAGGTATTCCTAACGGAAAATATATTGACGCTGTAACAGGTGATGTTAAGGACGTATCAAACGGTACACTTTCTGTTTCTGCACCTGGTAAGGGTAACTGTAGAGTTTATGTATTAAGCTCAAATGGTTATAAAGGCATCAGCGGTAAAATCGGTGGCACAACTACATATCTAAAGTAAATATTTAGATTTTCTAACGGCTTTAATCCCCAAACGGATTAAGGCCGTTTTTTTATATATCAAGGCTATATGTGGTTATTATAAAATATAGTTTTGTTATAAAGTAAAGATATTGAAAAGAAAGCTGTGTAAGGCTATAATTGATTTTATAAAATAAAAAGCGAGGAATTTGTATGGGCAAGGAAATTAAAACTAATGTTATGAGAATATTAGACAAAGCGAAAATTAAGTATAAGTACTACGACTACAGCAAAACAGAATTGACAAATGGTAATGAAATTGCAGATTTTTTAGAAGAAGATCCTAACAAGGTTTTTAAAACTTTGGTTACCCAAGGCAGCAAAACAAAAGAAATTTATGTGTTTATGGTTCCTGTTAATAAAGAACTTAACCTAAAAAGGGCGGCAAGCGCTGTTGGTGAAAAATCTGTTCAAATGATACCTCAAAAAGATTTGTTAAAGACTACAGGCTATGTACATGGTGGTTGTTCACCTATTGGTATGAAAAAACAGTACAAAACCACAGTACATCTTACAGCACTAAATTTTGATACTATTATTTTCAGTGCAGGAAAGGTAGGTTATCAGGTTGAAATAAGTTATAAAGACCTTTTAAAGGTTTTTCCTGTAAACAGTGCAGCTATTGTTGAATAAGACATATTTATAAGATTTAATATCAGAGATACAAACTAACAATGTTTAGGAGTGAAATAAAAAATGCTTGAAAAAGAATTTAGCTGACCTATTTTTGAACTGATTCTGACTTAACGAAATATGTAAATGTTTATCAATACCTAATATTTAAATACTTTTTATAATTTATTTTAAAGTAGATTTTGCAGATAATGAAGATTGACTGAGACTTGTTAGGAAAATAAAGTGCATGATTCAATATATTGAAAAATAAACCAATAAGCCATTTGACATTGGTATAAAGCACCGTTAAATTTAAAATGTGCAAAATGACCTAAAAACAGTGCAAATAATTATGCGTCATTTTTTACGGGTTATGTTGACATATAGGGTAACAGGTGATAAGATATGTAATATATTACATATCTGGAGGCTCGTAATGTTTGGGGTGAATTCAGAACAGGCTGTATTGTTTTCAACTATTTGTAGAGTAAGCAACCAATATCAAACCATTGGAGATAAGTATTACAACGGAATTTCAGTAAAGCAAGAATATTTACTTTCAATTATAGAATATTATTCTAAAGATAAGCCGCCTACTCTTAATAATCTTTCGGTGATTATTGGCAGTTCTCACCAAAATGTAAAGCAAATTGTTTCTAAACTGGTTAAAAAGGGGTATTTAACTATTGAAAAGGACATTGACGATAAGCGAAAAAGACGTGTTTATTTTACTGAAAAGTATAAAAAAGACAAACCTGAATTTGATAAAAGAAGGACACTATTTTTGAAGCAGGTTTTTAAAGGAATATCTGATGATGAGATAGAATATACTATGTCTGTAATAAAGAAAATAATATCAAACCAATCAAAAATGCTTGGCAATGAAATGTATATGAAACAAATTTTTGCTAAAATTAATAGTGATATGTTGGAAAATCCCATTATAAGAGATAATAATCTTAAGTAAATAGTTTATATAAATCTGTATATAATATATTTTTTATTATATGAAGACAAGATAATGAAATTTGTAATATTTAATAGTTAAAATGTACAAAATATTTTTAAATAATATTGCAATTTTAAGAAGTATAATATATAATTATACTGTGTAAAAGTAGTTTAAATGCAGTACATAATGCATAAAATATAAAGATGTTCTATTGTATGTTAGGAGGTTAACATGGAGGATATTAAGGGATTGTTTAATTACGAATATTTAATGAAGGTTATTAATACAGATTCTGTTTTTCCGGGCGGAATTTTAGGTGCACATTTAACTGACAGGGGATATGTTGTAACTGTTTATAACCCGCAGGCTGAAGCTGTTACTGTGATAGAAAAGCGCAGCAACCAAAGGTTTGAGGCACAAAAAATAGACGATGCAGGTGTTTTTGTAGCTTATCTTGGTTGTGATGTCAGCACACCTTATCTGTTAGAAATTAATCCGTATGGCGAAGAAGAACCTTATCAGACAGAGGATTGTTACAGATTTCCGGTGCAGACGTCATCAGAGGATGCATATTTATTTGGAGCCGGTACACTGTACAATGTTGCTGATATTTTGGGTGCACATATTAAAACAATTGATGGCGTTGAAGGTACATTGTTTACTGTTTGGGCACCGAATGCTTCACGCGTTAGTGTTGTTGGTGATTTTAATAAATGGGATGGCAGAATGCACCAAATGAATAAGGTTTATAATGTTGGTATTTTTGAATTGTTTATACCGGGTATAGGAGAAGGAGCCCTATATAAGTACGAAATTAAAACACCTTGGGGTGCTTTATTTATGAAGACAGACCCATTTGGAAATTATCAGCAAAAACGTCCTGAAACAGCATCTATAGTAACCGATGTTAATAAATTTAATTGGACAGACAAGCAGTGGATTGAGAAGAGAAAAAATACAAATATCGATACGCAGCCTGTTGCGATTTATGAACTGCATCCGGGATCTTGGAAGAAGAAAGGTGAAAATAAAGAGGATTTTCTTACTTATCGTGAGCTTGCACCACAGCTTGCTGAGTATGTAAAAGAAATGGGTTATACTCATATTGAACTTATGGGCATTTCAGAACATCCTTTTGATGGATCATGGGGGTATCAGGTAACAGGTTATTATGCACCTACATCTCGTTTTGGTTCGCCGGAAGATTTCCAATATTTTGTAAACTATATGCACAAACAGGGCATTAGTGTAATTCTTGACTGGGTACCTGCACATTTTCCTAAAGATGCACATGGGCTTGCAAGATTTGACGGAACACCACTTTATGAACATCCTGATTCACGACGTGGTGAGCACCCTGACTGGGGCACCTACATTTTTAACTATGAAAAGACAGAGGTTTGTAACTTTTTAATTGGAAGTGCCTTGTTTTGGATTGAAAAATTTCATATTGATGGCTTGCGTGTTGATGCAGTTGCTTCAATGCTTTATCTTGACTATGGTAAGAGAGATGGTCAGTGGCTTCCAAATATTTATGGCGGCAGAGAAAACTTAGAGGCTATAGAATTTTTAAAACATTTAAATTCTATCAACTCCAAGCGCAATCCGGGTTCTGCAATTATGGCTGAGGAATCTACCTCGTTTGCCGGAGTTACAGCTAACACGAAAAATAATGGTTTGGGATTTACATTTAAATGGAATATGGGTTGGATGAACGATTTCTTAAAGTATATGTCAACTGACCCAATTTATAGATGTCATGACCATAATGAGCTTACTTTCAGTATGGTTTATGCAACATCTGAAAAATTTATTCTTGTTTTATCTCATGATGAGGTTGTTTACGGTAAATGCTCAATGATTAATAAAATGCCTGGTGATGATTGGCAGAAGTTTGCAAACCTGAAAGCAGCTTACGGCTTTATGTTTGGTCACCCTGGTAAGAAGCTATTATTTATGGGGCAGGATTTTGCACAGTATGATGAGTGGAATTCGAACAAAGAGCTTGATTGGTTCTTGGTTGATGAGGTTGAAAACAATAAGAATCTGCAACAATTTGTAAAAGCCTTATTGTCTGTTTACAAAAAATACCCTGCACTATACGAGTTGGATTTCACTTATGACGGTTTTGAATGGATTAATTGTGATGACTGGAGTCACAGCGAGGTTAGCTTTATTCGTAAACCAAAAACTAAGGGTGAAAAGTGCCTAATGTTTGTTTGCAACTTTGTTCCTTGTCCGCATGAGAATTTTGTAATTGGAGTACCTTGTGATGTAGAGTACAAGCTTATTCTTAATAGTGACGATGCTAAATATGGTGGTACAGGTGATTATATTAAAGAAACTCTTGTTCCTGTTAAAAAAGCAGCAGATGGAAGACCATATCAGGTACGATATTCCATTCCGCCGCTAAGTGTAAGTATATTTGAATTTGATTATGTTGAGCCACCTGTAGAAGTGCCTGAGGAAAAGAAGCTGACGGCTAAGGAAATTGCTGCTAGCGAAAAAAGGAAGAAGAACACAGAAATTCTTAAAGCTATGAAAAAAGCACAGACTAAGACAGAATCTAAAACGGAGCTTAAGGAAGAGGATACTTCAAAGAAGACCAAAATTACCGTAAAATCGGCTTCAACTGCAAAATCAAAGAAATAATACTAATTCGATTACAGCAATATAAACTGATTGAACTTTTTTGAGGTTAGTTTATCTTATGATATTTTCGATATAAGCATTAATAATATACAATATAACAACAGCCGTGCATTTACTGCACGGCTGTTGTTTATGATGTAGCTTAAAAGTGATTATTTATATACGAATAACTGTTTCTAAAGCTTGTTTAACTTTTATTCAGTACACTAAATAATAATTTATAGTTGTAGTTTGCAATATATGTTTTATAAAGTTATATAATTAGGAATAATATTTTCATAGTGACCATTTTTCATTATAAATCCCTTTGGTATAACTCTAAGCTGTATAAAACCTAACTTTTTTGTACAAGCTAAGTGCAGTTGTATTGCTTTTTGCCACAGCGTTAAATTGTAAAATTTTAAAGCCTTTTTCTTTTGCTGTAGCCATACAGTTGTACACAAGCTTTTCACTAATGTGTCAACTGCAATTTACCCCTGTTACATAGCAGAAATAATAATTTTGTAAATGTTTCATATGTATGTCAGAATGAAAAGGGCAGCACCGCTTGGTACTGCCTATAAATTTATTCTTCCATTTGTTTGCCTAAGAATGATGAAGCACTTTGAGCCAGTTTAATATCAGATTCAGTTGGAATACATTTATTTTCTGAACACAGCATAATTACACTTCCTGTAACATCACCGGCAGCTATAATAGGATAAAGTAGCATGGCAGTAGCTTCAATACCCTCAACTGGCTGAAGATCAAACTTATTTTCACTTGAGTTGTAGCTTTGGCGATTTTCCATTAACTCCTCTGCAGTAGAGGTAATTCTGCGTTCTAAAAACTCTCTTTTTGAAACGCCTGCAGCAGAAACTATGTGGTCACGGTCACTAATAAGTGTTGGCATACCGCTTGTTTTACTTATTACCTCTGCATATGTGCTGGCAAAGCTACTTAGTTCACCTACAGGTGAGTATTTTTTAAATATTACCTCTCCGTCTGTATCAGTGTAAATTTCAAGAGGATCTCCTTCTCTTATACGCAAAGTTCGTCTTATTTCTTTAGGAATTACAATTCTTCCTAAATCGTCAATTCTTCTAACAATACCTGTTGCCTTCATATATAAAACTCCTTTAATATTCAAAATTAAGTTGCAAAAATATTGTTAACCTATTAATGCAATTTATACCACAAAAATGAATGGTTAAATTATCTATTTTATTGACAAAATTTTTCAAATTATTATATTTTTAAAGGTAATACTAAAGAAATATATAACGATTGTATATTTGAAAGAATAGTGACTTAGTTTAAGAAGCTATATTGCAGTATAAAGGGATATACTGGAAAAAACAGCGGTATTGTGGTATTATTATGAAAATATTAAATGATGATATGGTAAGTGGAATTGCAAGGAGGTACAATATGCATGATATTTGGAATCCGTGGCATGGTTGTGTAAAGTGCAGCGAGGGTTGTGAAAATTGTTATATGTTTTTTCTGGATAGGAAACGAGGAAAAAATGGAGCTGACATTTATCGAACGAAGGCTAATTTTAATTATCCTTTGCATAAAAACAGAGATGGTTCTTATAAGGTACAAAGTGGTGAACAAATAAGGGTGTGCATGACTTCAGATTTCTTTTTAGAACAAGCTGATCCTTGGCGAGAAGATGCATGGAGCATAATAAAAGATCGAAGTGATGTTAAATTCTTTTTGCTGACAAAACGTCCCCAGCGTGTTAAGCAGTGCTTACCAAAGGATTGGAGTGATGGATGGGATAATGTGCTTTTTAATGTTACCTGTGAAAATCAGAAAAGGGCAGACGAAAGAATACCATTATTGCTTGAGCTTCCGTTTAAACACAAAGGTATAATGTGTGCACCTTTTATTGGTGAAATAAGTATTGAGAGGTATTTACAAAGCGGACAGATAGAACAGGTTATTTGTGGTGGTGAAAATTATGACGGTTCTCGTTTTTGTAATTTTGACTGGGTAAAAAAATTGCGCATGGAATGCGAAAAATATGATATAACCTTTTGTTTTATTGAAACAGGTACGGAATTTATAAAGGACGGCAAACATTATAGAATACCCAACAAAAAAATACAGTCTGAAATGGCTTATAAGTCGGGTATGAATTACATGGGAAAACCGGTAAAGTTTAAGCTTACTAACCCTCTTGGGATGGAAATTCCGAAGGAAGAGCTGTATGTACCATACTACCGTGATAATTGCAAAAAATGTGGCAGTCGTTTAATATGTAACGGCTGTGCCGATTGTGGAAAATGCAAAGATATGAAAATTACATATGAAGAAATGCAGCAATTTGATAAAAATTTTTTCTTGTTTTAATAAATTAGAAAATAGTAAAAATTTATATTATCGTAATATCCTATAATAAATATATTTATAATTATCTATACTTATTTATATGTATATGCGGTGGCTGAACAACAGCAAAATATTAGAAAAAATAAGAATTCTATTGTGTATGCATATAATTTTCACTGATAATTTGTGCATAAAAATAATGGTTATTGTTTAAATGATATTGTATAATTATAGGTAATGTATGTTACTAATATTAAATATTGAAAAAGGTTCTGAAAAGATTTTGTTTGATGAGCACTTCAATGTTGGAAGAAATGACATAAATAACAAAATTTGCACAAAAGCTTTTTTCTTTATTCTGATTATTAATTATAAATATTTGTAACAAATTTTAAAAGAAGGAGAAGAAAATATGAGAATGAGAAAAGGAATTTCTGTTGCTTTGGTTATGACAATGGTTGGTACCTTAGTTGTGGGCAATGCATCAGCAGCTACATTGAATCAGGTTAAGGCATCAGCATATTATAACTCGTCAGATAATTATGCAACCTACAGCGGCAATGACCTGGGTGCAAATTATAGTAAAACATCAACTACATTTAAGGTATGGGCACCTACAGCAAGTGCGGTTTCGCTTAATTTGTATAAAACAGGTTCTGATGGAGAATCGGGTGCAGGCAAAATTTCAACTACCTCAATGACTAAAAATTCGTCTAATAATGTTTGGAGTGTAACAGTAAGCGGTGACCTTAATGGTGTTTACTACACCTACAGTGTTACAAACAACGGTCAAACTAAAGAAACGCAGGATGTTTACTCAACTGCAACAGGTGTCAACGGAAACAGGTCAATGGTTATTGATCTTGATTCAACAGACCCTGATAATTGGGAAAACGACCAGCATATGCTTGTAGATAATCAAACTGATGCTGTTATTTGGGAGGTACATGTGCGTGACTTCTCAATAAGCAATTCATCAGGTGTAAGCACTCAAAACAAGGGTAAATACTTGGCCTTTACAGAGGATGGTACAAAAATAAATGGCACAGACAGTCTTTCTACATGTGTTGATTATCTTGTTGACCAGGGCGTAAATTATGTACATCTTAACCCTATTTATGACTATGGTTCGGTAGATGAAACTAAATTAAATACTGCACAGTACAATTGGGGTTATGACCCTGTAAATTATAATGTACCCGATGGTTCTTATTCCACAAATCCATATGACGGTAAGGTTAGAATAAACGAATTTAAACAAATGGTGCAAGCATTGCATAGCCGTGGTATTGGTGTTGTAATGGATGTTGTTTACAACCATATGTATTCGGCAACAAACAGCAGTTTTGAAAAGACTGTACCGGGTTATTATTTTAGAATGAAGTCGTCATCAGCTTTTTATGATGGTTCAGGCTGTGGTAATGTAACAGCCTCTGACAAAGCAATGTTCAGAAAGTTTATGGTTGACTCAGTAATGTATTGGGCAAACGAATATCATATTGACGGCTTCCGCTTTGATCTTATGGGCTGTCATGATATTACGACAATGAACACTATCAGAGAAAAGCTTGATACTATTGATAAACGAATTCTTATATATGGTGAACCTTGGATGGCTGACTGGAACAGTAATGGTATAAGTTCTGGTGAGGCTTGCATAATGGACAATGCTTCTAAGGTGAACTCTAGGGTTGCTATGTTCAGCGACAAAATAAGAAATGCCTTAAAGGGTGGTACAGACGATGCCACACAAGGATATATTCAGGGCTCTTCTACAGTAAATAATGATATTAAAGCAGGTATGATGGGCGGTTGTTCAACTACCTTTGGTAAATGGGCTCAGGCACCGTCACAATGTATTACATATAACTCTGCCCACGACAATTTATCACTTTGGGACAAGATTTTAAAGTCCAATGGCAGCAGTGACTACAATAGTACAAACAACACATTTTTAGCGCAAAATAAGCTTTCAGCAGCTATTGTGCTTACCTCACAGGGTATACCGTTCTATATGGCGGGAGAGGAGTTTGCAAGAACAAAGCAGGGTGATCACAACAGCTATAAGTCGCCTGACAGCATTAACGCTATCGACTGGACAAGGGTAAAAACCTACAATAATCTTGTCCAATACTATAAAGGTTTAATGGCAATTCGTAGAGTGTATTCGCCATTTAGAGCTGCTGACAACAGTGCCATTAACACGACATATTGTGTTGAAACCGGCAGTGCTATTGGTTATACTATACGAAATACATCATCAAATGCCTCTAAGGAATGGGGTACAGTTGCTGTTCTTGTAAATAATGCAAGCTATGCACAAACATTATCATTAAAAATGAATGGCGGTACAATGCCAAGTAATTGGGTAATAGTGGCAAATGGTGATAAAGCAGGACTTGAACAGCTTGGTACAGTCAGCGGTTCTTCAATTTCTGTTCCTGCAAGAAGTGCAATGGTGCTTGTAGATGCATCTACATTTAATAATCTTGTAATAGATCAACCGGTTTACCAAACTGTTACAACAAAGCATATTGAAAAATCTACGGGTAATGTACTAAAAACATCATCTGTACAGGTAAAACAGGGCAACACTTATAAAACATCAGCAGATTCTGCATTACTGGAGGATTATTTGTTAGTTGGTACAGAGGGTGTTGAATCCGGAACAGTAGGTACACAGGATATTACAGTAATTTACTATTATCAAAAGGATACAACACCTAGCTATACATTAACAACAAAATATGTTTCACAAACTGGAACAGAACTTAAAGCAAGTGAAACTAAAAAGCTAAAGCAGGGTGCAACCTATTCGGCAGTACCTCAAACTATAAGCGGTTATGAGCTAGATACAACAAAACTTCCTGCTACTGCATCGGGTACAATTTCTGCCAATACAGAGGTAGTTTTTGTTTATAAGTCAACTGATGCTACAAAAGGAGTAAAGGTACATTACTACAATGCAAATAATTGGGGCAGCGTAACAATTTATGCCTATGACGAGCGTACAGGTACAACCAAAATGTTGTCAGGAGGTTGGCCGGGTTCGGCTATGATGGCCGAAGGGAATGGATGGTACACTTACCCTGAAATTAACTCAGATTATGCACAGGTTATATTTGCAAACGGCAGCGGCACACAAGAGCCTGGTGCAAACCAACCCGGCTATGAAGTTAGCGGTGAAGTATGGTTGAAGAACGGAGTTTCTTATTTTGGTTCAAAGATTGTTGTAAGCCATATTGATACAAATGGTAAAAAGCTTGCAGATGATGTTGTGATTGAAGGCACACAAAAGTCAACAAGTGATACATATACAACGTCTGCAATAAGCAGCTTAGGTACTGTTGTAACTACGCTTGGCAACACAACAGGTAACTGGAGCAAAGACACTATTAATGTTATTTATGTTTATGAATCAAGAACAGAACCACATACAGATCCAACGGAACCACCTACAGAACCAACAGAACCACCTACAGAACCGGACTACCAAACTGTAACTATTGGCGAGGTTAGCGGTGATGGCAGAATATCAATTGCAGATGCTATTTTGGTTATGCGAAAAACACTTGACGGAAATGTATCACAAACAGATATTTTAACTAAAACTAAGATGGATGCTAACAAAGACGGAAAAATATCTGGTGCAGATGCGGTACTGATTTTAAGGTATGCTATGGGCAGCAGAGATACGGGTTATGTTGGACAGAAGGTTCAGGTTTTAATTACCGGTTAAATATGTGCGTAATTTAATATAGATAGCTAGATGTAGCCATACTCAAGTTTATGACTTACCCCTGTTTTTCGTACTGCAATGCAGTTTGTATAAACAGGGGTATTTTACTTTTCTTGTTTTCAGTTATTATAATACTAATCTGAAATAGAAATCACGTTTATTTCTAGCATAAAATTCCACATTGCTGTTACAGAAATCCCATCAAGACGTCAATATGCTGCGCTTCTTCATTCTACTGCAAAATTTTTTGCTCTAATCTATAACGCTTTTTCTAATTGAGATTAGTATAAATCATGAAAATAAACCGATAAAATTATTGCGAATTAGTTATTGAAATTTTTGAAATATTTGTTATAATACTAAATATAGCTTATGTGATATGAAAATTAAAGCAAAAATTTAAGGGAGAATGTGTTTAATGGATAATAATTATTCTATAAATACTAAATGTGTACAGGCAGGATATACACCAGGCAACGGTGAACCAAGACAAATTCCTATTGTACAGTCAACAACATTTAAGTACAATACAAGCGAAGATATGGGTAAACTGTTTGATTTAGAGGCTTCTGGTTATTTCTATACCCGTTTGCAAAATCCTACCAATGACTATGTAGCAGCTAAAATTGCACAGCTTGAGGGTGGTACAGCAGCCATGCTTACATCATCAGGTCAGGCGGCTAATTTTTTTGCTTTATTTAATATTTGTGAATGCGGAAGCCATATTGTTGCGTCATCTTCCATCTATGGTGGTACGTTTAACCTTATTTCGGTTACAATGGCAAAAATGGGCGTAACAGTTACTTTTGTTTCACCTGATTGCACAGAAGAAGAGTTGAATGCTGCATTTAAAGAAAATACTCGTGCAGTATTTGGTGAAACTATTGCAAATCCAGCTTTAACAGTGCTTGATATTGAAAAGTTTGCAAATGCAGCACATTCACATGGCGTACCTCTTATTATTGACAATACTTTTCCTACACCTGTAAATTGTCGTCCTATTGAGTGGGGTGCTGATATTGTTACACACTCAACCTCAAAATATATGGATGGACACGGTGCAGCCGTAGGCGGTGCTATTGTTGATTCTGGTAAATTTGACTGGATGGCTCATGCTGAAAAATTTCCTGGTCTTTGTACTCCTGATGAATCTTATCACGGTATTACATATGCTGAAAAGTTCGGCAAAGAGGGTGCTTTTATTACAAAATGTACTGCACAGCTTATGCGCGACTTTGGTTGTATTCAGTCACCTCAAAATGCCTTTTTGCTGAATTTGGGTTTAGAGTCACTGCATGTTCGTATGCAGCGTCATGTTGAAAATGGACAGGCTGTGGCTGAATTCTTACAAGACCACCCAAAGGTTGCATATGTTAATTATTCGGGTTTGCCAACAGACAAATATTATAAGACTGCTGAAAAATATCTTCCTAACGGTGGTTGCGGAGTAGTGTCCTTTGGACTAAAGGGTGGTAGAAAAGCGGCTGAAACATTTATGAAACATCTTAAGCTTGCTGCTATTGAAACTCATGTAGCTGATGCAAGAACTTGTTGTTTAAACCCTGCAACATCTACACACCGTCAAATGACTGACGAACAGCTTAAGGCTGCTGGTGTACCGGCTGAGTTGGTTCGTATGTCTTGTGGTATAGAAGATAAGGCAGATCTCATTGCAGATCTTGCACAGGCACTTGACAAAATCGAAGAATAAAATTATAATATGCAAAGTAAGCTGTTAGCTTGCTTTGCATATTGAATAAATTTTTTAGTGATTTATGTGAAAGTTAAGGCTTTTGTTATGTATTTATGGTTGCCAGTCGGTGTAAAAATTGTGCATTGTTATTGTTACGATAAATACTATTTGAAATAATTGAATAAGAAATATCGAGGTGTAACTCAGTTTGGTAGAGTGCTGCGTTCGGGACGCAGATGCCGCAGGTTCAAGTCCTGTCACCTCGACCATAAGAGGGCAACAAAAAAGATGTCACCCCCAAAAAGCTCGATTTTATCGAGCTTTTTTGCATTTTATAAAGAATTTTTTATTTATCCTTCTAAAAAATTGTTGGATATTTTAAGTTCTTAGGATATATTGGTTGCTGGGAAAGGATGACGATAATATGAAAGAAAAAGATGCAATACTTTAGTAACAAGAGCTTTCACCGATTGTACATCAGAAAAAATAAATAGAAATTTTTAAACAACCACAGCTGATGAAGTTGTGGTTGTTTTTACAATATAAGAAAGTTCACAAGTTTTGCCGACAAAGGAAGTAACCGAAAACAAAATTGCCGAAAAAATCCACAGGTTTGAAAAAACAGTGCCTTTGGAAAAATAATTTGTATTGTTCTTTTTGGGCAAACTTAATCCACCGGCTTAGTAGGCGGATTTTTAATGTTTTCTGTTTTGCAAACAAAAAGAACGTTAAGATAACTAAATTTATAAAGTTATTTAATTTGTTCAGAAGAGATGTTAATGAAGTACCCATATTAGATTGTATAAAAAGCTGAATATATTTACCGTATATAGTTGTGGCAAGTCCAAATAACCAGCATATTATTATAGTGAAACAATATATTTCGATTTTAAAATGAAAGGAGTATCAATTTATGACAGAATTATCAGACTATCCAAAGTCAGATTTTGTCAGAGTGTTTGATATTGAAGCAATATCTATACCAATAGTTTATAATAAATATGGTGATCATGACCCAAACGGAATGATGTATGTGCTGAAAAAGGATTCTGAGAGGATTCAGCGTGAAGCAAGAGAAAATTTTGCTCTGAATCCTCCGCAGCCATACAAAGATGTTCAGCCTCTTGTAATAAGAGCAAATGTAGGTGATGAGATACAGATTAATTTCTATAACAAACTCGACAGAAGAATATCTATCCATGTTCAGGGATTAAGATATAATGTTTTGACCTCTGATGGGGCAGAAGTGGGGTTTAACCCAGACACTACTACAAAAGATTTTATACAATATACTTGGTATGCAGAAAAAGAGGGGGTTTATCTTTTTTCTGATATGGGCGACACAAGAAGCAGCGAGGAGGGGACAAATGTTCACGGCTTATTTGGTGCAATTATTATTGAAAAGCCTCAGTCAACATGGTTTGATCCTGTAACAGGTGAAGAAATTGAAAGTGGATTATTTGCAGATGTGTACCATCCGGCAGAGCCGTCGTTTCGTGAATATGCAGTGTTTTTTCATGATGAGCTTGAAATAAAGAATAAAGACGGCGAACAGCCGCTTGACCCACATACAGGCCTTCCCAACGGGACAACGGGTATAAGTTACAGATCTGAGCCTATGAGAAACCGTTTGCCCCTTGGGCATATGCACGAAGGTGTCACAGATGAAGATATTTCAATGAGTTCATGGGCTTACGGTGACCCTGCACCTCCTATTTTGAGAGCTTATGCAGGAGATCCGGCGAAAATAAGACTTATCCATGGCGGGATAAAAGAAACTCATGTATTTCATCTGCATAATCATCAATGGAAGCTAGAACCCGATGACCCAAAATCTACAATTATTGACTCTATCTCAATAAGTCCGCAGGAATGTTATACGCTTGATATTCTGTATGGTGCAGGAAGTTTTACTAAAATGATAGGAGATGCAATCTTCCATTGTCACCTTTATCCACACTTTCATGAAGGAATGTGGACACTCTGGAGAATATTTGACAGACTGGAAGACGGCACGGGAGAATATCCCGACGGTACTACAATAGAGAGATTAATTCCACTGAAAGACAGACCACGTCCTTTAGAAAAGGATTTTCTTCATCCCGGATATCCGAATTTTATAAAAGGTGAATTTGCTGAAAGACCTTTGCAGCCGCCTTTTGGAATTTTAGATAAAAATGGTGAAAATAAGATTTTTCCAACGCCAAAGGAATTTGCAAATTTTGTTCCGGATTTTGCCCCGGGTGCATTATATTCGGAAACATGCCCTTGCAAAAACTGTAAGGATGTAAAGGTGTTTGAACTTGCGATAGTACAAGCTGATGTTGTGTATAATCGTTACGGTTGGCATGATCCTCAGGGCAGATTTTTTGTGCTGAAAGAAGAGATAGAAAGACATGGAACGCTTGACAATTATCTTGAAAAAGTCAACAGCGGTAAAATCAGACCTCAGCCTCTTGTGATTCGAGCAAATGCAGGAGATTGTATAGAAATTCGAATGACGAATTTTTTGCCTGAGTTTATTGAAAAAAGTCCGTTTCAGCTAAAGACCTTGACGGATATTGCAGGCTTCCACATTCATCTTGTAAAGTTTGATACAATTGTATCGGACGGTGCGGCAAACGGCTGGAACAATATTGCAGGAGCAAGAAAGTGTGAAACCTTAATAGAAAGATTCAATGCCAATGAAGAACTTAATACGGTGTTTTTTCATGACCATTTGTTTGCAAATTCTCATCAGCAGCACGGCTTATTTGGTGCACTTATAGTTGAACCTGAAGGTTCTGTTTTTCTTAATCCGAAAAACGGCAGACCTTTAAAAAGCGGAGCAAATGCAGTAATAAAGAGAGCAGACGGAAGTTCGTACCGTGAATTTGCAATGTTTGTTCATGATTTTGCCCTGTTATTTGACAAAGATAATAAACCTTTAAATCCGCCCGAACATCCAGGTTCAGACGATGACCCCGGCGTAATGGGAATAAGCTACAGATGTGAGCCGATGAGAGAACGCCTAAAAAAGAAAAACGACCCGTCGCATATTTTCAGTTCGAAAAAGTACGGAGATCCGGCAACGCCGATACTTGAAACTTATCCCGGAGACCCAATAGTTATACGATTGCTTGACGGTGCTCACGAAGAACAGCACGCATTCAATATAAATGGAATGTCTTGGCATAAGGAAATAAATGATCCCGTTTCACCAATCGTACAGGAGCAGACTATAGGTATTTCAGAGGCATTTAATATTAAAATAGACGAATATTACGGTGCGGGAGATTATCTTTATTATTTTGGAGGCATTGACGATTTTTGGCTTGGCTTGTGGGGAATAATACGTGCACACGGTTGCAGACAAAAACATTTGCTCCCATTATGCAATATAAATAAGCCTGTTCCGAAACCTGTTTACCCTCCGAAAGATGCAGTTGTCCGTAAATTTGAAATAGCGGCAATACAGACAAATATCAAGTATAACCTACATGGTGACCACGATCCTGAGGGAATGATTTTTGTTCCTCTTGAATATGTGGAAGATGTTAAATGCGGATGTAGAAATCCTGTTCCGCTAATACTCAGAGCAAATGCAGGAGACTGGATTGAAGTTACTCTTTATAATATGCTTGACAAACCTGTTAAATATCATAACTATCCGTCTGTTCCCCTTGATATGTGCCATGAACCGTCAGACAGAGTATCGCTGAGTCCTCAGTTCCTTAAATTTTGTCCGCAATGCTCATCTGGTGTGAATGTAGGATATAATAAAGCAGAGCAAACTGCAGGACCTGGCGAATGTATAAAATATTTGTGGCACGCTGATAAAGAATATGGCACCTGTTTGCTTAATTCATTCGGAGATTTAAGAAATCACCGTTACCACGGTCTGTTTGGAGCAATTATTATCGAACCTCCTGCAGCTAAGTATTATCATAATATTTTTAGACTTAGAAAATCGTATGAAGAACAGTCTGTCATAACAGCGCCCGGTGTTAAATCATTTAGAGAATTTGTTTTATTTGCTCATAATGGTATAAGATTACTTGATAAAGACGGAAATCTAATAAAAACAACCGCTCAAGGTGAAGAAACAATCCACGGTGGACCTGACCACGAGGATACAGGAGAAAAGGGTTACAATTATAGATCGGAGCGTTTCTTCAACAGACTTAAGCACAATCCGACCATCAGCAGGGTGTTCAGTTCACGGGTTCATGGAGATCCATCAACTCCGCTTTTGAAGGCTTATACTGGAGAAAGGGTTGTAATTAGATTGCTGATGCCTGCCGACAAGCCTAGAAATATTGGTTTTGTCATGCATGGTCATACTTGGCGAGCACAGCCTGATGACATGTTTTCAAATATAATTTCCGTACAAGGAGCAATAAGTGTCGGCGGAGTTTATAACATTGAATTTCAGAATGGTGCCTCTAAAGTACCCGGCGACTATTTGTATCGTTCAGGTTCATTGAAATGGGATGTAGAATCCGGAATGTGGGGAATTTTTAGAGTATTAAACCGTAATATTAAATACCGCTGTGAATGTATATGCAGAAATATTGCCAATTGGTGGGAAAAGTACTGGTATGATAAATATATGTAAACACTTAAAATTTGATTTTTATAAATAAAACTCAACACAGATACTAAATAATATTATTCAATATCTGCCTTAATTATCAGATGCTTTTGTTTTAAATTAAACAATTTATATACAAAAACATCAGTTGTGCTGCTTTTCGGTCAGCACAACTGATGTTTTAAAAGTTAATAAAGTTAATATTGTTGTTTTGGTAATTGTTTTATATAGAATATTAGAATATATTGATTAATGTTATTTTTTATCATCATAAAATTTTAGTTGATTTTTGTAAAATAATAGTCACTTAATATGTTTGTATAACTTTTGGTGTCTGAATTGTACTGAGTGGATATAGCACCATTTTCTACACACAGATATAAATCTTCTGTAATGTCATCTGCCATTACAAAATAACCAATATGAACAGTAACCTCACTGTCAGCAGGAACATTAATGTAATTTGGATTGTTAGTATTTTCACGACTAAAATCGTCATAAGCATGTTCGGTAAGTTTGTACTCAAAATTAGGGTCATATGCCACTGCTCCGTAGCTTTCTGTCAATTTGTTAAGAGTTTCGTTTGGCTTGTCGCCGTGACTGTTTACAATTGAGTGGTCAATGCAGATGTTGTTAATATCTTTATTTGTGTTATTTTTATAGGTTACGGTTTCGTACACAAATTTTAAATCGTAGTTTTTAATTTCGTCAGGAGTTTCAAATGAAGTTAATGTGTTTACGCCGTCACCTGCATTGTATAACTTTACTTCTAAAGGCTTAATTTTGCCGCTACCGTCTGTAAATTTTTCTTTAAAGCTTTCATCAGGTACCATATTCACATTGTTTGCGATTTCTACACTGTTTACTGTAACGTCCAGTTTATGGTCATTGCCATCAAAATCTACACAGTTAAGTGTTACAGACTTGCCTATATCAAAGAATATATTTTTATCCGTTGGTACATATGATGTTATACTGTAATTTGCATCTTCTTCTGTAGTAGGTTCTACAAAGGTGTTGTCTTGCCATTCATCAATTATAACTGAACTTTCAGCTTCGCTGCATTCTGTAACAGTAGCACTTTCTGCAATTTTTAACATTTCCTCCTTAGACAGGTCTGTTCCGCCGTAAATGTATAGCAGATAGTCGTATTCATCAAGATAAATATAAAGGTTCTTGTCAAAGGTGGGGTGTTCGTCATCGTAAGATGATTTTGGTGTTGTTTGAAGATATAGTGCCTGATGACCGTTTACAGTAATTAACTGACTGTCAATTATGTTGCTTCTTTTGTCGGTAATTTTGTCTTGATTTGAAACATCATAAAGCAGTGACGATATACCGCCGTTACGGCAGTCATTAAGCGAATAACATACTTTTGTGGTGTCAGACATTTTTACATAATTTTTTGGCATATAATCAAAGTCGATTTTTAAATACTTAGGTTTGTTGTTGTTTTTGGATAATAAATTGTTGTTTTCTGATTTTTCAAGTACAAGTGTTTGTGCGTATTTACCATTTTGCTCAATATGCATATTATACAGTGTAATGCCTGCGTAAACACTTATGCTGGAAACAGCTACAACAGCTGCCGCAACTAAAACAGATGTAATTTTAAGTACCTTTTTGCTTTTCTTTTTTGGTGTATTATTTGTAATATTCATAAGCTTCCCCTTAAATTCCTGTGACGCCTCAATGCTTTTAAAAGCGTCTATATATATGTCTTTGTTAGTTTTCATCTTGCCAAACCTCCTTCAGCGTATTTTTCAACTTCTGTCTTGCCCTCATTAAACGAGTTTGTATAGTTGTTTCCTTTTCGTCAATAATTTTAGAAATTTCGCGAATACTGTAATCCTCATAATAATACAGGTGAACAACTATTCTATATTTTGTCGGTAAGGATAGAACTGCATTTAAAACTTCTGAATTATTAATGCTATGGTCTATTGTGTAATATCCGCTTTCTTTATATTCATCAAGTAAAACGGTTTTGTTTTTCCAGGGTGTCATAAAAATATGCTTGCAATTATTTATAGTTACCTTTATAAGCCAATTTTTTAAATGTTCATCGCTTTCAAAGGGCTTGTTTGTTGTGTAAAGCTTAAGGAATGTATTTTGAACAACATCTTCGGCGTCTTGCTTGTTTTTGCAAATGCTGTATGCCATTTTGTAAAGTGTGTTGGTATATGTATTTATTATTGCTAAGTATTTTTCATCATTCATTGTGCTTTCCTTTCCTAAATTAAAAGTACTTTCACTTGTATTAGTTGTTTTGTTTACAAAATATCACATAATTAAAAAATTTTATTACATTATTTATTGTACCACAAGGTGTAAAAGTTTTAGATAAGCTATGGCTGAAGAATTTTTTAAATGTTTTACAATAATTTTTTATTGCTGAAATAATTTAAACCTTTTGTAAATAATATTTCTATTAAAGGTAATTGTTATTTACGAAATAGTGTTGTATAATATTACTAATTAGTTGCAAGGAGGTTTAACCTATGTTAAGCGAAACAAGAAAGACAAAAATTATTTGTACAATGGGTCCTGCCACTGATGACGATAATGTACTTCGTCTGCTTATTGAGGGCGGCATGAATGTTGCCAGAATAAATATGTCACACGGAACCCATGAGGAACAAAAGGTTAGAATAGATAAAATAAAAAAGTTTCGTGAAGAACTGAAAATGCCTGTTGCCATTTTGTTGGACACAAAAGGACCTGAAATAAGAACAGGTAATTTTAAAAACGGAAAAGAGCTTTTGCATACAGGACAAACCTTTACATTTACAACAAACGAGTGTGAAGGTGACAATAAGTGCTGCTCCATTACCTTTAAAGGTTTGCCGAGCGATTTAAAGACAGGAGATAAAATTCTTGTTGATGACGGTCTTATAGAAATGGTTGTACAAAACTTGACTAAAACAAATATTGAGTGTAAGGTTATTAACGAAGGCTATATTGCTTCGCATAAAGGAATCAATGTACCCGGTGTAAGTCTTTCACTACCATTTATAAGCGAAGTGGACAAGGCTGACATTGCCTTTGGCGTTGAACAGGACTTAGATTTTATTGCGGCTTCGTTTACTCGTACTCCTGAAGATCTTTTTCAGCTAAGACACGAGCTGGCAATTAATAATTGCGATAATATGCGTATTATTGCAAAAATTGAAAATGAACAGGGTGTTCAGAATATAGATGAAATTATAAGGGCCTCTGATGGCATTATGGTTGCACGAGGCGATATGGGTGTTGAAATTCCACTGGAGGATGTTCCTGTAATTCAGAAAAAACTTATTAAAAAGGCATATGAAGCAGGTAAGCAGGTTATTACAGCTACACAGATGCTTGATTCTATGGTAAAAAATCCTCGCCCTACAAGAGCAGAAACTACTGATGTTGCCAACGCTATTTATGACGGTACAAGTGCTATTATGCTTAGCGGCGAAACAGCAGCAGGTGAGTATCCTGTAGAATCCTTGCACATAATGGATGTTATTGCCAGAAGAACCGAGCGTGATATAAACTATATCAAAAAGTTTAGCAAAAGAGATATTACATGGCGACCTGATGTTACATCGGCTATTTCTCATGCAACCTGTACTACAGCACACGACCTTGGTGCAGTTGCTATTATGACAGTGTCAAAGTCAGGTTTAACAGCAAGAGAAATATCAAAATATCGTCCGGCGTGTCCAATTATTTGCGGTACAACTTCACCAAAGGTAAGAAGACAGATGAATCTTTCGTGGGGTGTTATTCCTATAATGGTAGAAGAACAAAGTAACACTGACGCATTGTTTGAGCATGTTGTGCATGTTTCGCAAGAGGAGGGCTTGGTGCAAAACGGCGACCTTGCCGTAATTACAGCGGGTATTCCTCTGGGGGTTTCTGGTACAACAAATATGCTTAAGGTTCACCTTGTTGGTGACGTGCTTGTTTCGGGTACACCTGTAACAAATAAAAATTACTGTGGACATTTGTGCGTATGTGAATCTGAAAAAGAAGCTCTGGCTAACTTTAATTCTGGTGATATTCTTGTTATTTCAAAAACAACCAACAATATTTTGTCACTTCTTAAAACAGCAGGCGGTATTGTTACAGAAGAAGACGGTTTGTCTTCTCATGCGGCTATTGTTGGTATGGCACTTGACAAACCGGTTATTATTGGTGCAAGAAATGCTACAAAGCTATTAAAAACAGGTACAACTGTTAAACTGGATTGTTCAAGAGGACTTGTGTTTAATGCAACAGGCACTAATGGACCAAGTGATGTTAACTGATTTTAAAGTATTTATAATACGGGTGTATTTTGTAAAAAATATTTTATATAATACGGTTTTGTTGAAATATATTATAATAAAAGCTGTACTGTTTGGTACAGCTTTTATTAATGTAATAATTTTTAACAATTAATTTGTATAAATTTGTGCAAATTATTATTTAGGTAACCAGCTTAATTAAATCAGAATAAATTCTTAGAGTTTATTTAAATTGATTACAACTTGTTATTTAAATCCTTGTATGATATACTATTATATATGTACTTATACTGGTTGTAGTAAGGAAGTGTAATATGAAGAAATTTATTGGGGCGTCAGTGTTGTTATGTTTTGCTGTGTTGGTGTTTGCAGCTTGTAGTGGATGTACAGACAATCATGATAAAAACAATGATAATCTAGCTGTTGTGCAGGAAAATTCAACAGAAGACCCTTCGCACATTTATATGGGTGCCATTATCCAAAGCTTTAAAGAGCCTGCAAAGGTAGTAAATATTGATTTAAATAAAGAAGATCCTTCTAATGAGCAAATAAAATTTGATTATGATGAAAATGGAAGAGTGGCAGGCTGTAAGTATAAAATAGACGGTACAGACGTTTATGTTGGATATATTTATAAAGAGAATCAAGTTGATTTATATGGTTTTATAGGTGATGTTGTGGTTTCTGACGAAACCTTTGATATAAGTGAATATAACAGCAATACAGGTTTTTGTGAGCATGCAGGATACTTTTTTAAAGGATTTAATGTAAATAATATAAAAACAGCCAGATAAAACTTTGATTGAGGCACAATAATATTATTTATGCAGTAAATTTTAATTGTATTATGTGTAATTGTATGATATAAGATTGGTACATTTATTATCAAAATTTTAGCATATAAAAAATTCTCTGTAAAATTAAAAATATTTATGTTATTATATGTAGAAACAGAGTTTAGATTTGAACTTGCTTATCAAATGTTATTGCATATTTTGGATAAGTTATAAATGGAGTTTTAATTTGTTGGAGGCATATTTCTATATGAACGTTAAACAAAAAATAAAGCTGTTTAGTTTTAGAAAATTTGTATTAGCTGTTGCTGATATGTTTATAATAGGTACAGCCGCATTGCTGTCAAATTATATTTTGTCGCTGTTTCGATGTCAGCAAGTGCATACATCTACATTAACTCTGCAAACCTGTGTTATGGTTATGGCAGGATTTTTTGCTTTGTGGATGTGTGGTGCATACGCAAAAATGTGGAGATATTTTAAAGCAAAAGACTATATTTCCTGTTTTTTAGGTACAACATTAGCCGCTGCAGTAGTTTTTGTTTTGTCATTGTGTGGTGTGTTTTATGCTGATGATATAGCACATTTTTACATCTTTCTTATAATAGAATATATTATTGCAACTTTAGGCGTAATTGTGTTCAGGCTAGCATTTAGAAAAACCTTTTTAACACTTGTAGAAGCAGGTGAGAAAATACACAAAACAAGAACACTGCTTGTTGGGGCAGGTAGGGCCGGAAGAATTATTATTAAAGAGGTTAATAATGCAGCAGAAGAAAATCAGACGGCTCAAATGTATGATATTATTGGTATTGTTGATGATAATACCAGACTTACCGGAACAAGAATACATAATATTCCGGTTGTTGGTACTACTGCAAAAATAGACAGTTTTTGCGCAGAGGAGAATATTGATACAATTTTAATGGCAATTCCGTCATGCAGTGAAGAGAACAGAAGAAGAATATTAAGTGAGTGTTCAAAAACCCCTTGTAAAATCAAGGTTATTCCTTATGTAGGAAATCTTATTTTTGATGAATACGAAGGCAGTAAAACAGATGCCGGCAGCAACACAAAAACAGTTATAAGTCAGTTGAATGACATTAATGTTAACGATCTTCTTGGACGTCCGCCAATATCTTTTGATAAAACGCTTACTAAATGTCTTATTAAGGGCAGGGTTTGTATGGTTACAGGCGGTGGTGGTTCAATAGGTTCTGAGCTTGTAAGGCAAATTGCTTCTTTTAATCCAAAATTGGTTATTATTGTTGACATTTACGAAAATAATGCTTACGATATACAGCAAGAACTTCTTATGGAATATGGCAGTAGTCTAAATCTCGAGACCATAATTGCGTCTGTAAGAGATTATGAAAAGATGAAAAAGATTTTTGAAACATATAAACCTGAAATTGTTTTTCATGCAGCGGCCCATAAGCATGTGCCTTTAATGGAAGATGTTCCTGAAGAAGCAGTAAAGAATAATGTTGTGGGAACATATAATGTAGCAACGCTTTCTGACCTTACAGGTGTTAAAAAGTTTATTATGATTTCTACTGACAAGGCTGTAAATCCTACAAATGTTATGGGTGCTACAAAGCGTTGTTGTGAGATGATTGTTCAATATATGGCACAGTCTGGTTCAAAAACCGAGTTTGTAACGACAAGATTTGGCAATGTGCTTGGCTCAAACGGTTCTGTTATTCCGTTGTTTAAAAGACAAATAGAAACAGGCAAGCCCGTTACTGTAACTCATCCTGATATTATAAGATATTTTATGACAATACCTGAAGCTGTTTCACTTGTTTTACAAGCTGGTGCAATGGCAAAAGGCGGAGAAATATTTGTTCTTGATATGGGTGCTCCCGTAAAAATAGTAACGCTTGCTGAAAATCTTATAAGAATGTGCGGTAAAATTCCGTATAAAGATGTAGAAATTAAATTTACCGGTTTGCGTCCTGGGGAAAAATTATATGAAGAGCTTTTAATGGATGAAGAAGGCTTAAAGAAAACAGACAACAAAAAAATATTTACAGGTAAACAAATTGTTATTGAACGCAAAAAATTTATTAAGCAATATGAACAGCTTAAAGCTGTTGCACTGGAAAATAATTCGTCAGAAACTTTAAGACAGTTAGAAGAGATTGTTCCTACATTTAAGCATAAAACAAATAAAATGAGTAATTAATTGACGGGAGGATTATAGATATGTGTGGTATAGTAGGTTATTGCGGCTACAGGGATTGCAGTGATGTTCTTGTAAGTGCACTTAGCAAGCTGGAGTACAGAGGTTATGACTCTGCCGGTATTGCTGTATTTGAAAACGATAGAATTCAAGTGGCTAAGTCTAAGGGAAGACTAAAAGATCTTGAACAAAAAATGGAAACAGAGGGTAAACCGCATGGAATAGCTGGTATAGGGCATACTCGTTGGGCAACCCATGGTGAACCGTCTGATATTAACTCTCACCCTCACAGTGGCGAAAAGGTTACAATTGTTCATAACGGTATTATTGAAAATTATAAAGAATTAAAAGAGTTTTTAATTGAGCATGGAGAAGAATTTTTAAGTGATACTGACACAGAGGTAGTTGCAAAGCTTTTAGGATATTACTATAAGAAGAATCCGCTAAATCCCCTTACAACGATAGAACGCACAATTAAAGATCTTGAAGGCTCCTTTGCACTTGGAATTGTTTTTGAGGACTTTCCGGAAGTTGTTTATGCTACAAGGCGTGAAAGCCCCTTGATAGTTGGTGTAGGTAAGGACGAATATTTTATAGCTTCAGACGTTCCTGCTATTATAAATTACACAAAAGATTATTATTTATTAGAGCATGACGAGATTGTTAAGCTGGAAAAAGCAGGCGTTACAATTTATGATGACCATGGAGATATTGAAGAAAAAACGCTTATGACTGCCGATTGGGATATGGATGCTGCCGAAAAAGGCGGTTATCCGCATTTTATGATTAAAGAAATTCACGAACAACCGCAATCTATTAATATGACAATTAAGCCTAGAATTTCAAACGGTATGCCTAATCTTGAAGAGTGCGGGATTACTATTGATAAAATAAAAAGCTTTAGGCAAATATATGTGGTTGCGTGTGGTACGGCAATGCATGCAGGAATGGTTGGAAAATATGTAATTGAAAAGCTTGCCAGAGTTCCTGTTACGGTTGATATTGCGTCAGAATTTCGTTATAGAGCTCCGCTTGTAGGTGAAGGAGATCTTGTTATTATTATTTCACAGTCAGGCGAAACGGCAGACAGTTTAGCTGCTATGCGCCTTGCAAAGCAATTGGGTGCAAAAACACTGGCTGTTGTTAATGCAAAAGGAAGTTCAATTGCAAGAGAAGCAGATATGCTCATTTACACACATGCAGGACCTGAAATTGCCGTTGCCTCTACAAAGGCTTATATAGTTCAGCTTTCTGTAATGTATTTGTTTGCATTTGAACTGGCACTTGCAAAGGGCAGCATTACAATAGATGAGTGCAGAAAATTAACATTAGAGTTGGAGAAAACCTCAGAGGTTATTTCTAATATTCTGGAAAAATCTCTTGAAATTACACAATACATTTCAACAAAATTGGTAGCAGCAGAAAGCTTGCTGTATATAGGCAGAGGTCTTGATTATGCATTAAGTATGGAGGGGTCGCTAAAGTTAAAAGAAATTTCTTATATTCACAGCGAATCTTATGCCGCAGGAGAACTTAAGCACGGTACCATATCATTAATTACAAAAGATATGCCTGTAATTGCTGTTGCAACACAAGTGGATTTACTAGAGAAAACAGTAAGTAATATTAAAGAAGTTAAGGCTAGAGGTGCTAAGGTGATTTTAGTGGCACGAGACGATTTTAAAATTGATGAAGATGCTTACGATTATATTATAACTGTTCCTAAAATGGACGATATTTTAATGCCTGTTCCTGCTATTGTTCCGTTGCAGCTTATTGCCTACTATACATCAGTACATCGAGGCAATGATGTTGATAAACCAAGAAATTTGGCAAAATCTGTAACAGTTGAATAATAAGGTAAGATAAAAAATATTTAGTTGAAAATAATTGTGGTTTTTACCATATAAATATAGAAATTATTGGTGGAAGACACAAAATCTCAATAAATATATTGAATTATTTTAAAAGTTGTATTACAATAGTGAATACATAAAGTATATTATTAGGAGGATAATCCAATGAAAAAGTTTACAAGTCTTTTATTGGCGGGTGTAATTACTGTAGCAGGCTGTGCTTGTGCAGTTTCAGCAGCTGCCGCAGATGATGATAATCAAAAGGCTACAATAGTTGTTCTTGACAAGTCAGGTAACAATTGGTCCGGCAGTACTTATCAGGCAAATGTAGGTGACAAGTTTGAAGTTACAGTAACAGGTACATCAACAAACGGTGTTAAAAACTTTATTGGTTTAGATTTTACAACATACTTCAACCAGTCAGAAGAGAACGGTTCTACCGTTGAAGAGAGTGACATTGATGTACTGGGCTATACCACAAGTTATTATGAAGATGGCACGTATTTTAAGGCAGCTAGTTTTCCAGGAGCTTTATTTATGACACGCCCTGAGGATTCAAGCGATTTTGATAAAGATTTCTTTAGATATATAGTGGCATCCGCTATACCAACAGGCAAATTTGAACCTAGTCAAGAAATTGTAAAGTTTACATTAGAGGTCAAAAATCCTGGCACATGTTATATTAGAACAAAGGCAAACGAGATTTCATATATGGAAGGTGATGATATAACAGTTAACCCTTCAGCTATGGTAACAAAAACTACATTGAATCTTGATGTTGTTACGCCGGTAGAGCCAACAGAACCGGAAACTCAGCCTGAGACAACACCTTCTACAGAGCCTGAGACAGCACCGTCTACGGAACCTGAGACAACACCTTCTACAGAGCCTGAAACAGTGCCTTCCACAGAGCCTGAGACAACACCTTCTACAGAGCCTGGAACAGCACCGTCTACAGAGGGTCCGACAAATGTTGCAACAACACCTTCTACAGAAGCTCCTACAAGTTCAACAAATCCAACAGGCAACAATGGTACAAATGGTGGTACAAACAGCAGTACAAACAGTGGTGTTAACAACAGCAGCACAGCTACAGGTAAGGTTGCTACAGGTGACAGCACAGCAGTTGCTTTGTTATTGACAATTTTAATTGCATCAGCTGTTGCAGTTGTTTTTGCAAGAAAAAGAGTAATGAAGTAATAAAAAGTGATTACTGATAAATTAGGGCACTCCTTTTGGAGTGTCCTTTTTATATGCATAAATTAAAGTGATAATAGCCGAATTAGAGCGGTAACACTCTTGTGTAATTATTATTCTATAATACTGTGCAAAATTTAAAAATATTATTGTTAAAAAAGCAAATGCGTGTCACCTTGTAATGGCATCGTGTGGTAAATTAAAGATGGGACTTTTTGTTGATGAGTAACAAAATTTATAAAAAAATGACTAAAGTATATCAATAGTGTTGACTTTCTTAAATACGATGATGTATAATACAAATGCTGAAGTTTAATCTTCAGAAAAATAATATTATTTTTTAGGGAGGAAAATCCAATGAAGAAATTTGCAAGCATACTACTATCAGTTATGCTAGTAGTTGCTATGTGTGCAGTTGGCGGCTTATCAACTTTTGCTGTCGATGCCACAGGACACACTTATTTCGCAGTAGGTTCAGCTCCTTTGTTTGAGCCAGCTTGGACACCAGATGCTGAGGCTTATCAAATGACACAAGGTGCTGACGGAACATTTTCTGTGACAATTCCTGTAACAGAAGATATGTTAGA
>CABRLN010000011.1 GCA_902471875.1 uncultured Clostridium sp.
AATAAACAGCCACTCGTGAGTGGCCGTTCGTGATAGTAATGCGTTGTCAAACATTCGATACCCCCTGTCACAGGGGGTAAGCCAGTAATAACCCCTTATAGGGGTTGTGCAAACCACCCGTTCAACGGGTGGTTTTGATTTATTTAAGAAAGAGGGATTTCTCATGACTGACAAAGAATTAGAATACAAAAATATTACAAGTGGTTACATAAAAATAGAGGAATTGTTACATGGGGAATAATAATCTTGTGCTTTATGAAACGATTGTAAGGGCGACTAGCGGAGAGCCGGAAGCCATGGAGGAATAATTAATATGTTTGTATTTGACATTAATATCCTTTATGTTATAATTGCAGTTGAAATTATAATGGGATTATCAAAAGATAAAAAACTTTTCGCCATTTATATTAAAGGATGAAATTAATGAAGATAAAGAATGTTGAGATAAACGGTGTTGCAGCTCTTGCACCAATGGCAGGTGTGGCAGACAGAGCTTTTAGAGAAATTTGTAAAAATATGGGGGCCGCCTATGTAGTTAGCGAAATGGTAAGCTCAAAGGGCGTTTCTTATAAAAACGAACGCTCAACGGAGCTTATGGCAGTTTCGGATATTGAACACCCGTGTGCTGTTCAGCTTTTTGGTAACGAACCAGATACAATGGCAGCCGCCGCAAGAACAGCAATGCAGTTTAAGCCGGATATTCTTGATATTAATATGGGCTGTCCTGCACCTAAGATAAGCGGTAACGGCAGCGGCTGTGCACTAATGAAAACACCAAAGCTGTGCGGTGATATTGTTAATGCTGTTGTACAAGCAGTTAATATACCTGTAACTATTAAAATACGTAAGGGCTATGATGACGAAACGCTTACAGCTCTTGATGTTGCAAGGTATTGTGTTGATAATGGTGCTTCTGCTATAACTATTCACGGCAGAACAGCAAAGCAAATGTATAAGCCTTATGCAGACTGGGAAATAATAGCAAAACTGAAACAAGAATTTGATGTTCCTGTTATTGGTAACGGAGACGTAACAGACGGAAAATCTGCTTTGAAAATGCTTCAGCAAACCGGATGTGATATGGTAATGGTTGGCAGAGCAAGTCTTGGAAACCCTTGGGTTTTTAAGCAGATTAATGAATATGTTAACAATGATAAAATTATTTCTGCACCAACGTCAGAAGAGCGCATAAAGATAATGGCAGAGCATATTAAAAAAATTTGTGAATACAAGGGCGAGAAAATAGGTATGAAAGAGGCACGTAAGCATGTTGCCTACTATTTAAAGGGATTTCATGGTGCTGCAGCCTTTAGAAACGAGGCAGGTAGGCTATGTACCTATAACGATCTTTTACAGCTTATAGAAAAGGTAAGGAAAGAAATATAAAAAAATTAAGCAAAAAGTCACAGTAAATATTCTGTGACTTTTTGCTTATGTATATTAGCTTTAACGCTGTATTTTTGGTTCTACCATATTGCCGTCAGGGGGGTGGTTGCCTCTGTTAAAATCACCTTGCATGCCTCCGCCATTAAAACCATTCGATGAGCCGTAAATAGTTTCTGTCATTTCTACAGTAGTGCTTTCGCCGTTTGCTGTTACGGTGTAGTTTTCGCCTGTTTTTATGTCAGGACAGCTTATCAAAACAGAGTTATATGATTTTTCAGGAGTGAAGGAAATAAGCTTGTTTCCTGATGAATCGCTTAAAGTTACTTCACCGTTTATACTGCTTGAAGAGACAGTTACAAGCATTGAACATTGTGTTGAACTGCTGCCAAAGTTTTGTGCCATTCCGGAGTCACCTGTTGCTACAATAATACCGCCTGATATTTCAGCGTCACCGTTATAGTCTAAAGCCCCGTTGCCGCCGTCACTGGGACCCGATAAATATATTTCACCGCCTGAAACGTACAAAGTGCCGTTTGAATCTATTCCGTCACCAGAGGCATCAATATTTAAATTACCGGAAGTAATTTTTATATAACAATTATCATCAGCTGCAAAGGCATCTGCACCTCTTCCTCCAAAACCACTTTCATCATTTCCGCCGGCAGCATTCAGTCCGTCATCGCTTGATTTTAATGTGATGTTACCGCCGTTTATATCTATGCTTTGACCTTCAATGCCCTCATAGCTTTCTTTAATATTAATAGTACCATTGTCGACTTTTGTGCTAGCGTCAGCGTGTATTCCGTCATCTCCTGAAGAAAGAATCATAGTACCTCCGCTTATTGATATATTGCTGTTTGAATGTAATGAATCATCGGCAGAATTAATATTTATATCGCCGTTAGTAATAGTTAAATCGTCTAAAGCCTTGATACCCTTAGTGCTGACAGTAGATTCACTGGAAGAACTGCTTTTATTTTCACCGGGAAACATATTGTCTGTTTTTGTTTCGGTATTTTCATAACCTCCGCCTGAGGTTATATTATATGTACCGTCTTTTATATCTATTTTTGACGATGCGTCTAGGCCGTCACCGTCACTTGTAATTGTAAAATTTCCTCCTTCAATATAAATATAGCCTTTATCAGTTTCTTCTGTGTTTTCAGAATGAAGACCGTCTTTACCTGAGGTTAAAGTGAAGTTACCGTCGGCAACCTTGATACAATCTTTACCCGAAAGAGAGTGGCTGGAGGCTGTAATGGTATAATTTCCGCCGGTAAATACTAAATCATTTTTAGAGACAATGCCATGACCTGCGCTTGAATTTACTGTGAGCTTGCCGTTACCGTTAAATGTAACGTCGTCCTTTGAAAAAATTACAGCATCAACATTAGTGTCACCGTCAGCAGTAAATTCTTTGCTATTTGTAAGTGTGTTTTCGGTGCCGTCAGCCAAAGTGATAAAGGTTTTATCGTCCTGTTTTACATAAATAGCTGCACTGCTGTTACTGTTTATATTTACACCGTTTAGTACCAATTGTATTTTATCGCTTTTATCAGCATCAATAATAACCTGACCGTCTGTAAGCTTTCCAGAAAGTATGTATGTTCCTGTTTTGCTTATAGTTACAGCATTATCTTTAATTGTAACATCACCGGAACTGCATTGTATATTGTTATCACTTAAAGTAATTATTACAGATTCTGCTTCGTCATAGCCTATTTCTTTATCACGGTCTGTAAAAGCACTGCTGTTGTTTTGAGTACTTGTATCTGTGTTGGTTGAAGCGGCTTCAGTATAATTTGAAGCCGAGTAAGTATTATTAATGTCTGTAATGCTGCTGCAGCCTGTACATGACAGTATGTATGCAAGCATAATAACCGCAGCTAATTTTTTATTGCTCTTAAAGTTCATAAGAGGTAGCCTCCTGTCTAGACATATTTATTTCTAAATTACCGTTTCTGCAACGCAGCTCATCAATAAAAGCTTTTTCAAGTGTAATATCCTTTAGTGAAACATTATATGTCAGCTTAAACATACTGCCCATATTTGTTGTTTTAACTGATACAATTTGGTGCGAGGATGTGTATTGTTCAAAAAGGTCATCGAATATATTTGTGTAATCTAAATCTTCCGGAATAGTAATTCTCAAAATTTTATCATTATCAGTATTTTTGCCTTTACCAAGTCCAATAGTGTTATAAATTATCATAATCAGCGCCATAACTATGGTAAATAGTAACGAGTAAGCAAGGTAACCCATACCTGCTATAAGTCCTGAGCCCATTGCTATAAAAATTGTACCAATTTCATGTGCTGTGCCGGGCGCTGACCTGAAACGTACAAGACTAAACGCACCTGCAACGGCAACGCCGGCACCAATATTTCCGTTTACCATCATAATAACCACGCATACAACGGCAGGAAGCATAGCAAGTGTTACAACAAAGCTTTTTGTAAATTTATTTTTATAGGTATAAACCAGTGCCAGAATAATGCCTGAAACCAACGCTGCAAATACGCATAATAAAAAATCGGATACAGATAATACAGTATCGGTAGAGCTTTGAAAAATTCCTTTAAATATATTGTTAAGCATATGCAAGATCTCCTTTATTTCGATTTGTTAAAATAGTTTTATAAGCATTTCCGTATTTTGAAAATGATGTTTTGTAAATATGATTTTTACTTAAAATTGATGTCATCCATAATGGTATAGAGCTGGCTGTTTTAATCTCCATTAATACTTGATTTTCACCTAATATGGGTGTTCCGTAAATTCCTTTGCAAAGGGACAAGTCATAATCTCGCCACAAAATATTTTCGTCAAAGGTTATTCTGAAATTGTAGTCTGTTTTAGAATAAAAAGCCTCTCTTTCATACGAAAGTACCACACGGGGCTGAAGCATATTATATGTATCAAGACAATAGTTAATTTCTTTTACTATCTGCGAATTAAACACCGGAGTTCTGTTACACAAAAAGCTCATTGCTTCATTTTCGGCCATATTAATTCTGCGTTTATAAACAACAGAATTATACTTCTTTTTTAATTCTACAAAAACATTACTGTTTGGTTTTGCTATACCGTAGCTTCTCAGTCTTAATTTCTCTTTATATACAGGTTTTTCAATAGAACGTCGGATAAGCAGAAAATTAGGTGTGTCAAAGTAAATATTGCAAATTGTGCTTTTGCCGTATTTGTCACCTCTCATATAGTTTTCCATTTGGTCAATAATAAGCTGTTTTTCGATTTTGCTTATTAAAAATTTTAATTCGTATCTTTTAAAAATATTTTGATACCCCATAGTTATCACTTCCTTTACAATTAGTCTAATATGTAAACCTTAAGTGAGCTTTAAATGAAATAAATTTTTTAATACAAATTAATAAAAATATAAATAAAAACACTGCAGTTTGTCTTTAGGTTTAGAACTTACTGCAGTGTTTTTATAATTAAATTATTAATTACTTTTACCTCTGGAAATGTTATTACCATTATGATAAAAGATTTTATTATAGTTCAATTGAAAATGTTATAGTATTATTTTTGCTGTCTGCTGTAATTTTACCTTTGTGAGCATTTACAATGGATTTTGCAACCGAAAGTCCTATTCCATGACCCCCTGTTTCAGAATTGTGTGACGAATCTAACCTGTAAAATCTGTCAAAAAGAATATCAAGCTTTTTGTTAGGAAGCTGACTTGCGGTGTTACTTATATTTAATTCCTTAGTCTTACCTTGTTCCTTAAATTCGACATTAATTGTTCCCTTGCTGTCAGAATATTTTATGGCATTATCTAAAAGTAAAGAAACCAGTTGTCTTATTGCAGCTTCGTCACCATTATATGTAATATTTTTCTGAATATTAAGGTTGAGAATTTTTCCTTGTGTTTCAGCAAGAGTTATAAACGGCTTAGATGTTTCGTATACAGCGTCAGAAATCGAAAACTCCAGCATTTGCAGTACGTTTGTGCCTTCATCCATACGTGATAAAAATACAAGCTCTTCTGTAAGGGAAGTTAGCCGTTTTATTTGTTTTTTTATGCTTTGTGTCCATTCATTTTCACCGCTGACCATTTCAATAACCTCTGTATTAGCGTCAATTATGGTAAGGGGAGTTTTAATTTCATGGCTTGCGTTTGTAATAAATTGCTTTTGTTTTTCATAACTTTCAGCTATAGGCATAATTGCAATTTTTGAACATATAACAACAAGTATAAACACTAATAATATTCCTACAAAACTAACTAAAACACTAACTGCCAAAAAAGAATAAAAGGTAGATAAATCTTTTCCGCAATCCAAAAAAATATACAGCAAATCATTATTGTTTTCAACACATATATATTTGTAATTATCTATAAAACCTTCTTTTGAATTGTTGTTGTAAAGGTTAACCGCATATTCTTGTGCCGTACTTGTTGATATAGCGGCAATTTTACCTGTATTTACAGAAATAACTGTACCGTCGTTTCGCAGGATAACAGAAAAATATCGTGTTTCAAAGGGGGCTTCAGGAGAGAAATCTTTGTTATGCATATCCCGTTTGTCATCTTTAAAATCTAATTTAGGAAAAATACCGTTATTTTCGGCAAGTACTGTAATCTTTTTGTTGATACTGTTGTTAATATTGCAATAGTTTGTAATATTAATTATCCCAATGATTGCGCTCAGTACAACAATAACAGAAGACATGGCAATTAATATAAATTTCCTTCTGAGAGCTTTTATCATACTGCTGCCTCCAGTGAATAGCCTTGATTTCTGCTTGCTTTAATTGCAGCATTTGCTTTCAGAGCAGTCAACTTTTTTCTTAAATAAGAAATATAAACCCATACAATACTTAGCTCTGTGTCAGTGTCATAACCCAAAATTTTGACCATAAATTGTTCTGGAGAAATTATTTGCATAGGATTTGACATCAGCATTTCCATCATTTGAAACTCTTTGTTTGCAAGTTTAAAGCTTCCTTTTTCAGATGAAAGTTCAAATGTTAAACGGTTAAGAGTAATATTTTGAAATGTTAATACAGAATTGGTTGTTTCTGTTTGACGACGTGTCATTGCACGAATTCTTGCTAGAAGTTCTTTTGTAGAAAACGGCTTTGTAAGATAATCATCGGCACCGTTGTCTAATCCAAGCACACGGTCGTCAATTTCAGATTTTGCCGTAAGCAGCAGCACGGGCACAGAATTTCCCTTTTGTCGTATAGTTTTAAGTACAGTAATTCCGTCCATAACAGGCATCATAATATCAAGTATAACTCCGTCGTATATTCCGGTTTCCAAATAATCCAGTGCATCTTGACCGTTATAAACGGAATCAACTGAATAATTATTATGCTTAAATATTGTTACAAGTGCATTTGAAAGTTCCTTTTCGTCTTCAGCTAAAAGTAGTCGCATGTTTTTTCTCCTTATAAATTCAAGGTGTGGTTCAGGTTTTTAACAGTTTTTTAATATATGCCTATGTTTATCTATTATAATATATTTTAAACCTTAAATTAAGCTTAAAATAATATAATTTGAAATACAGCCTTAAATAAGGTATAATTATAAAATAATTATCATATATTTTTTAGAGAAATTTTTGTTGGATTACCATTTATTATATAATTGTTGCCTTAATAAATTATATAAGTTATGTGAATTAAGGGTGTGTTTTAATGAAGAAGTTATATATTACCGACTTGGACGGAACATTGCTGGACAAAAATAGTCAAGTTTCAAATACAAGCAGCAATATAATTAATAATTTAATAAAAAAAGGTGTATTTTTTACTTATGCAACTGCAAGGTCGTATAAGTCTTCATCTATAATAACTAAAGGACTTAATATTAATTTGCCTGTAATTATATACAATGGTGCTTTTATATATGATATTAAGAGTAATCGTTTTTTACATAAGGTTACTTTTAATAAGGCGCAAATTAGAGAGCTTATAGACTTTACAAAAAAACACAGTTATATACCGCTTGTATATACACTTATTAATGGTAAAGAAAAAGTATTTTGGAATTGTAATGGTAAGCTTAGTGAGGGCTTTAATTATTATCTTTCAAACAGACAAAACGATAGACGAATGACGCCTGTAAACAGTATTGAAGAATCTTTTTGTGGTGATGTGTTTTATGTAACATTTATTGAAAGCCATGATGATTTATTGCCACTTTATAACGGAATTAAAGATAATAAAAATTACAATACGGTTTTTCAGCAGGAAATTTACCGAGAAGAATATTGGTGTGAGATTATGCCGGCAGAAGCTACAAAAGCTAATGCAGCTTTAAAGCTGAAAGAAATACTTAATTGTAAAAGCCTTGAGGTTTTTGGTGATTCGCTGAATGATATTCCAATGTTTAATATTTCTGACAAGTCGTATGCTGTTATGAATTCAGTAGATAAATTAAAAAGTATAGCTACAGAGGTTATTGGCTATAATTATGAAGACAGTGTTGCTTTAAAGCTTAATGAACTCGAAAATAAAAGATAATTTAATTGTGGGGTAGAGGGTGCAAAAATGAAGGCATTAATTACAGGTGCAAGTTCAGGTATTGGCAGAGATATGGCTAAGGTTTTGTCGCAAAAAGGTTATGACCTTGTTTTAGTTGCACGTAGAAAGGACAGACTGGAAGAGCTTAAAAATACAATTACAAATGTTAATGTGAAAATTATTGAATGTGATTTATCACAAGAAGAAAATTGTATAGAGATGTATCATAAGGTAAAAAATGAAAATATTGATTTTCTTATTAATAATGCAGGCTTTGGTTTATGCGGCGAATTTGTCAGCACGGACTTAAATACCGAACTTAATATGATAAAAACAAACATTGTTGCTGTGCATATACTTACCAAGCTGTTTTTAAAGGACTTTACAGCTAAAAACAGCGGAACAATTCTTAATGTAGCGTCATCAGCAGCATATATGGCAGGCCCGTTAATGAGTACCTATTATGCAACAAAAAATTATGTGCGCAGGCTGTCACAGGCAATTTACCAGGAACTGAAAGAAAAAAGTTCGGCTGTAAAAATATCTGTACTGTGTCCCGGCCCGGTAAATACCGAGTTTAATGATGTTGCAAATGTAAAATTTGCACTGAAAGGCTTAAGCAGTGAATATGTAGCAAAATATGCAATACAGCAAGCTTTAAAAGGAAAGCTTGACATTGTACCGGGTAACAAAATGAAAATTGGTACTTTCTTTTTAAGATTTACCCCAACAAAACTAATGCTTAAAATATCAAATAATATTCAAAAAAAGAAGAATGGCTAGAGTTAATTGAACTAATAAAGCAGATGATAGTATAAAAATAACCTCCTGTGTTTTACAAAACAAAGGAGGTTATTTTTATATTAAATTATTGTTTTTAAAACTTATTTTGTTCTTTTTCTTGTTTTCGTTTTTCCCGCACCTTTAAGAAAAATTGCGTCATAATTTTACCGCATTCTTCTTCCAAAATACCGCCTGTAACATTTGGTTTGTGGTTAAAGGGGTAGTCAAAAAGATTTAGCACACTTTCGCAACATCCTGCCTTAGGGTTTTTTGCACCATAGTAAACATTTCGTATTCTTGAATTGATAATAGCACCTGTACACATGGGGCAAGGCTCAAGGGTAACATAAAGGTCACATTCCCACAGCCGCCATCCGCCAAGCTTTTGACAAGCGTTATAAATAGCTGTCATTTCAGCATGTAATAATGCATTTTTGCATTTGTCACGCCTATTGTATCCGGCACTTATAATTTCGCCGTTTTTTACCACAACTGCTCCAATAGGTACTTCATCTTCAGCAAACGCCTTTTCTGCTTGTTGTAATGCAAGCAGCATAAATTTTTCACCCATAGATTATAAAGCCATATATGCTTCTATACACAATAAAATTGTAAGTATAGTATAAACAATTGTCCATGGTGCAGTAAATATATAAACAAGTTTTTTAGACATTGTAAGTTCTGTCTTTTTAATCTGAACAGAGTTATCAAGCTCAAAAATTTTGTTTCCGTGTTTTTTTATAAGCATTATTGTACAAATTAAACCTACAGCCAAAAACATTAGTGCTATTGCAGAATCAACAATTCCGTACAGTCTTTCATCCGAAATAAATTCCATTAGTTTTTCACCCAGCACAGCTGTTGCATTATTTACAAAATGAAGCAGCATAGCAGGAATAATTGAGCCTGTTTTTACAGTTAAATATCCCAGTACAAGTCCTGTTAAAAAGGTAACAGGTGTTTGTATAAAGTTTGAGTGGGCAAAACCAAACATTACAGCAGAAACTATTATGGCAATGCCATCACCGTACTTGCGTAATGAGCCTAATATAGCACCTCTGAAAATAAATTCCTCTATAATAGGCGGAACAATTGCAATGGCAATAAAATAAATAATGCTTCCGCCAACACCGTTAATTTCACCGTAATCACTCATATCATTTTCAAAACCAAACATATTTAAATTGGAGTTCATAATGGATAAGAGCAGATTAAAAACAAATACAAAGCCCATACCGGCAAATACATATTTAATTGTGTCTGCTATATTTGTTTTCTTTATTTTTATAACCTCGTCAATACGACAGCTATTTAATTTTATAATAAAAACAGCTGCAATAAATTCACAAATAAGCGAAACAATAGCGTTAATAATATATAGTGTAACAGCGTCAATTCCTAAGGGCGTGTCTTGGTTTATTCCTATTATAAATTCTACAGGAATCAAAAATACCGAAAAAAGCATGGATGTAGCAATAATAAATATTAACATTCCTCCGCTTATTCGGTTAGAAGCCTTCCTAAGCTCTTTTCGTACTGCAATTTTCTTTTGTTTTTCAATATATTCTTGCGAATTGTTAGGAACAAAAGCAGGAGAATTACCTGCAAGGGGTACAGTATTTACATTTCCGTAACCGCAGTTGGGTACAAAATTTTGCTGTTGATTTAAGTAACTAGGTTGCCGGCTTTGTTGAAATTGCTGATGATAGCCACTATTGTAATTTTGGTTGTAATCATAATTTTGTTTTTGTTGCTGTGCAGAAAAATTGCTCTGATTACCTTGTATTTGTTGATTATATACACTTCGTGTATTCTCATTTGCCGAATACGTTCTATTCTGACCATAATTATATTGATTATGTGGCATGTTATTATAATTGCTTCTGTCATTGTAGTTCATTTAAACACCTCGCTGCAAATAATTATATCATTTAAAAAGAGTAAAAACAACTAAATTTCTTTTGTTTACATATACTTAACAATTCATTAATGGGCAAATAGGAGGTGTTGTATTCATAAATATTAATGTTATTTAGTGGCTAAGCTAAGGCAATATTTCGCAATTGCAGTGTGTATTGCAAAGTCGGATTTTTTGCTGGATTGTATAAATAAACATATTTACTTGATTATATGCAGATTTGTGATATAATATAAAATAAATAAATTCAGCACCTTAACATAAAAATAAAGGGATGATAACAATGAAATCAAAACTATCTCGAAGACAGTCAAGAGAACAGGCTTTTATACTGGCTTTTGAAAGAAATATAAATCGTGAATCTTTTCAAGAGCTTTACGAAATTGCTGTTGAAAGCAGAGATTTTGAAATTGATGATTTTGCAATGGGTTTGCTTAAGCAGATTGAAGATAACGAGGACGAAATTAATTCAATAATTCAGGCAAATTCCAATAACAGAACCGTTAAAAGAATTTCAAAGGCGGCTCTTAGTATATTACAGCTTGCAATCAGTGAATTAAAATATACTGATATTTCAAAAACAAAGGCTGAAAATCCTGAAAGCGTCATAATTAATGAAGCTATTATAATAGCCAAAAAGTATTCAACACCTGAGGAGTCTTCATTTATTAACGGCGTGTTAGGCTCTGTAGTGCGTTCGTAAGGTTAAACTATGTGTAATTGTAATTCCTATTTGGGTATAGATACAAGCAACTATACTACCTCAACTGCTGTATATGTCGGAGGAAATATAGTACAGTCAAAAAAACTTTTACCTGTTAAAGAAGGACAGTTAGGACTTCGTCAAAGTGATGCTGTGTTTCATCATACAATTCAGCTTCCGGATATGCTTGAGGATTTGTCGCAGCTTGTTCCGCTGTCTGATATAAAAGCGGTAGGAGCGTCTTTTACACCACGAAATGTTAACGGTTCATATATGCCGTGTTTTACAGTAGGCAGTGGTTTTGCACGTTCTTTATCAGCTGTTATGGAAGTACCGCTGTACAGTTTTTCTCATCAGCAAGGGCATATAGCTGCGGCTATTTATTCGTCAGGTCAGTTCAATTTGCTTCAGCAAAAACATCTGGCTTTTCATGTTTCGGGCGGCACAACAGAGGCGCTTATTGTTACACCCTGTAAAGATAACATTATTAGTGCAAATCTTGTTGGCAAAACTCTGGATTTAAACGTAGGTCAGCTTGTTGACCGTGTTGGGGTTATGCTTGGCTTACAATTTCCGTGCGGAAAACAGCTTGAACAACTTGCACTTAATTTTTTTGGTGCAGTTAAATGCAAGCCGACTGTTAAGGGAAATAACTGCTGTATGTCGGGTGTGCAAAATATTTGTGAAAAAATGTACAGCAATAATATTTCTGCCGAAGAAATTTCTGCATATGTGTTAAAATATATAGAAGAAACACTTTATATAATGACTAAGAATATTTTTAAAGAATATGGCAAAATGCCCGTGCTTTTTTCAGGCGGAGTAATGTCAAACAGTATTATACGAAACAATTTAACAAACAGATTAGGTGCTTATTTTGCACAGCCTGAATTTTCTGCCGACAATGCTGCAGGTATAGCTGTGCTGACAGCTATAAAAAATAAGGAAGATATTAAATGAGGAAGAACTCAATTTTATCAGTTTCACAGTTGAATTTTTATGCAAGGTCTTTGCTTGACGGTGATCCTGTAATGTCATCAGTTTTTGTAAAAGGCGAGGTTTCTAACCTTACTAACCATTACCGTTCAGGGCATATTTATTTTTCGTTAAAAGACGAAAAATCGGTTATTCGTGCCGTGATGTTTGCCGGTAGTGTCTCAAGACTTCGTTTTGAATTAGAAGAGGGCATGAATGTAATCGTAATAGGCAGGGTGTCTGTGTACGAGGCAACAGGGCAATACCAGCTTTATGCAGAACAAATGCAGCCTGACGGTGAAGGTGACCTTACTGTTGCTTTTAATCAACTTAAGATTAAACTTGAAAAACAGGGGCTATTTAATGCTGAATTTAAAAAAGAAATTCCTGAATTTCCTCAAACGATTGGTGTAATAACCTCAGACACAGGTGCAGTTAGAAAAGATATAGAAAAAGTCCTGAACAGAAGGTATCCTCTTGCAAATATTATACTTTATCCTGCTTCCGTACAGGGCGAAAAGGCTGTACCGGAATTAATTGCAGGATTAAATTATTTTAATAATAATAAAAATGCAGACGTTATTATAATTGGCAGAGGCGGCGGCTCAATGGAAGATTTATGGGCTTTTAACAGCGAAGCTCTTGCTAATGAAATTTTTAAATCAAGCATTCCTATTATTTCAGCAGTGGGACATGCAACAGATGTCACCATTTGTGATTTTGTCGCAGATAAAACTGCACCAACTCCATCAGCAGCTGCTGAAATAGCTGTACCTGACCGACTGAAGCTGATAAGCGAAATTTTATCCTTCGATAATAGAATAAGAAATGCAGTTAAATATAGAATTTCGTCATTGCATCAGCAAGCAGACAGTGTTACCGACCGTTTGTCTATGATGTCAGAAAATTATCAAATTTCTAAAATCAAAGCAAATCTTGACAATACTAATTTAAGAATGCTACAGTCTTATAGCTTGCTTTTGCAGCAAAAAAAAGAAATTTTAAAAGAAAATGTTGCAAAACTTAATGCGCTCAGTCCTCTTAATATTTTAGCAAGGGGTTACAGTTTGGCAAGTTTTGGTGATAAAATTATAAAATCAACAGAAGATGTTAATATAAACGACAGCATAGCTGTAAAAGTAAGTAACGGTACATTGCATTGTATTGTTGAAAGTAAAGGGAATGATTAAAATGCCAAAAAAGAAAACTTTTGAAGAATCATTACTAAGACTTGAGGAAATAACCTCTCTTTTAGAAAAAGGAAGCTTGACGTTAGAAGAATCTTTAAAGCTGTTTGAAGAAGGAACAAAGCTTTCGTCTTATTGCTACAAAACACTTAATGATGCACAGCAAAAAGTAACCGAATTAAGCAAGCAAGGAATTGAAGCAGGTGAAGAATAATGGCAGATATTACAGAAAAAATTGAACAGGCTTTAAAGGATTTTTTGCCTGATAATAACTGCTTAGAAAAAAATCTGATAAATTCAATGGGATATAGCCTTACAGCAGGCGGTAAGCGTATTCGCCCAAGATTGTTGATTGAATTTTGCAGTCTTTGCGACGGTAATATAAAAGACGCAATGCCGCTTGCCTGTGCAGTAGAGATGATACACACCTACTCGTTAATACATGATGATTTACCATGTATGGACAACGACGACTACCGACGTGGAAAGCCTTCTAACCACAAGGTTTATGGTGAAGATATTGCTTTGTTGTCAGGTGATGCACTGCAGGCGCTTGCTTTTAAAACTGCTACATCAAATTTAACACCAAACAATGCTTATAATGTGGCAAGGGCAGTGAATAATCTTGCTGACTACTGCGGTGCAAACGGTATGGTTGGTGGTCAGGTGATTGACCTTGAAAATGAGGGAAAAACCTCTACTGTTGATGTTTTGAAAGAAATGGACGGAAAAAAGACGAGTGCCATTATTAAAAGTGCCTGTGAAATGGGATGCATTATTGCAGGTGCAGGTGAAGAAAAAATTAAGAATGCTTCCATTTTTGGTGAATGTATTGGTCTTGCATTTCAAATTCAGGACGATATTTTAGATGTTACAGCCGACCAGAATAAACTTGGTAAACCTGTTGGAAGTGACAAAGAAAACAATAAATCTACCTATGTTACTTTATTAGGACTTGATGAATGCAGAAAATTGGTAGATACACTAACAGAAAATGCAATTAAAAGTCTTAATAAATTTAAGGGTGATGTAACCTCTTTAAAAGAATTGGCATTGTCACTGGCTAAAAGAGATTATTAATATATACAAAAGCGAAAGAAGGTTTCTCTTATGGAAAAACCCTATTTGTCGCATATAACCTCACCAAAGGATATTGCTGATTTTACAAACGAGCAGTTAAGTGAGCTTTGTGATGAAATAAGAGAAAAGTTAATAAATGTGGTGTCACAAAACGGTGGTCATTTGGCGTCTAACTTAGGCACTGTAGAGCTTACAGTGGCATTGGAAAAGATTTTTAATTCTAAAAATGATTCTATTGTTTGGGATGTTGGACACCAGTGCTATACCCATAAGCTGCTAACCGGCAGAGCAGACCGTTTTGACACAATTAGAACAGAGGGGGGGCTTTCGGGATTTCCGAAAAGAGAAGAAAGCCCGTATGATGCTTTTAATGTGGGACACAGCAGTACGTCAATTTCTGCTGCATACGGTATAGCACGTGCAAAAAATATTTTAGGTAAAGACGGATATACTGTTGCTGTTATAGGTGATGGTGCTTTAACAGGCGGTATGGCTTATGAGGGATTGAATAATGCAGGTCGTTTTACAAAGAATTTTATAGTTGTTTTAAATGATAACAAAATGTCAATTTCAAAAAATGTAGGTTCAATGGCACGTTATCTTAAAAGGGTACGGTTTAAGCCGGGGTATATAAGAACAAAAGCAAGGGTAGAACATACCTTAGAAAGAACTCCTGTTGTAGGCAAACCTATTTCAAATGTAATGAAATGGTCAAAAGCAAAACTTCGTCATGCACTTTATCAAACTACCTTGTTTGAAGATATGGGGTTTCATTATTATGGTCCACTGGATGGTCACAATATTACCGAGCTTTTGCAGGTGTTTGAAACGGTTAAAGATATAAAGGGTCCTGTTCTTGTTCATGTAGTTACAAAAAAGGGCAAAGGATATGCAATGGCAGAAAGCAATCCGAACGCTTACCACGGAATTTCTGCATTTGACATTGAAACAGGCGAACCAAAGTCTGGAAATACTGATTTTTCATATGTATTTGGTCACAAACTTTGCGAGCTTGCTAAAAAGAACAAAAAAATTTGTGCCATTACTGCCGCAATGCTGTCCGGTACAGGTCTTTCAAAATTTGCATCAGAATTTAAGCCAAGGTTTTTTGACACAGGTATTGCCGAAGAACACGCTGTAACCTTTGCGGGTGGCTTAGCGGCTGAAGGTGTGCTGCCTTTTTTTGCAGTGTATTCTACCTTTTTACAACGCGGCATAGATCAAATTATACATGATATTGCAATGCAGAATCTTCATGTTGTCTTTGCTATTGACAGGGCGGGGCTTGTTGGTGAAGACGGTGAAACACACCAGGGGGTATTTGATGTAGCACTGCTTAATTCTGTACCTAACCTAGAAATATATAGTCCCACATATTTTAATGAGCTTGAAACTGCAATGGAAAATGCCACAGCGTCAAACAGCGGTCCTATAGCAATAAGATATCCCCGTGGCTGTGAGCCTTATAGGCCTGAAGATTTTTTACCTACTAAAAAGCATTACCAAATTTATGGTAATTCAAAAACTGATATGCTTATTGTTACTTACGGAAAAATATTTTCAAATGCCTGTAAAGCACTTGAAATTCTTAAAAATAAAGGGGTAGGTGTCTGTATTCTAAAGCTTAACAGAATAAAGCCTATTCCGGATAAAGCTCTTAATATAGCACTTGAATATAAAAATATATTTTTCTTTGAAGAGGGTATGGCAACAGGCGGTGTGGGTGAACATTTCTTTAACGAAATTTCGAAAAGAGGCTACAGCGGCAAATATAATCTTACAGCTATAGACGATATTTATGTCAAGCATGCAAAGGTTGATTCTTTGCTTGAAAAACTAAGGTTGGACACAAAGGGTATGACTAACACAATTCTTGATAATATATGAAAATTATTTACACCAAAAGGGGCAATTATTTTGGCAGAAAAAATTGAAAAAAAAAGACTTGATATTTTAGTTTACGAATCAGGCTATGCCCAAAGCCGAGAAAAGGCAAAGGCTGTAATAATGGCAGGTCTTGTTTATGTAGATAATCAAAAAGCAGATAAACCGGGTGTGTCTTACCCTGTTAGCGCAAAGCTAGAGGTACGAGGCGGAGCTCAAAAATATGTTAGTCGGGGCGGTTTTAAGCTCGAAAAGGCAATGCAGTCTTTTCCTATAGATTTAAATAATAAAATAACAATGGACATTGGTGCCTCAACCGGTGGTTTTACCGACTGTATGCTGCAAAATGGCGCTAAAAAGGTATATTCGATAGATGTTGGGTACGGTCAGATTGATTGGAAGCTGCGTAATGATGACCGTGTAATAAATTTGGAACGCACCAACATTAGGTATATTACAGAAGAACAAGTACCTGATAAAATAGACTTTTTTTCGGTAGATGTTTCTTTTATTTCTTTAAAATTGGTTTTACCGCCTGCAAGAAATTTAATGGCTGACAATGCTGAAGCCGTCTGTCTTATTAAACCGCAGTTTGAGGCAGGCAGAGAAAATGTAGGAAAAAAGGGAGTTGTGCGTGACCCACAGGTGCACCAGAATGTTGTCCAAAGCATTGTAGATTTTTGTCTTAACAACGGATTTAATGTTTTAGGACTTGACTACTCGCCGATAAAAGGACCCGAAGGTAATATTGAATATTTAATTTATCTGCAAAAAACCAACGAACAGGGTATTTTGCAAACTACAGTTATACCTCAGCAGCTTGTAAATAATTCACACCTAGCCTTAGACAAAAAGGACTGATAAAATGAAGATTGCAGTAATTACCAACAACTTAAAAAATGATGCAGTAAAGTTTCAGCCAAAGGTAATAGAAAAGCTTATAAGCATTGGTATTACTCCTGTTATGCTTAATAATGCTAAAATTACTGAAACTAAATTCGTAAATAAAATTGAATATTACGGCTCTCATAGTGAAGTGGTAAAAAATTGCGATATTTTAATTACTATAGGCGGTGACGGCACAATAATACATATGGCACGTCACGCAGCAGAGTACAATAAGCCGCTGTTAGGCATTAATTTCGGCAGAGTTGGTTTTGTCGCTACCCTAGAACCAAATCAGCTTGATTCTCTTTCAAATTTGCTTACAGGTAAATATTTTACTGAGCAAAGAATGTTGTTAAAGGTAACTGTTGAAACGCATGACAAAACCGATGTGCTTTATGCAATAAATGATGCTGTAATTTCCAGAGGCTCTATGTCAAGAATGATGGATTTATCTGTTTCGGTAAATGGCAAAAGAACCTGTCAGTATAGAGCTGACGGTATAATATTTTCAACCCCAACAGGCTCTACAGCATATTCGTTGTCAGCAGGAGGACCTGTTATTTGTCCTGATATGGAGTGTATTTTACTAACCCCAATTTGCCCTCACAGTTTGTTTTCACGTTCTGTTATTTTTAAGCATACTGACAAGCTGACAGCACATGCACTAACTGGTGAAGGCTCTGATTCAGAAGCGTTTTTAACTGTTGACGGTCAGTATTATTTATCACTTAATAAAGAAACAAGGGTAACTGTAGAAAAGTATGAAAAATCATTTACCTTAATATCTATGAAACCACAAAACTTTTATACTGTTCTTAACAATAAGCTCAATGAACGCGGCGTATAAAGGAGGGGCAGCTTTATGAAATCACGCAGACACGCAGCTTTACTTGAAATTATACAGGAATATGATATTGACACCCAAGAGGAGCTTATTGAAAGACTGAGTGAAAGAGGTTTTACAGTTACTCAGGCTACAATTTCAAGAGATATTAAAGAGCTCAAGCTTGTAAAAACTCCTGTTGGTAACGGTAAATATAAATACACAACAGGTAATAAAGCAGGTATGGATGCTTTATCTAACTTTAACAATCTCTTTAAGACAGCGGTAATAAGTGTTGATTTTGCTCAGAATATGATAGTCCTTAAAACAACAAGCGGTATGGCACAGGGTGTGTGTGCCGCCCTTGATTCAATAGAATGGGACGGTATGCTTGGCTCAATAGCGGGTGATGATACTATTTTTATAGTAACTTCCTCCGGCAGCAAGGCAGCGTCGTTAACATCAGAATTAAAGAAAAATATGTAAAAGGTGAGTTTTATGCTTAATTCATTGTACATAGAAAATATTGCTGTAATTGAAAAAACAAATATAGACTTTACCAAGGGCTTTAATGTTTTAACAGGTGAAACAGGTGCAGGTAAATCAATCATAATAGGTTCTATCAACGCACTGTTAGGCGGAAGAATATCAAAGGATATGATACGCTTTGGTGCTGACACGGCTTTTGTCAGCGGCAGCTTTACCGTTACAAATAATGTTGTGTATGATTTGCTTAATAAATACGGATTCGACTGTGAAGATGACGAAGAGCTTATTTTGCAGCGTAAGCTTACGTCAAGCGGTAAAAGCTCTTGCAGAATAAATGGCAGACCTGCAACTTTGGCAATACTAAAAGAAATTACTGCCCACTTGGTAAATGTTCACGGTCAGCATGAAAGCTATAACCTTATGTCACCTGAAAAGCATATTACATATATAGATAGTATTGGTGACCTTGACAGCATAAAAAAAGAGTACAGAGAGAATTTAGCGATTTTAAGGGAGTGTAAACGTAAACTTAATAATGCCCAAACTGATGATTCTCAGCGTGAGCGTCAAATTGACCTTTTACGTTATCAAATAAACGAAATTGAAGATATTGACCCGAAAGAGGGTGAATACGAACAGCTTACCGAAGAGCGCAACAAAGCCTTAAATGCACAAGATATTATTAAAAATATTTCGGTGGCTGCTGCCATTCTTTCAGGAGGCGAAGATGGTAGCGGGTGCATATCTTTATTAAAAGAATGCAATGACTATATTAGTGAAATTTCTGAATATATGCCACAGTCCGAAAATATAAGCAAGCGTATTTCAAATGTGTACTATGAATTGCAGGATTGCGAAGAGGAGCTGTCCTCATTGCTTGACACGGTTGACACCAACCCTTACCGACTCGAAGAAATTGAAGAGCGTTTGGATTTGCTGTATAAGCTATCAAAAAAGTATGGCAGTACCACCGAAGAAATTTTGCAGTTTTGCGAAAATGCAAAAAATGAGCTTGCACAGTTAGAAGACTATGAATTTAATTTGGAACATCTGCAAAAAGAATACAATAAATATTTTCAGTCTACAAAGGCTCTTGCACTTCAGCTTTCTGCAAAAAGAAAAGAAATTTCCAATGAATTTATGTCAAGGGTAAAAGAAGAAATGACATATCTTGATATGCCTAATGTAAACTTAAAGGTAAATATTGAACGTTGTCCCCTTAACGAAAACGGTTGTGATAAACTGGAATTTTTAATTTCGGCAAATCCCGGTGAAGAACCAAAGTCTGTTTCTAAAATAGCTTCAGGCGGTGAGCTTTCACGTATGATGTTAGCTATAACAAATGTTATAGCCGCAAATAATATAGTAGCAACAATGATATTTGACGAGGTTGACACAGGTATAAGCGGCAGTGCCTCACAAAAGGTTGGCTACAAGCTTAAAGCTCTTTCTGCAGCAAGGCAGGTTATTTGTATAACCCATCAGGCGCAAATTGCGGCTTTGGCAGACACCCACTTTCTTATTAAGAAAAACGTTGAAAATAATCGTACCTTCACACAGGTTACTCCTCTTAACTTTAAGCAGCGTACCCATGAGCTTGCACGTATAATAGGAGGAGTGTCAATTACAGAGCTTACCTTAAAACATGCAGAAGAAATGCTTATAAAGGCAGAGCAAAGTAATTAAATCAGACTTAACTGGTGTATACAAAGATTTTAAATCCGCAATTTTTATAGGTAAATTTATAAATACATTTTTAAGTAGGTAATTTTATGAAGTATTGGAAACCTGAACAACTTAATAAAGAACAGGTTAAGAACATAATTTCAGAATTTGGAATACCGTCTATTGTAGCTATGTTGCTTTCAATAAGAGGAATAAATAAATATGAGGATATTAACAGCTTTTTGTACGAAAACGAAGAGCTTGACGACCCGTTTTTGCTTATTGATATGGACAAGGCGACAGAACGAATTTTTAAAGCCCTGCAGAACAATGAAAGAATTTGTGTTTACGGCGACTATGATGCAGATGGTGTAACCTCTACCGCATTGCTTTATGATTATCTTAATTCACTTGGTGCCAATGTTACCTATTATATCCCTTCAAGAGAGTCAGAAGGCTATGGTATGAACAATAGTGCAGTTGATAAAATATATGCTGATAAAGTAAAGCTTATAATAACTGTTGATAATGGTGTTTCTGCAATTGAACAAATTGACTATGCATCATCTTTAGGTATAGACACAGTGGTAACTGACCACCATACGCCGCCTGCAACGCTGCCAAATGCAGTTGCTGTGGTAAATCCTCACCGTGAGGACTGTATGTCAGAATTTAAGCATCTTTCAGGTGTCGGTGTAGTTTTTAAGCTTATTATGGCTCTTGAAGACGAACATCTTGATATAGCCTTATTACTTGAAAAATATTCTGATATTACTTCATTGGGTACAATAGGCGATATAGTTTCACTGACAGGTGAAAACAGAATAATTGTCAAAAACGGACTTAAAAATATTAAAGCTTTAAATCGAACCGGTATAAATGCACTTCTTGACAGTGCGGGTATAAAAGGTAATAATAAACTTACAGCAGGCAAAGTATCTTTTACATTAATTCCACGTATAAACGCTTGCGGCAGGCTGGCGCTTTCAGAAAAATCTGTTGAATTGCTTTTAACCAAGGACGAAATTATTGCCACGGAAATAGCCGCACAGCTTTCAGAGGATAATAAAAACAGACAAGAAATTGAAAAGTCTATTCTTGAAGAAGTGCTTGACTATATTGAAGAAAATCCACATTTAAAATACAAACGAATTATGGTAATAAGCGGCAATGGCTGGCACCAAGGGGTTATCGGCATAGTTGCTTCAAGAGTAAAGGATATTTACGGCAAACCGGTAATAATAATTACAACAGACGGTGACATTGCAAAGGGGAGTGGCAGGAGCATTGAAGGATTTTCTTTAATAGACGCAATAACCTCGTGTAAAGATTTACTTACTCATTTTGGCGGTCACCCTATGGCTGTAGGTTTAAGTATTAATTCTTCTGATATTGAAGAATTTTCAATCAGGCTTAACCAGTATGCCAAGCAAATTGGTGACATGCCCTTGCAGACCTTGAAAATCGACTGCAAGCTAAACCCTAAATTTCTTAATACAGAGCTTGCTAAAAGCGTTGCTATGCTTGAGCCATTTGGTGCAGGCAACCCGACGCCTGTTTTTGGTTTATACAATATGTGTTTAAAAGCAGTTACTCCTGTAGGCGGTGGTAATCACTTGCGCCTTACCATTCAGCGCAGCGATACAACGCTGAATGCAATGCTGTTTTTTACAACAGCAAAACAATTTCCGTACCAGGTGGGTGAAATACTTGATTTGGCAGTAACTGTAGATGTAAGTGAATATAACAATAAACAATCACTAAGTGTAATTATAAAAGAAATAAAAGCGGATAATGCCGACACACAGCTTATGCTAAAGCATAATCAGCTTTATGAAAGATTAATGGATCTTGACGTTCTTACACCTGAAGAGGCAAAGGTGCTTTTACCTTCAAGAGAGGATTTTGCATTAGTCTTTAAATTTTTACGCAGAGAAAAAGTTTGGCAATATCCGACTGATATAATATGTACCAGACTAAACAACGGTCGTATTAATTATGGCAGGCTGCAGGTAATATTAACTGCAATGCATCAGCTTGCACTTATTGATTACAGCCAAAACAGAGGAAAAACAAATATCACATTGCTCCCAACTCAGGGTAAAGCAGATCTTAACAGTGCAAAAATTATGCGGCAGTTGGTAAGTTACATAAAATAAAACTGTTATGTAATTCTAAAAGGGGGAATTAAAATGTCAGAGGTAATGGTTCATTATCAAGATTATGAAGAGCTTAAAAGAATGATAAGAGAAAGCGGCAAGGAGTATGACACAGAGTTAATTGAAAAGGCGTATAACCTTGCCTGCGAAGCACACGGTGACCAACGCCGTGTGTCAGGCGTGCCTTACATTTTACATCCAACCTCTGTAGCGTGTATTCTTGTTGATTTGGGTATGGATACCGAATCTGTTGTAGCTGCTTTGCTGCACGATGTTGTTGAGGATACGGAAGTAACCCTTGAAGAAATTATAAAAGTTTTTGGCAGAGAAATTGCCCATTTAATCGACGGTGTCACAAAGCTTAAAAAAATTCCTTATTCTAACCGTGAGGTACAGCAGGCAGAGAATATAAGAAAAATGCTTATTGCAATGTCCGACGATATTCGTGTAATAATTATAAAACTGGCAGACCGCTTGCACAATATGCGTACAATTGAATGTATGAGAGAGCAAAAAAGGCGTGATAAGGCTCTGGAAAATATGGAGGTTTATGCACCTATTGCACACCGTTTAGGTATTCGTACCGTAAAAGAAGAAATGGAAGACCTTTCTTTGCGCTACCTTGACCCTGTAGGATATAAAGAAATTGAAGATGCTCTTGCTTTTTCCGAATCGGACAGAAAGAAGTTTATAGATAATATAAAGGCTGAAATCAACGAAAAAGCAAAATCTATAGTAGGCGATGTTTATATTGAGGGCAGGGTAAAAAGTATTAACGGAATTTACCGCAAAACCTTTATGAAGGGAAAAACCTTAGAGCAAATTTATGATATTTTTGCAGTAAGAGTTATTGTAAATACAGTAAGCGACTGCTACAACATTCTTGGCATTGTACACGACGTTTACAAGCCACTGCCAAATAGATTTAAAGATTATATTTCCACACCAAAGCCTAATATGTACCAGTCACTACATACAACAGTGCTGGGCAAAGAGGGAGTTCCTTTCGAGGTTCAAATAAGAACGTGGGAAATGCACCATACAGCTGAATACGGTATTGCAGCCCACTGGAAATATAAGCTTGGCATTAATAAAAAAGACTCTATAGGTGACAAGGTCAGCTGGATACGGCAAATGCTTGAAAATCAATCAGATGACGAAACAGATATTTTACGTAACATAAAAACTGACCTTGCCCCTGAAGAGGTATTTATATTTACCCCAAAGGGAGACGTTCTAAGCCTTCCTACAGGTGCAACTGTAATAGACGTTGCCTATGCTATTCATTCGGCAGTTGGCAACAGAATGGTAGGAGCAAAGGTCGATGGCAGAATTACACCTATTGACTATGTTATTCATACGGGCGAAATTGTAGAAATTATAACAAGTAAAGAAACAGCAGGACCAAAGCGTGACTGGCTTGCAAAGGTAAAAACAAGCGAAGCCAGAAGCAAAATTAAATCGTGGTTTAAAAAAGAATGCCGTGAGGAAAATATTGAACGTGGCAAAGCTGAAATTGATAAAGAATTTAAGCACAACGGTATTATTCTTACTGAAGACGAACGTGCAGAGTTCTTTTATGAAATTTTAAAGAAACAATTTACCAGTATTGACGATTTTTATGCCTCTATCGGCTACGGCGGTTTGCTTATTTGGAAGCTTGTACCGCGAATGAAGGAGCTGTACAATAAGAAATATAAAATACAAGAAACTGTTGAGCAGCTTCCTGTAATAGAAACAAAACCTGCAAAAATAAAGTCAAGCAATGGTGTAATTATTGAAGGTGTAGATGATATGCTTGTAAATCTTGCCCGTTGCTGTAACCCAATGCGCGGTGACAAAATTATCGGATACATTACCCGAGGCAACGGTGTTTCAATTCATAAATGCTCATGCAAAAATGTACCTGCTGACCGTGAAAATACCGAAAATGCCGCTCGTTGGGTAGATGCTCGTTGGGATGACGAAGTTTCAAAGTCAGAGTCTTACCAGACTACTATTGAAGTAGTTGCAGTTGACCGCACAGGCTTGCTAGCAGATATTACCAATGTTTTAAGTTCTCTTCATATATATATTCACTCAATGAATTCAACAGAAAGTAAAAACGGTATAGCAAGCATACGCCTTTCTATTACTGTTAATAATATGGAGCATTTAAAGGGAATTGTTGCAAAGCTTTCTAACCTTAGTGGTGTTCAGGCAGTTTCAAGACTTTAAGAGGTGTGAATATGAAATCTGTAGTACAAAGGGTAAGCTATGCTAACGTAAAAGTTAATGGCGACGTAGTTGGAAAAATAGAAAAAGGCTTTTTAATTTTTGTAGGTGTAGAGCCTGAGGATGACAAAATTGAGGCTGATTTACTGGTAAATAAAATAGCAAATCTTAGAATTTTTTGTGACGAAAATGACAAAATGAATTTATCGCTGCTTGATATTAACGGTGAAGCACTGGTAATTTCTAATTTTACACTTTGTGGTGACTGTCGTAAGGGAAGACGACCGTATTTTGGAGATGCTGCTGTACCAAGCATTGCAGAACCTTTATATGAATATTTTTGTGCTAAGCTGCAAAGCTGTGGTGTTAAAAAAGTAGATAAAGGAACTTTTGGTGCAGATATGAAGGTTGAGCTGTTAAACGATGGACCTGTGACAATTATAATAAATTCAAAGGAGCTGCCCCGTAAATGATAAGAATTCAAAGTATTCCTGTAGGTGCTTTGCAGGTTAACTGTTATATTGTTAAGGATGTTGACACAGGGCTTATAGCAGTTATTGACCCCGGTGCGAAGACAACAGCACTTGAAAATCTAATTAATACACAGAAAAATAATATAAAATATATCCTGCTCACTCATGGTCATTTTGACCACATAGGCTATGCCAAAGAATTAAAAGATAAAACTAATGCACAGCTTGTTATAAGCAAGGCTGACCAGCCTTTACTGTCTGATGATAATTTGAATTTATCACTGCCTTTCATGGGGATTACCGTGCCTAAGGCTGAGGCAGACATTACCACTGTTGACAATGACACTATTATGCTTGGCAATAGTAAAATAACCTTTATTCTCACACCGGGGCATACCAAAGGCAGCGGTTGTTATATAATTGATGATTGTATTTTTACAGGTGATACTCTTATGAAGCTTTCAATGGGCAGAACAGACTTTCCTACAAGCAGTGATAAAGAAATGATGTCATCTCTTGCAAGAATTGCCCAAATGACAGGTGAGTATAAAATTTATCCCGGACATGGTGAATTTTCTACCTTATCCTACGAAAAGAATTGCAATCCATATATGAAGTCGGTAATATAAGGTGATTTATGAAAATATATATTATTAATAACACTTTTCATTATGAAATGGAAAACCTTACAAGAGTTTTTTTCCCTAATGAAAAAATTGAAATTATAAGAGATGACTTTTCAGATAAAACTATATTTGAAGCACCTGCTGTAAAAACTCTGATTACTAATAAAGAAAACGATAAGCTTATAGAGGTTGAGGTTATTTTTGACAATTATCAAAATCAAGCTTCACAGAAAGTGGCTTATATCGAAAACGATGAAGATTATAAAAACGAGCAAGAAAGAGTAATGGCTGTGTGTCTTTACAAGCTGTTGGCTGATTATACAAAGATGAACCCACCATGGGGTATTTTAACGGGTGTAAGACCTATAAAACTGTTTAGAAGATTGTCAGAACAATTTGGTACAGAGTATACCAAAAAATATTTTAAAGAAAAATTCCTTGTAACTGATGAAAAAATAGCTTTGGCAGAAGAAACCGAAAAAAATGAATTGCCTATTATAAAAATGTCTTCTAAAAATTCTTACAGCTTGTATATTTCAATTCCTTTTTGTCCTTCAAGGTGCAGTTATTGTTCTTTTATTTCACAAGCAACCTTAAAAGCAAAAAAGCTGATTGAACCTTATGTAGATTTGCTTTGTAAAGAAATTGAATATACTGCAAGCATTATAAAAGGACAAAATCTTAAGTTAGAAACTGTGTATATTGGTGGTGGTACGCCAACTACCCTTAATGCCGAGCAAATGGATAAGCTGCTAAAAACAATAAATACAAGCTTTCCTGTGGAGCAGTGTAAAGAATTTACAGTAGAGGCAGGCAGACCTGACACTATTACTGAGGATAAACTAAAGGTTATACTTGCAAACGGTGCTGACAGAATAAGCATTAACCCGCAAACTATGAATGACAAGGTTCTGGAGGCAATTGGCAGAAAGCATACTGCACAGCAAACAATTGATGCATTTAACCTTGCAAGAAAAGTAGGTTTTAATCATATAAATATGGATTTAATAGTGGGATTGCCTGAAGATACACTTGATAGCTTTAAGAATACTCTTGATATAATTACAGGTTTAAATCCCGAAAGTATAACTGTACATACTTTGTCAATGAAGCGTTCTTCAAACCTTACAATACAAGGAGTACAAATTATTAAGAAAGATGCTGAAACAGCAGCCAAAATGCACTCTTATTGTAAAAATCTTCTTGAAGAGAAAGGCTTTAGACCATATTATTTATACCGCCAAAGCAGAATGGTTGGTAATCTTGAAAATATTGGTTATGCTAAAAAGGAGAATGACGGACTATACAATGTTTATATTATGGACGAAACCCATTCTATATTGGGCTGTGGGGCAGGTGCTGTAACAAAGCTAAAAAATCAAGAAGAGGGTAAGCTTAACAGGGTGTTCAACTATAAATATCCGGACTGGTATGTAAATGATTTTCAGGAAATGATAAAGAGAAAAAATGAAATAAAATTATTTTATAAATTGTAAAATCTGACATATTACTGCTACTAATATTAACAAAATAGCAATTGATTATTATATAAGCTAGTGATATAATAATTCTATAAATTTACAAGGAGATGTTCTTATGGGACTATTGGACGATATTATTATAAATGCTAAAACTGCCGCAACTACTGTTGGTGTAAAAGCAGGACAAATTAAAGAATATTCAAAGCTAAAATATTCTGAATCAGGTATCAAAGGCGAAATTAACAAAAAAAAGCAGGAGCTTGGCGAATATGTTTATAAGTGTACATTAACAGGTGACATTGATAACGAAAAGCTTCAGAAAATGGTAGATGATATTACTGAGCTTGAAGAAAATCTTCAAATTACAAGAGAAATGCTTACAATAGCTAAAAACAAGGTTGTATGCAACAGCTGTAAGGCTGAAAATGATAAGGATTCTGTTTTTTGCTGTAAGTGTGGTAAGAAGCTGAATAAAAATTCAGACTCAGATAATGCAGTGGCTGATACAGATGATGAATGTGGTGATGTAACTGTTGCAGCAGCATCATCAGTAGATGATGTAACTTGCCAAGCTGTTGAAGATGTAAATGTAGTCGAAAATGAGGTAGCTACAGAAGTTACCGAAGATGCTTCGGCAAAAGATAATGTAAGTGATTCTGTCAAAGCTGAAGATGAAATAGCCGAGTAGTAAAAAATTTAAATTATAATTGTTTGGCGGGTTTTGTCCCGCCAAACTTTATGTAAAGGATGGTGAACCGGTGGCTAACCAGTTTGATAATGATAATTTAAAAAATAAAGGTTCAGGCTATTATAAATCACGCAGTACTTATACAACAAAAGCCGCAAATTCATTTGACGATGATGAATATATTGACATAAATCAGTATGCTGTTCATTTGTCTGCTAATACTGTCAGCAAGTCTCGTAGGGCAGTCAATGCTTCGGCAGTAAATGATATGAAGGACAATGATGAGGAAAAAGGTATAGAACATCAATCCTTCTTAAAAGGTGCTATGATTTTAACAGTAAGTATTGTTGTTGTTAAAATCATAGGAGCTTTGTTTAAAGTTCTTTTTGCAAATGTTGTAGACGGTGTAGGCAATGGTTTGTTTAACAGTGCTTATGAATTATACAATGTAATTTTTACGGTTGCATCGGCAGGCTTTCCTATAGCATTGTCAAGAATGGTATCTGAATATGTATCAAAGCACAGGTATAATGATGTTCGCAAGCTGCATAAAATTTCAATTCCGTTTTTTATTATAACCGGACTTATTTGTTTTTTACTTATGGTACTTTTAAGCGGAGCTTATGGAAATATGATAGGTAATTCTTATATACAGTTACCTGTAATTGCGCTTGCTCCAATTGTATTTTTTGGCTGTTTAATGTCTATATACCGCGGTTATTTTGAGGGTATGAGGTATATGGTGCCTACTGCCGTTTCTGAAATTATTGAGGTTTCTGGCAAATTGGTTGTTGGTTTGACACTTGCTTACCTTGTAAACTTTATGGGTACATCAGAATATGAAAACAGTAAAACCCTTTTTGGAATGGCTATGACTGATTCTGCAATGTATAAAAATACTTTAGCTGCTTTAACTGTTTCAGCAGCTTTCATAGGTGTTTCTATTGGTTCTTTTTGTGGATTTATTTACTTAATGCTAAAATATAAATTTACCCGCGGAGGAATTACAAAAAAGCAGCTTGCTAATTCGCCTAAAGCTTATTCGGGCAAAAAGCTGTTTAAAACACTCGCACTTACTGCTATTCCAATAGGTCTTGGCTCATTCGTAATGAGTATTGCCAGCACCATAGATTCTATCCTTGTACAAAATAGAATTGTAAATATTATGGAATCCGGCAACGGAACCGTATTGCAAAGTGTTTACAATTTTCTGGACCCAGAAACTTTTGCGTTAGATGCTAACGGAGCATACAATATTCAGACATTTTTATTTGGCTGTTACGGTTATGCTTTAACATTTTTAATGCTTGTTACAGCAGTTACACAGGTGTTTGGCCAAAGTGCAATGCCTTCGCTTACAGCAGCTTGGACAGTTAAGGACAAAGCACAAATTAAAAGCAATATTAATACTATTCTTAAAGTAACATTGTTGGTTACACTGCCGGCAGGTATAGGACTAACTGTGTTGGCAGAGCCGCTGCTTACTTTGTTATATGGTGTCAGGGTAGAGGTTACAATAGCAACTTCTGTTTTGCAGGTTATGGGAATATCCAGTATTTTTATAGCTACAAGTACCCCAATTTGCAGTATGTTGCAGGCTATAGGCAGGGTAGATATGCCATTAAAGCTATATACTGTAGGTATGATAATTAAAATTATTATTAATTTTACACTGGTAGGTATTCCTGTAATTAATATTCAAGGTGCGGCCGTTGGCTCGTTAGTAGCATATTTATTTGTTTCTGTAGTAGGCATTTACTTTATTGTAAAGGATACAGGCATAATGCCTGACTTTAAAACAATTTTACTTAGACCGCTTTTGGCTGCTATATGCTGTGGAGCAGCAGCGTTTGGCTGCAATTATGTAGTATCTAATTATATTATGGAGCCTGGCAGACTAACTGTTATTCCATCTGTAATTGTGGCAGTAATTGTTTATATTATTGCATTAATACTGTTTAAAGGTATTACAATTGAAGATTTACAGGAAATCCCCGGAGGAAATAAAATATCAAAATTGCTTGCAAAATATAAGCTTTTGAGGTAGAATATATAAAGTGATTGGTAATTGTTGACTAGGAGAACTTTTAATGGATTTTAAAGAAAAAGATAGTTATAATATTTATGATTTGGTTGAAATTATTAAAATTTTAAGAGCACCGGGTGGATGTCCTTGGGATATTGAGCAGGATCACCATTCGATACGAAATAATTTTATTGAAGAAACTTATGAGGTTATTGAGGCTATTGACACTGATAATACCGAGCTTTTAAAAGAAGAGCTTGGTGATGTTATGCTTCAAGTTGTTTTTCATACAGAAATTGAAAACGAAAAAAATCAATTTAATATTGATGATGTTGCTGATGGCGTATGTAAAAAAATGATAATCAGGCATCCTCATGTATTCTCTGATGTAACAGCAAATACCACAGACCAGGTTTTAAAAAATTGGGATGCTATAAAAATGAAAACAAAGTCACAAAAAACTCAGTCAGAGGTTTTAAATGGTATATCCCGTGCGTTACCTTCCCTTATGCGAAGTCAAAAAATACAGCAAAAAGCTGCAAAGATTGGTTTTGACTGGGAAAATGTTGATGGTGCAATGTTAAAGCTTAAAGAAGAAATTCAAGAACTTGACGAGGCTATTAGTAAAGGTAATAGTCAGCACATGGAGGAAGAACTTGGTGATGTGTTGTTTTCAGCAGTTAATGTTGCAAGATTTATAAAAACAGACTCTGAAAAAGCACTGTATAATGCTTGTGAAAAATTCATTTCTCGCTTTTCAAAAATGGAAAAGCTTGCGAGTGAGTTAAATATAAAGTTGGATGAAACTTCTCTTGAGGAGTTAGATGAACTTTGGGAGAAAGTTAAAGCTAATGAACAATAATGCATGACGGAGGTTTTATTATGAACAAAACAGAACTTATTGCCAAGGTGGCAGAAAAAAGTGAACTAACAAAAAAAGACGCTGAAAAAGCAGTAACAGCCATAATTGATACAATTGTTTCAACAGTAGCTGAGGGTGAGAAGATTCAAATTGTTGGTTTCGGTACATTTGAACAGCGTCAGCGCAACGAAAGAACAGGTGTTGACCCAAGAACAAATACTAAAATTACAATTCCTGCTTCAAAGGTTCCTGCTTTTAAAGCCGGCAGAAACTTTAAGGATGCTGTAAATAAGTAATTTGGTTATTTAACCAGCCGACTTTTTGTTTGTGAAAGTCGGTTTTTGTTTTTTATGATTAGTTTATAAATTATAATTTGCCATCTGTGTTAATTTAAGCTTGAGTAAAATATTAAAAAATTAAGTTCAATATATAAAAAAGAATAGTATTAAGGAGTAGTAAAATGAGATTAGATAAATTTTTGAAAATATCTCGTATTATTAAAAGACGTACGGTTGCAAACGATGCTTGTGATGCTCAAAGAGTGTTGGTTAACGGTAAACCTCAGCGTGCGTCATACGCCGTAAAGGTAGGCGATATACTTGAAATTCAACTAGGATCAAAACCATTTAAGGCAGAAGTTTTGCAAATTAATGAATATGCAAAAAAAGAGGACGCACCTTTAATGTATAAGGTAATTGAGTAATCTTCATAATTAAAATTTTGTATGCATATATTATACTATAAATAAATGGAGGTATATATATGCACGAGGATAAGCTAAAACCAAAAGTTCCACATAGTGTTATTATAGAAAACAGATCTTCTATATCATTTACCGGTGTTAAAGATATGGGTAGTTTTGATGAACAGGCTGTAACCTTATACACTGACTATGGAGAAATACACCTTAGAGGTTCAAAGCTGCACATAAATAAGCTTAGTCTTGAAACTAATGAGGTTGATATAGATGGTGATATTGAAGCAGTAATATATACCCAAAATAAGCAAAGCGGCGGCTTGTTTAACAAACTATTCAGGTAAATTACAATGCAGTTTTTTATATCACAGCAACTAAGTATTTTTATTTTTGCGTTATTATGTGGTGTGGTTTTAGGTGTTATAAATGAACCTTTCAGATTTTTGCGCTATATTGGTTTTAACAGCAAAACAGACGTATTTATTCAGGATGTTATTTTTATGGTGTTGGCTGCTTTTATTACATTCTTTTTTTCATTGTGCTATAATAAAGGAGATGTAAGAGCCTTTATTCTGTTGGGTGAATTAATAGGATTTTTGCTGTTTAGATTTACTGTGGGTCTTTTAACAGGAAAAATTTTTTATATTATCTATTTACTTTTTAATAAAATTTTTTCCTTTATTAAAAAAATTATTAAGCTATTTGTAACAATATTAATAGGCTTTAAAGATTTTATACTGGTTAAATTTCCATTATTTAATAAAACGAAGAAAACTTCTTGCCATAAAAGCAAAATTTATTGTATAATAATAAAAAGTGTAAGTAAATTTAACCGAAAATTGTTTAAGAGGTAGTGCTATGCAGTTAAAGGAAGTTAAAAAGATATCAAAAAAAGAAAAAGTCAGCAAAGAATCAAGAGCTAAGTTTTTTTCTAATAATAAAACAGATATAATTATCGGTGCTTTTTTGCTATTGTTTATTATTTATTCTGTTGTAACACTTATATCACAGCAGGTAGAGATAAATAATAAAACAACTGAGCTTAATGATATAAAAGATCAGATAATTATTGAAGAAGTAAAGAATGATGAAATTAATGATATATTAAATTCAAATGACAATGAAAATACAGCTTATATAGAAAAATCAGCCAGGGAAGATCTTGACTATGCTTATAATGATGAGCGTATTTTTATAAATATTTCAGGAGATTAACAATGATGCCTACGGCATTTTGGTTTAACTTATATTTATTCTTAGGGGGACATTATTTTAATGGCAGTTGAAGTTGGAAACATTTTAGAAGGTAAAGTTACAGGAATTACAGATTTTGGTGCATTTATTGATTTACCTGAGGGAAAGTCGGGTATGGTACATATTTCTGAAGTTGCGCCAACTTTTGTAAACAAAATTACAGATTTTTTGCAAGAGGGTCAAACTGTAAAGGTTAAGGTTTTATCAGTAGGTGAAAACGGTAAAATAAGTCTTTCAATAAAAAAAGCTATGGATAATCAATCTAAAAGCGAAAAGAATGATAGATTTGATAAAAGAGAACGTCGAGATTTTAACGGCAATCGCAGCGGAAAACAATTCAGAGGTAACAAGAAATTTGACAGCAAATCTCGTGATAGTGTCTCTTCTGTTACAAGTCCAGGGAATTTTGAGTGGCAAAGTTCACGTAGAAATGAAAGTGCCAGCTTTGAAGATTTAATGTCTAAGTTTAAGCAAACAAGTGAAGAGAAATTTTCTGATTTAAAACGCGGCTCAGAAAATTCATCACGAAGATCAAGACGAAATCAAAAAAATTAATTATTTTGTTATGAAGAGATGCCTGATCGGCGTCTCTCTTTTTATTAAGATAAACAGAATACTTGATAATAAATAATGATTTTATATCATCTGCAATAGAAGATTTAGTTGACGCTTTTAGCAACATAATTAATACTTTAATTATGTTGCTAAATTATAAAAGTAAGAAATCTTAACGTATTAATTTTTCTGTTTCTGCTAACGAGTTTTATAAAATAAATTACAAAAAATTCATAAAAAATATTTATTTTTTATAAATTATATGCTATAATCATAACAACAAAAGAAAGATGTACTAATTGCTGATAAATTAAGAATTAGTTTTTTATGTAATTTTTATATTGGACAAGCGTTATAAAATAGGTTTGATAAAACATAACGGAAAAATTTATGTCATATCAGTATATAAGTTAAAAACTTTTGTTAAAGAAAATACCTAGGAGGTAATTTTATGAAAATTACTTATATTGCAAGAAATGTAAATCTTAAAGATAATTTTAAAGAGAGAGTTGAAAAAAAACTTAGTAAATTTGAAAGAATTTTCAGCGAATCAGCCGAAGCTAATGTAACTGTTACACTACAAAAAAATAGTCAGACAGTTGAGTTGACTATTAGAGATAATGGTATATTATATCGTGCAGAAAATACTTGTGCAGAAATGAATGATGCCCTTGATAAGGTTGTTGATATAATAGGCGGTTTAATCCGTAAAAATAAAACAAGGCTTGAAAAAAGAACTAAATCTGTTGCTGCTATTGACAGCTTTATTGCTGACTATAGCTTTACGTATGAAGATTATGAACAAGATGAAGAAGAAACTTTTGAAATTGCAAGGACAAAAACAATACCTGTAAAGCCAATGTCTGTTGAAGAGGCTATATTACAAATGAACCTGCTTAATCACCAGTTCTATATGTTTCAAGATGCCGATACAGACGAAATTTCACTTGTTTATAAAAGAAAAGACGGCAGATATGGATTGCTTATTCCGGGAGACGAAGAGGAAGATTAATATTGAACATGAATTAAAACTGTGATATACTATATCCACAGTTCTTGGCGGTCAGCGGCTTAGGTTGTTGGCCGCCTTTTTATGAAAGGAATTTAATATGAATATTAATTTTATTGCACCCTGCTTACTTGGTGTTGAAGGAATAGTTGCACAGGAGCTAAAATATATGGGTGCCGAAAATGTAACTCCCGAAAATGGCAGAGTAAATTTTACAGGGGATTACAATATATTAGCAAGAGCTAATATTTGTTCAAGATATAGTGAAAGAATTTTAATCACAATGGGTAAATTTACAGCTAAAACCTTTGAAGATCTTTTTCAAGGAGTTAAAGCATTGCCTTGGGAGAATTGGATTGGCAAAAAAGACAAATTTCCTGTAAAGGGCAGAAGTCTTAATTCACAGTTAAGCAGTATTCCGTCATGCCAAAAAATTATAAAAAAGGCAATAGTAGAAAGGCTAAAAACCAAGTACAAGGTTCAGTGGTTGGAAGAAACAGATGAGCTTTACCAAATTCAGTTTCTTATTATGAAAAATAATGTAAGTATTATGATTGATACATCAGGCAGCGGTTTGCACAAACGCGGTTACCGTGCAATTTCTACAGAAGCTCCTATTAAAGAAACTTTGGCAGCAGTTATGGCAGATCTTTCTCGTGTTCACAGTAACCATATTGTTGTTGATCCTTTTAGCGGGTCAGGCACAATATTAATTGAAGCTGCCTTAAAAGCCATGAATATTGCACCGGGAAAATACAGAGATTTTTCAGCTAAACATTGGAGTTGTATTAACAATAGAATATGGAAAGAAGAAATTGAAAAGGCTATTTCAGAAGAAAAGCACGACTCATCGTTTGAAGCATATGGATATGATATAGATGACAGTGCCATAAGCTTGGCACAAGAAAATGCGAAAAAAGCAGGCGTTGCTGACAAAATACACTTTATTAAAAGAAATATAAAGGATTTTTCTGAAAGCTTTGAGCGTTGCAGTATTATTACAAATCCTCCTTATGGTGAACGCTTGCTTGATATTGAACAAGCACAGTCATTATATAAAATAATGGGTGAAAAATTTATTCAAAAAAATGGTTACAGCTATACAATTATAAGTCCTGACGAAGATTTTGAACAAATCTTTGGAAGAAAAGCCGACAAACGCAGAAAACTGTATAACGGTATGATAAAATGTCAGGTATATATGTACTTTAAAAATAAATAAAAGTGGTGTAATTTATGCTTGGTGCAATAATTGGAGATATTGTCGGCAGTCCTTATGAGCTTGACGAAAATGTTATAAAAACAACAGATTTCCCTTTATTTAAAGATGCCTCTGTTTTTACAGATGATACAGTTATGACTTTGGCTGTTGCTGAGGGAATGATGAACGGTTATAATAATCCTAAGAAAACTATTTTTGAAATTATAAATTCAATGCAAAAATGGGGTTTAAAATATCCTAATGCAGGTTACGGTTCAAGTTTTATTAACTGGTTGTATTCTAAAAATCCAAAACCCTATAACAGCTATGGTAATGGTGCAGCTATGAGAGTTTCATCTGTTGCTTGGTTGTATGACACTTTAGAAGAGATAGAAAAATATGCTGAGCTTTCTGCAATAGTTTCACACAATCATGCTGAGGGTATAAAAGGTGCAAAGGCTGTTGCTTCTGCAATTTTTCTTGCAAGACAGGGTAGAAGAAAAAATGAAATTAAAAACTATATAACTTTAAATTACGGTTATAAGTTTAATAAAACTTGTGACGAAATCAGACCTTTTTATTGTCGTACAGAAACCTGTCAAGAAACAGTACCACAGGCAGTAACAGCTTTTTTGGACGGCAATAGCTTTGAAGAGGTTATAAGACTCGCCGTTTCACTTGGAGGTGACAGTGATACTCTGGCTGCTATTGCAGGTAGCATTGCCGAAGCATATTATGGAATTCCGAATAATATCAAAAAACAGTCATATGAAAAACTTGACGATAACATAAATAAGTTGTTAGAGCGTTTTTATTCGTTCATTCAAAATAAAAAATAAAGAAACAAAACCTAATCAATATTCAGTGTTGTCTGAATTATTGCATTTTTATTCCGCCCTTTTCATATTAGTTAAAGCGGCGGAATTTTTATATCTATTTTATGTGTAATTATTTTATATGTAATTGTTTTAATTAAAAAAGTATATCTATTATTTAATTTGTTAATATTTTATTAAACCTACATTTTATACTTGATTTTTACCAAAAAAAGGTTTATTATATCTTTAGCACTCAAGAATGATGAGTGCTAAAGATATAAGATGATCCTTAGGAGGAATAATATTATGACAATTAAACCATTGCTTGACAGAGTAGTTCTAAAAGCACAAGAAGCTGAAGAAACAACAAAAAGCGGTATTGTTCTTGCAACATCAGCACAAGAAAAGCCACAGTTTGCAAATGTTGTAGCTGTTGGTCCTGGCGGTGTTGTAGATGGCAAAGAGGTTACAATGTATGTAAACGTTGGTGACAAGGTTATTACAAACCAATATTCAGGCACAAATGTTAAGCTTGACGGTGAAGAATATACCATTGTTCGTCAGTCAGATATTTTGGCTGTTGTAGAATAATAATAAATATTGTTTTTAGGAGGAAATAAATTATGGCAAAGCAAATAGCTTACGGTGAAGATGCTAGAAAGGCATTAATGAATGGTATTAACCAGTTAGCTGATACAGTTAAAATTACACTTGGTCCTAAGGGCAGAAATGTAGTTTTGGACAAAAAGTTTGGTGCACCGCTAATTACAAACGATGGTGTAACAATTGCAAAAGAAATTGAGCTTGAAGATCCTTTTGAGAATATGGGTGCACAACTTGTAAAAGAAGTATCAGTAAAAACAAATGATATTGCCGGTGACGGTACAACAACAGCTACACTTTTAACACAGGCTCTTATTCGTGAGGGTATGAAGAATGTGGCTTCAGGTGCAAATCCTATGATACTTAAAAAGGGTATTCAAAAGGCTACTGATATTGCTGTAAAAACTATTGTTGAAAATTCAAAGCAAATCAGTGGTTCAGAAGATATTGCAAGTATTGGCGGCAACTCAGCAGCAGACCCTACAATTGGTAAGCTTATTGCAGAAGCTATGGAAAAGGTTACTACAGATGGTGTTATTACTGTTGAAGAATCAAAAACAGCAGAAACATATTCTGAGGTTGTTGAGGGTATGATGTTTGACCGTGGTTACATTGCACCATATATGGCAACAGATTCTGAAAAAATGGTTGCAGAACTTGATGACGCACTAATTCTTATAACTGATAAGAAGATTTCAAATATTCAAGAGATTTTGCCTTTGCTAGAGGAAATTGTTAAGGGTGGAAGAAAGCTCCTTATTATTGCAGAGGATATTGAAGGTGAAGCTCTTACAACTCTTGTACTTAACAAGCTGCGTGGTACATTCACCTGTGTTGGTGTAAAAGCACCTGGTTTTGGTGACAGAAGAAAAGAAATGTTGCAGGATATTGCTATTCTTACAGGTGGTCAGGTAATTTCTTCTGACCTTGGTTTAGAATTAAAGGATACAACTATTGACCAGCTTGGTCGTGCAAGACAGGTTAAGGTTGACAAGGAAAATACAATCATTGTTGACGGTGCTGGTGATTCTGACGCTATTAAAGCAAGAGTTAATAACATCAGAACTCAAATTGACCAAACAACTTCTGATTTTGACCGTGAAAAACTAATGGAGCGTTTGGCTAAGCTTTCAGGTGGTGTTGCAGTAATTAAGGTTGGTGCAGCAACAGAAATTGAAATGAAAGAGAAGAAGCTGAGAATTGAAGATGCACTTGCTGCTACAAAGGCTGCTGTAGAAGAAGGCATAGTAGCAGGTGGTGGCACAGCATTAATGAATGCTATTCCTGCTGTAGAAGCTGCTATTTCAGAGGCAGAGGGTGACGAAAAAACAGGTATGACAATAGTACTAAAAGCACTTGAAGAGCCTATTCGCCAAATTGCTGCTAATGCAGGATTAGAGGGTTCTGTAATTGTAGAAAAAATTAAAGAGGCAAATAAGGTTGGTTACGGCTTTAATGCTCTTACAGAGGAATATGTAGATATGCTTTCTGCCGGTATTATTGATCCTACAAAGGTTACCCGTTCAGCACTTCAAAATGCTGCATCAGTTGCATCAATGGTTCTTACAACAGAGTCATTGGTTACTGACATTAAAGAGCCTGCTGCTCCTGCAGCACCTGCTCCTGATATGGGCGGTATGTATTAATATATAATATTCCAAGCAAAAAGATTAAAAAACTTAAGGCGACAGCATAAAAAGCTGTTGCCTTTTTGTTGTTTAAGTTTTTCATATTAACTTATCTAATCACAAACAAAAAGAGCAGAAACTTAGATTGTAGCTCTGCTCAAAAATGTTTAATCTATTTTTGTATAATATGTGTCAAGAATAATTTTGAAGAATTCGTCAGTGTCAACATAATATTCAGCATATTCTTTTCCCATGACTGTTTTACCCGGAATTTTAATAAAATTATCGTCAGATGAAAAACCATTTGTTAAAAATACACTAGATAAATATGTTATTTTGGACATATCAATATCAGTTCTGGTATATTCAGAAATACTGTTATACATATTAATGGGCGTCATAGGGTCTTTTTTTGTTAATGTTATTGTTTGGCTGATAAAGGAATCTAAATAACTTTTTTGTCGTTCCATTCTAAGGTTATTTTGATTTTCGTCACCTGTTACATCTCTTCTTCTAACATAGGTAACAGCCTGCTCACCTGTAAGTGTAATATTTGCACCTTTGACTAATGCAGGGTCATATTTGGTCAAATCTTCAATTACAGTAACGTTTACTCCGCCAACAGCATTATTTAAAATTGGAATTACATCAAGGTCAACCGACATATATGCATTAACGGGAATACCAAAAAACAGTCGTGAAACAGAGCGCTTTAAATTTTCATTACTTGTTTCATTTCCGTCACCATATGCATGTGCCAAGCAAATTTGCATTCTTTTAGTACCTGTAAAGTTTCCCAGTGAGTCACACATATTAACATCAACCATACTGTCTCTTGATATACTCATTAATTTGTATTTTCCTGTTTCTGTATTAAGTGCCATAACAAATATTGAGTCGGCTTGTCCAGCCGTGCCAAATACCCCGTCAATATGCTGATCACTGGTTTTATCAATACCTGCAAAAAGTATGGTAGTTACTTTGTTATTATATTTATACTTATGATCATTATAAATTATATAATCATCTTCTGTTTCTACATTATTTGGAACTTGAATTTGTGCAGCAACATCTTTATTATTGTCAACCATACTATTTTTGCCTGCTATCAGTAAAACACCAAGTGTAACGGCTAAGATAACCAAAAGCGAAATTATGATTATACCCAAAGTTACAAAAAATTTGAATACCTTTCCTCTTTTTTTCTTGTTTTTTTTATCCTGTTTTTTTGTATATCGGGCAACAGGTATGTTTTTATCGTTTTTGTCTATTGAAAATTCAACCTTTTTTCTGTGTGGTGAGGTATGATGTTCATTCTGCTTATGATGGTTATTGCTTTCATTGTTATTGTTTTGCCGGTTCATCTTTTATCAATACTCCTTGTACAAGATATCTCGAGGTTTCTATATCACCAAGACAAGTGCTTAGGGTAATAATTTTATCATCTGTTGTAACATTTAAATCACGTGTATTATACATCATAGAAGATGTTGGGTTTTGTGCATAATTCAAGTACTCTTGAAATACCTCTTTGTTGGTAAAGTCAAAAGAATACAACAAGTGTCTGTCATCATATTCATATGCAGAAAAAATTTGGTAGGTTAGTGTTTTATCAGGAAGATAAACATAAATATACTGATTTTGATCAAAAAAATCCTTATCTCTAAAATTGTGTAAAGCTCTGAACATTGTACCATTTTGCATATTATGTCCGTATAGAACCGTGTTGGGATCAGTAAAATCCTTACTATTTAGTTTTTCTGTGTATATACATCCTGCAAAAGCACTTTCTTTATACATATTATGATTTAAATAATATGTATCATCTTCACCGGGATATTGAGCAATAGGATAATCTATTGCTGTATTTGGAATTTTAATCCAGGCGTATAAGTCTGTATTTATTTCCCAAAGGGCAGAAAAATTTATTCCTCCGTTAACTGTATCATGTACTTCAGAAGGAGCAACATTATCAGGAGGAGCATCGGGAGTGTCACCGTCAGACGGTAATTCGGTACTTTTTTCAGAAGTGCCTGATTCAGTAGGCTTAATTTTGTTGTATTCCTGACCACTGGAGTATAAACTGAACATATACCAGCATACATATCCTAAGGCACATATAATTAATATAATGGATAAAATTAATATTATTTTCCAAACAGTTTTTTTCTTGTCTTTCATAGTTAATTATTCCACCTTAATTGCGAATATCGTAAATTATATGAATTCTAATAAACAATAATTTGTTTAGTCTTTAATAATAAACAAAAACCACGCTCAGCGGCGTGGTTTTTATTTATTTGCAAAATTATTTGCAAAGCTTTTTCTTAGCTACAGTTGCTACACCACCGCAAGCAAGAACTGCAAATGCAGCAAAAATAGCATATGAACTTGAAACACCTGTCTTTGGTGAAGTTACGTTAGATCCATTTGAACCTTGAGTAGCAGATGTAGGATTTTCAGTAGGTTTCAAACTAGGACTATCAACTGCAGAAGCTGATATAGCACTGAAAGCTATAATCATAACTGCCGACATCACAACAAATAACCTTTTCATCATTAATTTACCTCCTGTGTAAACTGTTCATAGTTATTATCATCAATTATGTAAAGATAAATATCTAATCAATGATATATTCTTATTTAAGATTATATCATTTAGCAAATAGTTTGTAAATACTATCATATGAATTATTTTTGGAAAGTTTATGCTTCTTTGTTATGACTGTTTTTTGGTACAATTATATTAATATAGAAATATAAAAACAACAAATGTTTTTACACACTTGAACTTTAATATAATTTAGTGTACAATAATTTTGTTTAAAATGCTTTTAGTTTGGAGAATGTAAAATGGTCATTGAAAAAAATCATGATATTGCAATTGGTGTTGCAATTAAAGAGGCTGTTTCAAAATTCTGTTCTATTGTTAAGGGAACGTACATACAAATAGAAAATATTCCGGGGAAAATACCAGAGATAATTTCATTGTTGCTCTATGTTTGCACAAAATTGTTTATTTCACACTTTCACGAGCCTTGGTTTGATGAAGCAGTTGCCTGGATGATTGCTCGCTCTTCCTCTTTAGAAAAAATAATATTTGAAATTCCTCACTATGAAGGACATCCGCAACTTTGGCACTTAATTTTATTACCTTTTGCCAAATTGGGTGCCCCCTACGAAATAAGTCTTATTTTAATAAATCTTATATTTACCACAGTTGCAGTGGCTTTACTGTTGTTTAAATCACCTTTTCCAAGAATTGTTAAGCTTATTATACCTTTTACATATTTTTTCTTTTACCAATATGGTGTTATTACAAGACCCTACTGTGTAATGATATTTGCATTTATATTGTTGGCAATAACCCATAAAAATCGAAATGAAAAACCTGGCAGATATATTCTTGTGCATATGTTATTGTGCTCTACTTCTGCCTATGGTATTATATTTAGCGGAGGTATAGCGCTTTCGTGGCTTTGGGAAATTTGCAACAAAAAACATATTTTTGTTTTTCTCAAGAATTTTGTAAAGGATAAACGCTGTTGGTGGCTTACTTTACTTTTGGCTTATGCTATTTTTCTTATTATGTCTATAATGCCGTATGATGATACTTGGGCTATAAACAACATAGTATTGTCAGAAAGTAATACCAATAATATAACAGCAAGGTTAATTTATGCTTTTTTGGTATTACCGGCTGATTCAATATGTACAAATGTATTTAATTTTGATACCTGTTTAAGTTTGGCATCCTTTGGCAATACTGACTTATGTTATGCATGTATATTTACTGCAATAATTGTTATAAGTATATTATGGATTGGTATTCCAAGAAAAGCGGCAAAGTTTTTTTTCATTCCATACATAATTTTCGGGATATTTATATCAACGGTATATTTTTCTATGCATCACATAGGAATATTTTTATTTTTCATGCTCTTTTGGTTATGGATTGCTTTGGATATAAAGATTTCTAAAAAGAAACAATGCAAACCCATAAAAAGTAAAGCTATAGCTGATTTTTCTAAAATTATAAAAGATCAGTGTCCATGGATTTTTTCATTATTAAAATGTGTTACTATTTGCACTGTAAGCTATATGCTAATAGTTTCTGTTTACTGGAGTATTGCAGCTGGATATAATGAAATAAAATTCGTATATTCAAGCGGCAGAAATGAGGCAGAATTTATAAAAGAAAATAACATTGAGCAATATAATATTTTAGCGTCATGGTATTTTACTTATGATGATAATCACAATATAAATACAGAAGATATGAATACAAGCATGATAACAAGTGCTTATACAATTTTACCGTATTTTGATAATAATATTTTTTATAATGTTGCAGATGGTACAGACAAAAACAATTATCCTTCTCATAAATCAACTACACAAGCTGAAGATAGAATAAATATTGAAAATTGGAAAAAGTGTGGTTACCCTGATATAATTGTGAATGGAGTTCCTTTAGAATTAATGTTTGATGAAGATGAATTGTCTATAGATTCCTATACCGCAATTTTTAGAGGATACACCAGCCGTATTTGGAAGAATGACACGCCGCAATGTTATACTTCATATATATTCATGCGAAACGATTTGTATGATGAAAACACAGTTCAAAAACAGTTAGATGATTTTAGTGTTTTAGAAGCTATGTGTAAATAAGAATTAAGCAACACATGGAATAACATTGGAAGTTCATGTGTTGTTTTTATGTAAATATAAAATTAAAAATTTTTTAAAGTTTTTATTGTTATTATATTAAAATATTTACGTAATAGCATAGTGAACAGTGTTTTATTAATTTGTCGTTTATTGCTTGAAGTTGTTTACAATTTATGTTATTATATACTGTACAGTTTTTATGATTGGGGTAGTTTAATTGCAAAAAAATAATGACATTAAGTATACAAGCAATGAGTATATTTCATTAGTTGCACAGGTAATGGATATAAGAAAAAGAGGAGAGGTACCCCTTGCTTATATCAGAACATATGGCTGCCAGCAAAATGTTGCAGACAGCGAAAAAATTAAAGGTTTGTTATCTGAAATGGGTTATGAATTTACAGATTCTCCCGACAATGCAGACTTTATTTTATTTAACACCTGTGCTGTGCGAGAGCACGCAGAAGACAGGGTTTTTGGCAATGTTGGTGCGTTAAAATCACTTAAAAGAAAACATCCTTCAATTTTAATTGCACTATGCGGCTGCATGATGGAGCAAGAGCACATAGCCAACCGTATTTACAAAAGTTTTCCTTTTGTGGGGTTAGTGTTTGGAACAAACTATATTCATGAACTGCCTCAGTTTTTATATAACTGTCTTGTAAACGGTAAACGTTTAGTTGCAAGAGGTAACAACGATACCTCTATTTATGAAAATATACCAACAAGACGTGACGGTGTTTTTAAGGGTTGGCTGCCTATTATGTATGGTTGTGATAATTTTTGCACATACTGTATTGTGCCTTATGTAAGAGGCAGAGAACGAAGCCGTAACCCGAAAAATATTTTAGAAGAGGCAAAACAGCTTATAAACAGCGGATATAAAGATATTACTTTATTAGGACAAAATGTTAATTCCTATGGTAAAGGCTTGCCTGAAGAAAGTAGAATGTCGTTTGCAAAGCTTATTGGTAAAATTGATGAAATTGAGGGCGATTATTGGCTAAGGTTTATGACCTCTCATCCTAAGGATTGTTCAAAAGAGTTAATTGACACAATAGCAAACAGTAAGCATATTTCAACACATTTGCACCTGCCTTTCCAAAGTGGCAGCAATAGAATATTAAAGCAAATGAACAGACACTACGATCGTGCGAAATATCTTGAAATTATAAATTATGCAAAAGAAAAAATACCTAATCTTTCATTAACAAGTGATATAATTGTAGGTTTTCCTGGTGAAACCTATGAAGATTTTAAAGAAACCTTGTCGTTGGTAGAAGAAGTTGGCTTTACTTCGCTGTTTACATTTATTTACTCACCACGAGAGGGTACGCCTGCTGCTAAAATGGACGATCCTGTTTCTTACGAAGAAAAAAACAAATGGTTTCAAGAGCTGCTTGCACTTCAGGAAAGTATTTCTGCAAAGCGCTGTGCAGGTATGGTGGGTAGCACTTGTAAGGTATTGGTAGAGGGAGTAATAAGTAAAAATAATCTACTGCAAGCACGCACATCAGGTAATGTTATAGTTGAAGTTGAGGGTGACGAATCGATAATCGGCACATTCCAAACAGTGCAAATTATCAGTGCACGCAACTGGATATTAAAAGGAAAAATTATTTAATTTATGGAGGAAAATAAAAATGGATATGATTCAAATGGCAAGAGAAATTGGCAAGGAAATTCAAAAAGACCCTTCTTACATCAGCGTTAAAGCTGCCGAGCAGGCTTGCGACGAGGACAAAGAGCTGCAAGAGCTTATTGCAAGCTTCAATATGAAAAGAATGACCTTAAACCAAGAGGCAAATAAGGCTGATAAAGACGAAGAAAAAATTGCAAAGCTTAACGATGAGTTAAGAATCTGCTATGACAAGGTTATGTCAAACGAAAATATGAGCAACTACAACAATGCCAAAACCAAGCTTGACCATAAGCTAAAGCATGTTATTGATATTATTACTATGAGTGCCGAGGGTGCAGACCCTGAAACAGTTGACGAACAGACGAACTGTGGTTGCGATTGCTCAAGCTGTGGCGGATGTCACTGATTTTATTAACGATAATTATTCTTAGGGGTGAATTTGATGGCTGAGCTTTCTCCAATGATGAAGCAGTATTTACAAATTAAAGAAGAAAATAAAGACAGTATTTTATTCTTTCGTTTAGGCGACTTTTATGAGATGTTTTTTGATGATGCAAAGCTTGCCTCAAAAGAGCTTGAACTTACTTTAACAGGACGTGACTGCGGGCAGGCAGAACGTGCACCAATGTGCGGCGTACCTTTTCACAGCAGCGAATCCTATATTGCCCGATTGGTAGCAAAGGGTTATAAGGTTGCTATTTGTGAACAGGTTGAAGACCCTGCAACAGCAAAAGGTTTAGTAAAAAGAGACATTATAAGGGTAATTACCCCCGGTACTGTTACCGAAAATAGTATGCTTGATGAAGGTATTAACAACTATATATGCTGTGTTTATACACAGGAACAATCTATTGGAGTGTGCTACTGCGATATTTCTACAGGTGAATTTTCGGGTACTTTTTTAAACGGTGATGATATAGCAGCAATTCTAAAAAACGAGCTTGGAAAAATAAATCCTCGTGAAATATTAATTGGTGGTGACACTGTTAATTATAAAGAGCTTGCAAGGTTTATCAAAGACAAGCTTTCAGCGGGTGTAGAGTTGATAACTGACGATAAATTTGAATATGAACATTGTAAAACAATTGTACAAGACAAATTTGGAAGCAATGTTGTTGAAGAACTTGAAAATAACAGTTACAGTGTTACTTTGTGTTGTGCAGGTGTTTTGATTGACTATTTAAAGGCAACTCAAAAGAACGGTTTAGAACGATTAAACCATTTTGAAATATATTCAGATAATCAGTTTATGGGTCTTGATTTTAATACAAGGCGTAATCTTGAACTTATTGAAACTATGCGCAACAAAGAAAAACGCGGTTCTTTGCTGTGGGTGCTTGACAAAACAAAAACATCAATGGGTAAGCGTCTTATTCGCACATGGATAGAACAGCCTCTTGTTAGCTGCGGTGCAATTATAAAACGTCAAAATGCAGTTGAAGAGCTTGTAAACAATACAATGCTAAGGCTTGATATTACAGAAGCTCTTCAAGGAATTTTGGATATGGAAAGGCTTATGACTCGTATAGTTTATGGTACTTCAAATTCACGTGAGCTGCGCGCTTTGGCAAGTGCTATAAGCAGAATTCCAAATGTTAAAAGCATTGCAGTTAATACAGAAACACCTTTGCTAAAAGAAATATATAATGGCATAGATCTTTTAGAAGATGTTTTTGAAAAAATTGATGATTCTATAGTTGACGAGCCTCCTTTCAGTATTCGTGAAGGAGGTATGATTAAACAAGGCTACAGCAAAGATTTAGACGAGATTATGGCAGACATGAATAACTCCTCTGACATTTTAGCGTCAATTGAAGCGCAAGAAAAAGAAAAAACAGGCATACCAAAGCTAAAGGTGGGTTATAACCGGGTTTTTGGTTATTACATAGAAGTTACTAATGCCTATAAAAACATGGTGCCTGACACATATATTCGCAAGCAAACACTTGCTAATTGTGAGCGTTATATTACCCAGGATTTAAAGGTTATTGAGGGTAGAATACTTGGTGCAAAAGAAAAATCCGTAGCGCTTGAGTATAAGCTTTATGAAGAGGTAAGAGAATTTGTTGCGAATAATTTAAACAGAGTGCAAACAACGGCAGAAAACATTGCAAAGCTTGATGTTTTATGTTCACTTGCCAATGTTGCCTCAGATAACCGCTATTGTAAACCTGACATAAATGTAAAAGGTGTTTTACAGCTAAAAGAAAGCCGACATCCTGTAGTTGAACAGCTGTTAAAGGACATTCCTTTTGTCCCTAATGATGTTATTCTTGACAAAGAAAACAACCGTACGGCAATTATTACAGGACCAAATATGGCTGGTAAATCTACATATATGAGGCAAGTGGCACTTATTGTGTTAATGGCACAAATAGGTAGTTTTGTACCGGCAACTAGTGCAAATGTAGGAATTACAGATAAAATTTTTACAAGAGTGGGTGCGTCAGACGATCTGGCTTCTGGCCAGTCAACCTTTATGGTGGAGATGAACGAAGTTGCTAATATTATAAAAAATGCAACATCTGACAGCTTGCTTATTTTAGATGAAATTGGCAGGGGTACATCTACCTTTGACGGTATGAGCATTGCAAGAGCAGTCCTTGAATATGTAAGTGATAAACGTAAGCTTGGTGCAAAAACTCTTTTTGCTACCCATTATCACGAGCTAACTATTATGGAGGAGCTTCTTGACGGAGTTAAAAACTATAATATTGCTGTTAAGAAAAATGGTGACGATATTACATTTTTGCGCCGAATCGTTTCTGGTGGTGCTGACAAAAGCTACGGAATTGAGGTTGCAAAGCTGGCAGGAATACCTGATTGGGTTATTAGGCGTGCCAAAGACATTCAAAAAGAATACGAAAAAGGTACAGGAGAAAAAATTAATATTGTCAAGAAAAAAGATACAAACCAGGACCCTCAAAATCAACAGCTTTCGTTACTTAGTGGTGTTGCAGACAATGAAATTATTTCTCAGTTAAAATCAACTGACCTTAACACAGTAACGCCTATTGAGGCAATGAATATATTGTACCAGTTAAAGTCAAAAGCAGATAACTTATAAATAATAGGGAGGTTAGCCTGTGGGCAGAATAAATGTTTTAGATAAAAATATAGCAGAGCTTATTGCAGCAGGCGAGGTTGTTGAACGACCTGCCTCTGTAATTAAAGAGCTTTTAGAAAATTCAGTTGATGCAGGTGCTACTGCCATAACTATTGAAATTAAGAATGGCGGTGTTAAATATATACGCATATCAGACAATGGTATCGGTATTTTAAAAGAAGATGTACCAAAAGCTTTTTTACGTCATGCAACAAGTAAGGTAAGCACAGCCTTTGATCTTGATAAAATTGCAACACTGGGCTTTCGTGGCGAAGCTTTAGCGTCTATTTGCGCAGTTGCTAAGGTTCAGTTGTTAACAAAGAATAGAACTGAAGAAATAGGAACATCCTATGAAATTAACGCAGGTGAAGAAATTTCCTGCAATGATGCCGGCTGTCCTCAAGGTACAACCATTATTGTTCGTGACTTGTTTTATAATGTGCCGGCAAGAATGAAATTTTTAAAGCGAGATGTTGCCGAGGGTAATGCTATTGCTAACATTATTGATAAGCTTGCTCTTTCGCACAGTGAAATAGCTTTTACTTTTATTCGTGAGGGTAAGCAGACTTTGAAAACAAGCGGCGACGGCAATTTAAAGTCTGCCATATATTCTGTTTACGGTAAAGAATTTGTCAGCAAGCTTATTTCTGTAAAATACTCTTTAAACGGTGTTTCTGTAGATGGTTACATTACCAAGCCGGAATTCAGCCGTCCTAACAGAAATATGCAAAACTTTTTTATAAACGGCAGATTTGTAAAATCTATTACAGCGGCAAAGGCTCTTGAAGAAGCCTTTAAAGGAAGTATTATGGTTGGTAAAATGCCTTCTTGTGTTTTACATATTTCAATTCCGTGCGAAACGGTTGACGTTAATGTTCATCCGGCAAAAACAGAGGTAAGGTTTATTAACGAAAGACCTATTTTTGATGCAATATACCATGGTGTAAAGTCAGCTTTGCTTATAGGTGACTCTGCAAAAGAAATCACACTTAACAACGCTGACATAATACCTCATAAAAAGCCAAGTGTTTTTGCATTTGAGCAACCCCCCTATATAGAAAATAAGAATCAGTCAACACAGCTTCCGTTAAAAAATATTAAGAATGCAGAAACAAATAATACAAAAAATAGTGTTAGTATAAATACAGGTGATATTGCTACAGAGCCTGTTCTGTTCAAAGAAAGTACGGCTAAAAATTCATCTTATTCTATAGTTAAGCCTGTGGTTAATTCTGAAATCAATGACGAGCCTCTGTTGTTTATTCCAAAAACAAAGCCTTTTGTACATACAGAAAATGTTATGCAAAATAGCATAGTTAAGGATTATTCGGCAAATGATACAACAATCCGAAATTATGAGCATATAAATAAGGTTCAGGTTAAGAATACACTGGATGCTCTTGAAACATTACAGGTTGAATCTGTTGTTACAGAAAATACGGTTTTACAGGGGAATAGTAACAACAACTGTTCTGATAATTATATCTGTGCTGATAATACAGACAATGTTAATGAGATTACCAAAGGAAATATAGTAGTTGATACAGATGATAATAATATGCAGGAATTTGCAGACAACAACAGTTTTATTTTGAAAGAAGAGCTTAAATATTTAGGCGAAGCATTTTCAACCTATATTCTGGTACAAAAGGGAATTGATAAAATTATTTTTATTGATAAGCATGCTGCACATGAGCGAATTATTTATGAACGCCTGCTTAAAGAAAAAGGCAAAGGCTATATGCAATGCTTACTTGCACCTGTAATTGTAACATTGCCAAAAGATGAGTACAACGCCATTATAGAAAATTTTAAAAAGCTTGAAAATTATAATTTTGATATTGATGATTTTGGCAACGGAAAGGTTGCTGTAAGGGGAGTGCCACAATATGTTGATAATTGTGACATTGAAGATATGATTACAGAAATTGCAGGCAATCTGCTTGAAAAGAAAAATGATATTAATACCGAGCAGATGGATTGGGTTTACCACAGCGTTTCCTGCCGTTCTGCAATAAAAGCGGGAAATATAAATTATGAACAGGAGCTAATGGAAATAGCGAAAATTGTTGATTCTGACCACAATATACGTTATTGTCCCCATGGCAGACCTGTCAGCTTTGTGCTGACAAAACGAGAGCTGGAAAAACAATTTGGCAGGGTGTGATCTTTTGAAGAATAACAATAAAATACCTCTTATTGTTGTGTGCGGTCCAACGGCCTCAGGTAAAACGGGCTTGGGTATTCAACTGGCCAAAATCTATAACGGAGAGGTTGTTTCGGCAGACTCTATGCAAATTTATAAGGGTATGGACATAGCTACCGCAAAGCCTACAGCAGAAGAAATAGGAAATATACCTCACCATCTTATAGGCTATGTAAGCCAGCAACAGCCATACAGTGTTGCTGAATATGTTTTAGAGGCACATAAGCTAATTAAAGAAATTTATCAAAGAGGCAATACACCAATTTTAGTTGGCGGAACAGGTTTATATATAAATTCAGTGCTGAATAATATAGAATTTGGCAAAGAAAATTCCAACGATACAGTACGTGTTAAATTAAATAAAAGACTTCAGCAAGAGGGTGCTGAAGTCCTGCTTAATGAACTTAAAACTTTTGACCCTCAGTCTGCTGCAAGGCTTGGCACAAGTAATCACCGCAGACTTATTCGTGCCATAGAAATATACGAAACAACAGGTAAAACTATGACGCAGCTTATAGAAGAGTCAAGACTTGTGCCAACACCTTATAAAGATGTTCGCATAGGTTTAACATGTAGCAACAGACAAAACCTGTACAGTAGAATAAATAGAAGGGTTGATATAATGGTTGAAAACGGTCTTTTAGCAGAAGCTGAAGAGTTTTTAAACAGAGAATGCTCTCAGACAGCTGTAAAAGCAATAGGCTACAAAGAACTTCAACCGTATTTTAGTGGTGACATTACTTTAGATGAGGCTTTAGAAAATCTAAAGCGAGAAACGCGCAGATATGCCAAAAGGCAGCTTACTTGGTTTAGAAAAGATGAAAAAATCAATTGGATTTTTACCGATACCATAAATACATTAGAGGTAATAAATACAGCAAAAGAAATAATAGACAGCAGTAATATTTTATGCTAATATCAGTCAAAATATTGAAAGTGTTTTTCAGTTTTTTTAACTGACATTATTATATCGATATACAGCAGGGTGATAAAATGAGTAAGTTTTCAAAGTGGAAGTATATTATTCCTATAGTAATAGCAGTAATTTTAATATATATTTTTGTTTCATTAATAACAACCAGTTTTTCAATGGTATATGTTGAGCCGGCTCAATATGAAACCGTAACAAAAACTCTTGATTCAGATGCTTATATTTTACGTGATGAAACCTATATAACTAACGACAGCGGCGGAGTTTTGTATTATAATATAAAGGATTCTGATAAGGTGGCTAAAAACGGAGTAATTGCAACCGTTTATGAATCTGAAAATGATGCAATTAACGTTTCAAAAATGTCAAATCTTGATAAAGAAATCGAAAATCTTAATAAGCTTAATTCAATGTCGCAGGTTACAGGAGTATCAATTGAATCCATTAACAAAACTCTTGACGAACAGCTTGCCGCTTTTATTGATGATGCAAGAAACAACAGCTTTACAAATTCTGCAAAAGACCTTAATAATCTTTTGTATTCTCTTAACGAAAAGCAAATTACTACCGGAAAGGTTACAGATTTTTCGAGTCGCCTTTCAGAGCTTCAAGCAGAAAAAGATATAATATCATCGTCCGCTAAAAAAGCAACTGCAAAACTGCTTTCACCTGTGGCAGGTGTTTATGTAAGCCAAACAGACGGTTATGAAACAGCCTATGATTGTTCAAAAATAAAAAAGCTTACATATCAAAAGCTTACAGATTTAAAAGAAAGTAAGCCGCAAAAGGTTGATGACAATGTTATAGGCAAGATTATTTCAGATGTTAATTGGTATATTTGTTGCCCTATGACAGCTAAAGAGGCAGAAGAGTTTAAAGATATTACAGACCTTGTTAGTGTTGATATTCCATATGCCTCTGCCGATACACTTTCGGCCCGAGTAATTGCAGTAAATAATGACAAAAAAACAGGTAATGCCGTAGTTATTTTAGAATGTGAAAATATGGACGGTACACTTGCCCAAATCAGGCAAGAAAAAGTGAAGATATCGGTTAAAAGCTATTCAGGTATTAAAATTGATAAGTCAGCTGTTCATAAAGACAAGGTAACAAAATCAGTAGAAAATTCAGACGGTACTACAAGCACTCAAGAAAAAACTGTAGAGGGTGTTTATATTTTGTACGGCAACGAAATTCGTTTTAAAGAAATAGTTAAATTGTATGAAACAGACGAATTTGTTATTTGCATAAATGATGACGATAATGAAAACCTGTTTAGTGGCAACACAATTAAATTATATGATAAAATTGTTACGGAAGGAACTGATTTGTATGCAGGAAAAATTGTTAAGCAATCAACAGAAATTGAATGATATTAATTACAATTATAATAAAATAGAAGAAAATATAGCTTCTGCCGCACTTTCAAGCGGCAGAAAAAGAGATGATATTATTTTTCTTTCGGCAACTAAAACAGTTGAACCTCAGTATATAAATTATGCAATTTCATTAGGACTTAAATATATTGGCGAAAACAAAGTACAGGAGCTTCTTTCTAAATACAACTCATACAATCTTGATAACTGTTCTTTGCAATTTATAGGTCATCTGCAAAGCAATAAGGTACGACAAATTGTTGACAAGGTAGATATGATTCAGTCAGTTGACAGTGTGAAACTGGCAGAGGAAATTGCCAAACAAAGTATTAAGCATGGCAAAAGCACTGATGTTCTGCTTGAGATAAATATAGGTAAAGAAGAAAGTAAATCAGGTGTTTTTCCTGAAATGCTAGACGAGCTTTGCGAGAAGGTAAGCCAAATGGACGGCGTAAAAATAAGAGGATTAATGACAATACCGCCAATTTGTGATAATGTTTCAAAAATTTCGGCATATTTTTCAAGTATGTATAACTTATTTGTTGACATTAAGGGCAAAAATATGCATAATGTAAATATGGACTTTTTGTCTATGGGTATGTCTTCTGATTATGAAGAAGCAATAAAATGTGGTGCCAATATGGTAAGAATAGGGTCTTCACTTTTTGGCACAAGAATTTATAAATGATTAGGAGGGGTGAAAATGGCTGGTATTATCGACAAATTTCGAGATTTGTGGAATGTTCCTGAGGAAATGGAAGAGCAGGAATATGAACATTCTAATAGAGAAAGACAAAGCAGGCAAGAGGAATTATCCTCTCGTACAAGCAGATACAATAACTCAAGCTATCATGAAGAAGATGGTTACAGTAGCAGCTATTCTCATTCTGAAAGAAATTCCTATGATGATGAATATTCTGATAAGAACTATCAATATGAAGATAATTATTCTAATGGAATGTCAAGCAGGTCTTTTACAAATAGAGTATTAAATATTAATGCTACTGCAAAGCTACAGGTTGTATTTTTTAAGCCTGTCAGTTTCAACAATGATGCTGTTTCAATTGCAGATGAGCTTATGAAATCACATACTGTGTTACTTAATTTTGAGGAAACTCCAAGAGATGAATCAAAGAGGGTTGTTGATTTTATTAGCGGTTGTGCATATGTAAGCGGCGGTAAGGTGCAGAGAATAGCAAAAAACATTTTTATTATTACACCTAATAATGTTGACTTAAAGGGTGACAGCCTTCTTGATGAGCTTCAAAATAACGGCTTGCAGCTAATTGATTAATAGGTAAAATTATGTTAACTGAAGAAAGTTTGTTAATAGCAAGACTGCAAGATGCTCTGTTAAATTCAACAAAAAAGCAATTCCCATACTTTTTGGGTTTTTTAAATGAACATCAAATGTCGGTAGTATTGCAATATATAAAAAAAGAAAAGCTGAATAATTACAAATTTTTTGGCGGATACGAAAACAGTGAACGATGCCTGCTTGCAATAGCAGGCGGTAATTTTGAAATTGAGAATTATTATTTTCCTGTTTCAGGAATATGCTTTAATTATAAAGTGGATTTTAAACTTTCGCATCGAGATTTTTTAGGCGCACTTATGGGACTTGGAATAAAACGAGAATCTGTAGGCGATATTTTAACTGCCGATGGATATGCTGTTGTTTTTGTAAAGAATGAAATTAAAAATTATGTAATTTCTCAAATTCAGAAGATAGGTTCGGTTGGTGTTAGTGTCAGTTTGTGGGATGGTAAAACTTTACCAATCCACAATCAATTTTATGATGTAAATTGTACCGTGTCATCTGCCAGACTTGACAATATTGTTTCGGCAGTGGTACCCCTTAGCAGAGATAAGGCTGCAACAGCAATAAAGCAAGGATTAGTTTTTATAAATTCAATGGTTATAGAAAATGTTAGCCATATTGTAAAAGAAGGAGACAAAATCTCTGTAAGAGGAAAAGGCAAATTTGTGGTTAGAGATTTTTCCGGAGTTACTAAAAAAGGAAGATTAAAGCTAACTGTTCAAAAATATAAATAGAGGAGAATATATTATGATTAGTATTGATGACGCAAAAAATGTTGAATTCAAGAAAGCTGTAAGAGGATATAGCACCGAAGAGGTTGACAAGTTTGTTGATGATGTTGTTGCTACACTTGAACAGAACAAAAAAGAGAAAATTGAGCTTGTGAAAAAATTGGATATTCTTGCAAAAAGAATTGAACAGTACAGAAAAGATGAAGAGAATGTTCGAGGGGCTTTAATCAATGCAGAAAAGGTTAAGGGCTCTGCTGTAAAAGAGGCTGAATCTAAGGTTGCTAATATGCTTGAAGAAGCTAAGGCAGAAGCAAAGCGTATTGTTTACGATGCAAACGCAAGTGTTGTTGATCAAAAAAATAATTATTTAAAATTACAGGCAGATGCTGTTGTTTTAAGGGAGCAGCTTTTAGCTACATATAACAATCATATTAGAATGCTGGAGGATCTTCCTACTTCTGCTGATATTGGCCAGAAAAAGATTGAACTTGATGATCAATATCCTACAGACCCTGTGCCAGCTTTAGTGGACGGTGAAGTTAATAAGCCTTTAGCTACAGCAGCAGAAACTGTTGAAGGTGATATTGCGCAAGTAGTAGAAGAGGCTAGTCGTCAGTCTGAAACAGCTTTGTCTAACGAAACAGATGCAAAAGACAGTGAAGAAATGACAGACATTAGCCAGGCATAAATATTAAATTAATACCGTGCAATTAATATTTAACAGGTTATTGAATGTTGTACTTAAGTATTTTCATTATTTTGCACAAAACTCCTCTGCATACTTTTGGGTATTACTTTGAAAATTTTATACAATCTAATGAAAATACGGCTGTGAAATACGCACAATATTATTATGCGGTATTTTTTATTTCTAATTAAAAACACAATTTTAGCGGTGTGTCATTGATGCACCGCTTACTTAATTTGTATAAGGGGGCTAATTATGATAATTGCATTTTTAGTTGCTGCATTAATTGTTGTTGCAGACCAGCTTATTAAAATTTTGGTAGTCAGTACATTAAAAACAGGTGACCCTGTTGTAATATTTAATGGTCTTGTACAGTTTGTTTACTGCGAAAACAGGGGTATGGCGTTTGGTATGCTTCAAGACCAAAGGTGGATTTTTATTGTATTTACTGTTGCTGTTATTATAGGAGTAATTATTTATATGATAAAAACAAGACCAAAAAGTAAGTTTTTGCTTGCAACATTTGCACTTATTCTTGGCGGCGGCATAGGCAATTTAATTGATAGAATATTTCTTGGTTATGTTGTAGATTACATTCAGCTTTCATTCTTTAGTCCTGTTTGTAACTTTGCAGATTATTGCATTACAGCCGGTACACTTATGCTTATAATTTATATTTTGTTTTTCAGCCAAGCAAATAATTCTGCAAAAATTAAAAGGACAGAGTAGATTAATGAAAAGCTATACTTTTACAATTAACGAAATAACACAAAATATAAGAATAGATAAATTTCTTTCAGAAAATATACCGGATATTACTCGTTCAGCAATTCAAGGCTATATTGCAGGCGGTAATGTAAAGGTGAATAGTGAAGTTGTAAATAAGAACTACAAAGCACGTATTAATGATATTGTGACAATCGAAATACCTGCTCCAATACCTCTTGAAGCCCTACCTGAAAATATACCGTTGGATATTGTTTACGAAGACAATGATGTTATTGTGGTTAATAAACCCAAGGGGATGGTTGTTCACCCTGCAGCAGGCAATTACACGGGAACATTAGTAAATGCGCTGTTACATCACTGTAAAGACAGTTTATCGGGTATTAACGGAGTATTACGGCCTGGTATTGTACACCGCATTGACAAAAATACCAGTGGTTTACTAATAGTAGCAAAAAATGATTGTGCACACAAAAATCTTGCAGAGCAAATTAAAAGCCACAGCTTTACAAGAGAGTATGAAACTGTTGTTTATGGTAATATAAAAGAGGATACAGGAACAATAAACCAACCCATAGGACGTAATCCGTATGACAGGAAAAAAATGGCTGTTGTTGCAAAAAATTCAAAAGAAGCTATAACTCATTTCTGCGTGCTGGAGCGTTTTAATGAATTTACACATTTAGCAGTTCAACTAGAAACAGGTAGAACTCATCAAATAAGGGTGCATATGTCATATATTAATCATCCGGTAGCTGGTGACGATGTTTACGGGCCCAAAAAGGTTATTACCAAGCTTTGCGGTCAGTGTCTGCATGCAAGAAAAATTGGGTTTAAGCATCCTGTAACAGATGAATATTTAGAATTTTCTTCAGACTTGCCGGAGTATTTCCAAAACTTTTTAAATGAACTAAAAAATAAATTTTACAGCTAATACATATTGAACATCCAAAAATTCATATTTAAAAGGTTTTATCAGATTATTTTTATATATGTTTCTAACAGTATTTCAAATACTTATTTTAGCAAAATACAGTGTATTTCTAAAAAACACTTGAATTTATATATTGGTTATGATATAATATTTAAGCATTTGAGTTCCGTTATTAAAATAATGGGGATCAACGCCTGGCGTTAGCCAAGACATTGAAGCGGACAGTCCTCTGCTAATTTAATTAGTATGAATGTCTGAAAACTAGGAGGATTTTAAATGGATGCACTAAAAACAATCGCAGCTGATTCTTTGAAGAACGAGTTACCTGAGTTCGGTATTGGTGATACTGTAAAGGTTAGCGTTAATATTCGCGAAGGCGATAAAGAAAGAATTCAGATGTTCGAAGGCACAGTTATTGCCAAAAGAGGCAGTGGTGTGGCAGAAACTTTTACAGTAAGAAGAGTATCTTACGGTGTTGGAGTAGAGAGAGTTTTTCCAATTCACTCACCTAATGTTAAAGATGTAAAAGTTATCAGATATGGTAAAGTTCGCAGAAGCAAGCTGTACTACCTAAGAGACAGAGTAGGTAAGGCTGCTAAGGTTAAAGAGCAGATTCGCTAATATCTGAATTAAGGGGACTATTTCAGTCCCTTTTTTGCTTATATATAATTTTTTTACATAGGAGATTTTGATTATGGCTAAGGATATTAAAGTAAAAGAGGAAGAAAAAGAAGAAGCTGTGTCTGTTACACAAAGTTGTTTTGAACTGCTTCACGCCATGATTATGGCATTAATTGTTGTTGTACTTTTGCTTACCTTTGTGTTCAGACTTGTGGATGTTGACGGAGTATCTATGATGGATACATTGCATGACAAAGACAGGGTTATTGCTACTAATTTCTGCTATAAGCCTCAAAATAAAGATGTTGTTGTAATAAGCCATGGTCAAAATCTTGACAGACCAATTATAAAGCGTGTAATAGCCACTGAAGGTCAATCTCTTCATATTGATTTTAACACAGGTGAAGTTTCTGTAAATGGTGTTGTTATTGATGAGCCTTATATTAAAGATTTGACAACACGTCAGGGCGATGCTGAAATTCCTGAAGTTGTTCCTGAAGGAATGGTTTTTGTAATGGGTGACAACCGCAACCACTCAACCGACAGTCGTTTTCAGGCTGTTGGACTTATAAAAGAATCTGACATTATAGGTAAAGCACAGTTTGTTATTTTTCCTTTTGACAGAATAAAACTATTGTAATTTAAATTATTATAAAGAATAAGGCATAGAATTTGTTTTTGCAAACTCTATGCCTTATTTTTACCGGATTTTCCAGACTATAATAAATTATTGCCAAAAGCTTTGCTGTCTAAATAGCCTATAGTGAATTCGCCCCAGCTATAGTTCATCATATATTCTCCGGTATATGAATTAATGGCGTCTTTATCACCGTCCAAAAATTTGTAGTAGTCACAGTCCAGTTTAGTTGTATCAACGGATAAATGATTATATCTTTTGTTTATTATATCGCCTATGCCTTCACTATTAAGAGTTTTCATCATAGTTGCTATAATTGTCTGCAATTGATGCTGTAAAGACAAAGAATATTCTTTGTCTTCATATAAAACAGAGGATAATTCCTTTAGTGAACATCCTGTACCATTTTTATGTACTAAATATGCAAAAAGTTCTTTTGATTTTGCTCTTGGAAAATGAAGCGGTACGTCGTTTACATATACTTCAAAATTACTAAAGGTTTTTACTTTTACGCGGGGTCTTGCATTTTCAATGGGATATCTTAGTTTTGAAAGAGCCTGTAAAACCGATTTCTTTTCGACAGGCTTTAAAATATATCCGCTGGCATACATAGAAAAGGCATCCAATGCATATTCTGAATATCCTGTAACAAAAATAATATTAGTTTTTTCGTTTATCTGTGTTAATTGTCCCGCCAACTGTAAGCCGGTCATATTGTTCATTTCAATATCTAAAAAAGCAATATCTATTATATTTTTTCTGGCATAATCCAATGCGTCTTCTGATTTTAAAAATCCCATAATTTCAGTATTTGGCATACATTCTGAAAGAACTTCTTTTAAATCATTTAAAGCAAAAGTTTCATCATCTACAGCTATTACACTCATTTTATACCTCCTATTTTTCGTTACTAGTTTTTGGAATTGTTATTAATACTGTTGTGCCAATACCCGGTGTACTACTAAATTTTAATTCACCATTACACATAGCCTCTATTCTTTTTCGCGAATTATCCACACCTATATGACTTCTGTTGTCTTTTTCTCCTGTTGGAAGTTGGGTTATGTCAACACCTATACCGTTGTCGTGTATTTCTATGGTGTAGGTATTCTCGTTTTCAGCAGTTCTAATTGTAACAGTACCGCCTTCCTTACGTTTTGATATACCGTGTCTTATGGCGTTTTCTACAACAGTTTGTATAGTAAGAGAGGGTACTTGAAAATCTATTGCTTCAATTTCATATTCAATGTTTATTCTATCGCCAAAACGCTTTTTTTCAAGTGAAACATAATTTTCCACATGCTCCATTTCTTTTTCGAAAGATATTGTGCTGTTAAGTGTTAAAGAATCTAAATTACCTCTCAAATAATTAGCAAATTCAGTAATAGCTTCCTTTGCAATTTTAGGATTAATATCGCACAGTTGTCTAATTACAACCAGTGTATTATACAAAAAATGAGGTTGAATTTGGCTTAGCATAACAGAGATTTTACTTTGCAGTAATTCGTTTTCAACTTTTTCTGTTCGTGACGCTTGAAGAAAATTCCTTTTTGATACAAACATTATTACAAGAAATTGTAATGACGAGAACAAAACCAGTCCACACTCAAATGCAATCAATAAGTAGTCACCTGTATTGATTTTATAAATTATTTCTACAGCCATGCAAAGACATAAAATAAGTGTTGAATTAAGCAGGGTCTTGGAATCTATATGTGTATTTTTTTTATAATCAATAAATAAAAATAAGAATATGACTATTATAACTACTGCTACAGCATTGAGAATATAATCGTTAAATTGATGATAATCCAATACCCCGGTAGACTGAAAAATAAAAAATGACAACATCATTAAAACGTATGTAGTAATAATATAGTTTAATGCGTTTTTTAAATGTGTGTTATGTAAGTATATTCTTATGTATAACAAAAAGAAGTAAACAGTCAGCATTAATAAAACATATCTTACTATATTAATAAGAAATGCATTTTCAAATATTAGTGTTATATAATCACTATTGAATAATAACGAAAGCGAACCTACCATAATATGAAAGCTGCATGATAAACTGCTTGTGTCATAAGGTGTTTTCATAAGCTTAAAGGTAAGCATCATAGCCATCATAAAAAATCCTGTAATAAAAGTAAGTGCAATTCCAAGAATAATCCAAAAATTTTTTTCCAATTCCATTTTAAGAAGACTGTAGTGTGCACCTGTAGAAATATTTGATAAAAACTTGTTTATGTAAGAATTGTATATTGTGCTATAGCTGCTTTTTAGATAGAATTGTACGATTTCGCCTTTATCAATTCCCGGTGATATAAAACTTGTCCAACAGCTGCCAACAGACCTGACAATATTCGGGTGAGTTTCAGAATTACCATAGGTATGTATAAGGTTATTTTTGTAATATACATTCAAAATGACTTTATCAGTAAAAATATTTATCTGCTCGCCTTTTGGTATATCCTCATTGAATTTTATATCAAATTTAATGTTGTTGACATTTTTTGTGGATAAAACTTTATCTGGTGGTATTCTGTAATATGTATCAGACGAATTTACAACGTAATTTCCATCAAAATTAATATAATTAATGTTATTAGATGGTACTTGGTATTCTTGAGAAATAATAATGCAAAAAGTAGCCATAATATGTTATATTGTAAAAGGAATTATTTGTAATTATTTTTCGAAATATTATATATAAGTGAAAATGAAGTATATTAGGAGTAATTATTATATGAACAAAAAAGTTCCCAGATTATCTAAAATAAGTACAATTAATTTAATTCTTTTTGGATTTATATGTTTTTTTGCTACTTTTTGCATTATTATTTCTCAAGAATACCAAGTACCATCTAATAACATTAATTATATTAATTTTGATGGAAATTACGTTGTAAATTCGTCTGATAC
>CABRLN010000012.1 GCA_902471875.1 uncultured Clostridium sp.
AACACTTTCTTTTCAACTTCAAATATATTCTCTAAATATTCTTTGTTGACTTTTTTCAGCGACACCCAATCGAAAAAAAGTAACAGTTCATTTTGCTTGGTTTTTGCACCTATTTCAGAATATTTTCCTTTTTTTCCCGGCATAATTAATCTACAGTCATTTTTTAATGCTATTTCTGCGTATTTTTTGCCTATTCTTATAGTTTCCGGTAAAGCCTCAAACATTTCAAACTGAATAATTCTTAAACAATCAATCATAAACATTTCCGAATTTGACAGCGAATAATTTAGTGGATATTTAAAATTTATCATTTTATCTACATATTCAGCCCTACTACTAGTTTCGAGATCCTCCAATACCTTTGGAACAAATCTTTTGCTAGATGATTCCCAGTCTTTAGGATCATATTTAACATTTATTTCCATATATTTCTCCTTATTATATAGGTGAATATGCACGTGCTTGATCTATTTTCACCCCTGTAGTGAAATACCAATGTATTAATGCACTTGCACGTTGTATTGCTGCCCAAACTGTAATTCTGCTTTCATATAAGAGTACTGCTGAACCTGCTACTGCAAATACTCCATTTGCTGCATCTCTTAGTTCTCTTTTAGATTCTCTTACATAGGACCAATTTTCGACACGTTCTCTTCCTATATATTCATATACTATTGCTCCCGGTGCTTCTAGCCAATAATTAAACAAAAGTGTTGTACATGGTACACCTCTTGTTGTAAGTGCAACCGGCCAACTGTTGCCTCTATAATAGTCACTACCTAATATATCTAGGTATGTATCTAATTGTTTTTCTGGATTTCCTTTAGTAGATTTAATTTCATATACTTCTTTTGAATGATAATCTAATATATCCACATAATAATATTTAAAATTTCCAGTATCATCTACATCTCTTATTGTACCACCATTTAAGCTTATGCCAGTGCCATGAATATTTGTATTAATATCTTCAAGGTGATCAATATGATCCCACATATAATCTACAGTAATAAGTGCATGTGCAATAATACCTTTAATTACGTAATCCCATGATAAACCAGTTGGGTCATAATATGTAATAGGGTTATTTTTACAATAGGTATATTTATGAAGTGACTGTGGTTCCATTAAACTTCCGTCATATAAATCTCTTGAAGTAAATCTTCCTGTAGAAGGATCCATATACCTTGCACGTAAATAATAGAAACCTGTAGTTTGGTCATATTTTTGTCCTGTATACAAATATGTGTTGTTTGAGCTTCCACTTCGTGATAATAATTCCCCGAAAGAGTTATAAGAATAACTGTCAGTTATTGTACCGGACGAATCTGTCAGAGCTATTGTGCTGCTCTGACCATCATACAAATAATACGCCGAGCTGTTACCATCATTTTTGCTTATAACATCATCACTATATACATAATAATCCACACTAGTGCCATCGGATTCACAAATATTTTGCGGCAATTCTCTGTTTACATCTACAGTATATGTTGTAGTTTTACCGTTAACCGACTGTGAAATACAGTTACCGGCAGAATCGTACTTATAACTTGCAGCAACACCATCATTCTGTGCAGAAACCATTTTATTATTATAATCATAGGTATATTTAGTTATATTACCATTATCATTCTTTGAAACAAGGTTACCATTACTGTCATATTTATAATTAATATTTCCCTCGGATAATAATTGGTTATTGCTATCATAGGTGTACTTGGTAACATTACCATCAGCATTCTTTTCTATTCTATTACCTACATTGTCGTACAAATAACCGGTTGTAACTGATTTTGAATTTTCGGTAATTTTCTCAGAAGTCAGTTGATATAACTTGTCATAAGCATATTCTACTGTTTTACCGGTAATACTTTCTGATGATTTTAGTTTATTGCCGGTATCACTTAGTTGATAACTATATGAACGAAGGGTTTCATCTCCTTTCGTTATTTTTTGACTGACAAGTCTGTTTAAGTCATCATACTCATAAACAGTAGTTACTCCGTTAGGCAATATTTCTTTAGCACGATTTCCAACAGCATCATATTCATATGTTGTTGTTTCATCATCAGATATAACCTTTGACATTCGTCCTAAAAGGTCATACTCATAGCTTGTGCTACCATACGAAGTGGTCATTTTTGTAATTCTTTTTGAATTATCATAATTATAACAAACTTTATTATTATTTGCATCTATTTTTTCAATTAAATTTCCATCACTATTATATTTATAGTTTTCAACACCATTTTTATCTATAATCTGTGAAACAAGATGATTACCGTTGTACTTATATTCAACCTTATCACCATTAGCATCTGTTTTAGTTACACACTGATTATATTCATTATATTGGTATGTCTTTTTATTGCCGTTAAAATCAGTTACAGAAAGAACATTACCATTTGTGTCATAAGCAGTAACTTCCTTTTCTCCGTTAGGAAGTACTTCTTCAATTAAATTACCATAATCATCATACACATAGCTTGTTTTATGATTATTTGCATCAGTTACACTTACAAGTCTGTTTAAATTATCATACTCATAGGCTGTAACATTATTTAATGCATCCTTTACACTTGTAACCTTTCCATAATCATTATATGTATAATTGGTTGTATTACCCTCTTGGTCAATTACTTGAGTTAAATTACCAAGATAATTATATGAAAAGCTTTTTGATGTACCATTATTATATACTGCCTTTTCAACCATATCAAAGCAATTATACTCATATTTAGTAATATTTCCGGCAGGATCTGTCATCTTAGTAATATTTCCATTAGAATCATATTCATAATTAATAATATTTCCTAAAGCGTCTTTTTCACTTACTTTGTTACCAAGATTATCATATTCATATAAAGTTTCAGCACCATCGGTATTTGTATATTTAACAACTTCACCAACTGAGTTATACTCATACAATTCGCTGCAACCATTGCAAGTAGATTTTATTAACAAATTATTCTTGTCATATTCGTTAACGGTAACATTGCCATATACATCAACCTCCTTTGTTTTATTTCCAGATTTATCAAATTCAAATTTCTCAATTAATCCATCAGAATACTGAATTTGGGTATTATTTCCCAAATCATCATAAAGATAATTAATTGATTTACCTGACAAATTCTTTTCTGTTATAAGTCTGCTATTTGCATCATATTCGTAAAGAACCTTGTTTCCCAATTCGTCAGTTTTAGATAATAAATTTCCCAATGCATCATATTCTGAACTGGTTTGTAAAAATTTATCATCAGAAATATGTTTTTTAGTTGCAATACAATTGCCACTATCATCGTAAGTAAATTCAGTTACAATACCATTATAATCAATATCTTTTACCACTTGCGAAGAACTATTATATTCTAGTTTTTCAACATTTCCATGGGGGTCGGTAACTGATTTCACATTACCTTTTGAATCAACATCATATGAAACTGTACTTCCGTTTTTATCAATCTCTTTTAATAAATTGCCTTTGCTATCATACTCCGCTTTGCTTATATTGCCATTTTTATCTTTTTCATAAATAATATTGCCAAAGCTGTCATATTCATACTGTACAGTATTTCCATCTGTATCAGTAAACTTAGTCAGCAAACCGTTTTTATATTCATATTTTGATACATTACCTAAAGCATCAGTTTGCGTAAGCATATTATTATTACTGTCAAAAGTTCGCAAAATACTATTCCCTAAAGCATCAGTTTCTTTTAAAACATTGCCATTTTCGTCATAAACATAAACGGTTGAATTCCCCATTCTGTCTTTAACAATTTCAGTTCTGCCGTCAACGTCGTGGGTATATTCAATGCGGTTGCCCTGTGCGTCTATAGTAGCTGTAAGCCTGCCGTTTTCGTCATACTCGTTGCGTGCCACAGCAATGCCGTATGGGTCTTTTATGCTTGTAATATTGTGATTTTTATCATACTCAAAAGTAACGCTGTTGTTCATTGAATTGGTAACAGAAACCAAATCTCCGTTTTTGTCATATGAATATGATGTTATTTTTCCGTTAGGATCGCAGGCGGTTACAATTCTTCCCTCAGAATCTCTTGTAAATGTAACACCTTTACCGTCAGAATGTTCATAACCATTTTGTGTTATGGTAATTGTGTTTCCGTTGGCATCTTCTATCTTTTTTATACCTGAGTCGGCGCTAATATATATTTTTGCATTGTCTTCGGTTGTTAGTATAAAATCCTTTGGGTCATATAGGACTGACAAATCTATATCGCCTGTCATACCGTAAACATCAAATATATTATCAATGACTTGCAGCTTAATATTAGGGTTTGTAACACATTCAAAATTAATAGTAGCCGAATAAACAGGCTGTAAGGTGTTTATATTGTTGGTAAGCTTTAACTTAAACCTGTCGCTGGAGCCGTCACCATAGCTTACAACAACATAATGGGGAATGGTTTCAACCAACTGGTAGGAATAGAAAAATCCACTTTTAATTGACTGCTGGGTATAACCTTTACCTAAAGATTCAGTAAGCGTAAGCTTTGCACTTTGCATACCAAGAGTCCAGCCAACACCAAAGTCACCTTTTGTTTTACTTTGATTGTTGTATTGCCTTAAAACTGAAAGATTAATACCTGACAAGCTTGCGTTAATATCCTCAAATGATAATGACATATTACCTATTTTCAAATTGCCTTCTACAACATATTTTACAGAACAGGTTTTAATATTACCGCCAAAATCTGTTGCACTTAAATATACATTATATACACCATTTGCAAGAATAGTAGTATCAAGCGTTCCTAAAACCTCTTCAATTCTTTGTTTGTTGCCGTCAGCAATTGTTATTTCTGTTTTATCACCTTCTGCACAATACCACAGCCTATATTCAACAATACCCTTATCATCTTTAACAGTACCAATTAAGTCAATAGGATTATTTATTATAAAATTATCACTATCATAAACAAGAGATACTTCAGGCGGCGTTTTGTCGGATTGGTCATAAAAAGCGCACTTTACAGTTTTTACATACTCTCTGCCCTTTTTATCGTGTGCAACTGCCTTTAATGTAACTTTCTTAGGAGTAGCTGAAGTAAATGCATAGTTACCATTTTCTAACGTCAGTTCCTCTTCATCTGCATACACTTTAACATTTGTAAGATTTTCCTCATTTGTTATAACTGTCCACGCAGAAACCTCGTCACCAATATTTGAAATATTTTGCGAAACCTTAAGAGTAAGCTCTATGGTATCATCAGGGTCAGGATTATCCGCTGAATTCTCTATAGTATATGTATTAGTTACTTCTGCCACATTACCGCCTTCGTCATAGGCAGTAAGCTTTATCTCATAAGTACCGTTTGGCAGTCCGGTTGTGTCCAAGGTACCCAACGTGCCGTTATCAACACGAGATGTACCTTGCGAAAACATCGTAAAATCAGAACCACTCTGTACTCTATAAGCTAAAGTGTATTTTGATATATTGTCATTGTCCGTTACACTTCCTTTAAACTGTACAATACCTGAAATTTTTGAATTGTTACTTGGCTGTGCAATATTAACCTTAGGTGCTTCTTTATCTCTGTTGTCATAAATTAGTATTTCAATTTCTTTAACAGTTGAAAGTCCTTTATTATCAGTTGCTGTTACTTTAATTGTAATGGTCTTGGCTTCAGATTCAGAAAAAGTCAACCTTCCGGCAGAATCCATTAGCAAAACATCATCTTTATATACTTTTGTACTACTTATTCCGTCGTCATCTGAAACTGTAATTTCAACTTCAACCTGTTCACCAACCGCAGCTTTCGTCTTGTTAGCAGTAATAGTAATTACAGGCGGTATATTTAACCTTGTAGGAGCTTCTGTAGGTTCTTGAGTTGGTCGTTCAGTTGGAGGTTCCGTTGTTGGCTGTGTAGTTTTTTCTGTAGGCGGTTCAGTTGGTTCTTGAGTAGGCTCTTCAGTTGGTACCTCAGTAATTGATATTTTATACTCAATATTTACATAAGATACATTGCCTGTCTTGTCCTTTGCAGTAATACGAATTTCATAAACATTTCCATTTGCAATTTCAATATTCAAAGAACCTAATATTCCATTTTTGACAGGAGCTGTACTATATTTTGCAGTAATGTAATCATTATCACCTTGTAATTTATACTCAATTTTATAATAATCCAGCTCAATGTCATCATAAATAGAGCCTTCAATATTTAATACAGGAGTTGGTGTTGTTTCACCATTGACAGGTGAGGTAATCTCTATAGTAGGCAAAGTTCTGTCAGTATTATCCTCAACTACAAATTGTTTTGTAACCGTTTCGGTATTTCCAAAAACATCTGTTGCTGTTGCCTGCACAGTAAAAGTACCTTCTTTATCGCAGGTAAAAATATATGAACCTGACATATTCAGTATTTCCTTGCCGTCCAGTGTAACCTTAAGAGAATCAACACACACATTGTCTGTTGCAGATGCACTCACAGCCAATTTTTCACCAATATTAAGTTTTTCTGATGACAGATTTAGTGTTACCACAGGCTTTTCGTTATCAATAAAATCCTGCTGAACCTTTTGTGCAGATATTACAGCTACGGTAGGTCTGCTTAATATGTCTTCTTCGTCCTTAACCGTAAGCATCTGCAAATATGTTTCACCTGACTCTACACTTTCAGGTATAATGCCCTCGGTCCACTGTGTATCATTAATATTTTTCCACTTATAAATTAATTCTTTTATTCCTTTATTTTCAGAACTCATATGATCAGCATCAAAACTGTCCTGAGATATTTTTACTACACATTTTGATATATCCATCTTATTTGGATAAACATCAGCCTTTAAAACTGCTGTAGGGCGCGTGTGAACCTTAACTATTTTTTCCGGCTGGCTTGTATCTGACCATTTTCTGAAATTGTCAAAGCTGTTGTTTTCTCCTACAGGATTATCCTTCGCTCTTACTTTTATTGTATATTCACCTGTGCTAACAAACTGTGTTAAAGGATTTTGACTTTCAAATTCTCTTTCAACACCTTCTCCGCTTTCAAAAATAGTTGGATTATATTTATATAACCATTGTTCCTGATAAACAGGGTCGTTTTCAATATCGCTATAACCACTGCTCATTACAAATGTATCCTCTGTAGTAACAATATTACCAACAGAAAAATCCTTTGTGTCAGCGTCACTTATTATAAAGTTTTTAGTTGTTTCACTTGCATTATCAATATTAGTGTTGTCAGCTGTAATACCCTCAACAGACTTTAATAAATCCTTATATTGCTCAACATTTGTATCATTGCCTAAACCAATAAATTTTATATCATTTTCCAATATTGCTTGTGATACGTTTGCCAAAAGTTCATTTGTATTTATATCATAAACAACCGTGTCACTAAGATTTATAACATATCTTAAAGCGTCACTTCTCCAATCATAATTGTTAACAACATCACTTAAATTATTTCCGGCAACTGTTTCCATTTTGATATTATCAAATGTAAAGTATGATTGCTGCCAACAAGCGTGACTTGCATGACAAGTTATAGGACCATAGCCGTTTCCTGTTTCATTTTGAGGCAGTTCAAAGTTTTCTAATAAAATATTTCCGTTATCCCAAACAGATATCGTTTTATTGTCTGCAACAATTTTAATATTATGATTATCATATATATTTTTTACAGCTGCACTGGCAATAACCTTTCCGGCACTTTGCATTGTACTGTAATAACCATTTCTAAAGTTTTCAATATCTAAAGCAGAAAGCTGAATAAGCTTAAATCCTTGCTGTGTAAGCAAAATACAATAGCCTGTTAGTTTTCCGTCAGTTATAGATGAATTAAACAGAAAGCCGCCGCCTTCCATGCTATGCCAGTCGGTTCTGTCCCTTTGCATATCAAAGGTAAATATTTTTTGAGAAGATGTATCATCATCTACAAATAGAAAATCTCTTAAAGGTGCATACGAATATCCTAACATTTTTATACTGCTGTCATCGTATATAATATGTTTGTCAAGAGTAGGCAAATACCTGTCGCTATAATTATAATGGTCATATTCTTTCCATGCAAAAGTGTCTTTTGCTGTTAATGTTGATGTTGTAACAGATGAAAGATTTACATTAAAGCCTTTGTTTTCAAGCTCCTGTTTAATAGAATTAATCTTCTCGTTATAGTTGTTAATCTTTTCTGTGTCTGATGTTCCTACTGTGAAAACCAAATCTATATTTTTAGCTTTCTCTGCACTTAAACTAACCTCAGGCTTATTGTTATCAACAATAATTATTTTATTAACAATATTTTTATTATCTGTATTGGCTGTAAGATAATCATCGTTTGTTATAAACTTTTCAATAGTATCATCAAACTTCTCAGTTACCTTAAGCTCAACAAGATATTTACCAACATTTTCAGTATTATATTCAAGCTTATTTTCATTGTTACTGCTTACATAAATAATTTCTTCATCTGTAAAATCATTATCATTGTCAGAATCATATTTAACAGACCACTCACGACTTTGAATGTAATCTCCGTCAGTCGAATATGATACATCATCTGCTGTTATTAAGGCATTACCGTCCGGCTGATTTCTAAATATTGTTTCTTCACTAATATAAAAATCTGCTATAGGTGCGGTGTCCTCAACAATATTTAATGTTTTGCTAAATGTATATTCCTTTTTACCTGTTGAAACAGTTACATTTACTTTATAAGAGCCTGCTTTTTTGATTATTAGCTGCTTTGTCAAATATGTAGATTCTTCTTCGTCTATAAATATAAAATTTTCTTCAGTTTCAAATTCAGGTACAATTTCCCATGTGGTTTTTTCAGGAATAATTTTTTGTACCGCTTTATTTTGCGAAATATCTAAAGTAAGTTTACGTTTTTCTTTATGCTGCCCTTCAGATTTTATCTCAATATCCGGTTTATAATCTAAAAGTGTATTGTCAGATAATGGGTTAAATGTAATATTTGTACCGTTTAGCTCCACACTGTCAGCTATAATTAAACCGTTAATAACCACATTTTTGGCATTTATTTCTACCTTTCCCTGTGGGGCGTATATAACACCATTTAGATTTAACGTTGTTCCTTCAACTGTAATATTTCCACTTTTTGAATAAAGGAATAAAGAATAATCATCATCGCTGTTTTTGGCGTCATACTGAATATTTTTATCAGCCATTATATAACCGCTATTTTCAAAGGTTGTTCTGTCAAGAATTAAATCTCCACTAACATTTATGCTGTTTTCTAAATCCAATTTTTGTTCAGCTATACAATAATTCTCGTTATACTCAACACTATACATTACTTCATTTTCAAGAAGCTGTGTGTAATCAGGAATTGTAACGGTTTGGCTATTGTTTTCACATACTATATTTTGTGATATAGTTTGTTTAGCGTTAACGGTATTTACAATACAACTGTCATTTCCTGTAAAAATTACTCCACTGTCAGAATAAATACTGCCGTTTACTGTTGCAGATTTTTCATTAATTAAAAGATCCTTATCACCCGTTGTATATATCAAATAGTCTGAAACCGAAGCCTGTTCGTTAACAGTTGAAGCTGCAAAAACAGATATGTTTGTCTGGTATATTAAAACGACAGACAACAAAACAGCTATAGTTTTTCTTAATAAAATAAATTTATTTTGTTTTCTCATTATTTGCTTTCCTCCTTAAAACAGCAACAGCTATAGCTGATATAAACACAACAATTAATAAAAACACAGGAACCGCACTGCCTGTAGTTATTACATTCCCCTGAACTGTTTCAGTCTTTTCTTCTACAGGCAATGTATTAGCAGATGCATTTTGTTCAATAGTTGTTTGTTGAATATTATTTTGGGTACTGTCTTGCCTTACATCAGACGCTGACATTGTATTGTTCTCTGTAGCATTTTGCGTAGCTGCGTCTGTAAACGGTTCTGTTTTTATGGTATTTTTTACACCATAATATGCGGTGTATTTAAGTGTTTCATCCTTTTTTATTTCTTCATCATCCCACGAAAAAGCAACTGCACAATCATTATTTACAGCAGATGTGTCAACATTGTAATTCCACCTGTTATCATATAAAGAATCCCAGTTAGCAAAGGTTACCCTATCAACAGGATTATCAACATTATTATCTATCTTTCCAAAAGCAGTAATATTACCGTCAGAGGATTTTACAGACCATACTTTTGGAACATTATCAGAATAGAAAGCAGTTTCATTTTTAAATTCTATATTATCAATTTCAACAGAGCACTTGTCATCATTGTCAAGCATTGGGTCAATAAGTATTCTTGCGCCTACCAGTGAACTTTCTTCACCTAAATTTGCAACAAAATATGTCATCTTTAACATATCATCGTATTCATTGGTAAACCCTTTAGCAAAAGACAATCTTTGTTCTACAGAAAGCTCTCCAAATTTTTGCTTACTAACATATTCTTTTGTTTCATCGTCATAGTAAGGTTTACATATATCATCACCGCGTCCATACATAAATGTATGACCGTCATAATGTATAGTAGCGTAACCTGAAAAAAAGTTTGAATAAAGCAATGCTTTTTCGTCATCGTCAGCATTGTTTACATCTCCATTCACAGTTTCAAGATTAAATCTTAGGTATTCTCCCTCACTGCTTCTACTTTCAACATTTAACTTCAAATAATCATTTTGTGTGGACCATACACCATCATCATTTATTGCTGCACCTTGTATGGTCATCGAAGATGCCAACATAAATGACAATGCAACAACTGCCGCACTAAAAATTTGCTTTTTCATTTGTTCCTCCTAAAATTTTATTTTTATATAAATATAACAAATTTTCAAACAATTTGTTATACATAAATTTTATTTATTTCTTTGATAAATGTCAAGTATTTCAGAATTTTCTATTAAATCATATAAAAAACTATAATAAATTTTAAGCATATATGAATAAAATTCACTAAGTAATGTGTTGTAATATATCTGAGTAAATATGTATAATAAATTTTCATATAAATTAATGGGTGATGCAATTATGAATAACCTTTATTTTTCTTACAATTATGAAGACTTAAAAAGCAATGATGAATATATTATAGAAGTTAATTGCACAGAAAATAGTACACTGATTGAATTAGTAAAGGATTTTATTATTTCAAAAATAGATTGTGATAATTTAAAAATTGACTTTTAATTCAGCTTACTTTAGGAGAAGATTTAAATGAACAATAATAAAAACTATATTGCAGGACTTTACATGCGTTTATCAAAAGATGATGGCACATCTGAAAGCTCAAGTATTACAACACAGAGAAAAATTCTTTTATCATTTGCAAAAGAAAACAGCTTTATAATTTTCGATGAATATATTGATGATGGCTTTAGCGGTACAAACTTTGAACGTCCAAGTTTTAAACAAATGATAAAAGACATTGAAAATAAAAAAATTAATCTTGTTATTACAAAAGACCTTTCAAGGCTTGGACGTGACTATATTGCCTTAGGACAATATACTGAAATTTATTTTCCTACAAAAGGTGTACGCTATATTGCAATTAATGATGGTTATGATTCAAATAGTCCTTACAATGATATTGCACCTTTTAAAAATGTAATAAATGAAATGTACGCCCGAGATATTTCAAAAAAAATTCGTTCATCATTTTTAGCAAAAATGAATGACGGCTGTTATATCGGCAACTTTGCCCCTTATGGATACCAAAAGGATTCTGACAATAAGAATCATCTTATAATTGACCCTGAAGCATTACCTATAGTTAAAAATATTTTTTCGATGGCTTCACTGGGAAGTCGCCCTACTGATATAGCAAATTTTTTGAATAATAATGGTGTTATAACCCCCATTATGTACCGTTGCAAAAAATATAATCTAAACCTAGACCGATACAAAAATTATACTAATCAAAAATGGACTTCTGCTACAATTTCAAAAATGCTTAAAAATGTTGTGTATATTGGAAACACAGCTCAAAGAAAAACAACCAAACTTTCCTTTAAAAGCAAAAAAACAGTAAATAACCCCAAATATGAATGGATTATTATTGAAAACACCCACGAGCCAATTATAGACACCAAAACCTTTGATATTGTACAAAGATACTCTAAAAGCCGAACCTGTAAAAAAAGCAAAGGCTTTCAAAATATATTTTCCGGCATTGCCAAATGTGCCGACTGCGGTAAAAGCATGTCGGCTGTAGGCAGTAAAAAGAAAGGGTCACCAATAAGCCTGGCTTGCGGCTCTTATAAATTATACGGTTCATCAGCTTGTAGTAATCATTTTATTGATTATAATGTATTGTACGACATTGTTCTTAAAACAATTCAAAAACAATTAGCATTTTCAAAATCTGATAAAGAAAATTTAGCACAGCTAATACAAAATGAGTGCAGATATAAAAATAACGAAAATAATATAAAATTTCAAATTGAACAGCTAAATAAAAAATCAGAAGAGCTTGACAAGATAATTGAAAGAATATATGAAGATAGCATTAAAAACATTATTTCCGACGAAAGATTTAACAAGCTATTGACAAAGTATGAAACTGACGTAGACATTCTTAATAACGAAATACAAAAGCTAAAAGAAAAAGAAAAAAATCTTTATAACAGCTTACATATTGACTTTTTACACTTAGTAAATCAATTCACAAATATTACTGAACTTACACAGGATATACTATTTAGGCTTATTGACAGAATTGAAATTGAACAAGGATACTATGAAAAAAAAACTGACGGCAAGGTTAAACACCAAAAAATAAAAATATATTTAAGGTTTACAACAACACCATTTTCAGCGGAATGTACACATAATATTACTACTAATTAAAGAATTTTTTGTAAAAAACATCTGATTGTACAATACATACATTATAATTATACTGTGTTGTTGTAAAACTATAATATACACTCAACAACTAACCATGTGTATGGGTTTTGGTTGCAACGCCTGCGGTGTAACGGGATGCCGAATTATAGATTCGCCTCGTGAACGGTTAATTGCCATAATAACCAATTCTTTTGTACCATGCAACGGCAGGTTTCCTGCCATAATATCACTTATTACAATTTTCTTTGCCGGTGTCGTTATTGCACCGTTAACATCACTGGCTACCGCACTTATGCTTATGCTGGTAATTTTATTAGGCGTTGCCGCAACCTTTGTGGTGTCAAAGCTGTTGTCACTTACTCTACTCAAGGGTCAGTCTTCATCATTTGCCTTGGAACTTCCTCCATACAGATCACCTCAAATAGGTAAAATAATTGTACGAAGTATTTTTGACCGAACACTGTTCGTACTTGGCAGAGCAGTTGCTGTTGCTGCACCGGCAGGACTATTAATATGGCTACTGGCAAATATTGAGATTAACGGAATTAGCATAATAAACTACTGTACAGATTTTTTTGACCCGTTTGCACAGCTTTTTGGAATGGACGGTATAATATTAGTTGCATTTATTTTAGGTTTTCCTGCTAATGAAATTGTAATTCCTATAATGATAATGCTATATACTCATACAGGTGTTTTAACAGATTCAAGCAGTTTAACACAGTTGTATTCACTATTTACTGCAAATGGCTGGACAATTACAACAGCACTGTGCGTTATAATTTTTTACCTTATGCATTTTCCTTGCTCTACAACGTGCATTTCAATTTACAAAGAAACAAAAAGTTTAAAATGGACTTTAGTGTCATTTTTTACTCCTCTGTTATGCGGACTGTTGATATGCTTTGCAATTTCATCTATAAGCAAAATATTTATATAATAAATAAAGGGATGATTCTACATGAACCGTCCCTTTTTCTTATGTATATGTATGTTCTCTTATTACTATGGTATTCTCATACTTAATTATTAAATAAGCTTTCAAATATTTTTTCTAAAAAATCAGGCTATGTATTGCTTCGTGAATTTTTTGTGCAATATACGGGTTGTTCATAGTATAAAGATGAATTCCGTCAACGCCATGTGCAATTAAATCTACAATCTGATCAATTGCATAAGCAATTCCGGCATCTCGCATTGCTACAGGATTATTTTCATAGCGTTCCATAATAGAAACAAATTTTTTAGGTACTGTTGCTCCGCATAAAGACGCCATACGCTCAATTTGCTTTTTATTGACTACAGGCATAATACCTGCCTCCACAGGAATTTTAATGCCGGCTAATTGACAACGCTCCATAAAAGAATAAAAGTAATTATTGTCAAGGAAAAGCTGTGTAATTAATTGATCTGCTCCTGAATCCACCTTAATTCTAAGATTGTGAATATCCTCAATATTACTATTAGCTTCTATATGTCCTTCAGGATAACATGCAGCTATAATATTAAATTTTCCATATTCTTTTATAAAGCTAATTAAATCACTGGCATAACGAAAATCACCGTCTATATAAGCTTCATTAGGAATATCTCCTCGCAAAGCTAAAATATTTTCTATTCCTGCATTTTTAAGCTCATCCAATTTTTCAGACACATCTTCCTTTGTAAGTCCAATACAAGGCAAATGTGCCACACTTTCAATTCCATAATTATGTTTAATTGCAGAAGCAATTTTAAAGGTTTCGCCATTTCCTTTACCTCCTCCTGCACCATAAGTTACACTTATAAAATCAGGAGAAAGCTCTTTAAGCCCATCAAGGGTTTTATATATAGTATTAATCGGCATAGTTGGCTTAGGCGGGAACACCTCATAAGATAATACTGTCTTTTCTTTAAATAGTTCAGTTGTTTTCATTTCTTAACTGTTTTGCCGCTGCTACCAAATTTTTAAGGCTTTCAGTAGTTTCGGCAACTCCTCTTGTTTTTAATCCGCAGTCAGGATTAACCCATAACTTATTGCGGTTGATTTTCTCAAGCATTTTATCAAGTGCTGATTTTATTTCTTCTACTGTTGGTACTCTAGGGGAATGAATATCATATACACCCGGTCCAACTTCGGTTTTAAAATTATTTTCTTTTAGTGAATCTAATATCAGTAAATCAGAGCGTGATGCCTCAAATGTAATAACATCGGCGTCCATATTATCAATAGCGGTAATAATATCTGTAAATTCACTATAGCACATATGTGTATGAATTTGAGTTTCTGCTTTAACACCGCTATGAACAAGACGAAAAGCAGGAATTGCCCAGTCAAGATATTCGCTGTACCAGTCAGATTTTCTTAAAGGAAGCTTTTCACGAAGGGCAGCTTCATCAACCTGAACAATTTTAATACCGTTTGCTTCCAGGTCAAGCACCTCATCACGAATTGCCAATGCAATCTGATATGTACTTTCTTTAAGGGATATATCCTCACGAGGGAACGACCAGTTAAGTATGGTTACAGGACCTGTCAGCATACCCTTCATAGGCTTTTTTGTAAGACCTTGTGCATACACCGACCAATCTACAGTCATAGAACTGTTGCGAGAAATATCTCCCCAAATAATAGGTGGTTTTACACAACGGGTTCCATATGACTGCACCCATGCCTTTTCTGTAAATAAATATCCCTTTAACTGCTCGCCAAAATATTCAACCATATCATTTCTTTCAAATTCGCCGTGAACAAGTACATCAATATCAATTTCTTCCTGTAAAGACACACATTCGGCAATCTTTTTGCGGTTAAATTCAACATACTGCTCCTTGCTGATTTTTCCTGTTCTAAATGCAGTACGGTTAGCCTTTACGTCTGCTGTCTGAGGAAAAGAACCTATTGTTGTTGTTGGAAATTCGGGAAGATTAAATTTTCTTTTCTGAATAGCTTCTCTTTCTTCAAAAGCAGGAAGCCTTGTAAAATCACTGTCTTTAATTTGAGATACTCTATTCTGAACAGCTGCATCAAAACAGTCTATTCTGCTTTCAAAAAGTTTTGCATTTGCCTTAAACACGTCCGAAGCAGAATAATCATCTGCATCAGCAAGTGTCTTTAATTCAGCAAGCTCAGCAAGCTTCTCTTCTGCAAAAGCAAAATGCTTTAAGTAATCTTTTGTAAGCTTTGTTTCATTCTTTAGTGTATATGGTACATGCAGCAAAGAACATGAAGTTCCAATTACAGTCTTAACACCACATTCTTTAAGATTTGTTATAACAGAAAGGGTTTTGCCGTAGTTATTTCTCCAAATATTTTTACCGTTTAAAATACCTGCAAACAGTAATTTTTTATTTGTACCAAACTTTTTAACTAATTTTACAGTTTCTTTACCCTCAAGAAAATCAAGACCTATACCATCAAAGTCAAGGGAAATGATATTCTTATAACAATCTCTAGTATCGCCAAAATAAGTTTGAAGCAACACTTTTGCATTGCCCTTATCAACAAGAATAGCTTTATAAAGCTTCTCAAAAAGCGCAATATCATTTTCTGTCAGGTCATGCACCAAATAAGGTTCGTCAAACTGTAACCACTGCGCACCCAATTCGTTAAATTTAACAAGCAATTTTGCATATGCACCTGCAACCTCTTCAACATAGTCTGCAGCTGTTTTTGTTCCTGTATATCTAAACAGTTTTAAAAGAGTAAATGCACCAATAATAACAGGTTTTGTCTGTACACCAAGCTTTTTTGCCTCATTATATTCGTCAAAAGGTTTTGTACCAACCAATTTTATATTAGTCTCATCGTCAATTTCAGGTACCATATAATGATAGTTGGTGTTAAACCACTTTTTCATTGCTAAAGCTTTAACATCGCCTGCTTCACCCTGGTAACCTCTTGCCATTGCAAAATATGTATCAATAGAAGACAGTCCCAAATCAGAATAACGCTTTGGAACTATGTTAAATAACACAGCTGTATCAAGCATATTATCATAAAAAGAAAAATCATTTGATGGAATAAAGTCTATTCCACTTTTTTTCTGAATAAGCCATTGCGATTCTCTTATCTTTCTTGCTGTTTTCTGTAATTCATCAACAGATATTTCATTTTTGAAATATTTTTCAGTAGCAAATTTTAGTTCTCTTAATGTTCCAACTCTTGGATAACCAATAATAGATGTAAGCATATATTTTTCTCCTTGAATTTCAATTGTTAATATTTATTTGCATGGTTTTATTATACTGTCAAAGAAATAAACTGTAAAATATATAAAATTAGCACTTTGATATAACTAAAAGCTATATCAAAGTGCTAATTAGCTTAATTTTTTTACTTCAATCCATATTGTTCTGTGTAACTTTTTAAAGCATTGATATAAATATTACCCAGCCTGCTGGTATGTAATTTATTGTGAGTAACAATACCAATGTGCATATCACCTTCTGCTTGAAGGGGAACAGCAATTATATTTTTACCATTTAGTTCTTCGTCAATTACACCGCTGCATACAGTGTACCCATTTAAGCCAATAAGTAAATTGAACAGCGTGGCTCTGTCACGTACGCGTATATTTTTAGAGCGTACCACCGTACTAAAAATTTCTTCTGAAAAATAAAAAGAATTATGATCTCCTTGTTCAAAAGAAAGATAGGGATATGGTCTTAATTCGTCCATTGTAACAGATTTTTTCTTTGCCAAAGGATTAGCCGCACTTATAAAAATGTGTGGTTTTGCAACAAACAGTTCAGTAAATATTAAATCGTTTGATTTCATTATCTTTTGGAGAACAGTTTTATTAAAATCATTGTAATACAAAATTCCAATCTCACTTTTCATACGAGAAACATCATCAATAATTTCATATGTTTGGGTTTCTCTCAAGCTAAAATCATAATTATCACTACCATACTCCTTTATTAAATCAATAAAAGCATTTACTGCAAAAGAATAATGCTGTGTAGATACACAGAATTCTTGTTTGCCTCCGGATTTAACCTTATATTTTTCTTCAAGTAAAGAAGCCTGCTCCAAAACTTGTCTTGCATATCCAAGAAATACTTCGCCTTCTTTAGAAACAGCAATACCTTTATTAGTTCGGTCAAAAATAGTAATTCCCATCTCTTTTTCCAGTTCTTTTACAGATTTTGTAAGGCTTGGCTGTGTAATAAAAAGTTTCTTTGCAGCATCACTTAAAGTACCTGTTTCAGCAATAGTAATAATATATTTTAACTGCTGTAGCGTCATAACTTGCTCCTCTTATTGATTAAAACAGTGTATTCTTTGCCATAAATAGCATAGTTTTTCTACACTCACATCTACAAACAACATAGTGTCTTTATTAATTACCTATACCGTAAATCAAACACTACATTGTTTATTTTAACTTATATCATACAATAAAATCCACCTTTTTTCAATAAATTATAAACAAGGGATAAAAGATTGACATGTAATATTTATTCGCAAAAATTATACATCACACACATGAAGAAAAATATATTTTAACAAATGTAAATTTACCTTTATATTTTGTAAAATATATTTGACAAAAAGTAATTTGAATGATAATATATAGTTGGAGGTGGATGAATGGCACGTAATATTTCAATTAAAGTAGCACGGGCAGAAAAAGATATGACACAAACAGCACTTGCAAAAGCTGTGGGCGTATCACGACAAACAATGAATGCAATTGAGCAGGGCAACTACAATCCAACAATAAAACTTTGCAGGGCTATTTGCAAAGTTTTGGGTAAAACATTAGACGAATTATTTTGGGAGGAAGACAAATGAAAAAAACTAATTTTGACGAAAGACAAATTATTGACCGAGGTAAAGCTTTTCAAATAGGTTTCATTGTTGCACTGGTTTCAATAGCACTTGTCTTTTTGGCAACTGATGCTTTTGAATTTAAAATTGACACCTTTACATCTTTTATAGTCACAATATGGACGCCAATGACGGCTTGCTTTATTATGTTAATTGCAAAGGATGCATACGAAGGCATTAATCAAACCGGTGGACGCATTATTATTTCTGTTTTGGGATTTTGCGGTGTATTTATGCTAATTTCTAAAATTATCTTATTACTTACAAACCGTTCATATTTTATAGAAAACGGAATAATAACTGAAAATATCGGTCATATATTTCAAGGCTTGTGTATGACAGTAATATTTATTGTTTACTGGGTTAAGCAATATATTAACAAAAAAAATTATCCAGATGAATAATTAAAGAAACAGCCAAAACATGTTTTTTACTGCTTTGGCTGTTTTTTTATAAGTTGTTAATGTCGTATAAACTCTAACCTTCATCAATAAAACAAAATACAATAATACTTTTTAATATCAGTTAAGCTTTCATTTAAGCCTTGATTTTTTATAGGAAAAATAAAAAAACTGCTTTAGCGAATACACGTTAAGTGTACCTGCTAAAGCAGAATGGCGCGCTGGGAGGGACTCGAACCCCCGACCTACTGGTTCGTAGCCAGTCACTCTATCCAGCTGAGCTACCAGCGCACAGTATTTTTGACTGCTAAAGTATAATAACACACATAGCAAAAAAAATCAAGCATTTTTTCAAATTTTTTCAAAATGTATTAAAAGCAAAATACAGATGCTGAAAAAATTGCATTTTGCTCTACTTATAATTAATTATTTCTGAAAACTGTTTAAAGAAACACTGAACAAATCACACCTAACGGCATGGCATGCACCTTGCTTGCATAAATCCCGTCACATTTCATAAAATTCATTGACAGGCTACCAGCCTGCCAATGGAATTTATGTTTAATATAACAAATTTTCTGACTGGAAAATCTGCATAGCATATTTAATCGGTATTTCATTAAATACCCAGTTAATCTTCAAGTTGATTCATTACTAAGCCGGTAATCATCTTTGGATAAAAGTATGTAGATTTTTGAGGCATTTTTTCGCCATTGGAGGCTACATCTCTTATTTCTGACACTCTGGTCGGATTTAAAATAAACGCACACTGCGCTTGACCGCTGTCCACTGATAAAATAGCCTCGTCAAATATTTTTGTATATGTAAGGTTAATTTGTTTTGCCATATTCTCTGCATCTATACCAAAAATCTTTTCCAATATTAAGGTGTGCAAAACTGTAACATCTAACTGTTGTGTGGCATGGCTTGCATTCGGCAATAGCTCTTTAATAATATTAATATCCTTTAAAACCAACAGCTTATACTTTTGATTACCACTGTAAAAAGCATAAGCTTTTTTACCTTGATTATATAAACCCATAAGGTTACTTTCAATCGTGGAAATATCATCATACTCGGTTATTTCAAAATATTCTTTACAGCTTTCCATAACCTTTTCTGCATCAAAACTTTCAAGGTCACGCACTAGACGGTGTGTTGGAAAAACAACCAAGCCCGGATGATTCATATCCACCAGCATCATCATTTGATAGTCACAGGCGTCACCTTCTTTTGCTTTGCCTTCTTGTCTAAGATAGTTTCTGTAATTAAGTGCAGTTTCATAACGGTGGTGACCGTCGGCTATATAAAGCTTTCTTTCTTCAAAATCATTGCATATGTCTGCAATAATCTGTGGGTCTGTAACTATCCATAATCTGTGTGTAATATTATCAGCATCTGTAAGCTGAATATTCGGCTCTTTATTTGATAGTGAATTAATTTTGCCTAAAGTATTTTTGCCGTTATCCATATATAACGAATATATTTGACTAAAATTGCAGTTTGTTGCTTTCATAAGGTTAAGTCTGTCCTCTTTTGCCTTAGAAAGTGTAAATTCGTGAGGCAAAATAACGCCTTTGCTGAACTCCTCTATTTTTACACAGCAAATTATACCCTTTATACTGTTTCTTTTGCCATATGCGGTAAATTCTTCTTCGTAAATATAAATGGCAGGCTTTTCTTCTTTTTCAAGTATTCCGCTTTCCAACCAACTGTTAAGTATTTTAGCTGCATCATTATATCTGTCTTCACCCTTAGGCAACTCAAGACGAATTATATTATAAGGATTAGTCTTAATATATTCTTCACGCTGCTTATCGCTAATAATATCATAAGGAGGACAAACAAGCTCTTCAATTTTTCCTGCTTTGCTGCAGTTAAACCTTAATCCTTTATAGCCCTTTACTACCGCCATAATTAACAACTCCTTTTAATTTGATATTTATCATTTTACACATAATTAATAGTAAGGTCAATATTGTATAAGCATTTATTTAATATGTTTTTAATACAGTGTATAAAAATTATTTATTTCTAAATATCTAATATATAAATTAAATCATTCTAACAACCAACATTACATATAAAAAAATTTTTCTCAAAAAGTGTTGACAAATAAAATATACTGTGATAAAATAATTATCGTTGCACGGAGAGGTGTCCGAGTGGTTTAAGGAGCTAGTCTTGAAAACTAGTGATCCCGCAAGGGACCAAGGGTTCGAATCCCTTCCTCTCCGCCACATTTTTTATTTGTTAAGTTCACCATCTGCGGAAGTACTCAAGTGGTGAAGAGGCTCCCCTGCTAAGGGAGTAGGTCGGGTAACCGGCGCAAGGGTTCAAATCCCTTCTTCCGCGCCAATTAGAGAGCAGTAACTTTAGTTATTGCTCTCTTTTTGTTTTCAAAAATCATTTATTTACTTTAAAATTTAGATTATCAATAAGGTGTACAAATTATGAAATATTATATAGCAAATAACGATTTAGATTTTATTCTAACACAAAACACAGCTATTTCATACCACAAACACACTCATTCCTCTATGTATATTATAGGTATTGTGTTAAAAGGTTATGTAAATTTACAAATTAATTCTGTAAGCACTAAATACCAAGAGAACAATTTTTTTATTGTACCACCTAACACATTACACGCAATTACTATTAGTGACAACACTACCAACATGCTTACCGTGTGTGTTAAAGACAGCTTTGTGAAAAAAAATAAGAATAACGGCATATTGACAATACATGAATTTATTAATAAACTTAAAAATTTTGAGATTATTAAAAATGAGCATATTCAAATTATAAGCAAGGCATATACAACAATTTTACAACAATACAAATGTCACGATTTAACTCTTCCAACAGAAATAGAATATGCCAAAACATATGTTATAAAATACTCTGAAGAGGTTATAGATATTAACAAGCTTTCAGCAATAACTAATTACAGCAAATATTATTTAATTAGAAAATTTTGCAAATGTGTTGGTTTAACTCCCCATAAATTTCAAATACAACAACGTATCCGCAAATCTCAAAAAATTTTGCTGCAAGGAAAAACTATTGCAGAAACCGCAATATTATCCGGATTTTATGATCAAAGCCATTATATAAAGGCCTTTCGACAAATTGTTGGAATAACACCTAAGCAATATATATGCTGTGCTATTTATCTAGAACGTGTATTATAGTTTTCGCACACACTCTTAATTAACAAAGCAATTTTTTACTATCCCCTATTTTTATTATGTGCTATTATAAGTACACTAAAATATAAAATCGGAGTGGTAAAAATGAATACTTTTGAAAATTTTAATCTGGGACAAATAATTATGAACAATACAAAAAAGTGTGCCGAAAACATCGAATGGTGCAAACACCCTACATTTCAAGGTGTAGAATTAAAGCATTTAATTACATCTGAAGAAACAAACGGACAGTTTAGTTACCATTTGGTACGTATTGAACCTAATTGCAGTATTAAACTACATATTCATGAGACACAACTGGAAACTCACGAAGTAATTTCAGGAAAAGGAATATGTATATGTAATAAAAAACAAATTGCATATACATCAGGTGTAATTGCTGTAATTCCTGCCGGAATTGCACACGAAGTAAAAGCTAACGAAAAGGGATTATATTTGTTTGCTAAATTTATTCCTGCATTGTGCTGATTTATACAAAAACTTTAAGTAATATATTTAAAACATCAATAAAAAATAAACAACTGCCGAAAGCTGCTTTGTGCAAACTCGACAGTTGTTTATTTTTTACTATATTTTATTATATATAATAAATTAAATATGCTTACTTTTTCTTTGGGTGTTGAACCTTGTATGACTTTAGTATATAAACTACATTCATATATAAAACAACTAATCCCATAATAACAGTCGCCGTCATTGGCAATCCTAAAAGCATTGTTGCCAATGCTATAAACATAAAAGCTACTGTAAACGTGTTGGCACATATTGCAAAAGATTTATATGCTGACTTATAAATAAAGGTTCTCTGTGCTTCGTCACATTGGTCTTCAAAGGTTTTCATTGGCCTCATATCATACACTTTTAAATCAAGATTAGGACTTAAATTTGTTTGCTGTTTTAATGTTTTTTGCATAAAAATTGACTGAATAATTAATGCCGCACTAAACAACATAAGCATTACAGGAAAAGTTAAATCTACTTCATCTTTTTTGTTCAAATTAAGTGCCCCACAACAAACACTCAGAACACCAACAACCGTAACTAATATAAAAATAATCTGTACCACACTTCCTGCAATATCAAGAAAGTTTTCTGCTTTATCAAAAGCCTCTTCGCTGCTGCTTGCACACTTAACTTTATTTTTAACCTTAAAATACATTACAATACATACTACAGTTCCTGCTATACTTAATATTACATTAAGGCTATTAATCAAAATTCCTGCTGCAACCCCCATATCTTTTTGCAGATTTGCCAATATATTTGAAAAATCATAATCATTATAGCCTGCTATAAAGCCTAACATACCCGAAATTAACATCAATGGTATTAACAAAGATAAAAATATTATAAGCTTCTTTTTATTTGACATCACTATTCCTCCTTATAATCAAAAATATCCTCAACACTTACACTGAAATATTTTGCAATTTTAATGGCAAGAACCACACTGGGCGAGTAATCTCCACGTTCAATCTGACTTATGGTTTGTCTTGAAACTCCCACAAGTCTTCCCATTTCGCTTTGGTTTATACCAACCTTTGCTCTGTATTCTTTCAATTTATTGTATAACGGCATTTAACTCACCTGTTCTCTACTGAACTTATTGTATTGCATTAATAACAGTTAATGCAATAAGCAAAATATATGTAATAACTGTAATTGGAGCGGTATAGTAAATTACAGTTTTTCGTGCTGTTGAAATTCCAAACACACCCTTATCCATTTTTAATGAAGCCTTGTGCTTTACAACTTCTACTATAAGCAAAATAACTGACAGCGGAATTACGCACATAATAAACATGCCTATAAGGCCTATACAAAAAATATTAATAATATGTTCGCTTATATATTGCAAATTATCTGTGGTGACTTTTTCCATATCCACTCCACCAAGTAAAAACAATTGTATTGCACCTATTGAATTTGGTATAAAGTGCATTATCATCGCAGGCAAAATTGAGCGGGTTTTTGCCACCATAAAGCTTGCAAATATTCCCAGCACAGCTGCATATAGCAACTGCGGATAGTTTGCATGAAACAAACCAAAAGCTATACCAGAAGCAATAACTGCAAACCATTTTCCTATAGGCTCACTATTTCTATAAATGCTGCCTCTAAACATAAGTTCTTCAAATATAGGTGCAAAAAATGGTAATGCAATAAATGTTGTAATAATTCCGCATGTTGAATTTCCAAAATTAATGTCAATGGCGTTTAATTTTGTCCCGGTTGAATTTTCTATAATACTGAAAAATAATGTAGAAACAATATTTGCAGTATATGTAATACCAACAGCAATAACAATCCATTTTGCAACCCAGCCTGCGGGCATTTTCGGTTTACAAAAACAACTTTTTAGAGAAAGCTTATTTTCTCCTCTGTTTCTGATTAAATAAAATACAAGTAACGTAATTGGCACAGCCACAAGGTATTGCAAAACCATAGCCAAAAGTGTATCTAACCCCTTTGGCAATACTGTACCTGAACTGTCAACCGTAACTATTATTGCATTTAACACCGTTACTAATACCATAGTAATCACATAAAATAAAAGCAATGTAAAGGAATTTAAATTTGATATACGTCTTATTTCTTTAGTAATATTTTTTTCCATATCTGTTTCCCCTTTTTTCTTACTGTTCTTTATTAAATTCTTTTTTAACAAGAAAATCCTTAAAATTTGACAACTTTTCTTGTCATTTATATTAGCACATGACAACTATAGTTGTCAATATCTTCATACAATTATTTTTAATTTTTCTACCAATTTAAATCAATACAGTGATAAATTACAATTTAACATATTAACTTAATTTCACACAGCAAAAAGAGCGTACATTACTGCACGCCCTTAATAAAAATATTAACTAATAATTATATTACGAAAAATTTTAATTAACCTACATTTTTAAGTTGTAGTCTTAGCTTGTCAGAAATCATAGCAATAAATTCACTGTTTGTTGGCTTTCCACGGTCATTATGAATTGTATAGCCAAAGTATGAATTTAAAATATCAACATCACCACGATCCCAAGCAACTTCTATTGCATGTCTTATGGCACGCTCTACTCTTGAAGATGTAGTTTCATATTTTTTAGCTACTGATGGATATAATCTTTTGGTAACAGCATTAATAATCTCAGGATTCTCTATTGACATTAAAATAGAATCTCTTAAATAGTTGTATCCCTTAATGTGTGCAGGTACTCCTATTTGGTGTAAAATTTCTGTAATTTTAATTTCCATATTGCCGCTTGTAGTCGGGTAATAATGCATTTTAGTAATATTTTGTGTATCATAACTATTACTTAACATTGACACCATGCTTTCTGCAAGGTCTGCAAAGTTATATGGCTTCAATACAAAATAAGCGGCACCGTTATTCATAATTTCTTTTTTAAGAACAGGACTGTCAAAGGTTGAGTAAACAAATACCACCGGTTTTTTGCCCTCTTGTTGTCTGTTTAATGCCCTTAGCACTCCTACACCGTCCATGCGAGTCATAAACATATCCATAAGAATAATATCAGGCTGAATAGTTTGCACCTTTTCCATTAATTCTGCACCGTCTTTACCGCAGTAACTAGGCACCATATTGTATTCGGCAAGAATATCTAAGTCTTCTCGACCCAATTCGCCTGCTTCTTCTGTAATGATGATGTTAATCTTATTTTCCATGATAATTTCTCTCCTCACTATTTTATTCTGTTTTCTTCTGTGTCTATATATTACCATAAATTGGTAAATTTGGCAATAGTAAACAGGGAAATTTTTTAAAAAAATTTTTTTAATAATTAGAAAAATAGTTATACTAACATCAAATACCTTTTTAAAAATTATTTTTATGCCAATTCCTGCTGAATAAAGTCGTTTGATGTCATTTATTATTAGAAGGGCTTATAATAGAAAATATGCTGATTTATATTGTATTATGCAGCTGACTGTTCTGCCTTTTTGTTTTCAGCATTAAAGTCCTCTACCATATTTTCTGCAAAAATGGCATATCCCTTTGAGGGTTCGTTTACAAATACATGAGTTACAGCACCTACTAAGCGATTGTCTTGTATTATAGGACTTCCGCTCATTCCTTGCACAATACCATTAGTTTCGCTAAGCAATTCTTTATCAGTTATTTTTATGACAATATTTTTCGTTTTGGCATGTTCATTATAGTTAATTGATTCAATTTCAATATCATAATATTTAGGGGAGCCATTGTTAATGGTGGATATAATCTGTGCTTTTCCTGTTTTTACCTGTTGTTTGTAGGCTACGGTTACAGCATTGTGATTAACCGGTGAAGAACTTATATAGCCAAAAACACCAGATTCACAATTGCTTATAACATATCCTTTGCAACCGTTATCGCAGTGATGACCGTTCAAGGTACCTGCAATTCCTGCTCTTGCCTTAGTAATGCTTTCAATTTCTGCACCTGTTACTTCACCTTGAGCCATTGGTAATAAAGTACCTGTATCAATGTCACATATACCGTGTCCCAAACCTCCAAATGCATTACTTTCCGGATGATAAAATGTCATGGTACCAATACCTGCAGAGCTGTCACGCACCCAAATACCAATTTTATAGCATCCGTTACCTGTATCAATAGGCAATATTGTTTTGCTTATTACCTTGTTATCTCTTACTATAGTAAGATTAATAGGTTCACCATTACACTTGTTAACTTCAACAGGTAAATCTTCGGTAAAAGTAACCTCGGAAGAATTTACATGGGTTATAACATCACCAATTTCTATTCCGCTGTCACGTGCAGGATTATAAGCCTTGTTATCAACAATAATTTTATCTGTTTTAACCACCATAACACCTTTTGTAAACATTTTTATTCCAAATGGCGTACCACAGGGAATTACTGTTTCGTTATCTCTTATATTAATTTCTACATCTTTTATGGGTATAATATTACCAAGCATAAGCTGTCCGCTTGATTTTTCTTTTGAAAAATCGGCATTATAGCTGTTTAAACTTACGCCATAAACAGATAGTGATTCATTTCCGGCTTTGCTGACATAAAATTCTGATGGTAAAATATTACTTAAAACGGTACCTGTACCTAGCAATATGGTACAAATAACTCCTATTGCAACGGTTGATATTCTGATAAATTTTCGCAAAAAATCACCTCCCTTTTCCGTTGCTGTACTTAGTTTTCCTCCAAACCAGACAATCAATTGTGGAAAATAAAAATTATAGACGTGTCTTTACCTAATTTACCTTTAATATCATTTTTAACATAAAATAGTATTTTATTCTTACAAATTATACATTATAAATTATTCAAAAAATGTATCTTTTGAATTTAACACATATTTTATTGAAAACAAATACTACATATGTCATACATAACATTATTTAAATCTGTATATCAATTTTATTGTTCAAAAAAACAATAAAATATAAGTTGTCATCTAATAAATAATCACTATAATTATTGGTTGATTTTATTAAATTAGATGTTGTCTAAGACAATCTCCATAATATAGAAAGTTTAATGCCTTTCGGAGTAAAAAATATGGCACAAAATCTAACTGTACGATATTTTTTAATAGCTGTTTATTATTATCATAAAGTTTAATACATAAGAAAACAGCTGTGTTAAACACTAAAAAGTGTTACACAGCTGTTTTATACTTAATATTTAATTTTTTATTTATCGGCCCAGTATGCTTAGCAAAACACCTGCTGCAACAGCTGAACCAATTACACCCGCTACGTTAGGACCCATAGCATGCATTAGCAAGAAGTTAGTTGGATTTTCAGCCTGACCAACCTTTTGCGAAACACGTGCCGCCATAGGTACGGCAGATACACCTGCACTACCAATAAGAGGGTTAACTTTGCCTTTTGTTGCAACGCACATAATTTTACCAAACAGAACACCGCAAGCTGTACCAATACAGAAAGCAATTAGTCCTAAAACAATAATTTTCAGTGTATTCCAATCTAAGAACACGGCACCTGTAGCAGTAGCACCAACTGTTGTTCCCAAGAAAATTGTTATAATATTCATCAGTTCGTTTTGTGCTGTCTTAAACAATCTGTCAACAACACCGCTTTCACGGAACAGGTTACCAAGCATTAGCATACCAACCAACGGAGCAGCGTCAGGCAAGAAAATAGCAACTACTATTACAACAAGTACAGGGAAAATAATCTTCTCCAGCTTAGAAACAGGTCTTAGCTGTGTCATAACAATAGCACGCTCTTTTTTTGTTGTAAGAGCCTTCATTATCGGAGGCTGAATAATCGGTACCAACGCCATATATGAGTAAGCTGCAACAGCAATAGGACCAAGTAACTCAGGTGCCAGCTTTGATGTAACAAAGATAGCTGTAGGACCGTCTGCACCACCAATAATACCTATAGCACCAGACTGTTTAGCTGTAAAGCCCAAGAAAATAGCACCAATAAATGTAATGAAAATACCAATTTGAGCAGCAGCACCCAAGATAAAACTCTTAGGGTTAGCAATAAGCGGTCCAAAGTCTGTCATAGCACCTACACCAAGGAAAATAAGCGGAGGGTATATACCCATTTTAACACCTTGATACAAATAGTAGAACAAACCGCCATTTGTCGGTACATTATAGTATTCAACACCCTGCAAAGTGGTTATGGCATAATTCGCCGCTTCACCACCGTGTTGACTCATATAATCTGCAACCGGCACAAGATCTGTTGACGGTGCCGCCATAATGCCAGGGTACAGGTTTACTAAAAGCATACCAAAAGCTATTGGTAATAAAAGCATCGGTTCGTACTGTTTTTTAATTGCTAAATACAGCAAAACTATAGATATTAAAATCATAACATAGTTTTGCCACGGTAAATGACACAAACCGGAACTTTGATAAAGTCCGACTATGGCGTCTAAAAATCCTTGTAAAATTTCCATTCAAAACATTCCTTTCTCCGATATATTGTACATTAAAACGGTCTTGTATTATCCAAAATTCCTGCAGTACTCCATACCGGACGCGATTGTGGAACCTTTTTGATTGACTTAACCTTTACAACACCTTCACCATACATTGCATCAACCGCAGCAGCAATTACAGCTACTACTTCATCAGTTAATCCACCTGCAGTTGTAGGCGTTACAACAGCCGCAACAGTTTCTTCAGCCTTTGCAGATTCTTTCGGCTCCAATTCAGCGGCAGCTAAAGCCTCTTTTTGGGCTTTTTTGTCAGCAACTGCTTTTTGAGCCTTTGAAACGATTGTGCCATAAATAGTAATAAGCAAAATAAGCAAAATCAAAACAACAAAAACAACAACGAAACCTGTAATAAGCACAGTTAACGAAGTGGTTATTTTCTCATAAAAGTCCATTACCGTCATCTCCTTTTTATTAAATTTGTAAATAAAACAACAACATATATGCCATTTTATCAAGCTGTTTATTATTATAACCCACCGCAAATTTAATTTCAATAATTATTCATATTCATTTTTTAAGTTAATAACAACTTCGTTGAATTAAACAAGTTTTTTTAACATTTTTGCATATATAATACAATTTTGGCAACTTTTAATAAAAACTATATGTGCTATAAAGCACAAAAACACAAATAATTATTTTATATTGAAACATAAAAACAGGGTATTGCACGGTTGCAACCCCTGTTTAAATTAGCTGTTTTTTATTTTTTACAAAATAATACAAATTAAGCCGTTACAGCCTTCGTTAATAATACGCTCAATGGTTTCTTTCATCTTATTTCTGGCATCAATTGGCATACGGTTTAGCTTGTTGTGCAATCCTTCGTTTACAAGCTCGTGCAAAGACTTTCCAAAAATATTAGACTCCCATATTTTTATAGGATTTTCTTCAAATTCTTTAAGCAAGTATGACACAAGCTCCTCCGACTGCTGTTCTGAGCCCACTATTGGCGTAACCTCTGTGGTGATGTTGGTTTTCATCATATGAATAGATGGTGCCGAGGCCCTTAAACGAATGCCGTATTTTCCGCCCTGTTTAATAATTTCAGGTTCCTCAAGTGACAGCTCCTCCATAGATGGCATAACAATTCCGTAACCACTTTCGTTTACATCGTCATATGCTTGGCGAATTTTGTCAAAGTCGTTTTTCAACTTGGCAAGCTCCATTACACAATTAAGCATATCTCCTTCGTCGGCAATGGTAAGTCCTGTTTTTTCACCAAGCACCTTATAGAACAAACTATTGTTAAGCGACAGGGTAATTCTTGCCGTACCCTTGCCCAAATCTATAGTTGAAACCTCTGACCTTTCAATATTATCACATTTATCAGCAGAATCGGTTATTAGCTGTATTTCTCTTATTTTATTGATTTTTCGTGCTGTTTCTTCTATAGAAGAATAGATTGAGCTTTTAAGCCAATGATTTTTCTCTAAAGTTGTCACCCACTTTGGCATATCAACTTTAATTTCTTTTACAGGAAATTCAAATAGAATCTGTGCAAGGATTCTTTTTATTTCAATTTCGTCAAGTTCAAGACAGTTTACTGCCACAACCGGAACATTATGCTTTGTGCCTATTTCCTGGGCAAGCTGTGCTGCTTCTGCTGATTGAGGGTACATACTGTTCAACAGCACAATAAACGGCTTGTTAATATCTTTAAGCTCATTTATAACCCTTTCTTCTGCCTCGGCATATTCTTCACGAGGAATATCGCTTATACTGCCGTCGGTAGTAACTACCAAGCCAATGGTAGAATGGTCGGTAATTACCTTTTTGGTGCCAATTTCAGCAGCAAGGTTAAATGGAATTTGGTCGTCAAACCATGGTGTTTTTACCATTCGCGGCTGTTCGTCTTCTATGTAGCCAATAGCACTTGGTACAATGTAGCCTACACAGTCAATAGCACGAACGCGCAGGCTTGCGTTACCGTCTATGGTAATTTCTACAGCGTCTTCAGGTATAAACTTAGGCTCTGTAGTCATTATTGTTCTGCCAGAAGCAGACTGTGGCAATTCATCAACGGCACGTTCACGTCTGCCGTTATTTTCAATATTTGGTATTACAATACTATCCATAAACCTTTTTATAAAGGTTGACTTACCTGTACGCACAGGACCTACTACACCAATATAAATATCACCATTGGTTCTTTGGGCGATATCTTGGTAAATATTTCTCTCCTCCATTTTTAATCCTCCTTACACATTTGGTATAAACAGCATTGACGAAGCTTTAATTTCATCCTCGGTCAGCTCGTTTTCTTCCATAACTGCACTGCAACACACCGCATATTTTTTTGCAATATCCCACACACTCTCACCTCTTGATGCATAGTATATAGTCAACGCTGCTTTGTTGTCCTTTACAATGGGATGCTCTGTGTCGGCCTCTGCCGAAGTTACAAGTCTTACGGATTTTTTGCGGCAAACAGTGATATCCAGCTTTGTTTCAATACGAAAATCTATTGAATTACTGCCGTTTATTCGGTAGCTTATTGACTGCACAGTGCCTTCAACGTCAACTGTTGCGTCCTCCTGCACCTGTGTAACAGGATAAGTAAATTCAATAACTCTTTCAGAATAAAAAGGCATATTGTCATTATTTTTTGCCAAAATACACATATTAAGCTTACCCTTAACAAGTACATTATCATCCTCGGTCACAACAGTTGTACTGCATTGTTCGCACCATAGGTCAACTATAGATAAAATACTTTCACTGCCTGCTTCAACAGTAGCCTTTGTTATACAGCTTTCGCTGTAGGACTTTTCAATATTCGTAAGCTGCGTCTGGCTGTAAACAAGGTTCAAGTCAAAGTCGGTTGAATAAGCATCGTCAACAGGTGCAATTTCCTTATTGCTAAATCCCAGCGCTGTAGCGGCAAGCTTAACCTCAAAATTTACCACACTGTTACTGTCAGAATAGTCTGACTTAACTGTAACCGAATGGTTTACAAGCTCGATATTTGTAATACACATACATTTTTCGTCAACACCGTCAGCGTCAAGAATTTCACTGAAAGGCAGTGTATAGTCAAAAATTTTCGTTTCGCCTGTATTAATATCTGCAAGATAAAGAACCCTTATATTAACATCACCTTTAACCATTACCTTGTTGCTGATAGCCTTGCAATCACCCTTAATAATTGTTGCATCACTTTTTAAAATAGACTCAATATTAGAAGCATTTGAGCCCAACGTAACTGTATCACTTAAAATAAACTGCTGTTGTCCCATACCCTCTAATGAAGATATTTTCACATTGCATCCTTTAGCCTGAACATTTTCATCATCTATTCCTACAGGAAACTCCTTTTCAGTTTTGCAAATAACCTTTGCACACACCGAAAAAGCACCGTGAATGTCAAGTCTGCGAGGGCTAAGAGCACGACAATTAATATATTCGGTTTTAACCCTTGCACTTACTATGGCATTTTGAGGACTTTGCTTCATATTAAACGAGCAAGAAAAAGGCAGGTTGTGGTCACTGCATCGCACAGACTTTTTAATTGAGTCTATGTAAAGAATCTTAACCTCAGCTGTTCCTTCAACCTCCAGTCTGTCACCCGATATACTTTTTGTTAAAATTTTAGGTGTCACCCTACATTTAAGTATTCTTAAAATATCAGGACAATAATCCGGCAATGTTAAATCAAGGTCAACAGGCTGTTCTGTACAACCATCAAATACTATTTCTTTTATTGAAACAGATTTTTTCAACAAGGTATAATCCATATTTATTATCTCTCCTTTTCAATACCTGTCCTTGCATTACGACAGTGTGTTTACACCCTAAATATATGCCTTGTTTTTTATGGTTATGACTAATGCTTAACTGAAATACAATAATTTATAAAATCCTATAATGAATATATGTAAGGATACCCCAAAAATATAGAACCTGTAAACAAACATAAAAAATCCCTGTACCATTAACTGATACAGGGATTTTAATAGGATACCGCCAAATTACTACAAATGGAGAATAAGCTATATTTATGTCAAAAATAGAACAATAGAATTAGTAGCGGTAAACAACTAAATTATTCTGCCAGTGCAGCACCTAACGCTTTACAAGCATTTACAGCGTCATCGTCAGGAGCGTCATTGCAAATTACACTGTCGCAAGCAAGCACAACACCGGCACCTGTGCAAGTTTCTTCCCAACTATGCATCCATTCACCGTCACCCCAACCATAAGAACCAAATAAAGCTATTTTTTTACCGTTAAGGTTAGGTACACAAGCATCAAACATTGGTAAAAATTCGCTATCCTCCAGCTCCTCTGCACCCATTGCAGGACAACCGAATGCTATAGCACTATATTCTGCAACCAAATCTGCAGAAAAATCATTTGGTGTAAAAAGCTTAGCTTCTGCACCTTTTTCTTGAATGCCGCTTACAACAGCATTTGCCATTGCTTGGGTATTGCCTGTGCCGCTCCAATAAACTACAGCTATTTTACTCATAATAATATCAACCTTTCTTTATGTAGCAATACCACCTTGTATTAAGCCGCAAATAATTTTAACTACCAAATTCACATTAATATTCAGCAGTTATATTAACCATAATTTAATTACTTCTTTTTATTTACAAGCTTTGTGATATTGCAAAAATTTATATTAAACGGCTACTGTTAACCGTTCAATTGACTTACCCTTTGACCAGCGGTCGTAATAAACAGCAGTACACTTTTTGTACTGTGCAAATAATTTTTTTGCTTTGGCTTCGTCACCATAAACCTTCCATAAACCGGTAAATTTATAATGCTCTGCCTTATTTTCGATAAAACCTTTTACATCTTCAGGCGGATAGCCTAAAAATAATCCTATTTCGTGTGGAAAATCCTCATTACATCTCAGCTTTTTTACAAGCTGTACTATACATTGGTTTGGGTTACTGCTATTATAACCAAATTTGTTTAAAATTTTACAAGCATAACAATTGTTTAAATCCTTTTGCAACTGCTTGGGTCTGTAAATATAAATTAAAACTCTGTTTTTATTGTACCTAAGTGGTAATACACGCAAGCCTTTGGGTACTAAAATTCTGTTCAGCATGCGTACATCTTTGTTTACATCTTTTTTAGTTTTATAGGACATTGTAAACATATTGCCCGTCTTTAGCCCTGCCAATGTTGGTGAACAATGGCGAACAAGTAATTCCTCTGACACTAAAAAACCTCCTAATTTGTATAAGCTTGAAGAATGCTTTTAAGGGCTGACATTGAGCTTGACTGTGACCTTGCTACAACTGTGTCTTGCCCTTTAGCCTCATTTAGTGCACAACGCACCATTTTGTGGGACATGGTTCTTGTAAACAATACCATAAGGTCAGGCGAACCAATTTTGTTTCGCATTTCTGCCGTCATTTTTGTAAAAACCTTTGCCCTACACTTATATTCTTTACACAAATCTTTATATTGACGCACCATACATTCATTTCCACCAACTATAACAACACTCATATTATCTCTCCTTTCATAGTTAGTTTAAACTAACTCAAGTTTAAAATAAAAAGCATATTTAAATATTCAATTGTAATTATAATCCCTCGGCATTGATACGGTAATTGTACCAATGCCGAATACAGATTATATAATTTCAACAATCAAACATAATATCCTATAAGCAATTCCTGCTATATCGTAAATATCATTAATGGCCGTGGCAACCACCACTGTTTGGGCAGTTGGCACAATTACATCCACAGGAGGATTTACCTCTTTTTTTATCTTTAATTATTCCTCTGATAATTAACGCTACAATAACAGCAATAACAATGGTTAAAACTATTGTTCCAATGTTAACAGCAAACCAAGCAATCATAGTATTTCCTCCTTTTTATATAAATTATACTCTTACCTTAGTAGTAAGCTTGTTAGACTCTTTGTAAGGTTTTACAAGCATAAAAACTATAAATGCAACTATGGCAACAGCAATTACCGCACCAATAATATTCAGCACTGTAAGAGGTGTGCCTGCAAACAGTGATCCAATTTGATAAATTACAAATGCCATTGCATAAGCAAATACACACTGATAACCAATAGCAAACCAAGTCCACTTAGCAGAGTTCATCTCTCTTTTTATAGCACCAATAGCTGCAAAGCATGGAGCACAAAGCAGGTTGAATACTAAGAAAGAGTATGCTGCAAGCGGTGTAAAAGCAGCCTGCATATTAGTCCAAATCTGCCAACCGTTCTCAGCAACCTCGTCAAAACCGCCAAACAAAACGCCAAATGTGCCAACAACATTTTCTTTAGCAATAAGACCCGTAATTGCAGCAACAGCACCTTCCCAGCTGCCCCAACCCAAAGGAGCAAACAACCAAGCAATAGCATTACCTATAACTGCAAGTACTGAGTTATTTAGATCTTCAACCATACCGAATGATCCGTTTTCAAAACCAAATGCTTGTAAGAACCAAAGAATAATTGATGACAGCAGGATAATGGTACCTGCCTTTTTAATAAATGACCAACCACGCTCCCACATTGAGCGAAGAACATTGCCGACTGTAGGCAAATGGTAAGCAGGAAGTTCCATTACAAACGGAGCAGGTTCACCTGCAAACATCTTTGTTTTCTTCAACATAATACCTGAAATTACAATAGCAAAAATTCCAACAAAGTATGCACTTGGTGCAACCCACCAGGCACCACCAAATAAAGCACCTGCAATTAGTGCAATAATTGGAAGCTTAGCACCGCAAGGAATAAATGTAGTTGTCATAATAGTCATTCGCCTGTCGCGTTCATTTTCGATAGTACGAGAAGCCATAACACCCGGCACACCACAACCTGTACCAATAAGCATAGGAATAAACGACTTACCTGAAAGACCAAACTTACGGAAAATTCTATCCATTACAAAGGCAATTCTTGCCATATAGCCGCATGATTCCAAAATTGCAAGCAGCAAGAACAGTACAAGCATTTGAGGCACAAATCCAAGTACAGCACCTACACCGCCTATAATACCGTCCATAATCAAACCGTTAAGCCAGTCAGCACAATTAATACTGTCAAGCCAGTTACCTACAAATACAGGAATACCCGGAATATATAGACCATAAGCTGATGGTTCAGGTTCTTCTGCTGTTAATGCAGTTTTAAAGTCAGCCGCACCAACCTTTAGAGTTTCTTCAACAGCACCTTCATCATCTCTTACCTCTACAGTACCTGTAATATTATTTTTAGCTGCCTCAGCTTCAAACTTAGTTATAACAGCCTCATCAGGTTCTTCTGTCTCAAGAGTTTCGCTTACAGCATCGGTATTAATACCCGCCTCTGCAGCTGCCTCAAGATAAGCTGAAATTTTTTCAGATTCTAATTCATAGTCGCCTGCAGCTTCTTCATAAGCCTCCTGACCAATACCCAGCGCAAACCAACCATCACCAAACACACCATCATTAGCCCAGTCTGTACCAATTGTACCAACAGTTGATACTGAAATGTAGTAAACTAAAAACATAACTACAGCAAATATTGGCAAAGCAAGGAAACGGTTTGTAACTACCTTGTCAATTTTATCTGATGTTGAAAGCTGACCTGTTCTCTTCTTTTTGTAACAGTTTTTAATAATTGAACCAATGTAAATATAACGTTGGTTTGTAATTAAACTTTCTGAGTCATCATCACATTCTTTTTCGGCTGATTTAATATCTTCTTCAATGTGAGCAAGTATATCTTTATCAATTTTCAATTGCTCAAGCACCTTATCGTCACGTTCAAAAATTTTAATTGCATACCAACGCTGTTGTTCTTCAGGCATATTATGTAAAGCAGCCTCTTCAATATGCGCAAGTGCATGTTCTACAACGCCTTCAAACTTATGCATTGGAATTGTTTTTGAATTTTTAGCAGCATCAATAGCAAACTCAGCAGCCTCCATAACGCCTGTACCTTTAAGAGCAGAAATTTCTACAACCTTACATCCAAGCTCTTTTGAAAGAGCTTCTATATTAATAATATCGCCATTTTTCTTGACAACATCCATCATATTTACAGCAACTACAACCGGAATTCCAAGTTCTGTAAGCTGTGTTGTAAGATAAAGGTTTCTTTCCAGATTAGTGCCGTCAACAATATTCAAAATTGCGTCAGGACGCTGACCGATAAGATAATTTCTTGCAACAACTTCCTCCAATGTATATGGAGAAAGCGAGTAGATACCCGGTAAATCAGTTATAACAACATCATCATGCTTTTTAAGCTTACCCTCTTTTTTTTCTACTGTAACGCCCGGCCAGTTACCAACAAATTGGTTTGAGCCTGTAAGTGCGTTAAACAATGTAGTTTTACCGCAGTTAGGGTTGCCTGCTAAGGCAATTTTTAAACTCATAATAATATTCCTCTCTTTCAATTAGCAACAGCTAACTTAGCATCGTCTAACTTAGTCTGAACTAACTTAATATGTTAAAATTAATCTGCAAAAATATATTAACTGCATAAAATAAAAGTGCTTTTATTGCTTTTATTCTACTTCTATCATTTCTGCGTCTGCTTTACGCAATGAAAGTTCATAGCCTCTTACCGTTACCTCAATAGGGTCGCCAAGTGGTGCCACCTTACGAATATGTACATCAACACCTTTTGTAATGCCCATATCCATAATTCTTCTCTTTACTGCACCCTCACCATGCAACTTAACCACCTTAACTGTGCTGCCAATTTTTGCCTGCTTAAGTGTGTTCATAGCTTTATCCTCCTAAAATACAGCATACTTAAATGTAGGCTGTTTACTATACCATTATTTTTTGCGCCATCTCTTTGCTTACTGCAACACGGGTTTCTTTTACATTTACAATAATATTACCACCCATTGTGTTAATTATCGTAACATTACCGCCAACAACAAATCCCAAGTTTTCCAAGTGCTTTTTTATTTCGGGACTGCCGCCTATTTTTTTTATAACATTTTTTTCTCCCACATCAGCAAGAATTAACGGCATCATAAATAATCCTCCTTATTTTACTAACTGCATAAATTAGCTTTCACTAACCATAAATTAAAAAATTAAGTTAGCTTTTACTAACCAACTATAATAATACTCATTTTTTTATACTTTGTCAATAATAAATAAGGAAAATTTTTTACAAAACCTAAAACATATTCAAAAAGAATAAATATTATTAAAAATATCATTATACTGCTAAAAAACTAATTTTATTTAACATTAAATTTATAAATAATATGCGTCTTATAAAATATATATGCCGTATATATTTTATCCTAACTGACACTCAAAACTCTTATACTAAAAGACGCAAGGTATATTTTTTGCCTTTATAAACAAAATAGTAAATAAGAGGTGATTTTAATGAATAGTGATACAGTTAATCTGTTACAAGAGTGCAATGCCGGCTGTAAAACTGCTACCAACAGTATGGAACAAGTTTTAGGCTATGTACAAGACAGCAAACTTAAAAATGTTATTGACGAATATAATAAAAAGCATGTAAAAATTGGTGATGAATGTCACAGCTTACTTGACAAATACGGCAGTAACGAAAAAGACCCGCAAGCAATGACACGTGCAATGAGTTTTATTACAACAGAGGTAAAAATGATGAGCGGCAAAACAACCCAAAAAGCGGCAGAAATCATGATGGACGGATGTAGTATGGGCATTAAACACGTCAGTGCTTATATGAATAAATACTCAAACGCCAATAAAGAAAGCGTACAAATTGCAAATAAAATTGTAAAGGTTGAGCAGGATTTTATTGAAGAGCTGCGTGACTTTTTGTAAAATATAAAAATTAAGGTGCAGAAAACTGCACCTTTTGTCATATATATTTTTTATTGTAATTTATTTTATATAATATAAATATACAATGTTTAGTGTATAAAATTATACAAACAATAAAAAATCAATTAAAATATTTTTTAAACATAATTAAATTAAGTTGTTATTATCAAAAAATTACTTCCCCAAAGTTTATTCTTTATAATATAAACTTAGTTCTGTTTCATTATTCTATTTGGTAAAAAATTAACTTTAAAAGGCTTTAAATTGACATTAATAATATCATTTTGCAGCATTACAAATACGGTAGCAGGTATTAACAGAATAATACCTATAAATGAACTTTTTATACTTATAAACATACTGCCGACACAGGCTATAGCAACACCGATATGATAGCTTACAAGGGTTAAGCCGTAAAATTTGGTTTTTGTCAATTTTTCCTTATTTTTAAAGCATATAGCTTCTACCAACGATGTTGAAAATTGACGAAGATTATTGGTGGAAAATATAGTAGAACTTACAAATCCCTGTGCACCACTAAAAGCTGTCCACTGAAATGACATAGCAAAAAATATTGGATATAAATATATAATAAGTTCAAGATTATTTGGAAGCAGTACCAAGGTTATCATTGCCGCTGCATCAAAAAACAAACTCAACAGCTTTAAATTCAATTTAGTATAGCGCGGTACTATTACCGACATTGCAAAGCCTAAAAAATATATTAACACACCTATAATTCTTAACAGTACAGTAAAAAAGTTGCATCCTACAATGTCACTAACCAAAGTAATCATATTAGCAGTTTGGGCATTACCAAGCAAATCACAAAAGTTCCATACTGCAAAACCACCCATAAAACCACCAACAAGTGACATATTAAAATGTAGTGCGGTTTCTATTCTTTTTTTCAATTTTAACACTTCCTGTTCTCGGCTTTTAATTATATCACCAACATTTTTATAAGTAAACTTTAAAAATGCACATACATATTTGTTTTTTTTAATCTTTAATGTTGATTTTTATTATTTTATGCGATTGGTTGATAAATTGTGAATTAGACGATACTCATAAAAAATTATCATCTAAAAAAATTTATGCTAAAAACAAGTAAGAAAAAATCCCCATTGTTGCCAATGGGGACCATAAAATTAACAATTAAAATATTAAACCGGATGAACCTTATTCTTCATATCCACAAGCTCGCTGTTAATACCCTGTTCTTTTTGTCTTCTTTTTTCAAAGAATTTAACAGAAACTTCAGGGAACATTGCATATGACAAAACATCCTCTTCTTGCTCTGTCCACTGCTTACACTCGTCACGCAGTGTTTGAAGTTCAGGCTGAAGTAAATCAGCAGGACGGCAGTCAATAGCCTTCTGGTCACCAATAATTTGCTTTCTGAAAGCAGGGTCGATAGCAACAGGTGTTGTGCCGTACTTACCTGCAACAAGATCTTTAAACTGATTGTTGCACATTTTGTAACGCTCACCTGTAATTACATTAAACACAGCCTGTGTACCTACAATTTGAGATGTTGGTGTAACTAGCGGCGGATAACCTGCATCTTTTCTTACTCTTGGAACTTCCTCTAACACCTCTGTCAATTTATCCTCTTTGCCTGCCTGTTTTAGCTGATTAAGCAAGTTAGACAGCATACCGCCCGGTACTTCATACATAAGGGCATTAGTGTCTGTTGCAAGCATTTGCTGGTCAAGTAAGCCGTTATCCATATATTTTTTACGAATACCCATAAAGTAATCGCGGATTTCGTTTAAAAGCTTAAGGTCAAGACCCGTTGAGTACTCTGTACCATTTAAAGCGGCAACCATAGACTCAGTTGGTGAGTGTGATGTACCAAGTGCCAGTGGTGACATTGCTGTATCAATAATATCAACACCGTTTTCAATACCCTTTAGCAAGCACATTTCAGAAAGACCCGATGTTGCATGAGTATGAAGCTGAATAGGCAAATCAACTGCTCTTTTAAGAGCTTTAACAAGCTGTACTGTTCTTTGCGGAGTAAGCAACGCAGCCATATCTTTAATACAAATTGAGTCAGCACCTGCATCGGCAATTCTTTTTGCATATTCCTCGTAATACTTTGTAGTAAATACATCACCTACTGTATAAGAAATTGCAACCTGTGCATGTGCCCCTTCTTTTTTAGCAGCCTTAATAGCTGTCTGAAGGTTCTTAATGTCATTAAGAGCGTCAAAAATACGGATAATATCAATACCGTTTGCAACTGAGCGCTGTACAAAATACTCAAGAACATCATCAGCATAGTGACGGTATCCAAGCATATTTTGACCTCTGAAAAGCATTTGAAGCTTTGTATTAGGACATTTATCTCTAATAATACGAAGTCTGTCCCACGGGTCTTCGTTTAAAAATCTAAGGCAAGAGTCAAATGTTGCTCCGCCCCAGCACTCTAGTGAATAAAATCCAACCTGATCAAGCTTTTCAAGAATTGGCAGCATATCTTCTGTTGACATTCTTGTAGCAAACAAAGACTGGTGTGCATCACGAAGTACTGTTTCTGTAATTAGAATTTTCTTTTGTGGCATTTTAGCACATTCCTTTCGGGTTGGATTTAATTAGGCAATAGTTGTAAGAACTGTACCTGAGTCAACATTCTGACCCTTTGCAACTGCAATAGTACCAATTGTACCATCAACAGGTGCAAAAATTTCGTTCTCCATTTTCATAGCCTCAAGAATAAACAGGCAATCGCCCTTTTTAACAGTTTGACCTGCAGAAACCTTAATATCAAGAATAACACCAGGCATTGGAGATTTAACAGGCTCGCCTGCACCGGTAGCAGAAGCCGGAGCAGCAACAGGAGCAGGAGCAGCAGCAACAGGAGCAGCGGCAACAGGAGCAGGAGCAGCACCGGCTCCCAGTTCTTCAACCTGAACATCATAGCTTGTACCGTTTACTGTAATTCTAAGATTTTTCATATTATTCATCCTCTTTTATATCAAAATTTTATATTTCAGTAAAAATTAGTTAATAGTGCTGTGCTTTTTAGGCATTGTAGCAACTCTTTTACCTGATAGCATTTCAAGAGCAGTATATAGCTTAAAGCGAACATCAGCACTTGAAATAACATCATTAACATAACCTGCTGCAGCAGCCTTTTCAGGTGAGCATTCCTCTGTCTGATACTTTGCAACAACCTTTTCTCTTTCAGCCTTTGGTGCAGCCATTTGGTCAGACCACATAATAGCAGCACCAGTTACAGGTGCAAGCGGCGAAATAGATGCTGTATCAAGAGCAAATGTAATATCTGCATTTGCAGCAGCACCGGCTACGGCAATGTAAAAAGCACCATATGCCTTACCTGTTACAACAGTCGCCTTAACTGTTGTAGCGTCTGCATAAGCAGCTGTAACCTTTACAGCCTCTGACACACTTGCAAAGCCCTCACTATCAGCAAGCGTAACAACAGAAATTGCAAAAGCGTCACAAAAACGAACGAAAGAAGCAATTTTATTACAAGAGTCTGCGTCAAGTACACCACCCTTTGTTGAAACAAAACCTGTAACAACACCTGCAATTCTGCCAAGTCCTACTACAGCCTGTTTACCATATTCTTTTTTCAACTGAACAAATGTGTCAGCATCAACAATTTTTGTAATTGGGCATTTTGCATCTTCGGCAGGTTCATCTGCATCCATTACAGGAGAAACACTAAGATTGTTTGACGGCAACAATGTAACAAGCTCTTTAGCCAATTCAATGGCACTATCTGTATTCTTTGCTGTAAGATGGCTTACACCAAGCTTAGCAACTTCATCAGCGGAAGCATTTTCGCCTGTTACATCCAAAGAAAGCTTAGCTTCCTCTGACATAATTACAAAGTCAGCACTTACTGCATTTAAGGCACCTGTACCAAGGCAATTGCCCAACACTACAGAAATTTGAGGCACTACGCCTGACAGCTTGCTTACGCTGTTTAAAACAGCACCATAAGAGCCAAGCATATCAACACCCTCTGTTAATTTTGCACCTTTTGAGTCATACATACCAATAACAGGAGTACCTGTTTTTTCTGCAAGGTCGTAAACCTTTTTCAATTTAGCAGCATGAGCCTTTGACATTGCACCGCCGCAGATGTCACTGTTTTGTGCAAAAGCATATACAGGGCAACTGTTTACAGTACCATAACCTGCTATAACCTCGGTTGGATTTTCACCTGACAGCGTGTATGCATCAATTTGAGTAAAAGTCCCCTCATCAAAAAGATTAGAAAGATTCTTGTACGCAGATGATTTTTCAATCTCTGCCTTTATTGTTGACAGATTTTCTGTACCCATCTATGTTCCTCCGTTCGTATTTAATATAAGTCTCAAACAAAACAGCCAAATTTTTTACGACATATTTTGCAAAACACTTTTTCACAGATATTTTATCCTACAAAAAAGTTAAATTTTGCATCAAATCTGCCCAAACATATTTTTTACTAACCAAAATTAGTTTTACAATGTTCTGAATGAAATTATTATAAATAAATTAAATAAATATACGCATATATTATAAGATATTTGCAAAAAAACTACAAGTAAAAAAGTTAATTAAAGGGATTTTCGCACACTTTATCTAATAATAGCAATTAATTAAAGTAAAATTTGTTTAAATATTCAAATTTAGTTATCTTAAAAAAATTGTGGTTTTATACTGTAACACAAACACCAAATTCGACGTATGCTTCATGTACATAAACGCTATTAACATTACGCTTAATAAACATTAAATTTATTTTACAGCTAATAATAATCAACCTCGGTAGTATTGGTTGACGCCTGAAGCCTGTGTATCTCTTCTTTTGTCAGTTCTCTCCATGAGCCTGATTTTAATCCGCCAAGTTTAACCTGTCCAATAGCAATACGCTTTAACCTTGGCACCTCCAATCCAAGCTGTTCGCACATTTTTCTTATCTGACGGTTTCTACCTTCACGCAAAACAACCTCCAGCACACATCTGCCTTCTTCACGCTTAACCACACGAACCTCAGCAGGTGCTGTTTTTTTACCGTCAATAACCATGCCGCTGCTCATTTCTACAAGCTGTTCTTCGTTAATTGTCGGTCTTACTGTAACTCGGTACACCTTGTAAACATGCTTTGATGGGTGTGTTACCTTGTTGGCAAATTCACCGTCATTTGTCATCAGCAAAAGCCCCTCAGAATCTCGGTCAAGACGTCCTACAGGGTAAATTCTTGCAGGAATATCTTTTACCAACTCTGCCACACATTTTCTGCCCATTTCGTCACTCATTGTTGTAACATAACCTCTTGGCTTGTTTAACATAATATAATACCGCTTTGCCTTTGCACCTGCCGATATTTTTCTTCCCTTAACCGTTACTTTGTCTTTTTTAGGGTTTACCTTGTCACCTATTGCAGCAACTCTGCCATTTACCTTTACCATACCGTCAGCTATCATTTGCTCTGACTTTCTTCGTGATGCAATTCCGTTGTCTGCCATATACTTTTGCAGTCTTACCAATTCTTTATTATTCATTTTGTCCTTCTTTCCGGCTGTACACACAGTGTTCTGCCTGTTTATTCAGTTATATTTAGGGGAGTTTAAACTAATCTTTAGATTAAATTTGTTAAGAAACACCAACTGTATTATTTAACAATTTATTTTTAATAACAATAACTTTTTTCTTTTACAAATAAAAACCTACTTACATATGTATGGCAGATAATTAATACTGTCTTAATATATTATATTTCAGATGATTTTGGATTAAAAAACGCTTCTAAACCAATCTGCTATTTTTTGAAAAAACGATTTCTCAATATGCTTATAATCAACCTGTGACTTGGTAATAAGAGGAATGTCGCAAAGCTTTTCGCCGTCAAGATAATACTCAGCCTTACCAACTACCTGACCCTTTTCAAGGGGGGCATACAAAAAGCTGTTCATTACAACCTTTCTGGTAATTTCACCGTCACTGTCAGCAGGCTTAACATATTCAACCGCCCTTACAGGCTTAACCTTAACACTGCTGCATGTACCGCCTACAACATCGGCATTAATGGTATAGTTTTCATCAACATTTTTTACCGCAGTAAGCTTAGAAAAGCCATAGTTATACATATTAATATGATCGTTCCAGTCGTCAGGAGCATTTAAAGTAACTGCAATAAGCTTTACGCCGTCTTTTTCAGCCGAGGTTACCAAACATCTGCCCGATTTTTTTGTAAAGCCTGTCTTACCGCCGTTACAATATTGGTAAAGTGAAAGCAGTCTGTTATGGTTACCATAGGTAATGCTCATATCCTTAGGACTTATATAATCTACCTTAACATTTTTCTTTGCGGTAAGCTGTGCAAAGTCATTGTTTGACATAGCATAATTCATTAAATGTGCCATATCAACCGCAGTAGAGTAATGGTTGTCATCGTCAAGTCCTGAAGGAGTTACAAAGTGAGTAGAGCTCATACCAATTTGCTTTGCCTTATCGTTCATAAGTTTTGAAAACTCTTCAACCGAGCCTGATATTGATATTGCAGCGGCATTTGCAGCGTCGTTACCCGACACAGTCATCATTCCTGTTGCAAGGTCAGACAGTCTTAACTTGTAACCCTCTTTTAAATACATTGACGAGCCCTCGGCTATCATATTTTTGTTAAACGTAACCTCTTTATTATTGGCCTGTGCATGTTCAAGGGTGATAAGAGTTGTCATAATTTTTGTTGTGCTTGCCATGCTCATTTTTTCATTTGAGTTTTTTTCAAAAACAATGCTATTGTTGTTTGAACAAAACAGTACTGCAGAGTACGCCGACACCGACAGATTTTGTGCGCTGTCAGTGTCGGCAGATGCAGAAAAACTGCACATAAATACAAATAGTACTGCAGCAAAAATTGCCAGCCACCGTTTCAACATAATCACTCCCAATTACTTTTAAATAATTTTATGTTGAAAGCAAAATAATTATTACAAAATTAATCTTTATCAAGATTAACCGAATCAGATTCCTTGTCGGTTGTTTCAATGTTCTGTTTATTGTCTGACGGCTCTGAGTCTTTCTTTTTGTTCTTATTAAACAGTTCAGTAATTTTATCCACAAGGTCAGGAGCCATTGCAAGTGCTTTTTCAGCCACACCCGAATTTGGCGAATCAATACTTATCACTTTAGCGTCACCCTTAGCTATAACAATAAATGCGATAGGGTTAATTGTAACACCTGCACCAGTACCGCCACCAAAAAGGTCTTTGCTTGGCGATGACTTTGCAACAAAGCTTGAGCCACCAGACGCAAAACCGTAAGCTACCTTTGATACAGGTATAATAATTGTACCGTCAGGCGATGTTACAGGAGTACCTATAACGGTGTTTACATCTACAAGCTGTTTAATTTTATCCATTGTTGTGCCCATAAGGCTTTCAAGTGGTTGTTTGTTTTCCATATTTTGCACCATCCTTAATTTATATAATGTCCGGTTTATAACAATTTATAAGCTATAAAATACAATGTTGTCCTAAGTATCTATAGGAGCAACAGCTTTGGAATATAATTTTAAAGCTTTAATTCCCTTTATAATTACAGCAGCAATAACAAACAAAGGGCGTATTGCCGTATCTGCATAAAGTAATGCTGAAGACTTTTTACTGTAAAAATCTGCACTTATTTCTATCTTTGGAATACAGTACAGTTTCACAATGCCTGAAAGCACACCCAACGCAGGGTATATTGAATCACAGGCATAACCAAAATTCATTGCGGCGGCTGCAGCATCATCACCGCCGGTAACAATGTTAATATTCAGCTTTTTTATTAAAATATGCCTTGTTGTCATATTTAAAAACTCTTTTAAAATGTCTATTCCTTCTAATAAAATATCTTTAACACCACCCACACCATGTACCTTTACCAAACGCGAAATCATACTTCCTTTTTTAACTTTTTCTTTTTCAGACACAGGCTTTTGGGCAGGCTGTTTCTTTTTTAACTTTTTCTTTTTCTCTTTCTTCTTTTTTTTAGGATACAATTGAATTTTAAAAAGTAAATATCTTATTTTTAATTTTACATTTTCACCATTGTAATCAATATAAAAGTGTACGGGAATAAGCAATAACAGCAATAAAAATGCAATTATAATTAAAATAATAGCAAATGCTGCCATATATCTTACCCCCCAATAATTAATTTATATATTAAACATATTTATTCTTCAGTTTCTACCGTGTTTTTATCAGACTGCTTATTGCCATGGTCATTTGCATTGCTTTCACTTAAATCTTCTTTTAGTTCGTTTTCCGGTTGCGGTAACGGCGGAAGATTGTCCAAAGAATCTATTTGGAAGCACCTAAGAAAATTGTCTGTAGTACCATATAGCAAAGGCCTGCCCGGCAATTCAAGCCTGCCCTTTTCTTCAATAAGTCCCTTTGTGGTTAAACTACCCACTACGCCCGAGCAATCAACGCCTCTTACCTGTTCAATAAAAGCCTTCGTAACAGGCTGGTTATATGCAATTACAGCTAAAACTTCAAGCGCTGCTTGTGATAGCGGTGTGTTTCGCTTTAAATCCATTACTCTGCGTATGTACTCGCCATATTCCTTTTTATTGCACATTTGGTAGCTTTCTTCAAGTCTTATAACCGCAATTCCATGATTGTCACTGTTATAGCTTTGCATCAGCTCTTCTACTACTGCTTTTGCCTGTGCTGTTTTTACCTCAAGTGCTTTGGCTATAGTATCAATATTTACCGGTGCACCATTAGCAAATAAAATAGCCTCTGCCGCACATCTCATTTCTGTATTATTCAACGGACTTGTCCTTTCTTATCAATTTTACATCTGCCGTATCACCATCACCCTCAATACGGATTCTGCTGTTTTTAACAAGTTCTAAAACAGCCAAGAACGTGGCTACAAGCTCTGACTTAGGGCTTCCGTCCTGAAACAGCTTACGGTATTTTACAGGCGTACCGCCCCAAAGCTGTCTCAGCACATAAACCACTCTTGAACTTACCGAAACTATTTTTCTTTCGACAATACCGCTAAACGCTTCACGCGGCGGCGGAAGCTTGCTTTTGCCTCTGCCGGCAGCTGCCAAAAATGCCTTTACAATATCCTGCGGCGGATGAGTTCGGGTATAGGTCATGTCAAATTTAATCTCCGAAGGCGCTTTTGTGTAAATATCGTAGCAAGCAATTTTACCAAGCTGTGCTGCCATTTTTCTGCATTCCTGATATTCCAAAAGCTGACCCTCAAGCTCTTTTTTTAGTTCCTCTGCCTCTTCATATTTTGGTAAAAGAGAAACAGACTTTATATAAACCAAACGAGAAGCCATCTCTAAAAATTCGCTTGACACATCCATTTGGTTTTCCTGCATTTGATTAATTTGCTCCATGTACTGATCAAGTAATGCTGAAATTTCTATGTCATAAATATTCATTTTATGCTTTGCAATAAGCTGTAAAAGCATATCAAGAGGACCTTCAAAGTCGGACACCTTATATTTAAAAACTGTTGGCTCTGTATTCAAAAAAGCACCTCCCTCTCTATAATATAGATAGTTAGTTATTCAGCCATACATTATATTTTTTAACCATATACTATTTTAACAGTAGAGAAAACGGCAGATAAGCAAGGTTTAAAATCCAGCTTGTTATTGTATTTTGCAAAAACGAAAGAGGTCCTGTTAATACACCTGCAAAAATTAAAATAATTAACACCATATAACATATTTGCTCATATTGGTAAAATTTATACACAATTCGGTCAGGTAAAAATGCAAAAAGTATTTTTGAACCATCTAACGGAGGAATAGGAATAAGATTAAACACTGCCAGTGACACATTAATAGATATAAAGTAACCAAAGAAAAGAGAAATTAATCCCCATGCCTCGTAAGAAATACTGTTTTTAAGAACTACAACATAACAGCAATAATACAAAACAGCACCCACAAAAGCCGCCAAAAGATTACTAAGCGGACCTGCAAGGGCTGTTATTGCCATACCCGTTTTAGGATTTTTAAAATTTCTCGGATTAACAGGCACAGGCTTAGCCCAACCAAAACCAACAAATAAAATCATTAATGCGCCAATAGGGTCAACATGAGCCATTGGATTAAAACGCAGTCTGCCCATATTTTTTGCGGTGTTATCACCTAACTTATATGCTATAAACCCATGTGCAAGCTCATGAAGCGGCAAAATTAGAAATACAATCATAACTACTGCAAGAATCTCCATTAAAGCATCTTGCATAGTTAGACCACCTGATAATATACTTCTTAACATTTATTTTATATCTCCTTTCAAACTAAAACATCGACACAATTTACAGTTTTATTTACAAATCTGTCAGAATTATACATAACCATACTATACATAAATTATGTCATCGTTCACAAAAATAGTTCGATATACAATTATTACTCTCTTTAAATATTAAATACAAAATAATAGAAAAATTTAAAGATTTATACTTTTCATAACATTCTATAAAAATCATAAAAAATGTATATTCAAATATTCACTCCCATAATAACTTTTATACCAAATAATAATAACACAGACATATAAAATTTTCAACGAATTATAAACAATATCAAGAAAAAAGTGTAAAGCAAAAAGAATTATTTTTTTAAAAAGTATTGCATTTTTTGCAAAAACCTGTTATTATATTAAGCGTTGTATTCATATAAGTTCTATTTAGCACTAAGGAGGTGCCAAAATATGGCAAAATGCGAATTTTGTGGTAAGGGTGTAACTTTTGGTATTAAGGTTTCTCACTCACACAGAAGATCAAACAGAACATGGAAACCAAATGTACAGCGTGTAAAGGCTATTGTTGATGGTTCTCCAAAGCATGTTTACGCTTGTACTCGTTGCTTGCGTTCAGGTAAGGTAACAAGAGCTATTGCAGCTGCACCTGCTTCTGTAGAAGAATAATTAATATTTAAGAGCGTTTGAGACACCCGTTTTGTGGTGTCTCTATTGCTTTTAAAGAAATAATAAATTAATACTGTTAAATAATAACCGCTCATCTGTAATAAAAAAATACAGATAAGCGGTTATTATTTATTTTGACATATGTAATTAATATTCAGCCAGATATTCTTCTAAAGCTTTTGCAAGCTGGTCAGGACAAGAAGTACCTTTCATGCCGCATTTTATTCCTTTGCAACGGTCAATAACCTCTTTTGCCTCCATTCCCTCTACAAGTGCACCTATACCTTTCAGGTTTCCGTTACAACCTCCGTTAAATTGCACTCTTTTAATCTTGGTGCCGTCCATTTCTAGCTCAATACTTTTTGAGCAGGTTCCCCTAGTAACATATTTCATAATACATAATCTCCTATTTTTATTTAATTTTTTCTTAACTAACAGTTGGCTGTTTCAGCTTAATTGTTAGTTATTATAATTCAATAATTTTTCTAAATCATCATACGGTGTTACACAAGTACCAATAGGATTAACTTTGCCACAGCTATAACCGTGAAAATCAGTACCTCCTGTACGCAACAAATTGTACTTTTTTGTATATTCCAATAAAAGCTCAGTGTCTTTTTGGGTTCCTCTGGGATACCAACACTCTATACCATCTATTCCTTTTTCAATAAGCTTAGGTATTGACGGAATGGTGTCATAAACACTTGGGTGAGCAAGCACCGCAACACCCTCTGCCTTATGAATAAGCTCTATTATTTCATAAACATCTGGGTATTCTATTTTTGTTCTTGCAAAGCCTGTTTTCCAATCGAAAATCTCTTTATATAAATCTCCATAAATTTTTTCAGTATATCCTGCAAGCATTAAAGCATGCATAATATGGCTTTTAAATATTGTGGAGCTCTCTTTTGCTGATTCCTGCACCATTTCCATACTTATATTGTAGTGCTTTGTAATTTCAACCATAGCCTTGTCCATGGCGTTTTTGCGGCTGACAGCAATTTTGTTAAAAGTATTTGTCAAAAGCTCCGGTTTTTGACAATTATAGCACAATATATGCACTAAACGATTGCGGTCAAAATCATATGCGGAAATTTCTGCACCAACAACTACACTCACACCATATTTTCTGCCATAATACTGTGCTTTCTCTATGCCCATAAAAGTGTCATGATCTGTTAGAGCCAAAGCTTTAAGCCCAATAAGACTTGCCAGCTCTATGACATTTTTTACGGAGGTTGCTCCGTCGGAACATATTGAATGACAATGTAAATCAGCTGACATCATAATCACCTCTTGTATAAAAATAGTGCTGCTTCACAGAAACAGCACTTATGGAGCGGATGACGAGGCTCGAACTCGCTACCTCCACCTTGGCAAGGTGGCGCTCTACCAGATGAGCTACATCCGCATATTTAATTTATAAATGCTGTTTACAGCATAGACATATTAACACATACTTTAACAAAAGTCAATACTATTTAAAAGCAATTTTTCATACATAAATACAAAGATAAATATATTAAATTTATCTTATATTCTATTTATATAACTTGAAGTATTATAAATTATAAAAATTACTGCAACTACAATAAATATTGTTATATTATTTAAAATCATTAAAACAAACAACTAATTAACACTACACCAAATTTTATAATTTTAAATTTTCTAAAATACGCAACAATAAAAAACAACGGCAGGTGAAGCTAAGCTTCACCTGCAAAACAAATTAGTACACTACCTTGATACTGCTGGAATCTTCTTTTCGCAATGCTATTACAGCACCTCTTATTTCGTAGGCACGCAAATCACCAAAAGGACTTTTTTGCACCGCCTCAACTACCGTGCCTCTGGTTAACCCTAAGTCTAACAGCCGTCTGCGTTGTCTGCCTGTCGATAAAAGACTCTCTATTACGCATTTTTTTCCTAAAGGAACTTCATTTAATACAGTTGTCTTTTTCTTCACCGCAACCATCACCAATCTGTGAAATAGTCCATTATATTAACTTTCTTATTTACAGATTATGCAGATAGTGTTAATTAGTTACTAATTTGGTCAGTTTTTATACCAACTACATTGGTAAAATACCTTTGAATATCTTCTCGGCAGGTAATATCTAAGTCACTTTGCACTATTTTTTCCTGTACAGCAAGGGGCAGTGAGTAAAAATACTCCTTGGCTTCTCTGTCTAAGCTGTTGATATTTGCCATTATTAATCACCTCACACATATTATGTGTGAATATTTTTAGTATATTCAATTAAATATTGCATACAAGCTTACTCATCTGTTTTATTGCCAATATAGTTAAAATATTCCTGTTTAATAGCTTTAAGATTTCGTTGACGAATACACACAATATCACCGTTTGTAAGTTCAAACTGTCTGTCCGCCTTCTGTATGTAATTCATATTTACCAAATAACTTTGGTGGCAACGCAAAAAACGACTATCATTAAGCTCGTCTTCAATTTCATTTAAGCGCTTGTATATAACATAATCTTCACCATCAAAGCTGTGCATAATACATTTTGAATTATTACTTTCAACATATAAAATGTCATTAAACGGAACACGTATAAAACCGTTTCTTTGGTGTATATTATAAGCTCTAATCTCGATATTCTGTGTTATTTTATTCATTATATTACATATTTTTTCATAATTGTGCGGCTTAAGTAAATATCCTTTAGCTTCAACTTCATAGCTGTCAACTGCAAAATCTGAGGTTGCTGTCAAAAACACAATATCACCTTTATAGTTAATATCCCTTAATTTTCTTGCAACATCTATTCCAAGCTCATCACGCATATATATATCTAAGAAAATCAAATTAAAAAGCTTACCGTCTTCAATATCATAAATTAAATCACTACCTCTTTCATAGTCTGAAATAGCATATTCAATAGATTGGTAACGGAAATAATTTTCAAGTAGATCAATAATTATTTCTCTGTCAAGTGAACAATCATCACAAACGGCAATGTACATCGGTTAATCAACCCCTAAAAAATAATCTAATATATTCACTGTAAACACTACAATATCACAGTACCTATCATTATATTCGTATTTAAAACATTTAAACAGATTAACCTACCTATAAAACTATAGACAATAAATATTAATAGATATGAGACATGCCAAATTCATCAAAATAAGCGTCAAATTCAATATTTTAATCAATTAAATGAAATTAACACTATAATAATACCATAGCAGATAGTTAATAAAATAAAACTGTTTGTTATTTGAAGGGTATTTAACGGAGGACATAATGGTTATATACAAAGTCATTGAAGAAAGCATTAGCAGTATTGAACTTGGTAACTATACAGCTTTTGGAATTGTAGTTTACAATGAAACCCAAGACTCAACACAAGAGATAGTACACATTTCAGATGTTTTTCTCAACAAAGCTGATGCTATAAACTTTGTTAACCGATGTAACCGACTTGGCTTAGAACTTGTTCATTTACCGTTAGTAATAGAAGACGCATTAATACAAAATAATAACTTTTAATTGACTAAATTTCACACCTTACAAATCATAGCATGTTTTAGCCAAATATATATAACTGTTTTGTCTCAAGAATGTTTTTATATATTTAAAAGTTATTGATAAAACAGTAAACATTTGATAGTGTAACACTTATACTAAAAGTTTATGCAGTATTACCTAACTATCTAACTGTAAATTTGACATAATGCATAAATCTTGTTCGAATTATTAAATACAAATTTATAATATCACAATTTGTCTCATTATTCAATATAGAATTTATACATTTTAAATTTTTTTATTAGCTTATTCCTTATATATTAAACCCATATAACCCCTTAATTAAAAGTAAAGGCAACAGGTTTTTTCCTGTTGCCTTTGCTTTTTAGCCAAAACATATTATTAATAGCAGTGCCGGTACGCATATTAAAAATTTTTCAGCACATTTTGTGTCATAGTAACATACTGTTATTGGTAAATGTCAGACAACTAAGAAGGAATTTCTTGGTTGCCACAAAATCATTAAAATGCTTTTAAAATCTTAAGACTAATACTATGAAAAAAACAATTACATATACTAAAACTTTTTAAAAATCATCATTATAATTCTGATAATTTGAAATATCTATTTGAGCAGTGTCATATTTTGAATCGTCATATAAATACGGTGTGCGTTTTATTGACTTCTTTTTATCTTTTAAAGAAGAATTGTTTCTCGCTTTATATTTACCGCTTACCGTTGCCTTGCGATTTCTTACACCACTTGATATGATATAAATTAATAATACTACAGAACCAAGTACAAAAACAATACCAAAAACAAACAACAAAATTGACAAATTGCTGTCTTGATCAGAACTATTGTTTTTTATAAAGCTAAAGTCATTTGTACCATCAGATGAAGCCTTACTAAGATTAAGTCCAAGGTCATTCCAATCATTAGCATCAAGTGTTTCATCATCGCTGCCGTTACTGTTATACATTTGTGCTGGTTCATCATCTTCTGCTATTGTGGAATACTGATAATCAGTTGCCCGTTCAAATTCGTTAAAAGTCATACCCGGATCATAAATTTCTTGAGGATCTTCCTGAACATAATTTTGTTGCGTATTATCAACACTATTGTAGTAATTATTATAATAATCAGCATCATAATTTACAGGCGGCTCTACATAATTGTCTGTATTGTTGTCATTATTATAATCAGGGTCCTGATAATTATTGTTTTGATTGTCGCTTGACTGATTATTATCATTAGGAGTGTCATCATTTGCAGGTGGATCAACATCAGGAGTGTCATTATCCGCAGGCGGATCAACATTAGGAGTGTCATTATTTGCAGGTGGATCAACTGTATCTCCACCTGTTGTATCTCCCGGAACAACATTGTCCATGTCACCGTCAGGATCTGCGTAAACTGTAAAGCTTGCAAAAGAACAAACCATTGCAGTGGCAAGGAAAACAGATATTACCTTTCTTTTAATTTTATTAATAATCATTAAAAATCAAATCCTTATATAAGTTTATTTATTTTTTATAATATCACAATAATTTTATAATTTCAACAATAATTAAATAAATTCACAATGTATAATTTTACCGACAAATCAAATCATAAATATCCTTAACATTTTCTAAAATATATGTTGCTCCTGCATTTTCAAGCTCAGTTCGGCTGCCGTATCCAAACAAAACCCCAATTGAATCTATGCCAACTGTTTTTGCACCAATAACATCATGCTTTCTGTCTCCAATAATTACTGTTGTTGAAATATCGTCGCAGTTAACAGATTTTAAGGCGTACTTAATAATATCTGCTTTAATTGTTCTGGTTCCATCCATATTTGCACCTGCAATATAATCAAAAAATTGGGTCATATTATTTGATTCAATTACAATTTTTGCAAACTTTTCAGGTTTTGAAGTTGCCACAACCAATGTTTTACCTTTTGACTTTAATTTATGCAAGAGTTCGTACATACCGCTATAAACTTCATTTTCGTAAATACCTTTGTCTGCATAATATTCACGGTAATAGCTTACCGCAAGCTGTGCCTGCTGCGGTGAAAAGCCGTAAAACTCCTCAAAAGACTTATGCAACGGAGGACCAATAAACTTGTACAGCTCGCTTCTATTTTCAACTTGTATATTAAACTTGTTCAGTGCATACATTACAGAATTGGTTACACCCCGTCCTGTATCGGTTAAAGTACCGTCAAGGTCAAACAATATAATTTCATAGCTCTTCATTATCATCGTCCTAATCTAATTTATTCTTAATATCAATAACACTGTGTATAATATTTTCTGGCTTTGCAATTTTAAACAGCTCAGTCTCACTTATAAATCCCTGTGATGCACCATTAAAACTTATTTTATTTGATGCATACGCTTGTGCGTATTTAATACATTCCAACGGACTAAAACCTTTTGCATAAAAATGTATAAATGAACTATACAAAGAATCACCTGCGCCAACAGTATTAACCACATTATCATTTTTAACAGCTTCAATATCGTAAATACAGCCATCGTTTTGTACATACATTAATACTCCCTTACTGCCCTGTGAAAGAACAATAATTTTACAGTCATATTCATTTGCAAGCTGTAATAAAAATTCTTCGTGATTAACAGGTACAAGCTCGTCACTTAAAAACAAAATATCTGCATACCGCATAAAGTCAGAATTATATTCGTCATAAATATTACTAAGGCAATGAACATCGGTAACAATTATCTTACCATTTTCTTTTGCAGCTTTTAAAAGCTGACGGTTAAAATTTATGTTACAAATAGCAAATATATCATAGCTGTCAAAATTCAAATTTTTGCAGTCGTACATTTTTTCCTGAATATCCTTTAAGTCACAGTAAATCTGTCGTTTTCCACTACTGTCAAAAAGCACGGCTGAGGTTGGTGTTTCTTTTAAATTGCTGCTTATATTTTCAGTATTTACATTTAGTTTTGCAAGCTCACTTTTAACGTACTGTGACTCAAAATCATTACCCAGCATTGACACCAAACTTACGTTATCTCCCAATGTACTAAGTGATTTTGCAATGTTATAGCCTACGCCACCTACAGAAGACTTAACACCAAAAAAGCTATAATCAATAGGATAATAATTTATTGGAAAATCTCTTATTTTTATATTAGTTTCTAAATTAATTAAACCGGATACTAAAATCCCTTTGTTGTCTTTGTTTACTTTCTTCCATAAGAAAGTAAATGCATAATGCAACCATTTTACAAAGTAAAATGATTGCGCAATCAA
>CABRLN010000013.1 GCA_902471875.1 uncultured Clostridium sp.
ACCCATAAACTTTTGAAAAAGTTTAATCAAAACTTTTATGGGTGTTGCAATAGGGAATCATAATTTACAATTACCTATATATAGATTATTGCTGTACTTTTTTGTAAACTATTTATATAATTACAAAAATATGCCACTTGTTTGTGAAAAATGTACAATAAGCAAGTGGCATTTTCTATGTTTATAAAGTTGATACTTTTTTTAAAATAATTGTAAAAAATTTATAAATATGATAAAATTAATAAAAGATTAATAGCTAATGTGTAGAGTGCCTGTAGATTTGGAGGCAACTTATGTTAAAAAAATTTATTACGGGAGCATTGACTGCTATGTTAACTTTTTCTACAGTATTTTGTCCAATAAACGCCTTTGCAGATGAAAATTTCGGTGCTAAAGCAAAGGAGTTGGATAAGCTGGCATATAGTGGTAACGACTTGGGGGCAGTATATACACCGCAAGGTACTACCTTTAAGGTATGGTCACCAACTGCAAGTGAAGTAAAACTGAACCTCTATAATACGGGTAGCGATAGTGAAGACGGTGCAGAAAAATTAGCATCGTCAGCTATGAATTATGACGAAACAAATGGTGTTTGGAGTATTACGGTTAATGGTGACATAAAAAATACCTACTATACTTATTCAATTACCAACAATGGTGTTACAAATGAGGCGGTGGATATTTATGCAAAAGCCGCAGGTGTTAACGGTAACAGAGGTATGGTAGTTGATTTGTCGGGCACTAATCCCAAAGGTTGGGAAAGTGACAAACGTGTTTTACCGAACAATCAAACCGAAGCTATTGTTTGGGAAGTACATGTGAGGGATTTTTCAAATCAGCCTGAAAGTGGTATTAGCGACAAGCATAGGGGCAAATATCTTGCCTTTACCGAAGAAGGTACAGTACTTGAAGAATCAGATTCAACCCCAACGGGTATTGAATATCTTAAAAAATTAGGTGTTACCCATGTACAGATAAATCCATTTTACGATTTTGGTTCTATAGATGAAACAAAGTCCAATAGTAATGAATATAACTGGGGTTATGACCCCAAAAATTATAATGTGCCGGAAGGCAGCTACTCAACAAATCCATATGACGGCAATGTTAGAATTAACGAAGTTAAGCAAATGGTTCAAGCACTGCACAGTGCGGGTATTGGTGTAATTATGGATGTTGTTTATAACCATACTTACACAGGTAAAGACAGCTTTTTTAATCTTACTGTTCCTAATTACTATTATCGAATAAACGAAGACGGTACATGGTCTAATAATTCCGGCTGCGGTAATGATACGGCTTCAGAACATGCTATGTACAGTAAATTTATGGTTGATTCAGTTTATTACTGGGCAACAGAATATCATATTGACGGCTTTAGGTTTGACCTTATGGGGCTTCATGATGTTGATACTATGAACAAAATCAGAGAAAAGCTTAATACCATTGATAAACGTATTATTATGTACGGTGAGGCTTGGGATCTTGGTTATGTTGAAGATGTTGATCTTGCTGTACAAAAAAATATTGATATGATGGATGGTATTGCCGCATTTAATGACGGTATGCGTGATGCTGTTAAGGGTGATAATTTTGAAGCTGTAGGTAAAGGATATGTACAGGGCAAAGGCGGTACAGTAAATATTGAAAACGGTGTAAAAGCTGCTACTAATGAATGGGCTGCAACACCTCAGGACACAGTTACCTATGCATCATGTCATGATAATATGACGTTTTATGATAAGCTGGTTGCCTCAGTATTGGGTACTAAAAATTCTTTGTTGTATAGACAGCGTAATGAACAGTTAGTGAAAATGAACAAGCTTGGTGCAGCATGCATTCTAACCTCGCAGGGAATATCATTTATGCTTGCCGGTGAGGAAATGGCACGTTCAAAAGACGGCGATCATAACAGTTATGTATCTTCGCCGCAGCTTAATCAAATTGACTGGAACAATCTTACAAAATACGGTGACTTAACAGCATATTATAAGGGACTTATAGATTTAAGAAAAAGTTATGCACCTTTTACTGACAGTACCAAAGCTACTATAAATAATATGACAGTTTTTGAAAACACAGATAAAAAAGTATTAGGTTTTATGATGACCAATACCCTCACCAAAGATACTCAATGGGATAAGGTGGTTTGTATTTATAATGCAGATACAGAAAAGGACATTGAGGTTGAACTTGAAGGTGATAATCTGCCAAACAGTTGGGTAGTAGTTGTTGATAATTTGTCAGCAGGAGTTGAAAGTCTGAAAACTGTTGAGGGTACAAAGGTAACTGTTCCACGCACTTCGGCAATGGTATTAGTTGATAAAGAAAGTTTTGACAAGGTTGGAATAAGATTAGATTCTTCTTTTAAAGATAAGTTAATTAAGAATACAGTTTTTGATGAGGAAAAATCAACACAGCTTGCAACCACCGGTGAAAAAAATATTGTTAAGGTTGATAATGACAGTAAAATGTCAAAAATTGCAGGTATTATTGCTGGTGTTGCAGCAGGTGTTGCAGCTACTGCAGTAATTGCTGGTGTGGTAATTTTAAAAAAGAAAAAGAGAAAATAATTAGGTAGTCATTCTGCTATATGCAGAGATTATATATATGATTCACAAGGAGGATTAGAAGTGAAACTAAATAAAATAATAGCTGCTATGCTTACATTAATGTTAGTTGGAAGTACTGCTTCAGTAGCTGCTTCGGCTGCTGCTGACCCTAACAGTGACAACCCTTACGAAGCACAAGCAGCAAGGTATGACCAAGAGTCCTATAGTGGCAATGACTTAGGTGCAACTTACACACCTGAAGCTACAACATTTAAGCTATGGTCACCTTCGGCAACAGCAGTTAAGCTTAATCTTTACGCAACAGGCAGCAATCAAGAAGATGGTGCTGCAAAAATTGATACTTATGATATGACTAAAGGCAGCAATGCCGTATGGGAATATACTGTACCGCGTGACTTGAAAAATGTTTATTACACATACAGTGTTACAAATGATGGAAAAACAGTAGAAACCTGTGACCCATATGCAAAAGCCGTTGGTGTAAACGGTGAACGAGCAATGGTTGTTAATCTTAACAGTACTGACCCTGAGGGATGGGACAGTGACAACAAATTTACAAGAGTTGCAAACCAGACGGACGCATCTGTTTGGGAAATTCATGTAAAGGATTTTTCAATTGATAAAAGCTCAGGCGTAAGTGATGCTAACCGCGGTAAATATCTTGCATTTACTGAAAACGGCACTACACTTAACGGCGAAGGTAAAGTTTCAACAGGTGTTGATTACTTAAAAGATCTTGGTATTAACTATGTTCAAATTAACCCGTTCTATGATTATGGTTCAGTAGATGAAACAGGCTCTGATACCCAGTTTAACTGGGGTTATGACCCTAAGAATTATAATGTTCCTGAGGGAAGCTATTCTTCTAACCCATATGACGGTAATGTAAGAATTAATGAGGCTAAACAAATGATTAAAGGTCTGCATGATAATGGTATTGGTGTTATCATGGATGTTGTTTATAACCATACATATTCTACAGATTCAGTTTTTCAGAATACAGTTCCTAACTATTATTACAGAGTAAATGCTGATGGCAGCTTTTCAAGCGGTTCAGGCTGTGGCAATGACACTGCTTCTGAACGTGAAATGTATAGAAAATATATGGTAGATTCAATTGTTTACTGGGCAACAGAATATCATGTTGATGGTTTCCGTTTTGATCTTATGGGTTTGCATGATGTTGAAACAATGAATCTTATTCGTGCAGAGCTTGACAAAATTGATCCTGACATTATTATGTACGGAGAAGGCTGGACAATGTCCTCAACATTTGACAGTGGTACAGTTCCTTCAACACAGGCAAATGCAAAAAGCTTGAGTGACCGTGTTGGTTTCTTTAATGACCAAATTCGTGACGGATTAAAGGGCAGTGTATTTGATGCTACCGGCAAGGGTTACATTCAGGGTGCTGTTAAAAACGCAAAGTCTATCTACAACGGTTTACTTGCTAATACAGCAGGTGGTAACTGGGTTGCAAATCAGCCTGAACAAACAGTAACATATGCATCTTGCCATGACAATGCTACATTGTATGACCGTCTTGTTTACTCAATGGGCGGCGACTTTGAAAAGCGTTACGATGATTATATTAAAATGAATAAGCTAAGTGCAGCCGTAACATTTGGTTCTCAAGGTACTGCATTTATGCTTGCAGGTGAAGAATTTGCAAGAACTAAGCTTGGTGATGAAAACAGTTATTCATCTTCAGTTGACATTAATAAACTTGACTGGAACAGAACTATAGAATATGGTGATTTGCTGTCTTACTATAAAGGTATGCTTGAGTTTAGAAATTACTTTGCTCCTGTAAGAACAGCTACAAAGCTTGATTCTGTAACAGGCTCTTATGATAATAAAACAGGTCTTGTGCAGCTTGTATATGCAAACCAGGATTTTGCTTGGAAAAATGTTGTTATGCTGTTTAATGACAGCACAGAAGATAAAACAGTTGAGCTTGCTGACACACTTCCTGAAAATTGGATAGTTGTTGTAAATGGTTTAATGGCCGGTACAGCTAATTTGGGCGAAATTTCGGGCAGAGCAGTTACGGTTCCGGCAGGAGAGGCTTTGTTCTTAGTTGACAGCCAAAGCTACAAAGCTTCTGGTGTTGTAAGCAGTAAAGGTACTGTTGAGGTTCGTCATATTGATGATTCTACAGGTGAGATAATGTCAACAGTAATGCTGTCAGGTAATGTTGGCGATTACTATTATACAACAGCAAGCGGCAGCTATGACCTTGAGTACAATCTTACAGCAACTCCTAATAATGCAGAGGGTTACTATAAAGAAGGCAACACTGTTGTTGAATATCATTATACACCTAATAATGTAAATTTCTATGACATTAACGACGATGGTGATATTACTGTTATTGATGCTGTAATGGTTCAAAGATATATATTAGGATTACAGAATTTAACAGAAGACAAGATTGCAAAAGCTGATATTAATATGAACGGTAAGCCGGATGTTACTGATGTAGTTCTTATTTTAAGACATGTTCTTGGTTATCCTGCACCAAAGGCAATTGGTACAATTACAGTATCGTATGTTGATGAAGACGGTAATAAGCTTCAAAATGATACAGTTATGCAGATGAAAGCAGGTACACAGTATTCAGTTTCTCCAGCAGAAATTTCATTCTATGATCTTGACGAAGATCAGCTTCCTGAAAATGCGACAGGTGTTGTTTCAGTAGGTAATACGGTTGTTACTTACCATTATGTTTTAGGTGCACTAAATACTACAATACATGTAAAAATGCCGGAAGGCTCAACAACTGTTCCTAACCTATATGTTTGGGAAGAAAATGGTGTACAAAATACAGGCGCTTGGCCTGGTATGGCTATGACAGATACAGACGAAGACGGTTGGTATGAATGCACATTTGCAACATCAGGCAAATATAACTGGATTGTAAATGATGGCACTAACCAGACTGCTGACCAAATAGGCTTTAGTGGTGACCAGTGGATTGTTATAAATAACGATTGGACACCAAATGTTGTTACAACAGTAGTAAATGTAAAAATTCCTGATGGTGCAACTTGGACTCCATATTTATATGTATGGCAGACAGCTTTGCAAACAGGTAATAAGGATAACAATCCAACAGGAAGTTGGCCTGGTACACAAATGACCGATTTTGATAAAGACGGTTGGTACACAGTAAACTTCTATTGCCAAGGTGAAGGCGAGTTTAACTGGATTGTAAACGACAGCAAGGGAAATCAGACAGCAGACAATGAGTCTTACAAAGGTTCTCTTTGGATTGTGATGGAAAGTGCTACAACTGTAGGTTCAGTTTCAAACGAAGCTCCTGCAGCATAAGCTTTTTTCATAAAAGTCCTAATACTTAAAGTTGACAAAGGTAATTCCCCCACAGATGTTTTTCTGTGGGGGAATTCGTTTAGTATAAAAATATTTACTATTAAAATAATTTTATAAACATGTTTAAGAATAAAAAATATTCATTCTTTTCTTCAGACTATCTTTTGGTTGGTAATGTTCAGAACCATTTTCATGTATGTTTTAATTAGTTAAGTATGTTGTGTTTTCATATTTGGAAAATAAGAAACGTTGTATAATTATTAAAAATATGGGAGGTAAAGAAAATAATATTTCTATGTTTAAGCAACTTTAATTGTTTTAATTTATTGGTATTTGTAAATATTAAATATTTACAAAATATTTAATTATTTTATTTGCAATTTTATTTATTATATTGTATAATAATATCAGTGAAGCGGTTTCACTGATACGTAATGCCTATTTGTTTTAAATTTTATTAACAGTTTGAAAACAAAGTTTTATATTTGGATAATTAAATTAATAAAATTATGTATATTTAGGTAGTTTTATAAGTAGCATTAATAGTTTAATGATAAATAATAGAAAATTCATATTTTGCAATTTGAAGTAAAATTAGGAATTCTCTTTTTTAAGTGTAAACTAAATGTAATATGAAATTGCTTTACGATTACGGATTTTAATGGTGTTAATTGTTGTACGGATAGTGTATGTTTAGAGGTTTACATTTTCAATATTAAATATTGCTGAATTTTATACATACTAATCCATTTTCTGTTTTTTATAAAAACTTTTCCTAGCTTTTTCAGTTGAAAGTTTTAATTTGGTAATAGGAATATATTGTTCGTATTATTACCTGCTTTCTTTTTGACATTCTTTAATTTATACAAGATAAGTACGATTTTTAAAGTCTTATTGGCTGATTAAAGGGGATAACCTAGTAATTATGATAGGAGAGAATTTTTAATGAAACAGAGATTAAAAAAATTTACATCGTGCTTGCTGGCAACAATTGTTATATTAGGAATGTCTGTAATTATGCCTGTATCAGCGGGTGCCATTTCATCAAAACTTGAAAATGCAGTACAATGGGCAATAAGAATAGCTAATGATAATACTCATGGATATAGTCAATCAAATAGATGGGGACCTGATTACGATTGCTCTTCTTTCGTTATTTCGGCATTAAAGTCTGCCGGAATAAGCGTTGGTTCAGCTTCTTATACAGGTAATATGAAGTCAGAGCTTACCAAAAATGGATTTACTTGGATTTCATGGAGTCAAATTGGCAGTTCTTCAAAACTCCAAAGGGGTGATATATTATTTAAAACTGGTCATACCGAATTATACATAGGAAACAATCAAATTGTTGGTGCTCACTCTGATAGAGGATATCCACAGACAGGTGATCAAACAGGAACAGAAATATCAGTAACTAGCTATTATTCAGGTTGGGACGGTGTTCTTAGATATAATGGTGGTAATACTTCTGGTACTACTTGTAATTGTTCTACATCATATAAAGGTAATTATAAAGTAACTACAAATAGTTCACCACTTACAATGCGTAGTGGTCATGGAACCAGCTATTCTGTTGTTACTTCTATTCCAAAGGGTTCTACAGTATCTGTATCCAAAGCGAATGGTTCATGGGCTCATGTTACATGGAATGGATATAGCGGATATTGTTCAATGCAATACCTAACAAAAATTTCTTAAAATGTGTCACCTGCTAAAGTAGCTTTAAATAAAACTTCTTTATCACTAAATGTTGCTTGAAGCAGCACTTTAAAAGCTACAATTATCCTTAGTAATGTTACAACGTCATTAATATGGAAGACAAGTAACTGCAAAGTTGCAATTGTAAGTGGTGACGACAACATTAAAGCTAAGGCAAAGGAACGGCTACTATTACTGTTAGAACCTCAAATGGTAAACAAAGTATTGTAAAGTAACCGTAAAATGTAATATAGAACATATTATATAATTTAAGATAGCGTGTTTGATATGTTATATAATTAGGGAAATGTTTGATACATTATATAATTTAAGATAGCGTGTTTGATATGTTATATAATTAGGGACGAGATTTAATACATTATATAATTTAAGATAGCGTGTTTGATATGTTATATAATTAGGGAAATGTTTAATACATTATATAATTTAAGATAGCGTGTTTGATATGTTATATAATTAGGGACGAGATTTAGTACATCTACAAAAAATGGTTATCTCCTTTAGTCAGTCAATAAAAATTCTTAAATATAAATATTTTAACATAATGATAAATAAAGACTAACAAAAATAGAATAAATATTAATGTATATTCTATAATTAAAAAGTTTTTCAACTGAAAAGAAAATTTACAAATAACAAAAAATTGCGGCTGTAGTAATGTTACCACAGCCGTTTTTTATAGTAGAACTTCATATTTTTAATTATTGCTTATGCTTGTAAATGATATTATATGGTAGCTTATAACGCAAACAATATTTTAACACAAATCATGTTGACTAATTTTGTATTTAGGTGTATTATTTGTGAAGTGAATTTATTTTTTCATTACGGTATTAGAAAATTTAGTTTTTCTGAATGTACTAATAATATTATGTACTTATGGAAAGATTTGCTTAATATTTTTTGAGTTTTTATATTATCATTAAAGGTTCTTTCAAAAGATATATAAATTATGTTTTTAATTATATTTAAGTTTTTGAATTTAACCTTACTAGCGGAATTTTAAAATGATTATTATACGGGATACAGGGTTTTATACTTTTGTGTCCCTTTGTTATTACTCGTTTTATGAAGGAGGAGTATTTGTGAAGAAGTATAGAAATATTGCAAAATGTATTGCAGGTATTTTGATGACATTTGCAATATGTGTAAGCATTGTGTTTTTAACTGGATGTAATATTGACGGAGTAGAAGATATGGAGGTTGCCACTGTAAGTGCCAAGACAGCAACCGAGAATGAAAATTTGTGCAACAAAGCAGATAATAAAATTGATGCAGGTACGATAGATAAAATTTGTACTTTAAATGATTTTAATAAATATAATATTCATAATGATGTCTTTAGCCGTATAACAGCTTCAGTATATATTAACGAGGTGAATAAAAATATAGGTTTGCCTGTTTTAAGAAAAATAGGTGACAGTTATTATTCTGTGCACCCAATAAAAACCGATAGTGGTAGTAAAATTTACGGTTTTATAATGTATAGCAAAGATGGTAAAGTAATTGATGGCTGGTGTACAGATGTTATTCATACTAAAAGTGATTATGATAAAGTTTCTAAAGACAGCAAGTTGAAGGATGTAAAAAGAATAGACCCTTACTGCTGTTTTATGGAGAATGTGTCTGAAAATACAGCAACCAGTTATCACAAGCTGAACGAAGGAAAAGAACTGGTAATAGATTATTCACGTAAGGCTGAAAACAGTGACTATATTGTTACCAATATAAAAGAAAAGAATGACCCTGTTGTATTTACCAATATGCTTTTAAAAATGGATTTAGATTTAATTAAAAAGTAATATTATTTGTTTTTAGAGTATATAAAACAGATATATCACAGAATAAACTGTGTTTTTAATTGTAAAACAAAAAGTAACTGCATCTTTTTACATATAGAATTTGCTGTTACTTTTATTTTATGTTTATTTAATATTAAGATATTCTAAAATTTCATCTGCATTGGTGTCAGGTTTAACTTTTGGCATAGCTTTTTCTATAATTCCTTTTTCATCAATAATATATGTGCTTCGTACAATGCCCATAGTAGTTTTGCCTGCTGTATTTTTTTGTTTTAGTACATCATAAGCTTTAATGGCAATAAGCTCGGGGTCAGACAATAATATGAATGGGAGGTTATTTTTTTCTGCAAATTTTTGGTGTGATGCTGTACTGTCTTTACTTATACCAACTACAATAATATTGCTCAACGTAAATGTATTGTACCTGTTTGCAAATGCACACGCCTGACGGGTACAGCCCGATGTGTTATCCTTGGGGTAAAAATACAGTACAACCTTTCTACCTGTAAAGTCTGACAGAGAAATAAAATTTCCGTCCTTATCCTGTAAAGTAAAATCAGGTGCTTTTGTTCCTTCTGTAAGCATAGTTAATTTTCTCCTTTTATAAAAATATAGTTACATGGTGTAGAATATTCATTGCTGAATTTGTATCCTAAATCATTAAAATATTTAATATCGTTTGGTTTTGTTACATTGTTTTCAGCCAGCCAACGTACCATTTGTCCCCGTGCCATTTTGCAAAGAGTTCCTTTTTCGGTAATTTTACCATTTTTAAGTTCTGCAAATGAACAGGTAAGTAATTCAACATCAGACTTCAAGTGTGCTGTAACAGCTTTGCTGTACTCTTTTGAGGCTAAGTTAAGAATAAAGTTGCTTTCTTCCATAATATTTTTTGCAAGCTTTTTGTTCCAAAATTGGTAAAGATTTTTATATGCTCCTATTTGTAACTTTGCCTGCATTTCTAGTCTGTAGGGTACCACTCCGTCAAATGGCTTAAGAACACCATAAAAGCCTGACAGTATCCGCAAATGCTTTTCAATAAAATCCAAATGTTGGTACTCGAAAACACTTGGAGCCATATATTGGTATTGAATTCCCTCATAAGAAAGTATAGCAGGTGTAAGATTGTGTTGCAGGTTCATTGTTCGAAGTCTTTGTATATTTAGCTTTGCAATACTGTCATTACATTTCCAAAGCTTTTTAAGTTCAGCATCGCTTAAGCTTTGCATAGTCTGCATAATAAGACTTGTTTCATTTAAAAAATAAGGAATATTATTATATGGAAGGCTGTCAACATCAACATTCATTTTCTTTGCAGGTGAAATTATTATACGCATATGTACTCCAAAATAAAATATTTTATTTATATTATAAATTTTATTGCTTTTTATGTCCAGACTTCAATGAAAAAATTTAAGGCAGATGTATAGTGCTGTTTTTACATTTTACAGCTTTTAACTATATGTCTGCCTTATTTTAATTTATTATTACTTATATTTCGCTTTTTTTGTCTCTTATAATATTTCGTCTTTGGCTTAATACACGCCAGTCAGCTCTTATAATAACATCACGCATACCAAACAGCTTAAATGGTGCAATAGGCATGGTATAAGGAACGCCTAAAACAGACTTTCCGCACATGTTAACTATGGTAACACAGAACAACAGTACAATACCCCATATACCGAAAAATCCTCCTGCAAAAATAAACAGAATTCTTAATACACAAAGCTGAGGGTACAGGTTTGGAATTACATAAGAGGCTATTGCTGTAAGGGCAACTATCATTAGGGTTGGTGCCCCTATAAGCCCTGCGCTTACAGCAGTGTCGCCAATAACCAGGGCGCCTACTATACTAACGGCATGCCCTAAGGTTTTTGGTAAACGCAAGCCCGCTTCACGCATAATTTCATACATAAACAATACTAAAAGAATTTCAGTTATTAATCCAAAGGGAGTACTGCCGATGGATATTGCTACTTTGTTTAAAATTTGTTCAGGAAAAAGCTCAGGATTAAACAATGCAACAGCTGTATAAAGCCCCGGTGTAAGTGACGCTACAAAAAAGCAGATGTATTTCAGCCAGCGTATCATTGTGGCATAGTATGGTTTGTAGGAGTAGTCACCCATTGTTTGAAAGTTTTCAACAAAAAGGTAAGGAACAATTAATGCTGATGGCGTACCATCAATTAATATGGCAATTCTGCCTTCGTTAATTTTACCGGCGGCTGTGTCGGGGCGTTCGGTAATACCTATTCCACTGAATAAAGAACGGTCATTGTTATCCTCCAAAAAGGTTACAAGGTAACCACTGGCAAGCACAGTATCCATATCAATTTTTTCAAGCTTTGCACGCAGTTTTTTTAGAATACTTTCGCTTACTGCGTCTGTAAGATAACACAGGCATATGTCAGTTTTACTTACACTTCCTACAGTCATTGTTTCAAACCGCAAATCAGGATTTTTTATTCTCCTTCGCAAAAGGGTCATATTAATTCGCAAAGGTTCTACAAAGCCTTCTCGACTGCCTCGTTCTGAAACCTCGCTGTCAGGTTCTGAAACACCTCTAAAGCTAAAGCCCTGTACACCTATAGACATTGCTGTACTGCATCCGTCAATAAGAAAGATGGCAAAACCGGACATCAACAGCTGCATAAGCTGTTCGAAGTTTTCTACCTTTGCAATCTCAGAGCTTGTAACAACATATCGTTCAATGTATTGGTAAAGTTCTAAACCTTTAACAGAGGGATATTCTTTTTCAAGTAGAGGATTAAGCACACTTAGAGCTATAGCTTCTTTATTGCACATACCCTCCATTGTCAGCAAAGCGCAGCGAGTGTTATTTACCGTAAGATGGCGTACAGTAAAATCTACCGAGCCGTTAAATTTGCCGTTTAAATAGCCTATGTTATGGTCAAGGTTATCTGTAATTGTGGTGTTTTGAGGTTTGGTAACAGACATTTTATCTTTAGGGTAAAAATAATTTTTAAAATAGTCAAATATGCTTTTCAATAATATCATTCCTTTTATGTTGTTTTGTGCAAATACTTACTATTTATTCTTCAAAATGATTTTTATGATATGTATATTAGCAAATTTTGTGAACAAAATACTAAGAGAAAAGACGAGGTGAAAAAAATGACTATTTCTGTAATTAGAACTATTATATTGTATTTACTTATTTTGATTATGCTAAGGCTTATGGGTAAAAGGCAAATAAGCGAGCTGCAAACAAGCGAGCTTGTAGTAACTTTGCTTATTTCAAATATTGCCGTTATTCCAATGCAGGATAATTCGCTGTCTTTGTTAAGTGGTGTTATACCTATATTGCTGTTGGTTGGTTGCGAATTGGTTATGAGCTTGCTTATGCTGAAAAACGGAAAATTTAGAAAGATTATTTGTGGCATGCCGCAAATTATTATTCAAAACGGAATAATTGACCAAAAGAAAATGAAGATGCTTAGAATTAGTACTGAAGACCTGTGGGAAGAGCTTAGGCAAGTTGACATTTTTACACTTGAAGACGTTAAGTATGCTGTTTTAGAAACAAACGGTAAGCTAAGTGTACTAAAAAAGCCTCAAAAAGAAGCAGCTACCGCTGAACAACTTAATGTTAAAAATCCTACTAATTCATTTGAGATGGTTATTATAAGCGATGGAGAAATTGCAGAAAGCTCTATGGAGTTTTGTGGAATTACAAAGGAGTGGCTTCAAAAAACCTTACGAAAGAATAATACTAATAGTAAAGATGTATTTATAATGACAGCTACACCTGAGCATAAATACAACATTATAAAAAAGGAAGGATAGTATGAGCAGAACAATTACTGCTATTGCAATATTCATAGTGATTATAGGCTTGGCTATATTTGAAAGTGCTTATACCATTAATGTGTCAGAGCAGGTTGAAAATGAATTAAGCACTGCTCTTGAAGAATTTTTAGCTGAAAACCAGGAACAGGCTGAAAAGCATATTGAAAATGCAGAAAAAATATGGCAAGAAAATACTACTGTACTTGACGCTTTTTTAGTTCATGATGATACTGAGACAATTGCAGACGAAATTTCTTATGCAAAAAATACTTTAAAATATAATAATGGGCATTTTCCTATAGAATGTGAAAAAGCGATTGATTCATTAAAAATAATAATTTACACTATGATTCCGTTCCTAGATAATATTTTGTAGTAAAAGTAAAATTTAGTTGTACACAGTGATGTATTTGGTTTAAAAATACTTTTTCAATAACTTCAATTATACCCCGTCTATTAAATGCGCAAAGCGGATTAAAACCATGTGTTATGCTTCACTTGTTCACTAAACCTTGTATATTGCAGTTAACTTATAAATATCACATGAGTTTTGTGTAGTGGTTACGGTTAAGCACTATTCATTTTTAAATTAATCTATATTATATATTTATTAGTTATTAGTATAAAACGAAAGGAAAGGTTGTATGAAACCATTTGTAAGGGTGTCGGTTTGTCAACTTTTTATAATGCTATTTATTAGCAGAATGGTTGTAAATGTAACCTACAGCAGCCATACATCAGACATTAACAGTTTGCACTATGGCATATTTTCTGCGTTAGCCGCATTGGCTGCAACCTTTATAATGATTTTGCCTGTATATGCTATGTTTACCACAAGCAACGGCAGAACTGTTACGGACAACAGCTATTTGCTGTTTAAAAAATTTGGTGCAGTGGTTGCAGTAATTTATGGTTTATACTTTTTGTGGGTTTTAATAAACACACTTTCACAATTTAATATTATGGTTACTAAAGTTCTTAATCCTACAGCATCAGTGTTAATTTTATCACTGGCTGTTGTATCAGCAGCAATGTATGGTGCGTATAAAGGTATAGAAGCATTAGGAAGGGCTTCGACAATTATTTTTATATTCGTTCTTACTGCACTTATAATTTTGTTCTGTACTCTTTTTTCAAAGGCAGATGCACTTAACTTTGAGCCGGTTACACCTAATGATGTACCAACCATTTGCGACACGGTGCTTAATATGCTTGCTAAAAACTCATGTGTACCGGCCATGGCTGTTTTGCTGCCTTTTGCCAGAGGAAATGTAAAAAAAGGTATTGCAGGCTGGGTGTTTGGAGTTTATATATCAACGGCAATTTTGGTAGCAGTTATTACAGCTGTGTTGGGTGATTATTTGCAAACTCAGGTTTTTCCTGTTTATTCTGTTACTGCAATAGCTTCATTAGGTGTTACAGAAAGATTAGACGGACTATTCTTAGGTGTGTGGACGGCAGGAATGTTCGTAAAAATTTCTTTGTTTATATATCTGCTTTCAGCTTGTGTGAAACGAATATTCGGTGAGGTAATCTCACGTTGGTCGATATTAATTTGCGGTATTATTGTGCTAATATCTGCAATGACAATTTCGGCAACAGAAGGTATGTTTGATTTGCTTTTTAATAATTATATTCTTTTTTACTTTACTATGTTAACGGCAGTGGTTATTCCGTTATTGTTGGTGATTATTAATAAAATTAAAGGTATAGACAAAAAAGCTAGCAGGTGATAATATGAAAAAATTTATTTTAGTGGTTGTGTTGGCGCTTTGTATGTGTTTTATGAATGGCTGTGACAGTAAACAGTTGAATGAACGTATGGTAATACAGGGCATGGGCATTGACTATACAGAAGATGAATATAAGGTAACCATAATGTATATGAACACTGACGCCAACCAGCAGGATGAATCTTATAAAACAACAGTAGGTCAGGGAAGAACTGTAACAGAGGCTGTAGCCGGAATTGTAAGCCAAAACGGTCTTGAACCCCTATATAGCCATAATTCGTTTATTTTATTGGGAAATAGTCTTTGTAAAGAGGGTGTACAGGAGGCATTGGAATTTTTTGCAGGCTACTATCAGTGCAGACCATCTGTAAATGTACTGGCTGCCGAAAAAGAAGCAAATGAAATTATGATGCTTAAGGATATTACCCCGCATACAATTTCAAACATTGTAAATTCAAAAAATACCAGTGAACGTACCTTTTCAATGCCTATGTATATATTTTTGTCAGATATTCTTAACCACACTTCGTCAGCTTGCACTGGTGTTATTACCGTAGAAAATGATGTACCAAAATCAAATGGTGTTGCACTTTTTAATGGTGATAAGCTAAGTAAAATTCTTGATTCAACACAATCAATGGGGGTTATGCTAATAAGAGGAGAGTCTGATATTACAGCAGAGGTTATACCTCTTGGTGGCAAAAACAAAAGCTTTGCACTTTCACAGGAAAATACCACAATTGATGTTAAGGTTGACAAAGGGGTACTGTATTGTAATGTTGCCATAAATGGTGAAGCTACGGTTTATGAATACACAAATACAAATAGAGAAATTGAAGATAAAATAGAAGAAAGGCTTAATAAAATAGCTGAAAGTGCCATTAAGGCCTGTGCAGACAGCGGTGCTGATGTTTTTTACCTTGGAAAAAGGCTAAAGCAAAGTGACTATAATATGTACCGCACTATAAATGACTGGCATAGCCTTATAAAAAATGGAGTATATACCGTAAGCAGTGACGTTAATATGTAAGTTATAAGCTGTAATTTTAAAGCTTACGGATTATTATGTTATACTTATATATTTTGGTTTTAATAAACATCTTGATATTGATATATTCGTGTAGCATTTACATGATGTAACAAAAATTAATATATCTCCTTACGCCAAAGCTACACAGTTTTACCTTTGTGTTTGGGTAATTGCCCAATAATTTTTATTGTGAAAAAGAAAATTAAAGATATTTTTTATAATAATTTGCAAGAAAGTTCTTTAATTTTTATGAATGTTTTGTTATAATTAAAACAGTACCGCATAATTATGGAGTTAATTATGCGATGTTGCTTTAACTTAACTTCATATAAAGGTGGTATATATATGAAAGGAAACACCGAGTTTAAAGTATCACTTGCAAAAATTGCAAAAGAAATACAGTTAGAGGTTGCTTATTCACCAAGTGACCCTAATGAAATATATGTGTCATCTCCAAATGTTAATCGTCCCGGTATTGAGCTTACAGGCTTTTTGGAGTTTTACACACCTGACAGACTTATTATTTTAGGCAACACCGAATATGCTTATCTTAAAAAGTTTGGCAGTGAACAGCGTACCTATGTGCTTAATAATATTTTACAAAAAAAACCGCCTGCAGTTGTTATTGCAAGAAACCTTGAAGTGCTTGACGAGCTTTTAAAGGTTGCAAAGGTTTGCGAGGTACCTGTACTGTGTTCAGAGGACTCTACCTGTAGTTTGGTTGCGTCAATAATTTCTTATCTTAATACTGAGCTTGCTCCAAGAATAACCCGTCATGGTGTATTGGTTGAGGTTTACGGTGAAGGTATTTTGCTTACGGGTGACAGCGGTGTTGGTAAAAGTGAAACCGCTATTGAGCTTATTAAGCGAGGTCACCGTTTAATTGCGGACGATGCAGTTGAAATTCGTAAAATCTCAAGCAGGTCTCTTGTTGGTAGTTCACCTGAAAATATAAGGCACTTTGTAGAGCTGCGCGGTATTGGCATTATTAATGCAAGACGTATTTTCGGTATGGGTTCTGTAAAAATATCAGAAAAAATTGATATGGTTATTACTCTTGAAAATTGGGACAAAACAAAAGTATATGACCGTATGGGTATTGACAATGAATATACCGAAATTCTTGACGTTCATGTGCCGTGTCTTACAATACCCGTAAAGCCCGGTCGTAACCTTGCCATTATAATTGAGGTTGCCGCTATGAACAACAGACAAAAGAAAATGGGTTACAATGCCGCACAGGAGCTTCTGGCAAATTTAGGTATGGATATTGGTGTTGAAGATAATAAAAAGGTAATTGAATGGTAATTGTATTAAAAGTGGAGTATAATATTTTTATACTTCACTTCGGTTTTTATATAATGTAAAAAGTATAAGGAGTGCTTATTGTGAAAATTATTGCAGATACACATACTCATACAATAGCGTCAACCCACGCATATTCAACAGCGCAAGAAATGATAAAAGCGGCAGCAGAAAAAGGCTTGTTTGCAATAGCATTAACCGACCACGGCTACAATATGCCCGGCTCACCCGGTGAGTGGTTTTTTGACTGCTTGGGTGCTATTCCGGACTATTTATATGGTGTACGTGTTTTAAAGGGTGTTGAGGCAAATGTTAGCAATTATAGTGGCAGCTTGGACATTAAAGAATCTACTTTAAAAAAACTCGAGTGGGTTGTAGCGTCAATGCACACATTGACAATAGAGGGTACGGCAAATATTGAAAATTGTACAAATGCGTGGTTGTCTATTGCTGAAAATCCTTATGTAAAAGTAATAGGTCATAGCGGTACACCTTATTTTAAATATAATTACGAAAAGGTTATTCCTGTTTTTGGAAAAAACGGTAAGCTTGTTGAAATTAATAATAACACCTTTAAAAGCCGTAAGAGCTCAGCTGACAACTGTGCAAAAATTGCTGAAATTTGCAAAAAAACAGGAACAAGAATAATAATTAATTCAGACGCACATTTTTCTACTGCTGTAGGTATTTTTGACAATGCCGTAAAAATACTGAAAGAAATTGATTTTCCGGAGCATTTAATTGTAAACAGCAATAAAGAAAATTTTAAGGCGTATTTAAAGGAACAGGGAATTTATTATTAAGACATATTTAAAAATGTTTTGGTTTATGTTTTATAAATTGTAATGGAGGTTGTTATGGACTGGATATGGATATTTATAGGATTGGCGGTTATTGTTATTATTTTGGCAATAGCCTTTTCAAGGGTAAATAACGACAACTACAGCGCAGGAAGTGGAATGTTTAAAAACAGTGACTATAACTTGGATGAAGACAAAAAAGATTTTTCTGAAGTTGAATATTTTAATAAAAAGGGAAAGATGAAATGACTTGTTAAAATATTCATTATATGGTTTAATGTAATTGGGTATATTTTATACTTTTAGATACATAGTATTATCGAAAATCTGAAATATGCCTAAGCAATTTATATATAGTGACAACCTGACAGAAGGTTATAAAAAGCTTTAATAAGGTTGCTGTAAAATATTGGGAGGAATTATGTACTATATTCACAGTATTATTGAAATAGCAAATAAATACGGTTTTGTGGTAAAAGAAAATGAAAGTATGAGTAAACATACCAGCTTTAAGATTGGCGGTAATGCCCAAGCTTTAATTGAAGTTACAAATAATGAGGGGTTAATTGACATTCTTTCAAGATGTAAAGAAGCTAAAGTACCATATTTTATTTTGGGTAAGGGTTCAAATCTGCTTGTGTCAGACAATGGTATTGAGGGTGTTGTTATTAAGCTTGGCGGTGTGTTTACACAAATTAAAATGCTTGATTCTGAAACTATTTATTGTGGTGCAGGCGTAAGCCTTGCAAAACTGTGTACCTTTGCTTGTGAACAGGGCTTAAGCGGTCTTGAGTTTGCATGGGGAATTCCCGGAAGTGTAGGAGGTGCGGCATATATGAATGCAGGCGCCTACGGAGGTGAAATGAAAGATGTAATTTCAAGCTGTACACATATTGACAGTGACAACAAAACAGGTACATACGGAGTATGTCAGCTTGATTTGAGTTACAGACATAGTGTATATTCCGAAAACAATTTTGTAATTACAGGTGTTACGGTAAGACTTCATAAAGATTCATCAGTTGAAATACGAAACCGAATGAACGACTTTATGAGCAGACGTAAAGAGAAACAACCCCTTGAGTATCCAAGTGCAGGCAGTGTATTTAAAAGACCACAGGGATATTTTGCAGGCGCTTTAATTCAAGAGGCTAATCTTAAAGGCAAACAAATTGGTGGTGCACAGGTAAGTGAAAAGCATTCGGGATTTATTATTAACAAGGGCAACGCTACCTGTAAAGATGTTATGGATTTGGTTGCATATATTCAAAAAAGTGTAAAAGAAAAATCCGGTGTTGACCTTGAATGCGAAATTAAACCTGTAGGTAAGTTTTAATTTATTTATACTGATTATACATTTGTTGTGGAATAGGCAAAGTGAGGAATAAAAATGGATTTTATTATAGTTTTGGGATTATCAGGCGCAGGTAAATCAAGTGCATTGCACACTTTGGAGGATATAAATTATTATTGTGTTGATAATATACCTCCTGCAATGATTTCTACCTTTTATGATTTAAGCAAAAATTCGTCTGACCGTAAGCTGTCTAAAATAGCGGTTGTCACCAATGTTCGTGACAGTTCTGACTATAAAGAGCTTAACAATTCTCTTGAGCGTTTAAGGCTTGATGGCTCTAATTATCGTATTTTATTTTTAGACAGCCGTGACGATGTTCTTATTACCCGCTACAAACAAACGCGTCGCAAACATCCATTGCTTGACGCCTGCAATGGTTCTACATCAGAGGCGGTTGAGCTTGAAAGAGAGCTTTTGCGTTTTATACGTCAACGTTCAGACTATGTAATTGACAGTACATTTTTAAATACAACCCAGCTTAAAGAACGGGTGCTTAAGCTGTTTTTAGACAATGAAGAGAGAGGTATTACAGTTGCCTGTATGTCATTTGGATTTAAGTATGGAATTTTAACTGAAGCAGACCTTGTTTTTGATGTGCGTTGTCTTCCAAATCCTTTTTATATTGATGACCTAAGACCTCAAACAGGGCTTGATACCCCTGTGCGAGATTATGTAATGGAAAGTGAAGAAAGCAAACAGCTATATAAAAGAATAATAGACTATGTGGACTATGCTCTGCCTTTGTACGAGAAAGAGGGCAAAAGTCAAATAACCATTGGTATGGGTTGTACAGGAGGACATCACCGAAGCGTTACCTTTGCCATACTGCTTTACCACCATTTAGAAGAAAAGGGTTACAGAACTATAATTCATCACAGAGATATTCGCAAAGCGTAGTTTTAATAATAAATTAAAAAGTGAATTTGCAGGATTAATACATACAAGCAGTTTTTATAGGACAGGAGAAGAAAAATGTCTTTTTCATCTGACGCAAAAAAGGAAATGTGCAAAATTCAAGGTACAAGCATGGCAGAACTATATGCCGAATGCTATGGATTTTTACTTTTTTGTAAAAAATTTACAAAAAAAGGTATAATTTTCAACACTGAAAGCCATAGTGCGGCAAGCTGTTTTTGTCAGCTTATAAGCAGCGGATTTGGCACTATAGTTGAGCAAGCTTCAGCACTTACAGGCAGGCATGGCGGCGGTAAGCTATTTACCGTTACGGTTCCTCTTCAAAGTGACTGTGAAAAAATATATAAGTATTTCGGTTACACAGGCAACGAGATAAGCCATCGTATTAATCGTGCAGTGTTAGAGGACGATGATTGTATTGTTGCATTTTTAAGAGGGGCCTTTTTAAGCTGTGGTTTTGTTAATAATCCTGAAAAGGAATATCATCTTGAATTTGCAGTACCGTATAAAAATTTATGCAGCGATTTAGTTAAAATTATAAGCGAGATTGACCAGCTTACATATGTGCTGAAAATTGTGGAACGCAAAGGAAGTTACATTGCGTATTTAAAAGACAGTGAACAAATTTCTGACCTTCTTGCTTTTATTAACGCACCTATAGCGTCTATGCAGATTATTGAAGCAAAAATATTAAAGGATATTCGTAATAACGCCAACAGGAAAGCAAACTCTGAGGTAGCAAATATAAAAAAAACAGTTGCCGCCGCAATGGAGCAAATTGCCGCTATTGAGAAAATTCGTGATACCGTAGGACTTAAAAGCTTAAATGACGACCTGCGTCAGCTTGCACAGTTACGACTTGAAAATCCTGACCTTTCACTGCGTTCGTTGGGTGAGATGTTAACCCCGCCTATTAGCCGCAGCGGTGTAAATCACAGAATGAAAAAGCTTTTGGAAATGGGAAAATAACAACAGCACCCATTAAAAAAGCAGATAGTTAATATTAAGAAAAATTTTAAATTCAGGAGGTGGTAAATATGTCATTTGTGCATTTACATGTGCATAGCGAGTATAGCTTGCTTGATGGTGCCTGCCGTTTGAACAGGCTTATTGACAAGGCTGTTGAGCAGGGTTCAAACGCTGTGGCAGTAACCGACCATGGTAATATGTTTGGTGCTGTTGAATTTTATAAAGAGGCTGTTAAAAAAGGTGTAAAGCCTATAATAGGCTGTGAGGTTTATATGGCTGCACGCAGTCGCTTTGATAAAACTACAGAATACGACAGGCATAATTATCATCTTCTTTTGCTGTGTGAAAATAACACCGGCTACCAAAATTTAATTCAGTTGGTTTCAAAAAGCTGGACAGAAGGCTTTTATGGTAAACCAAGAATAGACAAGGAGCTTCTTGAAAAATATCACGAGGGAATTATTTGTTTGTCAGCCTGTCTTGCAGGTGAAATTCCGCAGTATTTGCTGAGGGGTGACTACACCAAGGCGAGAGAGCTTGCGAATTACTATAATAATCTTTTTGGTAAAGGTAATTTCTTTTTAGAAATTCAGAACCATAAAATAAAAGAACAGCTTATAGTTTTACCGCAGATTATACAGTTGTCGGAAGAAACAGGAATCCCTCTTGCAGCTACTAATGACTGCCACTATATAAATAAATCAGACAGTGAAACACACGACATTCTGCTATGTATTCAAACCAACCATACCATTAACGATGAAGATAAAATGGAATTTCAGACAGATGAATTCTATTTTAAAACCGAGGAGGAAATGGCGCAGCTTTTTCCAAGTGTACCTCAAGCTTTAGAAAACACTCAGCTTATTGCTGACAGATGTAATGTTACCTTTGAATTTGGTAAAACAAAGCTGCCGCATTTTGATGTACCTGACAACCAAGACCACTTTGAATATTTTCGCAATGAGTGCTACAAGGGCTTGTATAGTCATTACGGCAGTACTCCAAGACAAGATATAATTGACAGGCTTGAATATGAACTTGAAGTAGTTAACAAAATGGGTTATGTTGATTACTATTTAATTGTTAATGACTTTATACAATATGCAAAATCTCGAGGCATTCCTGTTGGACCGGGCAGAGGTTCAGGTGCGGGAAGCTTAGCAGCATATTGTATTGGAATAACAGGAATTGACCCAATAAAATATAATTTGCTGTTTGAAAGGTTTTTAAATCCTGAGCGTGTAAGTATGCCTGACTTTGATATAGATTTTTGTACCGAACGCCGTCAGGAGGTTATTGACTATGTTGTGCGTAAATATGGTGAAGATCACGTAGCACAAATAATAACCTTTGGTACAATGGCAGCTAAGGGCGGTATTAGAGATGTTGCAAGGGCAATGGCTATGCCTTATAGTGTTGCCGACGGTGTTGCAAAGCTGGTGCCTAATGAGCTGCATATTACCTTAAAAAAAGCGCTTGAAACTTCAAAAGAGCTAAAAACTCGTTATGACACCGACTATGAGGTACACAAGCTTATAGATACGGCAATGGCTATTGAGGGTATGCCAAGACATGCTTCAAAGCATGCAGCAGGTGTGGTAATTACCGAAAAGCCTGTAAGCTGTTATGTACCTTTGGCTAAAAATGATGATGCTGTTGTTACCCAATATACAATGACCACTCTTGAAGAGCTTGGATTGCTAAAAATGGATTTTTTGGGGTTGCGTAACCTTACGGTTATTCATGACGCGGAGGTTATGATAAAAAATTCCTATCAAAACTACGATGAATGTGACATTAACGAAAATGATTCAAAGGTATTTAAAATGCTTTCGCAGGGTTATTCTGAAGGTGTGTTTCAATTTGAAAGTGGCGGTATGAAAAGTGTGCTTATACAGCTTAAGCCTGAAAGCGTTGAGGACTTAATTGCAGTAATTTCACTTTACCGCCCGGGTCCGATGGACTCAATTCCAAAATATATCGAAAACAGACACAATCCGTCAAAGGTTACTTACAAACATCCGTTGCTTAAGGATATTCTTGATGTTACCTACGGCTGCATTGTTTATCAGGAGCAGGTAATGCAAATTTTCAGAAGTCTTGCAGGATATTCTTTAGGCAGGGCTGACATTGTAAGACGAGCAATGTCAAAAAAGAAAAAAGATGTTATGGAGCGTGAGCACGACATTTTTATTAACGGCTTGGTTGACGAAAACGGAAATGTTGAAGTAGAAGGTTGCTTGCGCAGGGGTGTTGATAAAGCAACAGCAGATTCTGTTTTTGCAGAAATGGAAAGCTTTGCGTCATACGCCTTTAACAAATCCCATGCGGCAGCTTATGCAAATGTTGCATATAAAACTGCATGGCTAAAATGCCGCTACCCAAAGGAATATATGGCGGCTTTATTAACCTCTGTACTTGATAACTTTGGAAAGCTTGCAAACTATACCGAGGAATGCACAAGGCTTAATATTAAAGTGTTGCCGCCTAGAATAAACTATAGCTATACTGCTTTTACAGTACACGGCAATGACATTCGTTTTGGTCTAATGGCTGTAAAAAATTTGGGAAAGGGCTTTATTGAAAATATTATTGAAGAGCGTCAAAATGGTTTGTTTACTTCTTTTTATGATTTTTGTAAAAGAATGTACGGCAAAAATATTAATTCAAGAGCCGTTGAAAGTCTTATTAAATGCGGTGCTTTTGACGATATGGGATATAACAGGCGTGAAATGATAAGCTCGATGAAAAATGTACTTGAAAGCTGCGAGTATGAATATCGTCGCAGCAGCGGAGGTCAAATGAGCTTTTTTGATAATGACGAAAGCTCTGAAACCAATGAGCCTGTTATTGTAAGACTGGAGGATTTTTCTGCTTCTGAAAAGTTGGCCATGGAAAAAGAAACAGCAGGAATGTATCTGTCAGGTCATCCTATGAATCAATACGAAGGTGTTGCAAAAGCGATAAAGGCTGACAAAATAATAAAAATAAATAATGCAGAGGAAAATCGTAGGTATAAAGACAATGACAGGGTAACTTTACTGGGAGTTCTTTCTAATGTTAAGGTGCGTACTACCAAAAACAATCAAACAATGGCTACCGCCACAATAGAAGATAAAAGCGGAAGTATAGAGGCTTTAATATTCCCACAGGTGTTAAACACAAGCGGCAGACTTGTGTCAGACGGCAACATTGTAAGAATAATGGGTACTGTAAGCATTAATGAAGACGAAAATCCGAAAATTCTTTGTAATGAAATTATTTTGGCAGAAAAAGTGGCAGAAGCTGTTAAAAACAATTCTTATGCTGTAGGCAGAGAAAGTAGTAGGAGAGAAAATACAAAAATGCAAAAACAGTCTGAAAAGCAGAATATTTATACCAACCGTCAGCATATTTTATATTTGAAAATAGATAATCTTGAAAGCGAAACCTACAAAAGGGTCAAAAATCTTTTGGAGATTTTTGAAGGCAGTTCTCAGGTTATATTTAAGCTTTCAGATACAGGACAAAAGTTTAGGGCACCTAGCAGCTTGTGGGTTATGCTTAACGACCCTTTAATTAATGAGCTGAAATATGTTCTGGGGGAAGAAAATGTTTTTGTATCGTAAAAAATTGTGATAAAACAAAATTATTTTATAAGTATTTAAAATTAGGAGAAAAACAATGATTTTTGTAGTAATTCCTGTTTATAATTGTGAAAAGTATATTGAGAACACAGTAAAATCCGTTTTGGATCAGCCTTATAAAAATATAGAGGTTATTTTGGTTAACGATGGCTCAACGGATTCATCAGCGGCTTTATGTGATAAAATGGCTTGTAAAAATGAAAGGGTTACTGTTATTCATTCTGAAAACGGAGGAGTGTCTAAGGCGAGAAATGCAGGTATCGAATGTGCTATAAGCCGTATGGATGATGATTCTTACCTTACATTTTTAGATGCAGATGATTTATGGTTTCCTAATGTTATAAACAGTGAATTGATTAATAAATTCAATGATGCAGATATTGTTGGTATGGGCATTTATTTGTCAAATGAATCTGTTACCAGATTTGTAAGTGCACATTCGTATGAAGAGCATAGACTCGAATTCCCTCAGGGTGGAAATTTAAAATGGTTTTGGGGAGGATTTTTTACTCCTCATTTATTTAAAATTAAAATGTTAAAGGATTATAATCTTAAATTTATGCCCGGTGTTAAAGTGAATGAGGATGTAATTTTTATACGAGAAGCTTTTTTCTGTGCACGCAGTGTTGAATTCCTTTCTGTGCCGCTATATATTTATCGCAGGCATGAAACATCAGTGTCACATAGTAATTTTACAAAAAAGTTAGACAACGCGTTGGATATTGCAAATGCCTTTTATAAAGCGAAGGATTGGAGTGCAGCTATTCAGGACGTACCTGAAGACAGAAGAATTGCTTGGACAAAGGATTGCGAGGCTTTGGTAGGTGCACGTTTACTTGAATCGGCAAGAAGTTTAGCAGAGGCAGGGTATGGAGTAAAGGAAATAAAAAAAACAATACTTGACAGTGAACTTTCGGAATACCTTAATAAACTGGATGAGAAGTGTCTTGCTGAGTGGCAGAAGCCTGACCTACAATTGATAAGAGAAAGCTTGCCTAAGTTTGTGCGCCACTATAAAATAAATGGATTTGTTAAGCGCAGTTTACAAAGGCTTATTAGAATTAAATTTTTTAAAAGCATAAGAGAAAAACACACATACCCTTTGGAGAAGCTGGATTAATAAACGTGTCTTAAAGGAAAGACATTGTTTTATTTGAATTTACTTTATTTAGAAGCATGTGCAAATTGGAATGAAATGATTTTTACAACAATTACACATGAGTTTTATTTGATTTATACATATCGGATATATATTTCACACAATATTCTAAACACTTTTAAAAAAACACTTGAAAAAAGTATCCTATACAACTATAATATAAACAGAAATATAAATGAAAATGGGGGCTGAATTAAATGTCAGAGAAAGCTATTGCAGTTTTAACCAGCGGCGGCGACGCACCTGGTATGAACGCTGCCGTTCGTGCAGTTGCAAGAGCAGCGTTATGCAAAGGTATGCGTGTAATTGGCGTTCACAGAGGATATAATGGACTATTGAATGGAGATGTATTTGAAATGAATCTTCGTTCAGTTTCAGATATTATTCATAGAGGCGGTACAATTCTTTATACAGCAAGAAGTGAAGAGTACAACACACCTGAAGGCGTAAAAAAGGCTGCTGAAACTTGTCGTGAACTTGGCGTTGTAGGTGTAGTTGTAATTGGCGGTGACGGTTCGTTCCGCGGTGCAAGGGATTTAACCAACGAAGGAATTTTATGCGTGGGTATTCCGGGTACTATTGATAATGATATTGCCTGCAGCGAATATACAGTTGGATTTGACACAGCTATGAATACTGCTATGGATATGATAGACCATATTCGTGACACAGCTCAGTCACATGACCGTTGTAGTGTTATTGAGGTAATGGGCAGACGCTGCGGTGATATTGCACTGCAAACAGGTATTGCTGTTGGTGCTACTGCTATTCTGGTTCCTGAAAGAGAATACGACCTTGACAAGGATGTTATAGAAAGAATGAAGGCTACACAGAAAACAGGCAAAAAGCATTTTATTGTAATTGTTGCTGAGGGTGTAGGCGAGTCTGACAAAATTGCTAAATATATTGAAGAAAAAACCGGCGTTGAAACAAGACTTACAGTCCTTGGTCATGTACAGCGCGGCGGTATGCCTACACTTCGTGACAGAGTTGTTGCAAGTGCTATGGGTCATAAGGCTGTTGAATTACTTTCACAGGGAATTGGTGACAGGGTTGTTGCAATGACAAACGGCAAAATTGTTGACTATGATATTACAGAGGCTCTTAACCAAAAAAGAGTATTTGATAACGAGCTTTATCAAATTGCTCTTGATATTTCAATTTGATTTAAAATATATTCATACTTATAAAAATATTAAATCCCCAGCAGTCAGTTGACGATTGGGGATTCTTTATTTTTATATATAGCAGTAACAATATTTTAATAGAAATTTTTTATATTGAACCCTAAAAATATTTTTGATATAATTACGTTATTTATAGAGTTGGTGATGGTATGCAATTTAGTCTTGATAAAATTTTTACTACAATTACATCAAGTCCAATGCAAAAGGGCAATTATATTGAAATTGAACCGTCAAATGAGCTAAAGCCGTATATAAGGTGTTTTTGGGGCAGTGAGTACGGGACAGTGAATACTAGTAAAATTTTGGTTGAAAATTCCCTTGTTATTCCTGATATATGTATGGATATAATTCTCTCTAAGAATAATCATAATATTTGCAGCAGTTTTTGTGGTATTTATGACAAAGCATTTTCTTCAGACGGTAATAGCGTACAGCTGTTTGGTATACGATTTTATGCTTGGAGTGTTGTACTGTTTGCAGATAAACACATGAACGGAATTCGTAATACTTTTGCAAATGTAAACGAATATTTTTTTGACTTTTCAAATAGCTTAAAGGATGAAATTATGAGTGCTGGCAGCATTTTTGAAAGAAAAGAAATTGCTGAAAAGTATCTGTTTAGCAAGCTTAATAACAGTCGTATGAATTATAATGTTATGAACTCGCTGTATTACATAATCAGCAATAATGGAAAAGCAACAGTCGATGATTTGTCACACTATTGTGTTCTAAGCAAAAGACAGTTGGAACGCAAATTTCTTGAGAATTCGGGTGTGTCACCAAAACAAATGATAAATTTAGTCCGCTATCAGCTATTGTGGCAGGAGTGTGTAAAACGAAATTTTGATGCAGGCACGGCTGTTGAAAAATTTGGTTATTATGACCAATCTCATATGTTGAAGGAATTTAAGAGATACCATGGTATGTCGCTTTCAAAAGCTAAAAATTTAGTTACAGAAATGTCGCTTTTTTACAATACAAATCAAAGCTGAAGAGTTATAATTGTAATACAAAACTGAAAGGGATGTTAAATTATGACTATGTTTAATTTTGAAAAAGCAAGAAATTTTGTTTATAGAAACGCAAGACCGCTTGATTTTGCAAGATGGAAATATCATTTTGAAAATGGCAGTGCAGAAAATATTATTAATATTTTATCTGCTTATCAAAATGAAGATGGAGGTTTTGCGTATGCTATTGAGCCTGACAACTGGAATACTGAATCTACACCAATAGGCACTTGGTTTGCAATTATGAAGCTGCGTGAAATTGATTTTAATAATTCTGACCATCAAATAATAAAGGGCATATTGAAGTACCTTGACAGTGGTAAAAATTTTGCAGAAGGCAAATGGTTTAACACCGTTGCAAGCAATAATAATTACCCACATGCTGTTTGGTGGGAATGTGATAATAAAGCGGGTGTGCCGGACAATAATCCTACTGTAAGCTTGACGGGTTTTGCTTTAAAATTTTCTGGTAAAAACAGCAGTCTTTATAATAAGGCAAAAACTATTGCTATAAATGCAGTAAAAGAATTTTTGGAAAATCCAACTGATGAATTTCATACCCTAAGGTGTTTTACTGATTTACTGGGTTACTGTGAAGAAATTGAAAGTTTTGATTTATTTGATTTGAATCAATTTAAAGAAAAGCTGATTGAGCAAATGAATAAAGTAATTTGCAGTGACCCTGAAAAGTGGAGTACAGACTATGTCTGTAAGCCATCGGTATTTTTTGCAGACAAAAACAGGATTTTTCACGCTGTAAACAGTGAGCTTGCAAAGAAGGAGGCAGATATGATTATAAAAGAACAGCTTGATGACGGTTCGTTCCCCATATTATGGCAGTGGCATAATGATTACAAAGAGTTTGAAATAAGTGCAAACTGGTGGAAGTCTGACATTATAATTAAAAATATTTTGTATTTTAAATATTTGAAAAGAATTTAACTGTGCAATTATTTGTACGCTGCAATTGTGCAGAGCTTACTTAACAATATAACTTCATAAGAGAAACAGAGCCAAAACCAACATAGGTTTTTGGCTCTGTTTTTGTATACATATAAAAATGGTGTTAATTATTTTTACATATATCTTATACTAAACATTGATGTAAGCTATAACCATTTTAATCTTTATGTCACATTTTAAGTCATACTTCATGAACTGTTTTCGGAAGATGTTAGCCTTTTGGCGGTATGAGTTTGTCTGACGCAAATTTTGTTGCATTTTTATCAGTGCTTAGTATTAAAAAAGAATTAAGATGAAAAAAAGGTTACAAAGTCGATATTTGTTAAATTTCACCTTGCATTTTTAATATGCTTAGATTATAATTAACATAAGGTGTCACAAAATACACACTTAGTGACATGTTTTGTCATAATTTGGTAAATAAAAGCACAGAAAAGGGACGCATTATGTTTATAGGTACTTACCAACATAATATAGATGCCAAAGGGCGAGTAATTATTCCCGCCAAGTTTCGTGAAGAGCTTGGTGATGCTTTCTATGTTACAATGGGTATAAATAACTGTCTTTTTGTCCTGTCAAAAGAACAGTGGAACCTCTTTTTAGAAAAACTGTCTGGTCAGCCTATGTCAAAGGCGACCGATATTGCCAGATTTTTTTGTGCAGGTGCTACAGAAGCTGTGCCAAACGCACAGGGTAGGGTGCTTATACCTGAGAATTTAAGAAAATATGCCAATCTTGACAAAGATGTTACTGTTATCGGTTCAGGTAACAGGGTAGAAATTTGGAACACCGAAAAGTGGAATGAATATATTGAAGGTCAAACCCAAGAAAGAATAAAAGATGCTATGGAACTGCTTGGAATTTAATGGAGGTGCTGTTAAGTGACATTTTCACATAAACCCGTTTTGTTAGAGGAAACAATAAATGCACTTAACATTAATCCGAACGGAATTTATGTTGACGGTACTGCAGGCGGCGGTGGACATTCAAGCGAAATTCTTAAACGGCTGTCACCAAACGGCAGGTTAATTTCTATTGATCAAGATCCGGACGCTATTGAAACCGTAACAAATCGTTTTAAAGATTTTAGCAATTCTATTATATGCAAAGGAAATTTTTCTGACGTTGTCAGCATTGTAAATAGTGTAGGATTTGACTCTATTGACGGCATAATGCTTGATATAGGCGTATCATCAAGACAGATTGATACACCGCAAAGAGGTTTTTCGTTCCATTATGATGCACCTCTTGACATGCGTATGAGCCAGTCGGGTATATCTGCCTATGATTTGGTTAACAAATTGTCATATGAGGAGTTAGTTAAAATTATAAGCCGTTATGGCGAAGAGAAATTTGCAAAGCAAATTACACGAGCAATTATAAGAGAAAGAGAGAAAGCTCCGGTTGCAACCACACTGCAGCTGGCAGAAATTATTAAAGGGGCTGTTCCTGCCGCTAAAAGGAGAGAGGGGCATCCGGCAAGACAAACCTTTCAGGCTTTGCGTATAGCGGTAAACGGAGAGCTTGACAGACTAAGCGAGGGTTTGCAGGGAGGCTTTGAGCTATTAAAATCAGGTGGCAGAATGGCTGTAATAACCTTCCACTCCCTTGAGGACAGGATTGTAAAAAAGGCTATGGCACAGTGGTGTGTGGGTTGCACTTGTCCAAAGGATTTTCCTGTTTGCATTTGCGGCAATAAGCCTAAAGCTGAATTGGTATTTAAAAAGCCAATAGAAGCTTCAGAAAATGAGCTTGAAGAAAATCCTCGTGCCAGAAGTGCTAGATTAAGGGTCGTTACAAAGCTATAATTTGTACAATTCTTTTCGCAAAAAGTCTTTGACAAACCAGTTTATATATAGTAAAATGTACTTATTCAGTATGATGTGCCTAAATCTACATCAATTTTATTGTGAAAATTCCCCAATTAGGTATATTGTATAAAATAAATAAAAATGTAAATATAAGCGTTTGTTATTGGGTGATTTAACTATATTTGAAGTTAAAATAGCAGAAGGTTAAATTTTAAAGACAGGTAAATTAAAGCTAGTGTAACAGCAGTTAACAGACTGCACTTGGAGTATTATTATTTTGTACACAATAGGTAGTAAAACGCAGTATGTATATTATTCGGGGTGATTATAATGGCTTTTGTTCATAGTGAAGAAGCTTATGATATGTCTCTGTTTGAAACAGAGGAAATTAATATAGAAGAAAAGAATAAAGAAGCGGAATTAAACAAAGAACTAGCTGAAGAAAATAAGGCGGTTCAAAATAAAAGAAAAAAAGTACATAACATTGCAAAGGGTGTTGCTCTTAGTGCTGTTGTTGTATCGTTAATTGGATGTATAATATGCGGACAAGTTCAGCTTACTGAGCTTAACCAACAAATTTCCAATGCTCAAACAGAGCTTGAAGAACAGCAAAGTTTGTACATTCAAACACAAATGAAGGTAGAGTCAAAATATTCTTCAGACATTGTTGAAGACAGTGCACAGGGGCAACTGGGTATGAGCAGGGCAGACTCTTACCAAAAGGAGTACATAAGTTTATCAGAGGGTGACAAGGCAGAGGTAGCAGCCTCAAGCGGTTCAAACATTTTTGAGACTATAGCAAATGCAATTGCGGGATTATGGTCTTAATACATGAAAAACGGCATAAACATATAGAGGAATAAAATACTAATCTTAAAAAGTCATTTATTGAAGTTTTATTTTACCGGTCAATGACGCCTGAAGGTTGAGTTTGAACAAGTGTTGAACTCATGGCAGTGTTTATTAAGATTTGTATAAAAAGCGGTTGTAACATTCAGGGAGAATATCCCTTTGATTGTAATTAGTAAAAGGAGTAAAAATTTATTCTCTTTTCTTGTTACTGTTACAACCCTTATTTTTTGTTGGCAAATTTTGTCGAAAATTTATACTAGATTAATACTAATATCCAATAAAAATATCTATAAATTTTTTTAGCGTCTTTTGTGTTTACTTCGTAATCTATCATCAAAAGGGACAGTATTTCTGTGGTAGGTTATTTGTTTGGTATAAACTCTGCTCAAAAATCTTCATAGCTTTTTATTGTATATTAGTATTAAATAGCATATTTGATTATTTTCAGCGTATTTTGTATTAAACGCAGTACTTTTTTGACTGCATCAGTTTATTTTTTGTATTTTGCTCAGCACAAAATAGGTTCGAAAATAATTTTGACAAAGTTATCTGAAATTGGCATTAACAGGAGGAAACTATGGCAAATGTAGGAAGTAACAGAACCATAATAAGCCGTTCTAAAAAATGGCTGGTGGGACTGCTGCTGGTAGGGTTTGGTTTGGCTATAGGACGGCTGTTCTATTTTAGCGTTATAGTGGGAGATGAGCTTCAGCAGAGAGCTTATTCTCAACAGTTAAGAGATACAACTATTTCTGCAAAACGTGGTACTATATATGATACTAACGGTAAAACTTTGGCACAGAGTGCTACTGTATGGCAGGTTGTTTTAGCACCGATATATTTTAAAACAGATGAGCAGAGAACCTTTGTTGCACAACGTTTGGCAGAGATTTTAGAGCTTGACCAAAATGATATATATGAAAAGACGAAAGAACGCACTTATTATTCTGTGGTAAAGCGTAAGGTTGAAACAACAGAAAAAGATAAGGTTCTTAAGCTTATTGAAGAGCTTGAAGATAAATATAATATCAGCAAAGCAATAGAGCTTATTGAGGATTATAAGCGTTACTATCCTTATGGTGATTTTGCATCTACAATTTTAGGTTTTACCGGTTCAGACGGTGCAGGCCTTGAGGGGATTGAATATCAGTATGACTCATATTTAACCGGAACACCAGGCAGAGTTATAACTGCAAAGAATGCAAATAACACTGAAATGCCGTTTGAATACGAGCAGAAAATTGACGCTAAAGACGGTAATAATATAAATCTTACAATAGACGAAACCATACAGCATATAATGGAAAAATATGTACAACAGGGTATTGAAGAGAATAAAGTAACTAACCGTGCCGTAGCTATTATGATGGAGGTAAAAACGGGTGCTATACTTGGTATGGCGGTTGAAGGCGGCTATGATCTTAATGATCCGTTTACTATTGCAGACGAAAATGTTCAAAAAGAAATTGATAAGCTGCCTGCAAGTGAAAAAGAAACTGCTGAAAGTGAAGCACTGACAAAGCAGTGGCGTAACAAAGCAGTAGCAGACACTTACTACCCGGGTTCTGTATTTAAAGTAATAACATCTTGTATGGGGTGGTCAGAAGGTACTATTACAGATTCATCTACCTATACATGTTCAGGTTCATACGTACCGTTTGAAGGTGCAGGTGCTATTCACTGTCATAATACCTCAGGCCATGGTACTCAAACATATAAAGAAGCACTTTGTAATTCCTGTAACCCTGCATTTATGCAGATTGGTCAGGCGGTTGGTGCTGAAAAGTTCTGGGAGTATTATCAGGCGTTTGGTTTTTCTGAAAGAACAGGAATAGATTTGCCTGGTGAACAGTCGGATATTTTCTTTGGTGACGGCAGCGGTGAAATGCAGCCAATGGACCTTGCTGTTGCATCTTTTGGTCAGAACTTTGCTATTACACCTATTCAAATGGTAACAGCTATGTCAGCAGTAGGAAATGGTGGTAAGCTGATGAAGCCATATGTTGTAAAAGAAATAACTGATTCAGAAGGTAATGTTGTTGAAACCAGAACACCTGTTGTTAAGCGTCAAGCTGTTTCTGAAGCGGTAACCCAAAAGGTTATTGACGCTATGGAGGAAAATGCTAAAAACGGTTCAGCCAAGAACGGTTATGTTGCAGGCTATAGGGTGGCAGGTAAAACCGGTACATCTGAAAAGAAGATTTATAATAGTGACGGTAGCCAGCAGTATATTGCATCATTTTGCGGATTTGCTCCTGCAAATGACCCACAGGTTTGTTTACTTGTATATTTTGATACACCAACAGGTGACAGCTACTATGGTAGTGCCGTTGCAGCTCCTGTATTTTCTAATATTATGAGTGAGGTTTTACCTTACCTTAATGTAGAGGCTGAATATACCGAAGAAGAAATTGCTCAGATGGACACTACAGCAGAAAATTATGTAGGTATGAAAACATCAGAGGCAAAAAATCTTGTTGCTTCAGGTGGATTTAATGCTGTTGTATTAGGTGATGGTGAAAATGTTATTTCTCAGGTGCCTGCTGCACAGTCAAGACTGCCTCAACAAGGTACAGTGGTGCTTTATACTGACGAGGCGAGCATGAATGATGAGGTTGTGGAAGTACCTGATTTAACAGGAATGTCTGTGGCACAGGCTAACAGCACAGCGGCAATGTATAATCTTAACATAAGTATTGTGGGGTCAAATGCCGAGGGAGAAGGTACTTCATATTCTCAAGGTATTAAAGCAGGCTCAAAGGTTAAGCCGGGTACAGTAGTTTCGGTAAACTTTGAACAAGACAGTAACTATGGAAGCGGCGTAATGTAAAACAGTTTACACAGCTATGTATTATAAATGCATAGCTGTGTATTAATACTAATATTGAATAGTATATTGGGCATTTTAGAAGAGCCGTTTAGTATTAGTATAAAATAGTAAAAGCAGTGTGGAGGTACAAAAATGAGTAATTGGATTATAATTGTAGCGGCAGTGGCTGCATTTGTTATTTCTTCTGTAATTGGTAAGTTTTTAATACCTGTGCTGCACAGGGTTAAGTTTGGTCAACCAATAAGAGAAGAAGGACCGCAATGGCACCAGAAAAAGTCAGGAACACCTACAATGGGCGGTATTATGTTTATTGCAGCATCTGTTTTAGTATCAGTTATTTGCTATGTGGTTTTATGTATAATTAATCCCGGTACACGAGATTTTCAAGACCATTTAAAATTTTATGCAGGATTGGTCATGGCTGTGCTTTTTGGTGTTATTGGTTTTGTTGATGACTACATTAAGGTTGTAAAAAAGCATAACCAGGGGTTAACAGAAAAGCAAAAGCTGGTTTTACAATTTTTAGTTGCCATTGCTTATGTATTTACATTAATATTGGGCGGATGTTCTTCTAACACTGTTATTCCATTTATTGGCAGTGTTAATTTGGGAATATTTTACTGGATAATATCGGTAGTGGTTATTGTTGGCTTTGTTAATGCTACAAATCTTACAGACGGTCTTGACGGTCTTGACGGCTCTGTTACTTTTTTTGCATCACTTATTTTTATGATTATTGCAGGTTTTGTAGTTGACAGCGGTATGTCTGTAATGTCAGCTTCACTTGCAGGTGCTTGTTTGGGTTTTCTAGTTTGGAATTTTTACCCTGCAAAGGTGTTTATGGGCGACACGGGTTCGTTATTTTTAGGTGGATTTTTATGTGCTATTGCTTACGGTATAAATATGCCTATACTTATTATTCCTGTTGGAATTGTTTACATTATTGAAATGTTTTCTGTAATTTTGCAGGTAGGATATTTTAAGCTTACACATGGTAAAAGATTGTTTAAAATGAGTCCAATTCACCATCACTTTGAAATGTGTGGTTGGTCTGAGGTTAAGGTTGTTGTTGTGTTCAGTATTGTAACAGCTGTTATGGGAGTTCTTACATTTTGGTCGGTTTGGTACACATATACAAATTGTTAATATTAAATTTATGGTGGTGAAACGATGGATAATTTAAGATATGTATCTAATGAACGAATAAAAGATCACCGCAAATATGTTGAACAGAAAGCAAGAAGGTCAGAAGCTTATGCGAAAAAAGCGGATAATAAGGTAACTAGTGTTCGAGCAAAGAAAAAGCATTTTAAGTTTTTTTCTGTTCGCAGCGGTATGGATATGCCCTTTTTCTTTCTTGTAATTATTCTGTTAGTAATTGGCATGGTTATGATGTTTTCTGCGTCGTATGCTTCTGCTTATTATACAATGGGTGACAGTTACTATTTTTTGTTAAGGCAGGCAATTTTTGCAATTATTGGTGTAGGTGTTATGATAGCAATATCATTTTTTGACTATCACCATTTTCATAGATTAGCTGTTATAGTTATGGGGGCGGCATTTTTACTTTTAATTTTGGTATTATTTTTGCCTGCCATTAACGATGTACATAGGTGGATAAGCTTGGGATTATTTACCCTTCAGGCGTCAGAGGTTTTAAAGTTTGCAATTATATTGTTTTATGCACATTGGGCGTCAATTTATTTTGAAAAAATGGGAACCTTTAAGTATGGTGTTTTGCCGGCTGTTGTAATAGCTATTCCTTCAATTATATTGCTTATTCTTGAACCACACTATTCAGGTATAGTAATTGTAACATTGCTTTTTGCAATTATGATGTGGATTTCAGGTGTAAAAGCAAGATGGTTTGTAGCAGGTATTGCTATTGTAATTTCTGCATTTTTTATATTGCAGGTTACAGGTTTGCTAAAGTATGCTATGGAACGTCTTGACGGTTGGGGTATGGCGTTAGAAGAAAATCTATCAAGCGACATGCAGGCAACCGTGTGGCAAACAATGAACTCACTATATGCTATAGGTTCAGGCGGCTTAACCGGTTTAGGTCTTGGACAATCAAGAGAAAAATATCTATATTTGCCTGAACCGCAAAATGACTTTGTGTTTGCAGTTGTTGTAGAAGAGTTGGGATTAATTGGCGGAATTATTATTTTACTTATTTTTGCACTGCTTGTATGGCGTGGAATAATGATTTCACTTCGGGCAAAAGATAGGTTTGGTATGTTCCTTGGTGTGGGCTTGGTTTCGCAGGTTGGTTTGCAGGTTGTACTTAATATATTGGTTATTACCGACACACTGCCGAACACAGGCATCAGCTTACCATTTTTCAGCTATGGCGGCAGCTCGTTGGTAATGTTGTTGGCACAAATGGGTATAGTTCTTTCGGTATCAAGAAATGCTAATATAAATAAAACTTAAATACAAAAGTGAGGGATACAAAATGAAAATTTTGCTTGCAGGTGGCGGAACAGCAGGACACATAAATCCTGCGCTTGCTATTGCAGGAACCGTTAAAGACAGAATTCCAAGTGCAGAAATTTTGTATGTAGGTGCAAAAGACGGTATGGAAGAAAAACTTGTTCCTCAGGCGGGATATGATTTTAAAAGTATAAGAATAAGCGGATTTAAAAGAAGCTTCTCGCCGTCGGCTATAGCGCATAATCTTGTAACTGCTAAACGTGCAGTTACTTCCAGTATGGAGGCTAAGAAAATAATTAAGGAATTCAAACCTGACATTTGTGTTGGCACAGGCGGATATGTAAGCGGACCTGTGTTAAGAACAGCTGCTAAAATGGGTATTCCTACAATTATTCACGAGCAAAATGCTTTTCCGGGTGTTACAAATAAAATGCTTGCAAAAAAAGCTAAGGTTGTTATGCTTGCTAATCCTGACGCAAAAGAACGTATGGGTGGTGACTATAACTTTGTTGTAACAGGAAATCCTGTAAGAAAAGAGATTATAAGTGCAGATAAGTCTAAGGCAAGGTTACAAATGAATTTAGACAGCCGTCCTGTTATTCTTTCATTTGGAGGAAGCTTAGGTGCAAGAAAAATTAATGAATCTGTTGCTGATTATATAGCACGAAGCGGTAATGACAAAAAATATCAGATAATTCACGCTTATGGTAAGTACGGAAAATGGTTTCCTGACCTGCTGAAGGAAAAAGGCTGTAATGTTGAAGAATGTGACAACTTAGATATAAGAGAGTTTATAAATGATATGCCGGTTTGTTTGGCTGCGGCAGACCTTGTAATTTGCCGTGCAGGCGCTATGACTATAAGCGAGCTTCAGGCACAGGGTAAGCCTGCTGTGTTAATTCCGTCACCTAATGTTGCAGAAAATCACCAGTTTCATAATGCTATGTCGCTGGTAAACGCCAATGCAGCAAGCATTATTGAAGAAAAAGATCTTACTCCCGAAAAGCTTACAGAAACTGTTGACGAAATGGTTAAAGACCCTGTTAAGTTGCAGCAATATGCTGAAAATGCCAAGAAGACAGCTATTATAGATTCTAACGAAAGAATTTTATCAATTATTAAAAAGTGTGTTAAATTGTAATCACTTATACAGGCTGTGTCACATAGAATATGACATAGAGCCTGGTAGGTGAAAATTAGAATAAAGGCAGCATTGCACCGTAATGTTAATTGTTAATGCACACCGTATACTCATAGTGTACTAATTGTAAAGCCTCAATTTTCGATATTTTTTACAAAAATCCACATTTACAGTAATGTATGATGATAGGTTTTTAGGAAAAATAACGTAAAATGTGCAGGCAATAGGTTGCTAAAGTGTAAGTATATGATTGCACGGTATGAATTGATATAAAGATGTAATGTTGCCCTGTACGCTTACAAGCTGTACATCTTTTTATAGCCTTAGGCTTATTTAATTAGGGCGAATATGATACTAATCTTAAATAGTATGTTAAAATTTTTAAATTGCTCAAGATTGGTGTTAAAATACTGAAAACGCCCTAATCTGCATAATGTAAAATTTTATATTATTATTTGTGCAGATTGGTATAAGTGCTATTACAGAAAGGGTGTAGAGCTTGGCAGAGTATGTTATTAACGGTGGCCGCAAGCTGAATGGTTGTATCAATATACAAGGGGCTAAGAACAGTGCTTTGCCTATATTGGCGGCAACTATTCTTTGCAGAGGCGAGGTTGTTTTATATAATTGTCCAAAATTGACTGATGTTGATACCTCGGTTAAAATATTAAGATATTTAGGATGTACAGTATATATAGATGGGCAAACAATAACAGTTGACAGCAGTGGGATTTATAAGTATGATATTCCTACTGAGTTAATGAGAGAAATGCGTTCTTCTATTGTATTTTTGGGTGCCATTTTAGGCAGAATGAAACAGGCACAAATGTCTTTACCGGGTGGTTGTGAGCTTGGACCAAGACCTATTGATCTTCACCTGTCATCACTTAGTCAAATGGGTGTTGTAATAGAAGAAAAACATGGTTTGCTTGATTGTAATGTAGGCAGAGGCTTGCAATCGTCGGATATTACTTTGTCATTTCCAAGTGTAGGGGCTACCGAAAATATAATGCTTGCGGCAGTGTGCTCAAAGGGGATTACAACTATAACCAATGCTGCACGAGAACCGGAAATATGTGACCTTGCAGACTTTTTAAATAGCTGCGGTGCAAGAATAACAGGAGCCGGTGAAAGCATTATGTACATAGAAGGGGTAAAGACATTGGGCTGTACTCAGCATGTAATTATTCCTGACAGAATAGTTACCTCTACCTATATGGCATGTGTGGCGGTATGTGGCGGTAAGTTGTTTTTAAAGGGCGCATTACAATCACATTCAAGCAGTGTTAATTCTGTTTTTGAACAAAGCGGATGTCTGGTAGATTATGCCCCCGAAGGAATTTATATATCTTCAAATAGAAAATTAAAAAAGGTAAGGCTTGTACGCACTATGCCTTATCCGGGATTCCCTACAGACGCTCAGGCTCCTATTATGGCTATGTGCTGTTTTGCAGAAGGAACATCAGTATTTGTTGAAAATATGTTTGAAAGCAGATATAAGCATGTTGGAGAGCTGTGTAGAATGGGTGCAGGTATTTATGTGCATGATAAGGTTGCAGTTGTTGAGGGTACAGAAAAGCTTTTTGGTGCGTCAGTAAATGCACAGGACTTACGTGGCGGTGCGGCGTTAGTAGTTGCAGGGCTGGGTGCAGAAGGAATAACAAATATAAAAGGTATAAACCACATAGAACGAGGATATGAAGACCTTGAAGTCTGCCTTAGCAATGTGGGTGCAAATATTAAAAGAGTTTAAAGATAAGATATGGAAACTATATATAATACTAATCTCAGATAGCTCTTTGGAAATTGCTTTCAAGGAGATTTTGTGCTGAACTATAACTGGACCCCAGTTCAAAGAAAAAATGATGCACAGTGCAAAATATACTTTAAATAATCCAATGTGATATTTGAGATTAGTATAATACTAATATAGTGAGGGAAAATAAAATGGATAGTAATGATAAAAAGCGCCGAGACAGTAAAGTACAGCGTGAAAGAAGAAATGACTATTTTGGACTTAATAATGATGACTTGTTATATAACAGTAACAATTATAATAAAAATTACGACAAATATGACCTTGATAATTTAGATAATCCCTTTTTTACACAAAGCAAGATTAGCTTAAATGTTAATGAAAGAACTAATAAGGCTGACGACTTTTTTGAGAATAAGGACTATAAGCCGTGGGACGACAGAGATGACTTCAATAAAAGAACCAGTCGTGTAAGAATGGAGAATACGCCAAAGGTTAGAAGAAAAAATTTATCAAAATCCCGTATGAAAAATTTAACAAGTGGTGTAGGCAGAGTATCTAAAAGAGTTTTTTCTGCGGGTGATGACGAGAATTTATATTTAAATGAAGAACAAGAACGTGAGGGTATTGCTGATAATCTAAAAAATACCCGTAAGAATAAGAAATTACTTGATGAACTTAATAGTAAGAAAAAACCTCTTACCAAAAGACAACGCAAGTTGAAAAATATATGTTTGTCCGGCGGTATAGTGTTGGTTGTGCTTATAATAGGAACAATTCTTTCACTTACTGTGCTATTTAAATGTGAAAAAATAGAGGTGTCGGGTGTAAGCAGATATAATGCAAACGACATAATTGCAGCCAGCAATTTAAGGTATGGTGAAAATATATTTATGTCAGATAAAGCTTCAGCAGCCAGCTGTATAGAAGCTAAGTATCCGTACATAGAAAAGGCAGATATTACTTTTGGTATTCCAAACAGATTAATAATAAATGTTACCGAGGCTACGCCGGAATATTATATTCAGGATGGAACAAGATTTTATATTATAAGTAAAGACAGCAAAATTCTTGAGGAAGTTGTTGAGCGAGAGCTTGATATTCCGACAATTATAGGATGTAAGCTGAAGGATGTAAAAGTAGGCGAAACAGCAAAGGTAGAAAATAATAAAATTTTAGCAGTGTTAGATGAAATTGCTACCACTATGGATGCTAACAGTGTTACCGGTGTAAAGGAAATTAACTTATCGGATATGTCTAACATTGAGTTGAATTATCAAAACCGAATAACCATTGCATTAGGTATGCCTGAATATATTGACTACAAAATGCGTACTGCAATGACAATTATATTTACCAAGCTGTCAGAAAATGATAAGGGTAGACTAGATTGCTCAAATTTAATTGAGGACAGAACAGACGGTAAATCGAATAAATCATATTTTGCTCCTAATAACGTAATTGGAGAAAAGGCAACAGAACAAGCCTCGCAACCAACTACCGAGCCTTCTACTGTTCCGCAAACTCAGTCAGGTTCATCAGTTATTGAAGAACCTGTAACGGCAGTACCAGATGATACAGAGGGTACCACTGTAAATTACAGTGATACTGGGTTATCAGGGGACAACTCTTACGAAAATAATTCATATAGTGATGATACCTATACAGATGACATATCAGATAATGTATAAAATAACGCCTTATTATAAAAACATATTATTATAGAAAAAACTTCCTTTTTGACATATGTTGGTTTTTTTATATATGTTATGGTGTCGGAATTTGTTCTATTAAGTAAATTTATTCGTAAAAAGGAAGATATTTTTCAAAAAATTCATTAATTAATCCTTTGTGCATATTGAAATTTAATAAATAATGTGGTAAATTTATATAGTAAAGGTGTATTTATATATACTGGTTTTATTATATGAAATTTACTCTTGTTATAAGGGCTTAATTAAATTTAGGAGGATGTACTGAAATGGCTTTTGAATTAGAAAAAGAATACAGCGACAATATACCTGTAATTAAAGTAATAGGTGTAGGCGGTGGCGGCGGTAACGCTGTAAACCGAATGGTAAAAATGGGTGTTCGCAGTGTTGAGTTTATTGCAGTAAACACAGATGACCATGTACTACAATTTTCAAGTGCTAGTCAAAAAATACAAATAGGCGAAAAAATTACTCATGGTAAGGGTGCAGGTTCAAAGCCAGAAATCGGTAGAGAAGCAGCTGAAGAAAACCGTGAAGAAATTCAGGCAGTATTAAAGGATACTGATATGGTGTTTATTACAGCCGGCATGGGTGGCGGCACAGGTACAGGTGCAGCTCCTGTTGTTGCAGAAATTGCAAAAGAAATGGGTATTTTAACAGTTGCTATTGTTACAAAGCCTTTTGCTTTTGAAGGTAAAAGAAGAATGGAGCAGGCAGAGCAGGGTATTGCACGTCTGCGTGACCATGTTGATTCATTGATTGTTGTACCTAATGAAAGATTGAAGTTTGCAAGTGAGCAGAGAATTACACTAAAAAATGCTTTTGACCTTGCTGATGATGTTCTAAGACAGGGTGTTCAGAGTATTTCTGACCTTATTCTTATTCCTGGTCTTGTTAACCTTGACTTTGCCGATGTTACTGCCATTATGAAAGAAGCAGGCTATGCTCACATGGGTATTGGTTTTGCAACAGGTAAAGAAAAGGCAGAAGAGGCTGCAAGAATGGCTATTACAAGTCCACTTTTAGAAACATCAATTGACGGAGCTAAGGGTGTTATTGTAAATATCACAGCTTCAGCAGACATTGGTCTTGACGAAATTTCTCTTGCATCTTCAATGATTACAGACCAAGCAGATGCAGATGCTAACATTATTTGGGGTGCTGTGCTTGATGAAAATATGGAGGACGAAATGAGCGTTACTGTTATTGCAACAGGTTTTTCTGCCAGTGATGATTTTGTAAAAGCTGAACAGTCTAAAAAAACTAATGCAAGACAAGCTTCTGTTGACAGAAGATCATCTTCTGTGTCACAGGCATCGGCGCCAACATCAGCTCCTTCAAGAAAACTTACTCCAAATGACACAACTGACGATGATGATACTTACTATGACATTATGTCAATTTTCAGCCGTAAGTAATTGTAATAAATAATTTGCTAAAAAGCCAAGAGTTTGTGTGATTCTTGGCTTTTTGTTATAGGAAATTTTTTAAGATATTATTTATAATAGCTTATATAAAATTAAACTTTATTTATTAAAATATTAAGGAGTAATTTATATGATATTAGAAACAGAACGACTTATTTTAAGACCATGGACGTTAAATGACGCAGAAAGCTTATATGAATATGCAAAAGACCCTAAAGTTGGATCTATTGCCGGTTGGCCGGTGCATACCAGTGTAGATAACAGCAGAGATATAATTAAAAATGTTTTGGCTGTACCCGAAACATACGCTGTTTGTTTAAAGCGGGATAATAAGGCTATTGGAAGTATTGGATTAATGACAGGAAAAGCAAGTAATATTGATTTGCAAAAGGATGAGGCTGAAATAGGATATTGGATTGGCGTGCCGTTTTGGGGACAAGGGTTAATTCCAGAGGCAGTTCGAGAATTAATGAGGTATGCCTTTGAAACACTTAATATAAAAAAACTATGGTGCGGATATTTTGACGAAAATCTTAAGTCCAAAAGGGTTCAGGAGAAATGTGGTTTTGAATATCAATATACAAATAAAGATATAAAATGGGAACTTATGAATGACATCAGAACTGAGCATATTTCCTGTATAACCTACGAACAGTGGAGAAATAACAGATGAAAAGTGAATCTGCAAAATGAATATTTTAAAAGTTTATATATAATTGAATTTTATGATAATATTGTTAAATATAAAAAGGTTAAGGCAACACCATGCAATTATATTGAGTGGTGTTGCCTTATTGTGTTTTATGGCAATGATAATTTTATTTTTTAGGATATTAACAGATTAAAAAGTACAAATTTTATATCAAAATAGCATAATTTTTGTTGAAATTAAAGGCTGTGTGTGATATTATAAAATCTGTATTAAAGTATTTCTTTATTGAAATTAATTACAATTGGTCTGCATTTATATTAACATTATAAAAAGAGATTTATATTTAATGCAATTGTACTGATTATTGGACAGTATATCAGTTATAATTTTAGTAACACAACATTAATGATTAGATGTTAGTTGCTTTATGCTTTAATTGTTGTGTTAATTAAAATTTTTTTGGTATAGAAATTGAAAGGATGGTGTTATATGTTATATGAAGAATATGCAGCAAGAGTTTGTGATGACGGAAGAGTTCAGACGGTAAAGGAACATTTATTAGGTGTTGAACAACTTGCTATTAAAGATGCAGTTTTGTTAAAAACTAAAGGTATTATAAGGCTTATTGCCAAATTGCATGATATGGGTAAAAACACAGCACTTAGTAACAAATATCAACATACGGTAGGTGCTAATTTAAAATGGGAAGGAGAAACAATTGCACACGCTATTGCAGGGGGCAGATATATTTATGAAAGACTTGTAGTTAATAATTCAAGCCGAAATGCTATTGATATTTTGTTGGCAGAAATTATTTCTATTGCAATTATGTCGCACCACGGACTGTTTGACTGTTATGCTTTATCATGCAGTTCTGAAAAATCTGATAACAATAAATTTGCTGTTAAGTTAAAAAATACTTCTTATGATTACAATGAAGCAAAAAGTGTAACTTTTAATACGATTATTACTGAAGAAGAAATAGGAAGATTGATTGATGATTCAAAAAGGGAGCTTGTAGAAATTTTAAGAAATATAAAAGGAACAGATAAGGTAAAAGAAAGAGTATTTAATGCGGAGCTTGCATTGTTTGAACGTATTTTGTTATCTGTAATTGTGAATTCAGATCATACAAATGCAGCTGAATATTGTAATAAAATTAAAATTCCATCAGCATATGGTGAAACAAATATGTGGTGTGAATGTATAGATTATCTTGAAAATAAAATTAAAGATTTTGATAACACAAAAGAGATAAATAAAATTCGTTCTGAAATTTCTGATAAAGCTGTAAAGTTTTCTAATAAAGCATCAAAAATTATAAAAATGAGTGTTCCTACAGGTGGAGGAAAAACTATAAGTGGTTTAAGATATGCGTTGAATTATGCGGCAAAATTCAATAAAAGCAGAATTATATATGTAGCACCTTTTAATTCTATTCTTGAGCAGAATTATAATAATTTTAGAGAATATCTTCCGGAAAGCATGGATGTTTTACCACATTTTGGTGATATGATAACCTATGAAAATTCAGATAAAAAATATATGTATTTTACTGAAAATTGGGGTTCTCCTGTAATTACGACATCTATGGTGCAGTTTTTAAATACAATTTATGATGGACGAATTACGTCTATAAGAAGAATGAGAGGTCTTATTAATTCTGTAATAATTCTTGACGAGGTTCAGTCTGTACCTGTTGAGTGTACAACGCTGTTTAATATTGCTGTAAAATTTCTTGCAGATGTTTGTGGTTGTACCATTGTTTTGTGCAGTGCAACACAACCTGTATTTGACCAAATAAGATATTCTGTACCACTGGACGAAGAAAGTGAAATGGTTAGCGGCTTTGACAGTTATTGTAAAAAACTTAAGCGAACAGAAATTGTTGATAAAATAAAATATAACGGTGGTTATAGCTTTGAAGATGCGTCAGAATTCGTTGTAGAAATGTCTGAACAAAACAGCAGTTTGCTTTGTGTTGTCAACACTAAAAAAGCGGCAGCTAAAATTTATGCAAAGGTTAGAGAAATAATCGAGATTTCAGGTAGAGGGCAAGAATATATTATTGTTCATCTGTCAACTTATATGTGTCCTGAGCACCGAAAGAATATTATTGATAAATTGAAAAATAGCTTGTCCGATACAAAGAAGAATCCGGATACAGCTAAAAAAGTTATTTGTATAAGCACACAGCTTATTGAAGCTGGTGTTGATATTTCATTTAGTACAGTAATACGTTCGGTAGCAGGGCTTGACAGTATAATTCAGTCCGCAGGGCGATGTAACCGAAATGCCGAAACTGACATTGGTTTTGTTTATGTTATTAATATTGTTGAAGAGAATATGTCATATTTGAAGTCAATAAGAGAAAGCGGAAAAATAACTACGAAGATGTTTGGCTTAATGAAAAATAACTCTGAATTCCTTAACGGAGATATTTCTTCCTCGCAAGCTATAGAACACTACTATAAGGCTTATTATAAAGAATTTGAAGATTTGACAGATTTTAATATAGATGTAGGCGGACAAAAAACTACCATATTTGATTTGTTGTCGCTAAACGAAAAGGGTACGGCTGTTTATAAAGCCATAACAAAGAAGGAACCTAATATGTTAATGAAACAGGCTTTTAAAACAGCAGGTGAGGAGTTTAAGGTTATTTCAGAAAATTCAGTATCTGTACTAGTGCCTTATGAAGATGGAAAAAAGTTAATTGCAGAAATATGCTCTGAAAAAGGCGTTGAAGACATTCCCAAAATGCTTAGAAAAATTCAAAAATATTCTGTCGGTTTACCGCAAAATATTATAAATAAAGGTTTTGTAACGCAAGATGACAGAACAGGTATTTATATTTTAAAAGAAATGTACTACGACGAAAAAAATTATGGTTTTATGCAAGAGCCGCAAACAGGTGGTTTATTTTATTAAAGCAAAAGGCTCTGCCTGAAATAGCAGAGCCAATGCCTTGGTTAATAAATTATAAAACTCATTTCAATCCACATCCATACTTACAATCAATAGGGATGGCAAAAATATTATAACATATAAAAAAAAAAAATCAAATTTTTATTGACAAATTGATATATAAGAGTTATTATAATATCAGAGATTATAAATTATATAACTCGAAATTAAATTGAAAGAGGTGATAACGTGAAGTACAAAAATGAGTTTAGCTTTATGGTTTGGGGAGATTATGCTTTATTTTCCGACCCAATTACCCGTGTAGGCGGTGAGAAATGTAGTTATTCAATTCCCACACCGGCAGCTTTGATTGGTATTTTAAAAAGCATCTACTGGAAACCGACCATACTGTTCAAAATCGATTCAGTAAAAGTGATTAACCCAATACAAACTGTATCAAAAGGCATTCGTCCTATAAAATATAATGGCGGAAACGACTTGTCAATGTACACATATTTAAAGGACGTAAAATATGCTGTAAAAGCACATTTTGTGTGGAATTATAATCATCCGGAATTAGAGGCTGACAGAAACGAGGACAAGCATTACCAAATAATAAAACGAATGATAAAGCTTGGTGGCAGACGAGATATTTTTTTAGGAGCAAGAGAGTGTCAGGGTTATGTAGAGCCTTGCGATTTTGATAAAATAAAAAGCTGCTACGATGACGGTACAAATTCAGAAATTAACTTTGGTTTGCTATACCACAGCATAATCTATCCTGATGAAGCTGTTAACGAAGAAGATAAGGGTAAGCTGACAGTATGTTTTCATACACCGGTTATGAAAAATGGGCAAATTGATTTTATACAGCCGGAGGAATGTGCAATTAAACGTCACATTAGAGAAGGTAAAATAAAAATTTTTGGTAAAAATCAAATAAAAACAGCAGACGAAGAATTTAAGGAGGTGTGCAGCAGTGAGCTGGATAACGGAGTTAAGCAAAATTTATGACATAGAGCAGCATATGGCAGGGGTAGAAACTCCAGAAGCTACATTGCTGCCACTATTTCATTCCACACAAGACGCACAAATTGAAATTACTATTACCAATAAAGGTGAATTTTTTTCAGCTAATGAGGTTTCTGCAGATGATAAAGTAACCATTATACCTGTAACTGACGATTCTAATTCACGAAGCAGTGGGGCAGCACCACACGCTTTGTGCGATAATCTTAAATATATTGCGGGTGATTTTTCTGAATATGTTAATTCAAAAAAGAAAAATGAAAGTAAATACTTTAGTGAATACTTAACAGCTCTTGATAAATGGAGATTGTCGGAATATTCTGATAATCTTATAGAGGCAATTTACAATTATGTTAAGCAGGGTACAGTAATAAGGGATCTTATAACTTGTGGACTTTTTAAGCTTGCTGATGATGGACAATGTCTGGACGAAAAGCATAAAATTCAAAAAACATCACAAGAAGGTTGTTTTATAAGATTTATAGTTGTAAATACATCTACAGGTGAAACTGTAAAGGTATGGAAAAGTAAGGAGCTTTATAAAAAATATTCATCTTATTGTGGTTCGTTAGGTTCCGAAATTGATTTATGCTATGCTACAGGCAAGCTTTCACCTGTTACATATAAGCATATGTCAAAAATACGTAATGCAGGTGATAAAGCTAAGCTTATTTCCTCAAACGATACTTCAAATTTTACCTATAGAGGTATATTTAAAAATGACCACGAAGCATATGCATTGAGCAGACTAACCTCACAAAAAGCACATTTAGCTTTAAGATGGCTTATTCAACGTCAGGGAACACGAATGGGCAGTGCATATTATATTACATGGGAAAGCCAGTTGAATCAAGTGCCTGATGTGTCTGAAGGATTGGATTTGTCAATGATTGAGATTGTTGGTGAATTTGATACCGATGAGGATAAAAAGCCTGTAGCAAAAACCTCGGCAGAATATTCAAAGTTGATTGATGCTGTAATTAGAGGTTACAGACAAAAGTTAGAGTTTGATTCAAAAATTATGCTAATGGTTGTTGACGCTGCAACACCCGGAAGATTATCAGTAGTTATGTATGAAGAATATGCAGAGTCTGAATTTTATAAGAATTTAAAAAAATGGTATGATGGTGTTGCATGGCATAGCTGCTATTTTACAAAAGATAAGAAACGTGTTGACTGCGTTCAAACCCCTGTGCCATATGAAATAATTAAATGTGCCTATGGTACAGAAAGAAACGGTAAGATTGCTGTTGACTCAAAGCTTGCAGGGTATGTTGCTAAGCAGTTATATCCTTGTATTGTTAAAGGAGTTAAATTGCCGCAAAGTATTTTAAAAGCTGTTTTTAACAGAGTGGCTAATCCTCAGCAATATACAAAAAATTATAATTGGGAAGGTGTGCTTGATGTTGCCTGTGCACTTTTTCGTAAGCATTATATAGAAACAAAGGGAGTTGAATATAATATGACACTTGATAAAACTTGTAATGACAGAAGCTACCTTTTTGGCAGATTGGTTGCTGTTGCTGACAAGGTTGAATGTGATACATTTGAAAAAGGTAAAGAAAGAGAGACTAATGCAAAGCGATTTATGAGTGCTTTAATTTCATCACCATTTAAAACATGGGGATATTTATACGAGCGTATTCTTCCTTATATGGAAAAGGTTGCAAAAAATAACTATGGATTCTATGTAAATTATGAAAAGGAATTTGAAGCTATTGTTTCGTTATTTAAAGATGATGATTTTAAAAAAAATACAGCATTAGATGCAATGTTTTTCATGGGATTTTATGCTCAAAAGCAAGAATTATATAAGGAAAAAGAAAACAGAGAAAAAAACAATAATGAAAAAACGGAGGATAAATAATTATGTCAGTATTACAAAACAAAATTGACTTTGTAGGTTTTATTTCGGTTGATAATGCAAACCCAAACGGTGATCCGCTGAACGGAAACAGACCAAGAGATACTATGGAAAGCTTTGGAGAAATTTCTGATGTTTGTTTAAAAAGGAAAATACGCAACAGACTTCAAGATATGGGCGAAGCTATTTTTGTTCAGTCAGATGACAGATGTGAAGATGGATACAAAAGTCTTAAAGATAGATTTTACAAAACAGAGGAAATTGTAAAGTTAAAAAAAGCAGAAAAAGATGTTGTAGCTGCCGCTGCGTGTGAAAAATGGATTGATGTTAGAGCCTTTGGACAGGTATTTGCTTTTAATAATAGTGATAGTGCAGGCGTATCAATAGGAGTTAGAGGACCTGTTACAATACATCAGGCTTTTAGTATTGAGCCGGTAGAAATTGTATCAACACAAATTACAAAAAGTGTAAGCGGTGAAACATCAAAAAGTGGAACTAAAGCGTCAGATACAATGGGTATGAAGCACCGTGTAAAATTTGGTATTTACAAATTTAAGGGCAGTATTAACTGTCAGCTTGCAGAAAAGACAGGCTTTACAGATGAAGACGCTGAAAAAATTAAAGCGGCACTTGCAACTTTGTTTGAAAACGACTGTTCTTCTGCTCGACCTGAGGGTAGTATGTGCATAGAAAAACTGTTCTGGTTTAAGCACAACTGCAAAAGCGGTCAATATTCAAGTGCAAAGGTACATAGAAGTGTTAGTGCAAAACCAATTTGTGATAGTCCTACAACTGCACAAGATTATGAATTTATTTATGATGAAAGTCTTGAAAATTTGACTCCAGAGGTATTGGAATGACATCAGAAGATAATCTTTTGATGATTTCAGGAATACAGCATTTTGTATTTTGCAGACGTCAGTGGGCGTTAATTCACATTGAGCAACAGTGGGCAGAAAATCTGCTCACTGTAAGCGGTGAAATAATGCATAAAAATGCACATGATAATTTTTCATCGGAAAAGCGTGGCGAGCTTATAATTTCAAGAGGAATGCCTGTATGTTCGTATGAGTTGGGAATTAACGGTGTATGTGATGTTGTTGAATTCCATAGGGCAAAAGAGGGGGCAATTGTTCATGGATATGAAGGGTATTATAAGATAATACCGGTTGAATATAAGCATGGTGCCCCAAAAGAAGATGAGTCTGATATTTTACAGGTAGTTGCACAAGCAATGTGCTTGGAAGACATGTTTTGTACTGCTGTTGAGGAAGTTCACATTTATTATGGCAAAACAAGGCGAAGATTAAAACTTGATGTTAACAGTGACATCCGTAACCGTGTTAAAGAAATAGTTGCTGAAATGCACACACTGTATGAACGGCGATATACTCCAAGAGTGAAATCTCATAAAGGCTGTAAAGCATGCTCGCTACGGGAAATATGTTTGCCAAAACTTAGTAAGGTAAAATCTGTGCGTGAATATATTGACAGTGCAATTAAGGAGGCAAAAATTTGAAAAAGCTTCTTAATACTCTTTATATAAACTCTGCCGATAAATATTTGTCACTGGACGGCGAAAATATTGTTATTTCTGAAAATAAAACTGAATGTGGCAGAGTTCCTATGCACAATATTGAAGCTGTTGTTACAACAGGTTATGCAGGAATAAGCCCGGCACTTCTTGGAAAATGTGCAAAAAAGAATATATTTGTTTCATTTCTAAGCCACAGTGGACGATATCTGGCAAGTACAGTAGGACCGTACTGTGGAAATGTTATTTTAAGAAAAAATCAATACCGTATTTCTGATAACGAAGAGTTGTGTACACAAATTTCAAAAAATATAATTACAGGTAAATTGTATAATTCTCGTGGAGTATTAGAAAGAGCCACACGTGATTATGCAAATTCAGTTGATGTAGAAAAGTTAAAGCATATTTCTGCACAATTAAAACAATCTATTGATAACATACCGTTATATTGTAAAAATACAGAACAGCTTAGAGGTATTGAGGGCGAAGCAGCTGCAAGGTATTTTTCAGTATTTAACCAGCTTATTTTACAACAAAAAGAAGATTTTAAATTTGAAGAACGCAGCAGAAGACCGCCTTTAGATAAGGTGAATGCAATGCTTTCATTTGCTTATACATTACTTAACAGTATGGTAACATCGGCACTGTATTGTGTAGGATTAGATCCATATGTAGGCTTTATGCATAAAGATAGACCAGGACGAACCTCATTATCATTAGATCTTATGGAGGAACTTAGATCAGTTTTTGCAGATAGATTTGTAATAACTATGATTAATAAAAGAGTAATTAAAAATAATGACTTTTTCACCAAGGAAAATGGTGCAGTGTATTTTACCGATGAGGGTAAGAAAAAGTTTTTACAAGCTTGGCAAACAAGAAAGCAAACTACAATTGTGCATCCTTTTTTACAAGAGAAAGTCGAGTGGGGAATAGTACCTTATGTACAAGCGTTATTATTGTCAAGATATTTGCGTGGAGATATAGATGAATATCCTCCCTTTTTATGGAAGTAGGTGTTTCTGATACTTGTTTTAATAACATATGATGTAAGTACTGAAACTGCAAATGGTAAGAAGCGGCTTAGAAAAGTGGCTAAAGAATGTACTAACTATGGTCAAAGAGTACAAAATTCAGTTTTTGAATGTGTTATGGATGCTGCTACATGCAGGGTAGTAAAAGAAAAGCTTATCAATATTATTAATGAAACTGAAGATAGTATTAGATTTTATTACTTGGGTAATAATTACAAAACAAAGGTTGAACATTATGGTGTTAATTCTGGTTTTGATATGGAAGGAGTGTTAATGTTTTAAAATTTTAGTTTAAGGATGTCGCTGATAGATATGTGGTATATATTTTCTTACCAAATATAATTTTTAGAATTATTTTCGGTTTAACATATGGTTATAAGAGTAATTTATAAATTAAAAAACTAATTGTTTCTATATGCGAATGGTATATGCACATAAATTTTCAGCGACTTTCGCACCAATAGAAAACAAAAATAACAATATATTTAGTACAATAAATATTTTTTCTTGTTTATTTATTATAAATTTTATAAAGTGTGAACAATAAAATGAATTATATTTATAATATATTTAGTTGTTTTTGCTGTCACTCTCCACATGGAGAGTGTCTAAATATATTATAAATATAATTCATTTTATTGTTCACACTTTATAAAATTTATAATAAATAAACAAGAAAAAATATTTATTGTACTAAATATA
>CABRLN010000014.1 GCA_902471875.1 uncultured Clostridium sp.
AGTGAATATGATTTTCACGGTACTAACAGTACTATGTGTAAAGTGTAATTTTTAAATACATTATTATACTTGAAACTACAAACCCGAACGTATAACTTTCATTTTTTTGTCTATACTGTATATATGTTAAGGTCAACTTCTGTAAATATATACAATTATTTTCATATTTATAAAAAATTTTTACTAAATACTTGAATAAATGGAATAAATATACTATAATAGTTTTTGTCTTAACGAGTATGTCTTAACGAGTATATGTTAAAGTGAATTTAGGTCAAATATATACAATTATTTTTATAAATATAAAAATTTATAAAAGTTATAAAATTTTTTTACAAAACACTTGAATAATCAGAATAAATTTATTATAATAATATCATAATAAATTTATCTTACTGTTTATACGTTAAGGTGAATATTTATAAATATAATACAAGTATTTTTATATTTATAAAAAAATTGTTGGAATTTTCTGTTAAATTTTTATCAAACACTTGAAGAAATGGAATAAATATACTATAATAAGTTCACCTTAAATTTTAGGAGGAATTATAATTATGTCAGTAAAAGTTGCAATTAATGGTTTCGGCCGTATTGGCCGTCTTGCATTCAGACAGATGTTCGACGCAGAGGGTTACGAAGTAGTAGCTATTAACGATTTAACAGATCCTAAAATGCTAGCTAACCTTCTAAAGTATGATACAGCACAGGGTGGTTACTGTGGCAGAATCGGCCAGGGTCTTCACACTGTAGAGGCTGGCGAGGGTTCTATTATCGTTGACGGTAAAGAAATTACAATTTACGCTAAGCCAAACGCTGCTGAGTTGCCTTGGGGCGAGTTAGACGTAGATGTTGTACTTGAGTGTACAGGCTTCTACTGCTCAAAAGAAAAGAGCCAGGCTCACATTGACGCAGGTGCTAAGAAGGTTGTTATTTCTGCACCGGCAGGCAATGACCTTAAGACAATCGTTTACAGCGTTAACGAAGGTACTTTGACAGCTGACGACAAGATTATTTCAGCTGCTTCTTGTACAACAAACTGCCTAGCTCCTATGGCTGATACTCTAAACAAGTATGCAGCAATTCAGAGCGGTATTATGTCAACAATTCACGCTTACACAGGCGACCAAATGATTCTTGACGGTCCTCACAGAAAGGGTGACCTAAGAAGAGCAAGAGCAGGTGCTGCTAACATTGTTCCTAACTCAACAGGTGCTGCTAAGGCTATTGGTCTTGTTATTCCTGAGTTAAACGGCAAGCTAATTGGTTCTGCACAAAGAGTTCCTGTTCCTACAGGTTCAACAACAATTCTAACAGCTGTTGTTAAGGGCAGTGACGTAACTGTTGACGGTATTAACGCTGCTATGAAGGCTGCTGCTTCTGATTCATTTGGTTACAATGAGGATCAGATTGTTTCTTCAGATGTTATAGGTATGAGATACGGTTCACTATTTGACGCTACTCAGACAATGGTATCTAAGATTGCTGACGACCTATATGAGGTTCAGGTAGTTTCTTGGTACGATAATGAGAATAGCTATACAAGCCAAATGGTTAGAACAATTAAGTATTTCGCTGAGCTATAATCTTAATTTAATTTAGCTAGTAATTGAAAGGATTAACCCCCCTTCAATTATCATAGTATCATCATTAGAAAATCGCCAACAGTAGTATTGAAGAGCTATTGTTGGTGATTTTTTTATGCTTTATTGCCTGTATTCAGCTATATGCTATACAATATTTATTGCCTGTATTGGGCTGCATAAATAATAATGAATTAACAGCCAATTTGCAATTCACAAAACTTTAAAATTCAAAACCCGTCTGCAAATTATGTAATTTATAGGTTATTTTGCACCGAGAACGCACCAAAAGCAGTAAAAAAATTCAAAATTCTGAATAATTTGTTAATTTAGCTTGTTAAATGCTTGACAAACATATAAATGAATGTCATAATAGCAGTATTGACGAGTATTAGCGTATATTTAAGAAACACTAATACAGTATGAAGGAGGAAAAAAATAATGGAAACATACGGTCTAGAAAATCTAGGAATTCTTAATCCAACAGCCGTTCACCGCAACCTGACACCTGCCCAGCTAACAGAGGCAGCTCTTCGCCGTGGTGAGGGTACACTAAGCAACACCGGTGCTCTTGTTGTTAAAACAGGTAAGTACACAGGTCGTTCTGCTAACGATAAGTTTATTGTTGACTCAGAGGGTGTTCATGACGACATTGCTTGGGGCAAGGTAAACAAGCCTATTTCACAGGAGAATTTTGACGCACTTTATGAAAAGGTTACTTCATACCTTCAAAATCGTGAAATCTTCATTTTTGACGGCTTCGCAGGTGCTGACCCTAAATATACAGAATCATTCAGAATTGTAAACGAGCTTGCTTCACAAAACTTGTTTATTCATCAGCTTCTTCGCCGTCCAAGCGCTGAAGAGCTTGCAAGCTTTAAAGAGAACTACACAATTATTGCTGCTCCTGGTTTCAAGTGTATTCCTGAGCGTGACCACACAAACAGTGAGGCTGCTATTATTATCGACTATGAAAAGCACATTGTTCTTATTTGCGGTACACAGTATTCAGGCGAAATTAAGAAGTCTGTATTCTCAGTAATGAACTACATTCTTCCTAAGAAGGGCGTTCTTCCAATGCACTGCTCAGCTAACATTGGCGACGCTAATGACGCTGCTGTATTCTTTGGTCTTTCAGGTACAGGTAAAACTACACTTTCAGCTGACCCTAACCGTAAGCTTATTGGTGACGACGAGCACGGTTGGGCTGACGACTCAGTATTCAACTTTGAGGGCGGCTGCTATGCTAAGTGTATTAACCTTTCTGCTGAAAATGAGCCAGAAATCTACAATGCTATTAAGTTTGGTTCACTTGTTGAGAACGTTGTTATGGACGAAGAAACAAGAGAATTTGATTTTGACGACGCTACACTTGCTGAAAACAGCCGTGTAGGTTACCCTGTAGAGTACATTTCAAACGCAGAGCTTTCAGGTATGTCAACAAGCGTTCCTAAAACAGTTATCTTCTTAACAGCTGACGCTTACGGCGTTTTGCCTCCAATTTCAAAGCTTGACAAAAACCAGGCTATGTACTACTTTGTATCAGGCTTTACATCAAAGCTTGCAGGTACAGAAATTGGCGTTACAGAGCCTGTTCCTACATTCTCAACATGCTTTGGCGAGCCATTTTTGCCACTTGACCCATCAGTATATGCTTCTATGCTGGCTGAAAAGGTTGAAAAGTCTGGTGCTAATGTTTACCTTATAAACACAGGCTGGAACGGTACAGGTAAAAGAACAAAGCTTGCTTACACCCGTGCAATGGTATCAGCTGCTCTTAACGGTGAGCTATTAAAGAGCGAGTTTGTAACAGACCCATACTTTGGTGTTTCTGTTCCTACAACTTGTCCTGGCTGCCCTGACGAGATTATGATTCCTGCTAACACATGGGAAGACAAGAGCGAGTACGAGGCAAAGGCTAAGATGCTAGCTAAGTCATTTGTTGAAAACTTCAAGAAATATACTCATATGTCAGAAGAAGTTGTAAACGCAGGTCCTAAGGCTTAATTGGATTATTAATATTTTAATATATAAAAACCGCTTACAGTCAGCTGTAGGCGGTTTTTGCCGTATATCCCCCGTCATATTGCCCTTAACCCTTGCATTTAGCACTGTTTTTAGGTATTATATATTTGGTAAAATATATAAATAATTTTTTATACTAGACAACAATAAGTTGAAAGGAACACCAAAAAATGACTGTGGCAGATTTACAAAATGCATTATTAATTAAAACTGCATATGAAGGTATGAACCTTAGCAAAACAGTAACAGGCTGCTATACAGGAGATATGCTAAGCAGTGTGCTAAAGCACGCAAAACCGGGCAATGTATGGCTAACCGTTGTTAACAACCCAAACACTGTTGCTGTTGCTATGCTGCGTGGTTTAAGCTGTATTATAATGTGCGAAGGCGTTAAGCCTACTGCCGACGCTTTAAAAGCTGCACTTGAAAAGAAAATTCCTATTTTACTAACCAACAAAACAGCTTATCAGCTGGCTGTTGAAATAGGTAAGGTGATATAATGCAAGATATTCGTGACTGTATTTTAGAGCTTGTTAAAAATTCTATTGAAGCAGGCAGTACATTTATTAAAATAACGGTTTTCCAAAAGGATTCACGCCGTCTTATAATGCAGGTTGAGGACAATGGCTGCGGTATGACAGCCGAACAATGCCTGCTGTGCGAAGACCCCTTTTATTCTTCAAAAAATAAAGAGGTTGGCATAGGCATTCCACTGGTTAAAGAGCTTGCACTGCGTACCGGCGGTGACTTTGCCGTTGAAAGTACTTTGGGTAATGGTGCAGTGGTTTCAGCATTATTTAAGCCGTATGACATTAATATGCTTCCTATTGGTGACCTTTACAAAGCCACGCTGGAGCTTATTAAGCAACACAGCGACATAGACTTTGTGCTGTACCAAAAAACAGGCAACCGAAACATTACCATTGACTCTCGCTGCAATAAACCAAGGGTAAACTAATGGAGCATATAACTATGATAAAATATGCAGTTTTAAATACCTTATTGGCTTTTGATATACATTCTTTAAATCATATAATAATTTTACCTGTTGCTTTAATTATATATGCTGCCGTGTTAATATTGTTAATGGTTTACTTTGCATTAAAAAAGCCTAAAACCAGCCTTTGCACACTGGTTATACTGGGCTGCCAGGTAAAAAACGGCAAACCCAGCAAAAGCCTTAAACGGCGTTTAGACGCTGCTTGTAAATACCTTGTGAAAAATCCTGATATATACTGTGTTGTTTCAGGCGGTAAGGGCAGTGACGAAATTATGTCCGAAGCCGAATGTATGTACAGGTACCTTTTAAAATGCGGAATTTCTCCCACAAGAATAATTAAAGAGGATAAATCAGTAAACACAAGGTTAAACATAATTAATTCTTACAATATTATAAAGCAAATGCACCTTTGTACCAATTTGGTAATTGCTACAGATTTTTACCACCAACTACGCAGCCGTATAATAGCAAAAAAGTGCGGTATTAAGGTTTGCGGTGCTGTCAGCAGTGTACCGCCACCTAAAACATTTGTACTAAACACCTTGCGAGAGCTTGTAGCAGTACCGGTGGAAATTATTAAATAAACACAGACTACTTTAAGGAGGTTTATATATTAATGAGTAAATATGATGCTTTATGGGAATATATACAAAAAAGCAGTAGTTCATCATTAAAATTAACCTTTGATGAAATAAATAATATTGCCCGAATACCAATAGACCATTCTTTTCTAAAATACAAAAAAGAATTAACAGCGTATGGATATAAAGTAGAAAAAATATCTATGAAAGAAAAAACCGTTTTATTTAATAAAATTGATTAAGAACGGTTTTTTGTAAAGTGTTTACAATATAATCAGATGCTTGTATATAAAAAATCCCCGACTACACTAAGTTGTTTACAAAGTATAGTCGGGGATTTTACTATTTTGTGTTTATGCAGCTGTCAGTATTTATTATACTCCCAACACTTCCACTGGCAGTTTTTGCATACAGTGCTTAACAGTCCTTTGTTTATAATCTTTGTGTAAGCCATATGCTTTAACTGCCGCCAGCTTATACTGTCGCCATAGTTTAAATTGTACTGCTGCAAACAGGCGTTGTCAAAGCTGTTTACTTTGCAGTGCGTTAAGCACCTGCCGTCTGCCTTGTTGGGGCAGGCTGTACAAACTATGTCGCAGTTTTCTGTTAAAGATATGGTTGGATTTTCTTCTTCAAGCACCTTTATTATTCTTTTCATTTCCTGCACAAACTTGTCGCTGTAGCCCTTCCCCACAAAGTACTGAATACACAGGCTGTGGTGAGGCCGCAGATTATAACTGTACAACTTTGTCAAGACGGTTTACCAAAACTGACGCAACAGCTATTTTTAATGCGTCTGCAATTAAAAAAGGTACTACGCAAAGCATTAAAGCTTCAGCAATGCCCGTACCTGTTGAAAAACAGAACCAAGCTGTACCAAAAGCATAGCATAATACCATGCCTATTACCATTGCAACTACAAGCACCCACAGCTTTCTGCCCAGCTTGTCAGTCATAATGCCAATTGCCAGTGCAGTAAAAATAAAGCCTATTATGTACCCGCCTGTTGGACCAACCAATATTGACAATCCGCCTGAAAAACCTGCAAATACAGGCAATCCTATTAAACCAAGCAGAGCATATACTAAAACGCTTATTGTACCTCTTTTCCAGCTAAGAAGTGCCGCCGCCATAAATACACCAAGGGTTTGCAATGTAAACGGCACAGGACCAAATGGAATTTGAATTTGCGCACACACCGCAATAATAGCAACAAACATTGCTGTAAAAACAACATCAAGAATATTTTTTCTTACATTCAGCTTGCCGCCGTTACTTTTTTTAGCTTCTGAACTGTTCATTTTAAATTCCTCCTAAATTGTCAACTTGTATTAATTACTAAGTTGACAATATTATAAACCTAACAGTTTGAATTGTCAACCGTGATAAAATATTCAGTTTACAATTCGAGTGCAAAATTTCTTGCAGCACTTTCGACATAAAAGCTTTAATTCCTATGGTTTGTTTTTAATACTAGTAATTGTTCGAAAAAATAAAACATCTTCTATTCTCCCTAGTACAACAGCGTATAATCACGCTCAAAAAGCTCATAGCACATATCTTCTTTCAGCTTTTCGGGCGGAAGCTTTTCAAGCAGCTTTAGCTGTACAAAACGCTTGCTTTTTTGCTTATACTTTGGCAGTTGGTTTTTCTCAAGAATATTGTTAAGCTCCAGCCGCCATAACAGTTTTATTTGGTAACTTACCTTTAGTCTTGGGGTTAATGCCGGCTGTCGCTGCTCATCTACCTTTACCCTGCCGTCTTCGTCATAAACACACAAAATACCCCAATGTGCAGGAACATGCTTATGCACCTGCTTTGCATGGCTTTTTCCCACTGCTATGTAGTTATAGTCAAAAAAGTGATTATAATCCTTTACCTGTGTGGTTAAACGCACATAAGTGTCAGCATCACTTTTAATTTCAATTCCAATAAGCTTGTCCTCCAGCACTACAACTACATCTGCTATAGAGTTTCTTATAGCAAGCTCCTCAAAAATTCTTACCTTGTCATATTTACTCTCTATATAATCAAACAACGGCTCGCGTATATCCTTGTCTTTCATATTAATCACCGTATATATTGTATCACTTTTTAAATATAATTACATTAGTTTTTTAGTAAACAATGATTTTACAGCTAATTTGTTGTAAACCTTACATTTTATATTGACAATTTATTGATAAAGAATTATACTAACTATATTAATACATATTTATATCAAAATACCTGTCAAGCGGTACAAGATTTAGTTATGGAAGGTATGTTTATACTTGGAGCGATACTTTAGCATGGAAATAATTAGGGAGGTAAGTTTTATGAAAAAATATTTTAAATGTATTTTATTAGTTGGGGTTTTATCTTTATCATCTGCATTATGTGCCTGCAGCAGTATGAATGACAACCCACAGACCGCACAAGGTACAACTATTACTCAAAGTACCGAAGGTACTACAGAAATTCAAACAGATGTAAACAGCAATACAAATATTAGCAGTAAATATTCTGAAATTAACCCTGCCAATATAGATGAAGTTGTTGATTTCAGTAAAATTGCAAAGCTGTCAACACTAAATAACGGTGATGAGGTTTTTAGTGACAACAAGACTTTAATTGCAGATTTTGAAGATATATCAAGGGCGTTAAAAATTGGAGAGGGTCGTGACAAACCGCAAAAGTATGGCGGTACAGTTGTATCTGCCTATGACAGTGACGGAAAACTTATATATCAGCTGTCACCGCCGTCGAACAAATTTTTTATAGAAGATACCTTCTTTTACTGTAGCCTTGATTATGAAAATCTTAGCAAGCTGTACAATCTGTCACTCGATATTGCCACTGCAAAAGATAGTCAAGATGAATAAAAATGTTATAAAAATAGTGTAAATATGCTGTGTTGACAAAAATATATTAATTTATTATAATTATTTAAAGGCTAAGAACAGATGAAGTAGTGACAGACAATGCAGTAAAGAGAGGCTGTGGCTGGTGTAAACAGCACTGCACCTGTTATGAAGTTACCTCTGGGAGCTATGTTGCCCAAAGATTATAAGGTTAGTAGGTAATGTCGGGTTTGCCCGTTACAGCATTGAGTATGCTAATACTCTGTGAGGCTGTCTTTGTGACAGTAAATAGAGGTGGTACCACGGATTTTGTTAATTCGTCCTCTGTGTGTAAACACAGGGGACTTTTTTTATTTTTATATTGGAGGATAATTTTATGGGAGTTTATGAAGAGCTTGTTGCAAGAGGTCTTATTGCACAGGTTACAGATGAAGAAGAAATAAGAGAATTGGTAAACAGCGGCAAAGCAGTTTTTTATATTGGTTTTGACCCTACTGCCGACAGTCTGCATGTTGGTCATTTTATGGCGCTTTGCCTTATGAAGCGTTTGCAAATGGCGGGCAACAAGCCAATTGCACTTATTGGCGGAGGCACTGCTATGATTGGCGACCCTTCCGGCAGAACAGATATGCGCCAAATGATGACAACTGAAACAATTCAGCATAATGTTGACTGTTTTAAAAAACAAATGAGCCGTTTTATAGACTTCTCTGAAGGAAAGGCAATGCTGGTAAATAATGCCGACTGGCTGTTAGACCTTAACTATGTTGATGTTTTAAGAGAGGTGGGTGCTCATTTTAGCGTAAACCGTATGCTTACCGCCGAATGCTATAAGCAAAGAATGGAAAAGGGCTTAAGCTTTTTAGAGTTTAACTATATGATTATGCAGTCTTACGACTTTTACGCACTGTACCAAAAGTACGGCTGTAATATGCAGTTTGGCGGCGACGACCAATGGAGTAATATGCTTGGCGGCACCGAGCTTATAAGAAGAAAGCTGGGTAAGGACGCTTACGCTATGACCATTAATTTACTTCTTAATTCAGAAGGTAAAAAAATGGGCAAAACACAGTCAGGTGCAGTTTGGCTTTCAGCCGAAAAGACAAGCCCTTACGATTTTTACCAGTACTGGAGAAATGTAGATGACAGTGATGTTATTAAATGCTTAAAAATGCTAACATTTCTGCCATTGGAAGAAATTGACGAGCTTGCAAAGCTACAGGGCAGCGAGCTTAACAAGGCAAAAGAAATTCTTGCCTACGAGGTAACAAATCTTATACACGGCAAAGAAGAAGCCGACAAGGCTCAAGAAACTGCAAAGGCACTATTTGGCAACAAAGCTAACCTTGAAAATATGCCGACAACTGTTTTAAATGACCAAGACTTTACAGACGGCAATATAGGCGTACTTGCTTTGCTATGCAAGTTGGGCCTAACATCATCTAACGGCGAGGCAAGACGTTTGGTAACGCAGGGCGGTATATCTATTGACGATGTTAAACTTACAGACCCTAAGGCTGTAGTTACTAAAGAAGCTGTTGCTGACGGTGTTATTGTTAAAAAAGGTAAAAAGATATTTCATAAAGCTACACTTTAACAGTAATAAAAGGGGGCAATATTATGAAAAAGTTTTTTGGTGAATTTAAAGAATTTATTATGCGTGGAAACGTGCTTGACCTTGCTGTAGCTGTAATTATTGGTGCTGCTTTTCAGGCTATTGTAACATCTTTAACAGATAACATTATTTCACCTGTAATCGGACTGTTTACAAAAATGAATTTTGACCAATTAACTGTACAAATTCCATATACAGATGTTATAATAAGGTATGGTGCATTTATTACTGCAGTAATAAACTTCTTAATTATGGCATTTGTTATCTTTTTGCTTGTTAAGACAATTAACAAGGTAATGACGCTTGGTAAAAAGAAGGAAGAAGCTGTAGAAGCAGCTACAACAAAAGACTGCCCATATTGTAAAAGCGAAATTGCTGTTGACGCAACAAGGTGCCCCCACTGCACTTCAAAGCTGGAGGGTTACAACGGACAAGATTAATATTAGCATTAATTAGAAAATGTACTAAATTTTTTACCGGAGGATAAAGCTGTTGTTAAGTAAAATATCTATTAAGAATAAATACCCCATATTAGTGGCGTTAGCATTTTTTATTTATATAAGCGCTGCAACTTTTATACTCGTTTTTGCCGCAAATTTAGGTCCTGTAATAGAACATAACAGCCAAACAGTTAATTCTTTACCAAATGTAACTACACTTAATACCGAAAAGGACTTTACTACTGTAGAGATTGACAACGACAAGCTTTTTACAGGTCCTCTGGTTTTGGTAAACAACCACTACGCCTGCAAATTTGACGGAAACGAGTTGGTGTCGGTTTTAAGCAACGGCAGTGAAAAATACAAGGTTGCTGACTATGACGTAAAAGTAAACAACGAAATTATGCAGCCGCTTGACAAAATGCTTTCTGACTTTTACGACCGTACCCAAAATAAAAATACAATGGTAAGCAGTGCCTACCGCAGTGCAGAGCTTCAAAAGGAGCTTTATGACGAAGACCATAATGGCTCAAATAACAACGATAGTAATCAAGATGAGCTTGTTGCCCTGCCTGGTTACAGTGAACACCAAACAGGCTATGCTTTTGACCTGTCATTAATGGACGACAACGGAATTATTACTGAGTTTGATAATGAAGGTGAGTACAGTTGGATTTTAGAAAACTGTGCAAACTATGGTTTTATTTTAAGATACCCTCAGGATAAAACCGCTATAACCGAAATTGGTTACGAAACATGGCATTATAGATATGTAGGTAATCCTCATGCATCATACATAATGCAAAACAATCTTTGTTTAGAGGAATATATCGACCTTTTAAAGGCATATACTCTTAGTAATCCGTTATATATTACAGATAATTCTTTAAATAATTGGATGGTTTATTTTGCAAAAGCTCAAAGCGGCGAAAAGACTCAAATATCTGTTCCTAAAAATACAGATTATCAGATTTGCGGTAATAATAACGACGGTTTTATTATTGCAGTAAAATTAAGTTAAATTTATTTCGATAAACGGTGTATTTTTATAATATACCGTTTATTATATTGGTCAATATTACATATATTGTTTACAAGATAAAGTATTAATAATTTATTGACAAATTGTAAATAAGCAGTTAGAATTAGTATTGATTGCTGATGTATTTTGTAGTAATTTGTCAGCATTTGAAATTTCATTCCAGATTAAAGGATGATAAAATGTATAAATATTTTTTTAAAAGGTTTATAGACATTTTTTTATCTGTTTTTGCCTTAATTATTACATCTTTTATTATGCTGATTGTAGCTGTTTTAATAAAAGCCGAAAGTCCCGGAGAAATAATTTTTAAACAACAAAGAATAGGCAAAAACGGCAAGGTGTTCAATATTTACAAATTTCGCTCTATGTGCCAAAATGCAGAAAAAACAGGTACAGGAGTTTATTCCGAAAAGAACGACAGCCGTGTAACTAAGGTAGGAAAATTTATTCGTGCTACCAGCATTGACGAACTGCCTCAGTTTGTAAACATACTAAAGGGAGATATGTCGTTTATTGGGCCCAGACCTCCCCTTACATACCATCCGTGGACATTTGACAAATACACAGAGGAACAGAAAAAAATGTTTAATGTTCGTCCGGGCTTAACAGGCTGGGCACAAGTAAACGGCAGAAAAAGTGTTGAGTGGCACAAAAGAATTGAGCTTAACGTTTGGTATGTTGAGCATCTTTCATTTTTACTTGATATTAAAATACTGTTTTTAACAGTTATTAAAGTATTTAAAAACGAAGACAATCTTAATGTTGGTGCTACACTTAATACTAATGAAACAGTTAACCGGATTTCTGAAAAAGAAACTGTAAATTTTTAAAACAAAAGCTTTTCCGAAATATCTAAAATATATCCTAAGTATATCACAGTGAATTATGAACCAAACCCCATTTGTTAGAACATTATATCGCATTGTCTAACAAATGGGGTTTTATGGTATATCTGCACATATAAATTTTTACAAAATAATTGAAAATATATAATTATTATGATATACTTTGTACTGTAGAATAAAAATATATTAATTAATGGAGGTTTTTATGAGGTACAATATTGAAGGCGGCATTATGCCAATACTTGAAGTTAACTTGGACGCTAATGAAACAATTGTTACACAAGGCGGCGGTATGGTATGGATGTCACCAAATCTTCAAATGGAAACTACTTCCGGCGGCCTTGGCAAAGCATTTACTAAAATGTTCAGCGGCGAATCTATTTTCCAAAACCGTTATACTGCAACAGGTGCTCCGGGATTTATTACAATAGCTTCAACCTTTTTGGGTTCTATTATTCCTTTCGAAATTACACCTAGCCAGCCAATTGTAGTTCAAAAATCAGGATTTTTGGCAAGCTCTACAGGCGTTGACCTTTCTATATTCTTTAACAAAAAGTTCGGAGCCGGCTTTTTTGGCGGTGAAGGCTTTATTATGCAAAAGCTTTCGGGTCAAGGTATTGCATTTGTAGAAATTGACGGTTACTGCAAGCAGTACACTCTTGCTCCGGGTCAGCAATTAATTATTGACACAGGCAATCTTGCGGCTATGGACGCAACCTGTACAATGGACATTAAGTCTGTGCCGGGCATTAAAAATATGCTTCTTGGCGGCGAGGGCTTATTTAATACTGTAGTAACAGGTCCGGGCAGAGTATTCTTACAGTCACACCCAATTTCAACAATTGGAGGAAGCTTAAGACCGTATATTTCATCTAATTAATTTTTACACTCGGTTAACAGGTGATTTAAATGTTAAAAAAACAGCAAAATGATAATTTACATACTAACCAAAAAGAACAGCTTACTGAAGAGCAGTTAAAGAAAAATCAAGAAAAAATTAACGAGTACGACCGCATACTAAAGGTAGCTGTTACGGCAATAGGAATAATGTTTTGTATAATTGTATGCATTGTTGCTGCACTTGTTATTAATAACAGTTAATCATTAAATTATCTTGAGAATATAAAAAATTAACAACCAAAAAGGCTGCAATCTTACTAAATGAAGTAAGATTGCAGCCTTTTAATTTTTACTGTATATTAATTTCTCTGTTTAATATATCCCCTGCACCGTAACCTCGCCTGAATTAACTGCAATAATTTTACCGTTTTCAAGCTTAACATTAAGGTCGCCCAAGCTGTCAACCGAAACTGCATTTCCTCTTAAAATATTATTGCCCCTTGTTACAGTTACCTGTCTGCCTACAGTAGCACACAAGCTTGTATATTCAGGTATAATACTTTTTTCTATGTCGGTTAAATACATATCAATATAATATTCAACCCACTTTAAAACCACCTTAAAAAGGTCTGCCCTGTTAATTGGGCTGCCTGTTTCAACTGCAATAGATGTTGCTTTATTGCGAATTTCCGGAGCAAATTCTGTCATATTCACGTTAATACCAATGCCTACCACAGCGTACTCTACCCTGTCGTCCTCTGCTGTCATTTCGGTTAATATTCCGCATATTTTTTTGTTTCCTACAATAACATCATTAGGCCATTTTATTAGTGCGTTAAGTCCTGTAAACTGTCGTATTGCCTTGCACACACCCAAGCCGGCAGCAAGAGTTATGCCTGCAATTTCGCTTGGAGTTATTTGCGGTCTTAACAAAAAACTAAACCATATGCCTGTGCCCGGCGGCGAGCTCCACATTCTGCCCAGTCTGCCCTTGCCCATAAATTGCTGCTCTGCTACAACTACTGTTCCATGGGGGGCATCGTTTACAGCCTGACGTTTAACCTCTTGATTAGTTGAATCTACACTTTGTAAAAAGATTATTTTTTTGCCTAAATTTTTTGTCTGCAAGCCCTCTTCAAGCTCTATAGCGTTTAATACATTGTTGCTGTCAACAAGCTTGTACCCCTTGTTGGTTACCGAGTCTATTTGGTAGCCTTCGTCACGCAGTGATTTTATGTATTTCCATATGGCAGAACGGGTTATGCCCATACGCTGCGAAAGCTCCTCACCGCTTATATAATCGCTGCTGCCCTTAAGCAACAGCAGTACCTTGTCTTTTGCTGTATTCGCCTTCATACTATCCTCCAATTATATAATAAATATGCTTTAACTTACTTTTTTCAAATAAAAAAGCGGCAAACAGTTTTACCGCCTGCCACCCCAACAATTATTTATTTTTATCGTACAATATCCTTAAACCCTTTAGCAACAGGTTTGTATCAACAATAATGTCCTTACGTTTGCAATGGGGAATAATGCTTGGCGCCAAACCTCCTGTAGCAATTACAGTAGCCTTTTGCCCTAGCTCTTCTTCAATACGCTGTAAAACACCGTCTATCATAGCAGCACTGCCATAAACAGCACCACTTTTCATACCCTCTATAGTATTTGAACCAATAACCCTTTTAGGCGGCTCTAAGCTGATTTTTGGTAGCTGTGATGTTCTTGAGGCAAGTGCCTCCTGAGAAATCATAATGCCCGGAATAATCATACCGCCAATATAGGTTTTGTTGGCATCAATAACCGACACCGTTGTAGCAGTACCCATGTCAATAGATATTGCAGGCACTTTATACTGGTCAATAACGGCAACAGCGTCTGCAACCCTGTCGCTGCCTGTTTGTGCAGGATTGTCAATGGCTATATTAAGTCCTGTTTTTATACCCGGACCAACCACCATAGGCTCAAGCCCGGCTGCAAGGTTAACTGCCTTTTTCATAACAGAAGTAAGAGGCGGAACAACTGACGCAATTATACAGCCGTCTAAACTGCTTTTGTCAATATTATAAATGTCAAGCATACTGTTAATTTCAACTGCATATTGCCAGCTTGTTCGGCTTATGTCGGTTTTTATTCTGAATAACGAGCTTACCTTTTTATGTTTGTTAACACAGCCAAGTACAATATTTGTGTTGCCTATGTCTAGTGCTAAAATCATATTATCATTCCATTTCAAAATTTGCTGTACAAGTAACACTGTACAGCTTACTATGTATTTATTATACACTTTTGCATTATATCTTTGCAAGTATTTTAAATACATTTGCTTTACTTTGTAACAAATATGATATAATATATAATATACCATATATATTAAACAAAATGTTGTTTTTTAGGAAGTGAAAAGATGTTAAAAAATAAAAATATACTCCTTTGCGTTACAGGCGGAATAGCCGCATATAAAATGCCAAATCTTGCAAGCATGCTTGTTAAACAAGGATGTAATGTTAATGTTATTATGACAAAAAGTGCAGAAAATTTTATTACTGCTAAAACCTTTGAGTCATTAACAGGCAATCCGTGTATTACAGACACCTTTCAAACCACATATCCAATAGCTATTCACCACATTAAACTGGCAACCAAGGCAGACTATGTAATGGTAGCACCTGCTACCGCTGATATTATAGGCAAAATTGCACATGGAATTGCAGACGACATGGTTACATCTACACTGCTTGCCTGCAAATGTCCTGTTGCAATAGCACCATCTATGAATGTTAATATGTTTGAAAATCCTATTGTACAGAACAATATAGAAACGCTGAAAAAGTACGGTTACACAGTAATTGAGCCTGCAACAGGTTATATGGCGTGCAAGGCGTTTGGCAAGGGAAAAATGCCTGAACATACCGAGTTATTTAAATATATTGAAAAATCACTTGCATATAAACACGACCTAAAAGATGTAAATGTGCTGGTAACAGCCGGTTCTACCAAAGAAGCCATTGACCCTGTACGCTATATTGCAAACAATTCAACAGGAAAAATGGGTTATGCCCTTGCAAAAGCAGCAATGCTTAGGGGGGCAAATGTAACCCTTGTAACAGGCGAAACTGCACTTGAAGATATTGCTTTTGTAAACACTATAAAGGTAAAAAGTGCCGAAAACATGTACAACGCAGTTACCGAAAGCTTTGCAAATGCAGATATTACAATTAAAGCAGCTGCTGTTGCAGACTATACCCCAGTAGAAATTGCTGACAACAAAATAAAAAAATCAGACGATAATATAAGCCTTTCTTTAAAGCGTACTAAAGACATTTTAAAAGAATTGGGTACAAGAAAGTCAAGCAGGCAGTTTGTATGCGGCTTTAGTATGGAAACAGAAAATATGCTGCAAAACTCTACCAACAAGCTTGTAAGTAAAAATATTGATATGATAGTTGCAAACAACCTAAAAACTGCAGGTGCAGGCTTTGGCACAGACACCAATGTTATTACCATAATAACAAAGGACGAGGCAAAAGAATTACCTGTTATGAGCAAAGACGAATGTGCCCATAAAATTCTTGATAAAATACTTGAGTTAAAAAACAAATAATATTTAAACACTGTAAACAAAAAGCTAACGGTTTTAGTGCCGTTAGCTTTTTTATTACTATTTAATTAAAAACGATGTAAGTATTGCAAAATAGTGCAGTACACTGCCGCCAATGGTAAACAAGTGCCATATTGAATGAAAGTACTTGATTTTTTTAATGGCGTAAAATATAACACCGACAGAATAAAGTATGCCGCCTGCAAGCAAAAGTATTAACGAAACGGTCGGCATTGAATTTATTAACGGCACAATGGCGGCAACTATTGTCCACCCCATTATGACATAGCATACTACCGAAATTTTACGGTATTTTTCAAGGTCAACAGCGTTAAGCACTATGCCTAAAACAGTTGCACCCCATATAAAACCAAACAGCACCCAGCCTAAGGTACCCCTTAATGTAACCAGTGTAATAGGCGTATATGTACCTGCAATAAGCAGGAATATAGTAACGTGGTCCATTACACGCATAACCCTTTTTGCCTTTTCGTTTGTAAGTGCGTGGTACAAGGTTGACATTGTATAAAGTATTATTAACGTAGCACCGTAAATAGCACTGCTTACTACACACCACGGGTCGGTATAAAGTGCCGACAAAACAATAAGCACTACTGTACCTGCTATTGCCAATAGCGCACCCACACCGTGAGAAACCGAATTAAAAATTTCTTCACCAAGCGTATATCTTTTATTCAGCGGTATTTCATTTTTATTTCTCTTAGTTTTTTCCATAAAATCTCCTTATTATATTATCTTGCAGGTAAGCTCACTGTTACTGCAATTTACAGTGTTATTTTCTACCGTTATTTTTGTCAGTTTACTGCTATAGCTTTTTGAAATACCATCGTCAATATACATATTATATTCTGCACTGTCACCATAGCTTATAAGCTGTAAATTGTTTGTATTAAGCTGTTCTGTTGAAGATGCTGGCATACATAATGGTAAAACTGCATTTCTCTTTACAAACAGCGGTACTTCGTCCATAGCAACATTAATATAATGGTGTCCTTTGGTTACAGGCTGTTTGCACACAACCTTATTACCGCTTAGCTTTACAAAAAGCATATCCTCAGGCAGGTAAACATATCTGCCCTTGGCGTTCTGTTCGTAAACAGGTGCAATCATTATGCTGTCGCCTACCATAAGCTGGTCTTCAACACGTGCGGCAAAGTTGTCGCTGCGGTATTCAAAAGAAAGCGGCTTAAACATCATTTCGTCATTCAAACAAGCCTTCATATATTCGCTGTACAAATATGGCACCAAACGGTAACGCACTTGTAAAACATTGCGAAACTTGTCTGTATTGTCAAATTGGTAACATTCCTGAGCACGTGTTCCAAGCGCGGCGTGGTTACGCATAAGCGGTGTAAATACGCCAAAGGCTGTCCAACGCAGAACCAAATCTTCGGTAGTATTTCCACCAAACCCGCCAATGTCCGAACCAATATACATAAATCCACACATATTAAGCGACGGCATTTGCTTTATTGAAAGCAGAAGGTGTGACCACCAAGCCTGATTATCACCTGTCCAAATTCCGCCGTAACGGTGCATACCAATGTATGACGAACGTGAATACATAAGTGTTCTCTTATTAGGCAAAATTTCATCAAATGCTTCAGAGGCACTTTTCGTCATATAAAAGCCGTACAAATTATGCACTTTGTCATGGCGAATTTGCTTGCCGTTAATATTATGATAAAATTCGGTATAGTCCAACAGGTTTGAAAATAAATCTCTGAATTCAAAGAAGGAGTTAATATCCAGATTTTTATCCTTGTATTCAAACACCTTTTCCCAAGCCTCGTCAAGCTTTTTCTTGGTGTAGAATATTGCAGGCTCGTTCATATCGTTCCAAAAGCCTTCAATGCCCATATCGGTTAAAAGCTTATACTTACTGCCAAACCATTTGCTTGCTTTCGGATTAAAGAAATCCGGAAAATGTGTAAGTCCCGGCCATACAGCAGACACAAAGTCTTTACCCTCGGCATTTTTGCAGAAATAGTTGTTTTTAACACCCTCTTCGTAAACATCGTAACCCTCTTGAATTTTTACACCTGCGTCAATAATAGGCACAAGGCGAATATCCTGCTGTTTCATTTCAGCTACAAATGCCTTAAAATCAGGAAAGCGGTCATTATTAACCGTAAAGTCCTTGTAGTCCTCCATATAGTCAATGTCAAGGTAAATGGCGTCTATTGGCATACCGTTGTCACGGTAGCCTTTTGCTACAGCTCTTACCTCATCTGCGTTCATATAACTCCAGCGGCTTTGCTGGTAGCCAAATGCCCAAAACGGTGCAATGTAGCTTTTGCCTATAAGCTTACGCAGTTCCTTAACAATTTCAACCTCTGTTTCAGCTTCAATAATATAAACCTCTGCGTCCGATGAATGAACTGTAACTTCCAGCTTATCAAGATGAGTATAACCAATGTCAAACGTAACCTTTGCCGGGCAGTCAACAAACACACCATACAGCTTGGCTGTTCCGCTTATAATAATAAAGTTGTGTGCACCGTACAAGGATTCTTTATTTTCTACATGGTTAGGGTCGTCGGCACAAAAGCTTACATAACGCCAGCCACGCTTGTTAATACCCCTTACTGTTTCGCCCAAACCGTAAACAATGTCGTCGCTGTTAAGACTTGTGGTAAGCGTAATATTATTATTTTCTGCTACAGTAAAATACTTTACGCTGTCCTTACAGGCTTCAACATTACAAACAACCGCACCGGTTTTTATAGGATTTCCGAATATATATTTGCATATCATAATAATCTTCCTTTCTTCTGCAAAATATGCTTTGCACTTTATGTATTTATATTATATAATAAAATTGTTACAAATTTTAGTATATATTAAAAATAATAAAAATAATTTTTTGGGAGTTTTTGCAATGAATAAAAAAGTAATTATAAGTGCTGACAGCACCTGTGACCTGCCTAAGGAAATACTTGATAAATACGGTATTATTACCACACCCCTGCACATTGTTTTAGGTGAGAAAACATATGAGGACCTTGTAAACATTACACCTGACGAAATTTATGCAAATTTTGATAAAACAGGTCAGCTGCCTAAAACCTCGGCAGTAAATATGCAAGAATACATTGACAAATTCAAGCCTTATATTGACCAAGGCTGCGAGGTTGTACACTTTAACATTGGCAGTGCCTTGTCAACCTCTCACCAGCAATGCAAGCTTGCCGCAAAAGAGCTTGACGGTATTTACCCTGTTGACTCATGCAGTCTTTCATCGGGTACAGGCTTGCTTGCCATTGAGGCCGCAATAATGGCACAGCAAGGTTTAAGTGCTGCCGAAATTGCCGAAAAAACACAGGCAATGACAAAGAAAATTCACTGCCACTTTATTGTGGACAAGTTAAATTATCTGCACGCAGGGGGCAGATGCTCGTCTGTAGCATTACTGGGTGCTAATTTGCTTAACATTAAACCTTGTATAGAGGTAAACAATGCTGACGGAAGCATGACGGTAGGTAAAAAATACCGTGGTAAATTATCCAAAGTTCTTAACCAATATGTAAACGAAAAATTTGACGAATGTAAAAACATAAGCAAAAAATGTGCCTTTGTTACACACGCAGGCATTCCGCAGGAAACCTTGCAGGAGCTTTACAGCCTTGTTAACGACAAAAACTATTTTGACGAAATTCTTATTGCCCGTGCAAGCTGTACAATATCCTCTCACTGCGGACCATATACAATGGGCTTTATATTTATGGAGGAATAATTATAATTTTTTTGTTCTATAATAAAGGATTAGATAAAAAGATTATTGAAAGACATTTTGTTAAGGACGCCGTCCTTAACATCTGCAAAGGCTTCGCCCTTGACACACAAGCCTTAAAAAAAGCCTGACCTAAACTTTAAATTTTTTCCTCAGTATTTGCAACAGAACTTATTTTTCAGTATAAAATACAAAAAATAAAACAAACGGACTATAAAGCACCAATGTGTTATATAGTCCGTTTTCTTATTATGTAAGCTTGCAGAAATTAATCTGTAATAATTTCGCCGTCAACAGTGCCTGAAAGACCTGCGGCGTTTGACTCGTCTGTATCAACATGAGCAGCAGGAGCAAACTTTTCGCTTACTCTTATAACTACATCACCAAATACAAGGCTTCTGCCGTTGCCGCCAACCTTTAGCGAAACAATCTGCTTGTCGACTACACCGTACTCCTGTGCTGTTTTAGGGTCAAGGTGAATATGTCTTTTTGCGGCAATAACACCTTCGGCAATTTCACACTCACCTGCAGGACCAACCAGCTTACAGCCAGGTGTGCCTGCAATATCGCCCGACTCTCTTACAGGGGCAGCCACGCCGATTTTTCTTGCGTCTGAAAGCGAAAGCTCAACCTGCGTTGCAGGTCTTACAGGACCAAGAATTGTCATTTTAAATTCACCCTTAGGTCCAACCACTGTTACCTTTTCTTCGCAGGCAAACTGACCAGGTTGTGAAAGGTCTTTCTTTTTAGTTAATACCGCACCTGCACCAAACAGTTTTTCAAGTACTTCTTGTGTTACATGAATGTGACGGGCAGATGTTTCAACCATTACTGTCTTACTCATTTTTATTACCACCATTTCAGAATATATTTAACCCGGCTATGCCAAAAGGCATAATATAAAAACATTTAGGTTCTGAAATTAATTGTACAACTTTATTATGCTAAATTCAACCTTTTACAAGCAAGATTATTTTTTAGTTTTTCTTTCATAGAATAGTCTTGCACGCACCAAAGAATTTGACGCTTTATTACCCCCTTCACTTATAATACAATTCAAACAGTTTTTTTCGTACAATCATTTATAAATTTTTTATAATTTATTCAAAGCAAACAGCACAACATTTCTGCTGTGCTGTTTAATTTTTAAAAACATATATGCCTGTACCAATGGTACAAAGCAATAAATTAATAATTACTTTTGAACCGAGTTTAAATATTCGGCTACTTCTTTTTCAGTTGTAAGTGACATTGCCGTGTCTGCTACCGCCTGTGCCTGCTGTATTGTCCACTTTGATATAGTTTTTCGTGTAGCCAGCACAGAGGTTGCACTTACGCTGAATTCGTTTAAACCAAAAGCCAGTAATAAAGGAAGCATCAAAGGGTCTGCGGCAGCCTCGCCGCACATTCCAACCATTATATTCTCTTTTGTACCGCACTGAATTATATGCCTTATAGCACGCAAAACAGCAGGGTTATAAACCGAATACAAATATGCAGCATCAGCGTTGCCTCTGTCAACACACATTGTATATTGAGTAAGGTCGTTTGTACCTATACTGAAAAAGTCAGCCTCTTTTGCCAACAGGTCGGCTATCATTACAGAAGCCGAGGTTTCCATCATAACGCCTATCTGAATATTTTTATCATAGGCAATTCCCTCTTTATTAAGGTCAGCCTCTATATCCTGCACCAGTGCCTTTACCGCCCTAAGCTCATCAACACAGGTAACAAGAGGAATCATTATTTTAATATTGCCAAAGGCACTTGCCCTTAACAACGCCCTAAGCTGTGTTTTATAAAGCTGTATATCCTTTAAACAATACCTTACTGCCCTAAAGCCTAAAAACGGATTATCTTCTTTCTTTAAACCCATATACGGTATCTCTTTGTCACCGCCAACGTCAAGGGTTCTTATTATAAGAGGCTTATCCTTTAAAATTAACGCCGCTTTTTTATACGCCTCAAACTGCTGTTCTTCGCTTGGTGCTTGGGCACAGTTCATAAATAAAAATTCTGTTCTAAACAACCCTACGCCCTCGCCGTCACACTCAAGCACCTGCTTAGCATTGTCAGGGGTGCCAATGTTACCCACCAATTCAACAGTCTTGCCGTCAGCTGTAGCCGTTGTTTTGCCAATGTATTTTTTTAGCTCTTCTTTTTCTTTTATATAGTTATCTCGTTTTTCGGTGTATTCCTTAAGCTGCTGTGGTGTAGGTGACTCAATTACAACACCCTTAGTGCCGTCAACAATTACCTGCCGACCGTCAGACAGCCTTTGAACAGCCTCTGTAACGCTTAACACAGCGGGAATTTCTAAAGCCCTTGCCAAAATTGCAGAGTGTGAGGTTTTACCCCCTGTTTGTGTAATAATGCCGGCTATGCTTTCTTTTACTATGTCTGTTGTCATAGACGGTGTAAGGTCATCTACAACAATTACAGTACCCTGCGGTACTTTGCTTATATCAAGCTGCTGTACGCCTAAAAGCACCGAAAGCATACCCTTTTTTATGTCCTTAACATCGGTGGCACGCTGCATTGTAAGCTCGTCGCCGGTTGATTCAAACATTGTAATAAACATATTGCAGACATTTTCAAGAGCCTTTTCGGCACAGCTGCCTGCTTCAATTTGCTTTTCTATTTCCGAATTCATAAATGGGTCTTTAATCATAGCTGCATGACCCATAATAATTTCTGCTTCTTTTTCTCCTACATGGCTTTTCATTTCTTCTGCCTTTTTTATGGTGTCGGCAACAAATGTATTTAACGCCTTTTTATATCTTTCAATTTCTTCTTTAGGTGTTACGGTTGTTGGTGGTGAATATTCAAAAGACGGCTCCTTTATAAGCACCACCTTGCCAATGCCAATACCGGCAGATGCTCCAATACCATTATACATAATTTATACCTATGCCTTTCCTTTTCTTTATAATACTAAACGCACTTAAGTAATAGTGTTTAGTATAAGGCTTATTACGGGTTGCTTTTGCACCCGTAATAAGCTTAAGAAAATTATTTAGGTGTGTAAGGCTTACAGACTGATATTAGTATTAATCGCCTAAGCCCGAATCTATCATTTCTACAGCTTTTGTCAAAGCTGCGTCTTCGTCAGCACCGCTGCATTGTACCTCTACCTCTGTACCGCACTTAATACAAGCTGCAATAATATTCATAAGGCTTTTGCCGTTTACTGTGTTACCGTTTACAATAAGGTTTACATCACTGCTGAATTTACTCATTTCGTTTGCAAATACGCCTGCAGGACGCATATGAAAACCTTCTGCATTAACTACTGTTGTCTTTTTTGATACCATAATTAAACCTTCTTTCTTATTTATTGAAAATTAAATTTATTTATAACGTGACTATTTACCGTTAATTTATGCCTTGTTTCTTTTTAAAAGTGCCAGTAACAGCATACCAACAAAAGAACCAACCAGTAATGAAACAATATACATTGGCCAGTTACCAACAACGGCAAATACGAATATACCGCCGTGAGGCGCCATTAGAGTACATCCAAACAAGCCTGACAACGCACCTGCAACAGCTGAACCTATTACACAAGACGGAATAACTCTTGCAGGGTCTGCCGCAGCGTAAGGAATTGCACCCTCGGTTACAAAGCTTAGTCCCATAATATAGTTAACAGGTCCGCTTTTTCTTTCTTCTGCTGTAAATTTCTTCTTAAAGAAGGTAGTTGCTAAAGCAATAGCTATTGGAGGTACCATACCGCCTATCATAACAGCCGCCATTATCATATAGCAAATTGTTTGTGCAGCAGTGTCTGTTAAAGCTGCTGCTTGCGTTAAAGCCGCTGTACCAAATACATAAGCCGCCTTGTTGAAAGGACCACCCATGTCAATAGCCATCATACCTGCCAAAATAGCACACAGCAAAACAATTGTACGTGGGTTTGCACCCAACATCTGCAAGCCGTTGTTAAGCATTGTGTTTAGCCAGCCCATTACAGGGTTAATAGCACACATAAACAAGCCTATAAACAATAAGCCCAAAATAGGGTATATTAAAACAGGTTTAATACCTTCAAGTGAATGCGGTAATTTGTCGCAAAGCTTTTCTATGCCAAGCATTACATAGCCGCCTACAAAACCAGCAACTAATGCTCCTAAAAAACCTGACGGAATGTCGCCGCCCGGTGCTGCAAAGGTGCTGCCCAAGGTTGCCAAATAGCCGCCTACAAAGCCTACCAGCAAGCCGGGCCTGTTGGCTATACTCATACCAATATATCCCGCAAGAATAGGCACCATAAAATTAAATGCAAATCCGCCAATGTTTTTAAACCAAGCCGCTGCAGGTGTAGCAGTACCAAAATTTGCGTCCTGCGGTGCACCCATTATTGTATCAATAAGGAATGCAATAGCAATTAATATACCGCCTGCAACAACAAACGGCAGCATATGCGAAACACCGTTCATAAGGTGCTTGTAAAGCTGGCGTCCAAAGCTTTCTTTTTCGCCAATATTGTCATCTTGTTCTGCTTTGTCGCTGCGGTAAACAGGTGCCTTACCGTCAATGATTTTCTGAATTAATTCTTCAGGCTTATGAATACCATGCGAAACAGGTACGCTTATAAGCGGCTTGCCGTTAAACCTTGCCATTTCAACTGTTTTGTCTGCGGCAATAATAATACCGTCACAATTGGCAATTTCTTCTTTTGTAAGAACATTTTTTGCACCGCTCGAGCCGTTTGTTTCTGCCTTTAACGGGTAACCCATTTTTTCACCAGCTTTTTCAAGTGCCTCAGCAGCCATATAAGTATGGGCAATGCCTGTAGGACAGGCTGTTACTGCAAGAATTCTGTAGCCGGATTTACTCAGATTTGTTTTTGGTTTAGCTTCTTCACCAAACTTTTCAGCTTCTTTTTTATCAATAATACTTATAAACTCATCTTTACTTTTTGCATTAACAAGTTCTGCTTTAAATTCTTCGTCCATAAGCATTTGCATTAGTCTTGACAAAACCTCAAGATGAACATCACCGTCGTTTGGTGCGGCTATCATAAATATTAAATCAGACGGCTGTCCGTCCATAGACTTATAGTCAACTCCGCCCGGAACAGTTACAGCCGCTAAAGCAGGCCTTTTAACTGCGTCACTTTTAGCATGAGGAATTGCTATACCCTGGCCAATAGCTGTTGAAGACTGTTCTTCTCTTGCAAGAATACCTTTTTTGTATTTTGATACATCTGCCAGATTTCCTGCTTGTTGGTGCAGCAAAATAAGCTTTTCAATAGCTTCTGACTTTGAACCCAGCTTTACGCCTAAGCTTATACTTTGTTTACTAAGTAAGTCAGTAATACGCATAAATTTTACCTCCTGTTTAAAATTGATTTATAAGTTCAAAAATTTTATCCTTTGTTGCCAGCCCCTCCGAAAAGGCTGTTGCACTGCCTGCGGCAGAACCTAAACGCAAAGAATAGCCATAGTTACCTGTTTGTGTATATCCTGCAATAAAGCCTGCCACCATACTGTCGCCTGCCCCTACCGAATTTACCACCTTACCGCTTGGTACACCCATTTTTGTTACTTCGCCATTGGAAGCAACCAGTAATGCACCGTTGCCTGCCATTGAAACAATTACATTGGTTGCACCCATGCTTTGCAGCTTTTTTGCATAATGTATAATTTCGGTTTCGTCCTTTAGCTCAATACCAAACATTTCGCCCAATTCTATATTATTCGGCTTAATCATAAAAGGCTTATATTTCAAAACATTCAACAATAAATCCTTTGTGGCATCAACCACAAACATTATGCCTTTGTTTTGCAAACGCTCCATAATTTTTTCGTAAATATCGCTTGGCATAGACTTTGGAATACTGCCTGCCAACACAAGGTAGTCACCCTGTTTTAAATTATCAAGCTTTTCAAAAAGCTTGTTTAAGGCGTCAGTACTAATGTCAGGTCCTGAACCGTTAATGTCGGTTTCTTTGTCAGCTTTAAGCTTTACATTTATTCGTGACATTCCGTTTTGAAGCTTTATAAAATCGGTTTTTACACCAAATTCCGCAACAGCCTTTTCTATGGCGTCACCTGTAAAGCCTGCTATAAACCCCAAAGCTACATTTTCCACGCCTAAATTACCAAGCACTGTTGATACATTAATGCCCTTGCCGCCAAACATTACCTTTTCTTTTAAGGCTCTGTTAACTTCACCATGATTTATGCTTTTAACGTACATTACATAGTCTATGGCAGGGTTAAATGTAACAGTGTAAATCATTATAACACCTCCTTAATAACGGTTAATTCTAAGAAAATTTTATTTTTTAATTTGTCTGTTATTATACAGGCGTCCTGCACCTCACAAACTGAAATAGCAAACACCTTGTCAAACTTAGTATGGTCTGCAAGTACAAATGTTATCATACTTCGGTTTTTTGCCTCCATTTTCATTACAGCCTCTTCTACGTCGGGGGTTGTACAGCCAACACTTGGTTCTATGCCGTTTGTACCTAAAAATGACTTTGTAAAATTATACTTTTTCATATTGCTTACACCCTCGGCACCAACAATAGCCTCGGTAGATTGCTTTAGCCTGCCGCCCACCACAAAGGTTTTTAAACCTTTACTCAAAAGTTTTTTTGCATGTGAAATGCCGTTAGTAACAAAGGTTGCCTTAGTATTTTCAATATAATCTATCATACAGCCTGTAGTAGTACCTGCGTCAATATAAACAAAGTCGTTGTCATTAATTAGCGAAGCAGCATATTTTCCTATAGCTTTTTTTTCTTCAATACAATGCTGTTCCTTTGTAGCAACATCTTCTTCTGACACATCAAAGGTTTTATCAATAGCTGTTGCACCGCCATGTACCTTATTTAGTTTTCCCATATGGTCAAGAGTATTCAAATCTCTTCTTATTGTTGATTCGGAAGTGCTTAATATTTGCGTAAGCTCGGTAACGGTTACCGCTTTTTTATTTTCTAATAATTCAAGTATAGCTGAATGTCTTTCTTCTGATAACATTTTCTTGCCCTCCCTTTATCTATATAATAACACAAAAAAAATCAAAATCAAGCATTTTCTTTCATAAACATTCAAAACATCTCTGTAAAAAACTGCTAAACGCTCATTTTCGTTCAAAACCAGTTAAATTTCTTATTACTTTTTTATAAATGAGTTTTTATTAATTTATATATTATTACATATTGATTAGACATAATGTACTAAGAGAGTTATTAAAATTCGTTACAATATTAGAAATTTCATTTTAGGATAATAAAAATTAAATTACTTTTTAAAAATAAGGTTCATTAATTAAGTCAATTTCTTTAAAAACATCTATGTCATGCGAAATTACTTTTTTATTTTTTGCAGCACTATTTTTTTCATTTTCAATAGCCTTGTTATTATCTTCACACAACCATAAGCTTAATCTGTTATCCATAGCATTTAATGGACGTTGTGAATTAGTGTTGCATTGTAAATAATCAATCATTCGCATTACAGAGCGTTTAACATCAATATGTGTATATATTTGCTGAAGGTGCTGTATTTGTTCAGATGTAACCTTATAAATGCCGTTTGTGCAGGGCAGCTTAAAAGCTGCTCTGCTTTTATTTACTTTTATTTTATTTAGTTTACTTTCCTTTTCTTTACTTTGTGCATTATGGTTAACATTATTAGATTTAATGTCAGCATTATCTTTAATAATGTTAATATTATTAGAAAAATGGGCGCACTTAACCAAGAGGTACTCCTTTTTAACATTAATTTGCTTTCTTCTTGATGCTGCTTCAAAATATATTTCCTGAATTTCAGCAGATGTCAGTATTTTGTACTTTTTATACAAACCAATGTGAAAAATACCTCTTCGCATAGCTGCGTCAATTATTTCAGAAACAACATTAACACCTGTCCCGTTTTTACGGGCAAACATTAATGCTACCTCGTCATTCCAATCACAATAGTAGCCCTCATGAAAAAGCTTTTCGTAGAGCTTGTAAATTATTGCATATCCTGTAGCTCCAAATTCTGCTTCTATAAGCTCTATTTTTACGCTTGGTATGCAATTATGCGGAAAGTAGTCAAGTCCTGCTTTTATGGGACGTGCCATTAAACCACTTCCTTTAATATTAGTATTAATTGAATGAAAAGCCATTCAATTAATAGTAAAAATTCTAAAAAAGTTGTCTAAAAATATACAACCTTGCAAAAAATAAATTGTTTTAAAATATATTCAAATTTTTTTAATAAAAAATGGGTAAGGCTTTGCACCTTACCCATAATTATTTTATAATTGTCAGCTTCTTCTTTTGCCAAATATAGAAAGCAAACGCAGAAACAAATTAATATAGTCTAAATACAGTGACAAAGCACTTAAAATACTAAGCTTTTCAAGCATAGCAGGGTTACCCTGAAAAGCATTAAACTGCTTTTTAATTCTGTTATTGTCATATACCGTAAAGCCCATAAAGATTATAATACCTACACAGCCTATAATAATGTCGTTCATTCTGCTGTGAATAAAGAAAATTGAAATTAACGAATATACCAACAAGCCTATAAGTGACACCAACAGCACCGGTCCCAGCTTTGACATATCCTTTTTAGTTACCAAACCAATAACTGCAAGTATTAAATAAAGTGCAGATGTTATGCCAAATACAAATACTACTGAACCAAGCTCGTAAAGCAAAAGGGTTGGAGTAATTAATATACCCATATCTGCCGCATACAAAACAAACACTATTTTAGCAAGTGTTGGCGGCATTTTTGCTACAAAAAAGCCTATAACAAAAACAAATATAATGCTTGCTACTGACGCACCAAGATATAGCTCGGTGTGCAGTGCAACAAACTCCATAACAGACATTGAGTTAAGCGTCATATATAATGCCAACCCAAAGGTAATAGCCAACCCAAAGAACATCCACAAATAAGTTTTTGCAATATGCTTTGCAAAGCTTTCTGACCCTGCACTTTCCATGCTGTAGCCATTGTTGTAGCTACTGTAATTATTGTTATATCCGTTATAATTGTTATAGCTGTTGCCATAACTATTGTTTTGACCGTTGCCGTATCCATCATTATAATACGTATTTCTTGTATAACGGTTATCATCAGGTTCATTAGGATTTCTCACAATATCACACTCCTATTAATTAATATGATTATAAATAGCTAATATAATCAGTAAATGTTTTAGATTTTATAAATTCTACATTTGGAAACCTTCTGCCAAACACCTGTACCAAATAGTCAATTACAACATCTTCTGTTCTGTAATGGCCTGCATCAACTACCGTAAGGTTAATGTCATGAGCTTCTAAAATATAATTATGCTTTATTTCGCCTGTAACAAAGGCGTCAGCACCTAATTCTTTTGCCAAATAAATATATTCGCCGCAAGCACCGCCGCCAACTGCCACACGGGATATTTTATTAGTTATGTCTGTAAAACGCACCCCTGTGCAATTTAGTTTTTCTTTTACCATAAACGCAAATTGCTTTGACGACATTGGTGTACCATTTATGTCACCCACTGCAATGCCTTCGCTGTGTAAATAAACATTTTCCAGTTTAAGCACATTTGCCATACATACATTTACACCTTGGGGCGAAAGGTCAAGGTTAGTATGGGCACAAACGGCACTAAGCCCTCTTTGTGCCAGCATATATGGAATACTGCTGCTTGCCAGTGAACGAACAGGCTTAAATATTACAGGGTGATGGCTTACAATAAGGCTTGCACCTGTGCGGTAAGCCTCGTTTACAACATCACTTGTAATATCAAGTGCAACCATAACCTTGCTTACCACAGCGTTTTTGTCACCTGCTAAAATACCTACATTATCATAGTCCAGTGCTGTATTAAAGGGTGCAAAGCTGTCTATATAGCTGTAAATGTCCTGTACGGTTGTAATATTTTGCGGTTCAACACCTGTTTTTGCATACTCCATAAGCTTTTCACCATAATGTATGTATTTTTTTGCCTGATTGCTAAAGCCGTCAGCAGTTAGCATTCCTTTGCCCTTTTTCAGCAATGCGTTAGCTGTTTTTTCAATATACTGCACAGCATATTCACTGTTGCCAGGGGTAAGACCGCCATAATACATTTTTAAACGAAAGTCATTTGGTACTTTACCCGTAAAGTAAACGCTCATTACAGAATACAGCTTGTTTTCTGCCATTGTTGCCTGTTCGCTTTCAATATTAAAGCCGTTGCTGTACAGGTATTCTCTAAGTACCTCTGCCTTTGTCATTGGCTGTAAAATAAAATGATATTTTTCATTTTTAACCCATGGTGCATTGTTAAGAATTTGAGCTATAAGCTCGCCGCCCATGCCTGCAATAATAATATCATCAACCGTATTTGGGGCAATTTGTGCCAAACCGTCAGATAAGCATGAAGTTACCAAATTCTTTGCACCATATTTGGCAATGGTGTATTCACCTCGTTTTAAAGGCTCGGGGTTAATGTCAGCCGCTATTGCACTTTTAGCTTTGCCGTTTTTACATAGCCAAACGGGTAAATATGCGTGGTCTGTACCAATGTCTGCTACCCTTACCCCTTTACGAACAAAGCTGGCACATAAGCTAAGACGATTATCTAAATCAAATAAATACTCCATAAAATACTCTTTCTATAAAAAAATATGGCGGCAGGCACACAATGCACCGACCGCCGAAAATTAAAGCTTTGATAATTTGGTTTATTTGTTGCCTGCAATATGGTTATTTATTTTTTCTACCATTTCGTCAGCGTCAACACCGTGTACCATACAAGCCTCGGCAAGGCTTTCGCCTCTTGAAGCAGGACAGCCTAAGCAGTGCATACCCATTTCCATAAAAATTGGTGCTGTTGAATTATCCATATCTAAAATATCGCCAATTAGTGTATCTTTTGTAATCTGCATTACAATTACCTCCATTCTTTTTCACATTTCTTTGGTTTTTAATTATTATACCCCAAAATTTTATACTATGCAACAGAATTAATAGAATGTTTAAAACTGTAGCAAACTTGTAAATATTAAATTATATTTGTGATTTATTTTCAATAAGCTGTGGTGTAACATAAAGTGTTTTATTTTTTACATATATAACCATACCCGGCTTTGCACCTGAAGGCTTGCTTACATTTTTTACCAAAGTATAATCAACAGGCACCTGTGCGCTGTTGCGTGCCTTACTGTGGTAAGCTGCCAGCTGTGCCGCCTCTTGCAAAGTTGTAATGTCAACCTCCTTGCCCTCTGTTAAAATTATGGTATGGGTACCGTGTATGTCTTTAGTATGCAGCCAAATGTCATTTTTAGACGCAGTTTTTAAAGTAAGCTTGTCGTTTTGCTTATTATTTCTTCCTACTAAAATGGTAAAACCTGTTGATGATGTAAATTTAAGCGGAGGTAAAGAAGAAACCTTTTTCTGCTTGCCCCGTGGTGCTTTTACATAGCCCTGTTCGGTAAGCTCGGCACGAATTTCTGCAAGCTCGCCTTCTGTTGTGGCTCTGTTTAAGGCTTCAATTACGGTGTCAATATACTCTAGTTCCTCTTTGGCCTTTTCTATTTGCACCTTTAAAACCTGTTCAGCAGTTTTTGCCTTGCGGTAATTTTTATAATATTTCTGCGAATTTTGCGTAGCCGTAAGTGCAGGGTTTAACGGTATTGTAATTTGACTGTTATTATCGTAATAATTTTCTACGGTAACGCTGTTTGCACCTTTTTCTATTCTGTATAAATTAGCCTGAAGCAAATCGCCCATAATTCTAAGGGGTTCTCTGTCAGTACATTGTGCAAGCTCGGCACTTTGCGAATTTATCTTTCTTGACAGACGCTCAGTAGTATTTGCCAAAAGTCGGTGCAAATCCTGCGATTTTACCTTCATACGTTCTGCTGTGTCACGCTCGTTAAAGAAATCGTCAAGCAAGCTGCTAAAGCTTTCTGAACGCTTTATAACAGCGGCTTCACCATACTGGGTAATGTCCATAAAAGCAAAATCCATAGGCTTGCCGTTTACAACAGCCATACAAGGCGTACCGCTGTGCTCTTTTAACTGAGTAATCATTCTGTTTAAAAAGAACAGCAGGCGTTTTTTATCTTCATTAGTTAAAGAGAAGGTAGTAATATCATTTCCCCTGCCAGTAAGATATTCAATTTCTCGGCATATTACAGGCGAAACACCCTGTATTGTATTAAGCAAGGCTTTACTAAGTTTGGTGTCAACCGTTATATTTTCTATACGTGCTAAAACATCTTCGGCTGTAGCCTCCAAAATCTTCATTTTATCCTGTGCAGGCGGCATACTGTATTTTAATCCCGGCAGTACCAGCCTTTGAGATGACATTGAAATATCTACCCTTTTTAATGCGTCAATTATGTCACCGTTTTCGTCAATAAAAATTACATTGCTGTATTTACCCATTATTTCAACAGCAAGAGTAAGATTAACATGGTCGGCAAGCTCGTTGGTGGCATCAAAATCTAAAAATATTATACGCTCCATAGCCTCTTGACGTGCATTTATAAGCTTTGCACCACACAGACGTTTTCTGAAAAGCATACAAAGCATAGGCGGCACTTTAGGATTTTCGGGTGCATATTTTGTAAAATTAATTCTTGGACTGTTAGCTCTTGCAGACAGCAACAGCTTGCTTGCACCGTTTAATCCACGCAGTCCTAATATAATTTCGTCCTTGTTCGGTTGGTAAACCTTTTCTACCCTGCAATTTAGGGCATTTTCGTTTATTTCGTTACATATATGTCTTAAATATCCGCCGTCCAGTGCCATAACCGAACCTCCTTATTATTTATGATACTTGCCGCCTGTCAGAATCTGAAAGCCTCTATACACCTGTTCGCACAACATAACCCTTGCCAGTTGATGCGGAAATGTCATTTTGGACATAGACAAGTGTATATGTGACATATTTTTAACCTCGTCAGAAAGCCCCCACGAGCCGCCTATAATAAAATCGATTTCGCTTGTTCCGTTTACGGCGGTTTCGTTCAACATTTGAGAAAGCTGTTTTGACGATATTATTTTGCCCTCAATACAAAGTGAAATTACCTTTGCACCCTTACCTATATTTTTTATTATTCTTTTACCCTCTTTGTCAAGGGTATTTTCAATTTGAGCTTTACCGGGGTTATCGGGCAGTTTTTCTTCATCAATTTCTATTATTTTAAACCTGCAAAAAGACTTTAAACGCTTTTCATATTCGGCAACAGCCATGGTCCAATATTTTTCTTTCAGCTTGCCTACACAAATAATATTTACACTAAGCATAAATACACCTCAAAAAATAATACAACTGCCGTCGGTAACTGCTTTTGCAACCCCTATGGTGTAGTCTGCGTTTTCGTTCATACCGTGCTGCTGCAAAACACAGCGAGCCGACTCAAGGGCAATGTGCGGCATATTATTTTCTTCACTTAAATGTGCAAGCAAAAACCTTGTGCTGCCGCTGCGTATAAGCTTAGGCAAAATATCTGAACAGGTTTCGTTAGATAAATGACCGTTATTTGACAATATTCTTCTTTTAAGCATATAAGGGTAGCTGCCGTTTAAAAGCATATTAACATCATGGTTAGATTCAATAATAACAACATCACTGCCGGTTAACTTTTCTTCCATTTCTTGTGTAATACAGCCTGTGTCTGTTGCAACGGCAAGTTTGCGGTTGTCGGGCATTTCTACCACATAGCCTACGCTTTCGGCACAGTCGTGCGAGGTTGCAAAGGTTTTTACTGTCATTCCTGCAACATCTGCACCGCTGTTAATTATGTAGCTGTTAAATTTTTCTGGTACAAGGTGCCCCTGTGCGTCCATTTGCTGTAATGTACCCTGTGTGGCATAAACATTTATTCCATACCTTGACGCCAGCACACGCACACCCTTAATATGGTCAGTATGCTCGTGGGTAATAAAAATTCCCTCAATGCTTTTTACGTCTATGCTGTTATCATTAAGAGCCTGTTCAATTTGCTTTGCACTGCGGCCGGCATCAATTAAAATGCCCTTGCCGCCTGCTGTTACATAGTAGCAGTTGCCCTTACTGCCGCTAAAAAGAGGATAAACCCTTGCCATATAATCTCATTTCCTTAATTTTTATAATACTAATTTTTATTGACTCTATAATAAGTGTTTAGGTAAAAAAGATTATTGAAAAGCATTTGGTTAAAAATGCTTTCTTTAAAACCTGCAAAGCTTTGAAAAATTGTTACCTAAGCTTTAATTTTCTTACCCAAACATTGCAATAAAACCTTTTTATTTAAAAACAGGCAGACTGTAAAATGTCTGCCTGCAAATGTCTGTATATTATTATTTAACAGCTAATTTTTTTAATATCAGCACCCAGACCACTGAATTTTTCAATAACCCTGTCATAACCACGTTCAATGTACTTAATGCTTGATATTGTGCTTATTCCGTCTGCACACAGTGCGGCAATAATCATAGCTGCACCTGCACGAAGGTCAGTAGCAGCAACATCTGCCGCTGTTAACGTATCAACACCGTCAATAATGGCAAGTCTGCCGTTTACCGAAATTTGCGCACCCATTTTTACAAGCTGGTCAACATATTGAAAACGACTTTCCCAAACAGCCTCGTTTACAATGCTTGTACCCGTTGCAACTGAAAGCAACGCAACAATTTGCGGCTGCATATCGGTTGGAAAACCGGGGTGCGGCATTGTTTTTATGTTACAGCGTTTAATGCCATTGGTTGCGTTAATAGTAACACTGTCGTCACCCTCTTCTACAATTACACCCATTTCTCTAAGCTTGGCTGTAATAGAGTCAAGATGCTTAGGAGTAACATTTTTTACCACAGCACTGCCCCTTGTGGCAGCAATTGCCGCCATATATGTGCCTGCCTCAATTTGGTCAGGAATTATTGAATATGTTGTACCGTGCAGACTTTCAACACCCTGAATTTTAATAACATCTGTACCTGCACCTTTAATATTAGCGCCCATTGTATTAAGAAAATTGGCTAAATCTACAATATGAGGCTCACGTGCGGCATTTTCAATAACCGTTGTACCCTCTGCCTTAACAGCTGCAAGCATAACATTCATTGTTGCCCCAACAGAAACAACATCCATGTAAACATATCCGCCTGTAAGCTTGTCAGCTTTAACCTCTATAGCATCTCCGCCGTCAACCATGTTATGTTCGGCACCCATGCTGCTAAAGCCTTTCAGGTGTTGGTCAATAGGACGTACACCAAAAAAGCATCCGCCCGGCATAGCCACCTTTGCGTGACCACGCTTGCCTAAAAGAGCCCCCAACAAATAGTAAGACGCCCTCATGTTGCGTGCAAGGTCAAACACAGCCTCTGTAGTATTAATTGTTGTAGTATCTACAATATAAGTATTTTCTTCTGCTTTTTCTACTGTCGCACCCATTTTTTTTAATATTTCAAACATGGCGGCAACATCGCTTATATCGGGGATATTTTCTAGCCTGCAAGGCTCATCTGCAAGTATAGTTGCAGGTATAATAGCAACGGCCGCATTTTTCGCACCGCATATTGTTACTTCACCTGTTAACGGCTTACCACCGTTTACTACAAATTTATCCAAGGACTGACACCCCTAAATTCCATTATTTTAACTATATCAATCGGTAAAACAGGTACACAACCATAACCACTTATTACCAGAGTAAACTCATAAATAAAAAGCACGCACTTTTTTAAGTAACGCACCCTTTTTTACTTATAAAAACACTAACATATATAATAATACAAAAGACCCAAAATGTCAACCTAAAAACTTCCAAGATATATTTATGACTATTGGTTTTTTGTATAATACAAAGCTCTGTTTAAACACTAAAACAAACTAACAGGCAAAGCTTGTTCAGTGTAATAATTACAGCACAGAAAGCATTTTTTATTTATATATGAGTATTACTTATAAATTTGAACCCCAATATTTGCGGTCAAGACTGCGGTACTGAACAGCCTCGGCAATATGCAGGCTTTTTATAACCTCGCTTTCGTCCAAATCGGCTATAGTACGTGCAACCTTTAAAATTCTGTCATAAGCTCTGGCTGAAAGCCCCATTTTGTCAAAGGCTTTTTCTAAAAGCAGCCGTGCCTTGTCGTCCATTGGGCAGCACTTATTAAGCATAGACGCATTCAGGGTTGAGTTGCTTTTTATGCCTGTGCCTTCATACCGTTGACGTTGTACGGCACGAGCCTTATTAACCCGCTTTTTTATTTCTGCCGAGCATTCCTCCTGCGATTGCGATGTTAAATCAGAAAATTCTACAGGCGGAACTTCTATATGAATATCAATTCTATCAAGCAGAGGGCCTGAAACCCTTGACAAGTATCTTGTTACTGCCTTTTGACCACATATACATTTGCGTGTGGGATGACCAAAATAACCGCACGGACAAGGATTCATAGCAGCCACCAGCATAACATCACAAGGATATGACAAAGTACCGCTAACCCTTGAAATAGTAATCTCTCCGTTTTCAATAGGCTGCCGCAGAACCTCCATTGCCATTCTTGAAAATTCAGGAAGCTCATCTAAAAACAATACGCCGTTATGTGCAAGTGAAACCTCACCGGGTTTTGGCACTGTACCTCCGCCAGACAGCCCTGCTGCCGACACCGTATGGTGTGGAGCTCGAAACGGGCGTGTAGTAATAAGTCCTTTATCAGTATCCAATAAACCTGCTACAGAATGAATTTTGGTTGTTTCAATAGATTCTTCAAATGTCATATCGGGTAAAATAGACGGTATTCTTTTGGCAAGCATACTTTTACCCGAACCGGGTGTGCCTACAAGCAATATGTTATGCATACCCGACGCGGCAATCTCAATTGCCCTCTTTGCCTCAGCTTGTCCTTTTACCTGTGAAAAATCCGGCATTTGCAAAGCATAGTCATCTTCATTCTGGTCAACTACAGCGGCTTTAATCAGTTTTCTGCCGCATAAATGCTCAAAAAGCTGACTTAAATTTTTAACAGGGTAAACATTAATATCTTTAACAATGGCTGCCTCATTCTTATTTACATAAGGCACATACATATTTTTAAAGCCTTCTTCTTTTGCCTTCATTGTCATTGGCAAAACTCCTGTTACACCACGAACATCACCCGACAAAGACAACTCACCAATAAACACACTGTCGTCAAGGTTTGCCATAAGCTGCCCACTGTATTTAAGCAAAGCCATAAGAATTGGCAAGTCATAAACCGAGCCTTCTTTTTTTATATGTGCAGGTGCAAGGTTAATTGTTATTTTGCCGTCAGGTATTTCAAAGCCGCAATTTCTAAGTGCAGAACGAACCCTGTCTCGTGACTCTTTTACCGAGGCGTCAGGCAAGCCTACAATATCAAAGCCCGGAAACCCCATTGCAACGTCTGCCTCAACCTTAACCTTAAATGTATCTAAACCGAATATTCCCATACTATTGCTAAAACGAACCACTAAAAAACACCTCAAAACCTATTAAAATACGTTTAATTGAACACAGCATAATTGCTGCCGTTATCTTCTAAAATTATACAATATATTTTATACCAAGGCTTGTCTGAAACCAAACATTACTTTTAATTTTTTTAACAAGCCCTAAACACTATTTAAACAAAGTAGCTTTTACCGACAATTTTTTCTTGGTACCATATTTTTCTACTTAACCTGCAACAGCATTTCTGCGTTAGATTATTACATTGAACAAAGTTTGCTCTATAACCTGTTCAATGGTTTAGACAGTGCTTGTTATTAACCTTTTTTATATTTAATTTAATATTATCACACTATTTTGTATGTTGCAATATTTTTGTTATTTTGACGATTTTTAAGACTTTTTGTAAGTACAGCACAAGAGTTATTGTGACAAGAAAAAATTTTTAATTTTTTTAACAAATTCATTGACTATTTAAACAGTTTAAGGTATTATTAACTTAACAGTATTTTAACTGCCGACAAGCGGGGTGAACAGGTTTTTGAATAGTACAGACAACAACCTAAATTCACGCACAAAAGAGGAAGAATTAGCTTTACAGGCACAAACCAATAACGGGCTTGCATTTAATATATTGGCAGATTTATATGAGCCTATTATCATTTTTAAAGCAAATAAATTTAAAAAGCTTGCAGACCGTGACGACCTTGTACAAGAAGGCTTGCTTGGGTTATGGGGTGCTGTACAAACATATAACCCTAACAAAAGTGCATCATTTAAAACCTATGCAAACAAATGTATAGATAATCGTATTCTATCAGGTGTAAACAAAGCTAACGGCAAAAAGCATATTCCCTCTGAATTACTTGTGTACTTGGGCAGTGATGAATTAAATCAGGTTAAAGACAATGTAACGCCGGAACAAAGTCTTATTGAGCGTGAAAACTATATTGGCTTTATTAAAAGAATTAAAAGTAAGCTTTCTAAACGAGAATTTACAGTTCTCTCTTACCATACCGCAGGAAAGTCTTACAAGCAGATAGCAGAAATTTTACAAATGGATATTAAGGCTGTAGATAATGCTATTCAAAGAATTCGCAAAAAGCTAAAGTATTAGCCATACTGTTTAATTTACTGTTTAATTTATATGTTTCGGATAGCTTAAATTTAAGAAGAGCGTTGCATACTGCAAAGGTAACGGTGCAAGTCCGTTTCTGAACAAATATTATTTTTTTAAGAGAGGTATAACCTAATGTACGAAGACAAGACTTTAATTTGCAAAGACTGTGGTAACGAGTTCGTTTTTACAGCCGGCGAACAGGAATTTTACGCTGAAAAAGGATTTGTAAACGAACCACAAAGATGCAAATCATGTCGTGATGCACGCAAGAACAGTAATCGTCCTGCAAGAGAAATGTTTACAGCAACCTGTGCAGAGTGCGGCTGTGAAACACAGGTTCCATTCAAACCAACTGAGGGCAGACCTGTATATTGCAAAGAGTGTTTTACAAATAGAAGATAATTTGACTTTTTAATTTTTATAAAACAGGATGTATATAAAAACACTTTTTAGTACCTCCTTATTAAGCTAAAATTTTTAAAGATAAATTTTATTCAATTTCAAAAAACAGTACATTATAAAGTCACTTCAATTTTTGAGGTGGCTTTATTTTTTTAGGATAAAATTAGGGACTATCTGAAAATTCAAAATAACTGTCTATTTCTACTATTGCGGGCAATTTCATCACAAAAAATGCTCAAAACACGTCAGCATTTCTACGCTTTTTTACTCGAACCCACCTTGCCTTAGCAAAATGTTCAGTCATTTTTCTGTTTTCAGATATGCCCTAAGAAAAAGCGTGCTTGCCTGCATAATTAAATTATGTAAGCAAGCTTTATATGCTATCCAGCCAGTACTAAAATGAGATGAAAGTTGTTTTAACAACTGATATAATGTGAATATGTCCTAAGCAAGGAGGATACCCTTAGTGGAATGGAATCAAAAATTACAAAATATTATTGATTATGTTGAAAATCATTTGCAATGTAAAGAAACGCCAATTGACAATGAAGAAATATCAAAAATGGCAGGTTGCTCGTTTGATTTTTTTCAAAAAGTGTTTTTTTATATGAATAGTATAAGTTTTTCTGAATATGTTCGTTCACGAAAATTGACTTTAGCAGGATATGATTTGAAAAGCACTGATATGAAGGTTGTTGATATAAGCTATAAATATGGATATAACTCCCCTACATCATTCACAAAGGCTTTTCAGCAATTTCATGGGTATTTCTCCAAAATAAGCAAGAGCAAAAGATATAAGGAGGTATTATAATATGGCAATGTGGAATCCATGGAGAGGTTGTAGAAAATGTAGCGAGGGATGTCAATACTGCTATATTCATAAAAGTGACATAAAGAAAAAAATTGATACAGCAAATATTGTAAAAACCAAAGATTTTATCAAGCCTGTTGATAAATTTAAAAATGGAAATTATAAAATAAAATCGGGTATTGTTTATCTTTGTTTTTCAAGCGATTTTCTTATTAAAGAAGCTGATATTTGGAGAAATGACTGTTGGAAAATGATAAAAGAAAGAAAAGATTTGACGTTTTTGTTTCTTACCAAAAGAATAGACCGTTTTCTCAAATGTATTCCTAACGATTGGGATACCGGATACGACAATGTTGTTGTATGCTGTACTATTGAAAATCAAAAAAATGCTGATTATAAGCTAGCTATTTTTAATAGTTTACCAATTAAACATAAATGTATTACCGCACAGCCGTTGCTCGAAAATATTAACATAGAAAAATATCTGCAAAACATAGAACTAGTAGTTGTTGGAGGCGAGTCTGATTGCCATGCAAGACCATTAAATTATGATTGGGTATTAAACCTACGAGAACAATGCGTAAAGAAAAATGTTAATTTTGAATTTAGACAATGCGGTACTCATTTTATAAAGGACGGAAAGAAATATACACTACAAACAAAGGATTTGATTCGACAAGCAAAGTCAGCAAACATTGATTACAAAAGAAAATAAAAACAATATAGATGTTCACAGAAGCTTTAGATTGTGTTATTAAAAACACACCTTCTACCCAATATTCATACACCTATAGCTTCTAAAGGATTTTATTCATATATAGATAAAAACGACGTTATTTTTCCCTTTGAGTAACAACCTTCAATTATGCCAAATTCAGGGTCGTAATATTTTTTATTATAATACAATACCCAATGGGTATAACCTGCATTCATATGAACTGTAAGAATAGAATAATCAGATTGAACCGGGTTCTTTTTTGATATTCGCAAATTTTTTTCAGCGTGTCTTACTCCGTAAAAATCCAGTGCCTCTATTAACTGACCTATACTTGTTGGACCATTGTTTTTAATATCTTTAATAACCTCGTCAATTTCTTTTCCGGTTATCATTGCAATACAAGCTTGTCCACAAGTAAAACAATTTGACTGCATAACAATTTTCATCATTTTGTTCTCTCCTTTATTGGAATAAACAAATCAAGCTGCTGGGCTTTCTTTGCTCCTTGTTTTATATTTGTAAAAATATTCAATTCTTCTTCCAAACAACCGCCCATACCATTTGGTTCTCTCCAGTCAATTTCATATATTTTGTTATTATTCATATAATCTATAAAAGCACCCCACTCATAAAAATCTCCAAAATTAATACAATGAGCCGCATACAATCCGCCGTTAAACTGTTTTTTAACAATTGGTCCATTTACCTGCATATTTTCAGGTATTGTAACCCAAAATTCATAGCCATAAACCTTTTGTCCATCTTGAGGAGAAGGATTATTAAAACCAAACAATCTAAAATCAGGTTTTAATTTACTCAGATTTTTTTCTTTAATAAAACTGTAAATCTTTTCTCCTGCCACATCTTCGGGGTTTTCACCTATATATTGATACGCCGCTACTGTAGCAGGCGGTAAATAGACAATTCTTACATCCATTTTTTGTTCCAGAACCTTACTTGCCTTTGATAATTCATTCATTGAATATGACTCCTTTAAATTTGTTTTTGGCGGATTAAGAATATGAACTATGTCCATAAGCTCATTATCTTTCAGCAAATCAAGGTGAGTTCTTTTTTGTATATTTTCATCCAGTTTTGACACCATAGCTTTTATAATATTTTTTATTATATTTAATGCCGAAATCTCTTCGTCAATTTCGGATAAATTCTTTTTCATAATTTCAAGTGTTTTAAACTGCTGTTCGTCATCAAGAATAACTGCAATTTGCTTTATAGGAACTCTTAGTTTTCTAAATACAAGAATTTGCTGCAGTCGTTGAATAGCTTCTTCTTCGTATACCCTGTAAGAATAATTGTCAATGCGTGTACTGTTAATAAGCCCTTCTTTCTCATAATAGCGCAGCATTCTTGTAGAAATATTAAAATGCCGTGAAACTTCACTTATAGTCATTATTTTCATAATCTGTCACCTCCATGTTAATTTTAAAGTACGACACGGTGTTAAAGTCAATCCTTTTATGAATATTTAATATATCTTAACACAGCACAAATTAATTGTCTAATACTAATTATTAAGTTATACATTATAATCGAAAGTCAAAAGTTTTTAAACATTATCACACTAAATAAAGGCTGTTACACAAAAATACAGTGTAACAGCCTTTTCTTTTTATAATTAATTGATTATATCAGCCCTTTACAGCACCAGCGACAATGCCCTTGATAATATACTTTTGGCAAACCAAATAGAATATAACAATAGGGATAATTGAAAGTATAATCATAGCCATCATATTAGCCATGTCAATAGAGCCATAACCGCCTCTTAAATACTGTATAGCCATTGGCAATGTTCTTGTATCTGATGTGTTAAGCAGCAAATACGGTAGCAGGTAGTCGTTCCATATCCACATAGCATCAAGAATTGCAACAGTTATAGCTGTTGGTTTTAGTATTGGAAATACTACCAAGAAATATGTGCGTAATGCACCGCAGCCGTCTATCATTGCAGCCTCTTCAATTTCAAGAGGAACACTTTTTATAAAACCTACAAACATAAACACCGCCAAGCCTGCACCAAAACCAAGGTAAACAAATATAATACCCACCATATTATTAAGCTTCAGCATAGAAGCCACTTGAGTCATTGGGTACATTACCATTTGGAACGGTACAATCATTGAAAATGCACAAAGCAAATAAAGAAGCTTTGAATACCACTTTTTTATTCTTACAATAAACCATGCACACATTGATGTACACAATACAATAAGTGCAACTGAAAATACTGTAATAAACAGTGAGGTAAAAAATGCAGGTACAAAATTTATTTTTGCTGCACCCTCAATATAATTGTCAAAGCCTACAAATGAGGTTGCATTCGGAAACGCAAAAGGCTCGGTACTTAAATAGTTTTTGCCCTTAAAGGAGTTCATTAACACCAATAAAATCGGCGATATAAACATTACAGCAAGAAAAGTCAATAGTACAATAAACGGAACATCCTTAGCTTTCATTTTTCTTTTAGGTTCTTTTCCCTTTTTACCCTCTTGCTTTTCTACAGTCTTTTTTATACCGCTAGGCTGGTGATTTCCCCCTGCAACGCCAACAGCAACAACCGGAGTTTGCACTACTACGTCCAGTATAGGCTCATCTGATATTTCCTTTTTATTCATGTCCTCTGCCATTAGCTTTCAACCTCCTTACTTCTTGTTAGGTATAGCTGTGTTAAGGCTATAACTGCAACAATTATAAAGAAAACAACCGCCTTTGCCTGACCAACACCCTGGTAACCTACCCTGCCATAGAAGGTGTTATAAATGTCCAAAGCAAGCATTTGTGTTTGCTTGCCAGGTGCACCTGCTGTTAACGCAAGGTTTTGGTCAAACAGCTTAAATGAGTTTGTTAATGTCAAAAACGTACATATTGTTACCGACGGCATAACCTGTGGGATTGTAATTTTTATAAGCTTTTGGAAGCTGGTAGCACCGTCAATATCAGCTGCCTCAAGCAAATCAGGCGATACATTTTGTATGCCGGCAACATAAATAATCATCATATATCCTATTAACTGCCAGTTCATCAATATTACCAAGCCCCAAAAACCATACGACGCATCGTATGTAATTGACAAGCCGGCATAAGAAAGAACGCCATTAATAATCATTAACCAAATATAACCCAAAACTATACCGCCAATAAGGTTTGGCATAAAGAAGGTTGTTCTGAAAAGGTTTGTTCCCTTTAAACCTTTTGTCAGCAAAAGTGCCAATAAAAAGGCAATTACATTAATTGTAATAACTGACACCACAGTAAACTTTACAGTAAACCACAAAGCGTTTACAAAGTCTGCGTCTTCAAAGGCTTTTACATAGTTACTAAGTCCAACCCATTTGGCATTGGTTACAGTTTTAAATTTTGTAAATGATAAATATATGCCCATAATAAACGGAGCAATAAAAGAAACAATAAACGCTAATACAGTTGGTAACACAAATACCGGAAACCATCGTTTAATAGATTTTTGCATTTTTCTCCTCCTTATTTACTTATAGTGATAAAATTTTTTTATAATTAGCTTTTAAAAGTTTTACATATTGGAGGTAAGCCTATATAAACCCTAATTGTTAAAAGCATATTTAATAAAATTTCATTAAACAGTTCTCCCGCACCCAAGGGTGCGGGAGAACACAAACACCACAATATTTTTAACTAAATGCTAACAAATTATTCAGCTTTTAGTTCAACTTCTGTTTTCCATGAAGCTTTAGCTTCGTCAACAACCTTTGACCACTCTTTTTGTCCTTGAACATATTCCAACAGGTCTGCACCAAAGTCACTCTTCCACTGTTCACTTGGCATACCCAAGAATGTCCATTCTACAGACTTAACTCCGTCTTTTTCCATCCAAGCCAAAACTTCTTTTGCAAGCGGGTCGCTAGGCTTTTCATCTTCTTTAAATGTTGTAAACGGTGCCATAAAGCCTAACTCTTCAACAACAGCTTTTTTGCCGTAATCTGATGAGAACAGCCACTCTAAGAAGTCAATAGAAGCCTGCTGCTTAGCAGGGTCTGCCTGGCTGTTAATAGCAAGATAGTTCTCAGTACCAACACACAAGCCTTGCTTGTCTTCGCCTTCTACACCTGTGTAAATTGGCAAATACTTAATATCATCAGCCTTAACAACATTGCCCTTTGTCTTAGAAATTGTTTCCCAAGCCCAGTTACCGTTTTGAATCATAGCAACATTGCCAAGTGCAAATTCACCCATTGACTCATCAACTGTTTTAGAACCAAGCTGGTTCTTCTCTGTACAAGAATTATTTGTATATAGGTCGAAAATATTCTTAAAGTTATCAGAATATTTAAATTCAAGCTCTTTAGCGTCTAAGCACTTGGTAATTGAACTGCCTTCACCACTGTTAAACTCATAGTATAAAGGAAGATCCATCAAGTGTGTCTGCCATCTCCAATCATCACCTGTTTTTAGTGATGTTGAACCAAATACACCCTTAATGCCAATATCATCTTTAATCTTAGTCATATCCTCAACAACTTCTTTTAGTTTGTCAAAGCTGTTAATATCGCTCATGCTCTTATAGCTTGTTGATTTCTTGTCTGACTTAAAGTATTTGTCCATAATAGCATTATTATAAATAATACCATAGCCTTCAACAGCGTAAGGAATACCGTAAACGCCGTCGCCATTTGTTATTGCAAGACTTTTATCTGAAAGATTAGCATAAAAATCTGTACCACTTAGGTCTGCACAATAATCCTTCCAGTTTTCGTAACCAACAGGGCCGTTAACCTGGAAAATAGTAGGTGCAGAATCTGCATTAGCCATTTGAGTTGTTAAAGTTTTCTCATACTCACCTGAAGCAGCAGTAGAAACCTTTACCTTAATACCTGTTTCTTTTTCATATTGTTTAGCAATAGCTTCATATTTATCAGAAATTTCAGGCTTAAAGTTCAAGTAGTAAATTTCTTTTACACCTGATGTATCAACCTTTGATGAATTGTTTAACTTTGTATCACTGCTGCCGCTATTGGCACCGCTATTGTCACTACAACCTGTTAATGCAACTGCAGAAGCACCTAAACAAAGTGCCATAAATACAGCAGCAATTTTTGTTACCTTATTCATTAATTATTTCTCCTTTTTTCTAATTATTTTTTGCTTTTCTTCCAATTAATGAAGTGTTTGTTAAAAATATACATTATTTTTAATTATGGTCACCTCTTATTTGTCATTCTACCACTTCCCATTTTTAATTTCAATACAATTTTATAAATTTATTTACAATGCTATTAAATTTTATATTTTGCACAAATAATTTAAAAATTTATGAGCAAAACGAATAACAAATTATATTTGTAAAAACATTTTAAAAATTATAATTCTATAATAACATTTTTATTTACAATTTACACCAAATAACTTAAACATACAGCCTTTTTATACTCTATTTTTTATTTATTTATTTTTAAATGCAATTGTACATATTAAATTATTCTATTATTTTACATAATTATTCTGATTATAGAATAAAAATGGTTCGGCAGTAACCGAACCGCTAAACAGTTGATTTAATTTTGTTATTCACCTGTTTTGAAAATATACAGCCGCAATAGTTTTGTCGGTACAAATCGTATTCCTGTGACAAAACTATAGAGCGTTTGTAACCGTTACGCTTTTTAAAATCGCTGAATAAATATGGAACACCATACTTAACCGACACCTCTTTGCCTATACTGTTAATAAGCTGTGCATTTTTTAAGGGGCTTATTGTCAAGGTAGTGGTAAAATAGTCAAACCCCTGTGCTTGTGCTGTTTTTGCTGTTTTAGACAGGCGCAGCAAAAAACATTTTTCGCATCTTAAACCACCCTCAGGAGCATCTTCAAAGCCTTTACAAGCTTTAAAAAAATCCTGCGGAATATATTCTCCCTCCAAAAACTCAACTTTATTTTTTACAGGCATACTTTCAATAAGTCTTTTCTGCTCAGACGCCCTGTAAGTATATTCATCTTTTAAAGAAATGTTAGGATTATAATAAAAAACAGTAATTTTAAAATATTGTGAAAGATATTCTATAACATAGCTGCTACAAGGGGCACAACAGCTGTGCAGCAGCAAAGATGGAGTTTTACCGCTGTTTTCTATTTTAAAAATCTCGTCATCTAATATTTTTTGGTAATTAATCTTATTCAACAGCTATTCTCCTAAAACCATTTTTTCAAGCTGTTCACAGCTATAGGCTATTTTTTCAGCACCGGTTTGTTTAAGCTCCTGTTCGCCTCTAAAGCCCCATGCACAACCAATAAAGCTTACCCCGCCGTTTTTTGCGGTAAGTACATCTACACTGCTGTCGCCTATGTAAACGACATCTTTCTTTTTTGCCCCAAGCTGTGTAAGCATTGCATTTAATGACTGAGGGTTAGGTTTAATTTCAAAGCCTTCTTTTTTGCCCCAAGCCATAGCAAACTGAACATTTGGAAAAATTTTATCCAAAATATTTTTTACAAAAGTGTCAGGCTTATTAGAAAGCACCGCAAGCGTTACGCCACTGTTTTGTAAATTTAGCAGTGTCTTTTGACCATTCGGATATTCACAGGTTTTGTCCACTGCGTGCAAACCATAATAAAAGTCAAAATCAGCCTTTATGGCGGCAATAGTGCCTTGATTTTCACTGTTTGAAGCATTTTTTATTAAATTTATAATGCCCGAACCCACCATTAGCTTATAGCTTTCAACAGGATGCTCTTTGTATCCGTTTTTATTTAAAGCATAGTTCACTGCATTTGCTAAATCCTCTAAAGTATTTGCCAAAGTACCGTCAAGGTCAAAAACTGCATATTTAAACATAATCTTCTCCTTGTATTTTATAATCCATAGTGTTCATTAATATAATCATCGTCAAAATCATATGATGTTTGTTGATTAACAAAATTTCTGTTTTCTGTTTCATATATATTATCTTCAATTTCAGGCATTTTTGCTTTATTTTCAGCAAGCTGTTTTCGTACAAGCTCACGCAGCTTTAACTTTCTGTTATACCTAAACAGCAATAATATAATTAACAGTGCAATTACTATAATTACACCGCAAACAATACAGTAAAATACAACGCCGTTTACATAAGGTGCTGTTGCGTTATAGCTTAATGTAAAGTTACCACCAATAATTGATGATGTATAACTGCGGTCGTCATTCATTTTTATATTAACGGCCTTCTGTGTGGCTTTGTTATTAACATTTACGTTACGTATGTTTTCTCCGCTTTCACTTTTTACAGTATATTTTATATTAATGTCTGCATTAGCACCGGTAAGCATATGTGTAATATTTACATTATCATTAACAAGTACGTCTGTTACCACTGACATATCGTTAGTGTGGCGAGAGCTTTCAAAAAAGTTACCGCTGCCAAATAAATCTCCTACTGCATTATTAATGTCAGCTGCTGCCCCCTGCTGGGTTATTCTGCACGCTAAGCCCTCAGAGGTTGACTCTTTAGAAACTGTAAACCCCTTATTCGCCAAAAAATTATAGGCATAATCAAGTCCCTTTTCACCTGTATTTCTGTCATATACAAAATCTACTACGCGCTTAAATGCATTATTTTCAAGAGATGTAAGAACAATATTAATGCCTTTTATTGTATATTGCATACCATCCGGTACTCTTATATCATATACTCCGTTTGCATCTGACAGCTTGTAGGTACTGTTAGCCCATTCGCCACAGGTTGTCCATTCACCGCTGTTAAGCTCAACACCTTCGCCATGAGTCGTCTCTTCCGGTAAGGTGTAGCTATAGTTCATTACTACATTTTCATCACTGTCAGAAACAAAGCTTAGAAGATTTACCCTTTCTTCAAACACAAGCTGTTCTGCCAAAGGAGTACTGCTTTGATTTTGGTCGCCATAATAAATATTTTCGTTACGGCAGTCTAAAAAAAGTTTAGTATATTCCTGAAGTCTTTCAATATCAATTTTTTCATATCGTGCGGTAAATTCCATATATCCGTCATTTTCTGTCCATATAGTTTTACCCTCAGAATTAACACGTGACTGCATTAATGTTTTTAAAGATTCGCCCAACTTGTCATAAGTAGATTTTGGCACAGTTAACACCATTGTTCGGTCATAAACACTGTTTTTATAGTTAACAGTATTTATGGTTACACTATGCACAGGCTCGCCTTTTATTGTAGATGTACTTAAAACCGACTCTTTGCTGCTTAGCACCTCATTGTTGTACTTTACAACATTAGATGTTGACTGCATATCAAGATTAATATCTTTATAACCCTTTTCGTACAAATCATCATGTAACCATTTTACAAGCTCCATACCGTCAAAATCCTCTTGATAGTATGTTCCTTTAGACAAAGCCGTATCAGTAAAGCCATATGCTATTGAAATTTGTCTGCCTATTATACTTGCAACCTTGGTTTTGTACTCTTCAAGAGATGTAAAAGAAAGTACAAAAACACAGTTATACTTACCGTCTTTAAATTCTGTACGATAGCTTAAATTTTGCGGACAGCCTTCTTTAACAACTGTTTCAAACTGTGTTTTTTTGTCTTTATTGCCAGCAAAATCGCTGTCAAGCCTTAGGGTAATTACACGCTCTCCAACAAAGTCATCGGTAACCTTCATAAGATTTTCCACCTGAGTGTATATTTCACCGCAACCACTCATCACTGCTGACATTGCCACAACAATTAAAAATGTTACTATTGCTTTAAAGGTAATTTTATTTATTTTCAACATAAACATCTCCATTATTTGGGGTTATGTGTTACAGGCCCATTTCTTGCTCCAGCAGAATTACTCTGGCAGGTGCAGCCTCTGCACTTTCAATCTTTAAAGGCAGTGCAGCTAATATATAGCTACCATCAGCTATTGCTGACAAATCAAGATTTTCTATAACCAATACATCATTTAACGCCAGTTCTCTGTGTACACGATATTCTTCAGGTTCAAAGCCTATAGACATATTTTCTGTTCCAACCAATTCTATTCCATAGTCTGACATAACATACACAGCGCTTAAGGTTAAAACACCTTCTTCTGGGCCTTTAAACAAAATTTTTTTACAGCAAAACGGCAAAATTCTCTCCATATCTTCACCTGTTAACACATTTTTTGCAGTAACAACAGTGCAGTCACCATAAAACCTGGAAATAGGATAGTCTGTAATAGTATTGCCGTCGTCATAAAAATGATTAGGAGTATCTATATGAGTACCTGCGTGATTGCAGAATTTTATTTTAGAAAGATTATAATTATCACCGCAGTCTATTCTTGAAACCCATTGAAAATCGGTAACAGGGTCACCTTCATATACTTGGGCAGACGTTATTTCTCTTGTAATGTCGTGTACTATCATACTATATCCCCCAATTATAGGTATATTATTTGTAATTATACCACAATATATAAAAGAATAAAAGTTATTTTGAAAAATTTGGTACACTTTGCAGAATATTTATGATTTTTACAGGAATATTACAAAATATTTTATACAAATAAAGAAACAATATTAGTATATAAAATAATTGTTTACTCAATAATAATAATAATTAGCTGTTAAATTATAGTTTAACATTAGTATAAACAATAATGCCAATAATTGCGCCATTGTTTACCATAATATTTAAGGAGTATTTTTATTATGAATAGAATTGGAAAATATACAATAGCATATAACAACTCTCCTGTTATTTCAGGATTTGGTTCTGTAGTTGGAAAAAAAGAAAGCGAAGGTCCATTAAAGGATTATTTTGACAAGATAGAGTACGACACAAAAATGGGCTGTGATACATGGGAACAAGCTGAGAGTCAACTGCAAAAAAAAGCAATACAAACTGCACTTGAAAAAGCCAAGTTAAAGGGCGACGATATTCAAATTACCTTTGGCGGTGACCTTTTAAATCAGTGCATAAGCACAAATTACAGTATAAGAGGGTTTAATATTCCCTTTTTAGGTCAATATGGAGCCTGTTCAACAATGATTCAAAGCTTGTTAATGGCAGGACTTACTGTTGACGGCAAATACAGCCAAAACTCTTTGGCTGTAACCTCTTCTCATTTTTGTTCAGCAGAAAGACAGTTCCGTTTTCCACTTGAATACGGAGGTCAGCGTACACCTGCCGCACAATGGACAGTTACCGGCAGCGGTGCTATAGTTGTATCACAAAGCGGTAATGGACCTAAACTAAAGCATTGCACCATTGGCAGAGTTGTTGACATGGGTGTAACTGATATTAATAATATGGGAGCAGCTATGGCACCTGCTGCCTGTGAAACCATAAAAAGTTATTTAAGCGACACTAAAACTAAGCCAAGTGACTATGACCTGATTTTAACAGGCGATTTAGGTAAAATAGGCTCTGAACTTTTATTACAGCTTTTGCAAAAGGAAGGTATTAATATAGCAGGTCAGCACAATGACTGCGGCATGATGATATATAATATTGACGAGCAGGATGTTCACGCAGGCGGTAGCGGCTGCGGCTGTTGTGGAAGCGTTTTTTGCAGCATAATATTAAAGAAAATGTGTCAGCACTCACTTAAAAATATATTAGTAATTGCTACGGGAGCGTTAATGTCACCTACAGCTAACCAACAAGGTGAAAGCACACCGGGCATTGCACACTTGGTTCATGTAGAAATATAAAACAACGAATAATATTATTCTAAATGATTTTATTATATAAATTATGATTTAGCGAACTAATAAAAAAACAAGCGGAAGAAAAAACTTTAACTAGAACTAACCAGAGAATGTACTGTTACTAACTTGGATCCAAGGTCACTGACCTTGGTCGTTTAAGGTGGGTTTCAAAAGGGAGGAAATCGAAATTCCTCCCTTTGTGG